>NZ_JBARXZ010000073.1:0-15861 GCF_049647605.1 Mycobacterium sp. | reverse complement strand
CGCGAGGAACGAGCGGGTCGAGCCGCGAAGCCTCTCCCACCCCGCTGAGCGGCGAGAGCCGCGGAGTTTTGTCAGACACCCGTGGCATAGTCGAACACATGTTCGATGACAGGAGTCAGGTGAGGCTGCTCGCCCGGATCGCGGAATTGGAGCGGGTGAAGTCGGCGGCGGCGGCCGAGCAGGCCCGCCTGTCGGTGGACTTCGATGTGCAGCGGCGGGCCGAGGAGGCGGCCGCTGGCGTGGCGGCGGCCAAGCGGGGCCGGGGCGTGGGGCCGGAGATCGCGTTGGCGCGCCGAGATTCCCCGAACCAGGGTGGCCGACATCTGGGATTCGCCCGAGCCCTGGTGCAGGAGATGCCACACACGTTGGCGGCGCTGGAGGCGGGGGTGCTGTCGGAGTGGCGGGCCACCCTGATCGTGCGGGAGTCCGCGTGCCTGGACGTCGAAGCCCGCCGCCGGTTGGATGCCGAGATGTGCGCTGATCAGTCCGGTCTCGACGGCTGCGGTAATGCCCGCATCGCGGCCGATGCCGCAGCGATCGCTTACCGGCTGGACCCACGGGCAGTGGCGCAGCGGGCAGCGAAAGCGGCGGCAGAACGCAGCGTCACGATCCGGCCGGCACCCGACACCATGACGTACGTGACGGCACTACTGCCGGTCGCGCAGGGGGTGTCCGTCTACGCGTCACTGAAGCGGGCGGCCGACACCATCGTCGACGGGCGTAGCCGCAATCAGGTCATGGCCGACACCCTTGTCGAACGCACCACCGGCCGTGGCGCCGCCGAGGCGGTACCGGTCGCGGTGAATCTGGTGCTCTCCGACGAGACGCTGCTCGGCGGTGAGGATCCCGCCCGCCTGGACGGGTACGGACCCATTCCCGCCGAGATCGCCTGCCGGCTGGTCGAGAAAGCGGTCACCGACCCAGGCTCGCGGGCAACACTGCGGCGGCTGTATGCGACACCCGAGACCGGGGCGCTGGTGGCGATGGACTCTCGAGCCCGCCGCTTCCCGGCGGGCTTGGCGCGGTTCCTGCGATTGCGCGATCAACGCTGCCGGACCCCGTACTGCGATGCCCCGATCCGCCACCTCGACCACATCACGCCCCATCGCCGCGGCGGGTCGACCAGCGCGGACAACGGGCAGGGATTGTGTGAGCGGTGCAACTACCTCAAAGAACTCGCCGGCTGGACGGCCCGGGCCGACACTGAGCCCACCGGCCGCCACACCACCACGCTGACCACTCCCACTGGGCAGGAATACCACTGCACCGCCCGGCCGATCCTGCCCGGCCGGCGAAAACCGGACCGCATCACGCTCGACCAACGCATCGGCGTCGAATTGTACGACTTACATGCGGCCTGAACCGGTTACGCGCCGCCTGATCCAGGAGGCGCGTACGGCGGCGGCTGCGGTGGGGCTTCGGGCGGTGGCGGCGGCGCATCGGGCGGCGCAAAGTTCCACTTGTCGGGGTTCTTCGGCGAGTAGATCACCGGAAAGAGTTGTCCCATGGTCGGCCACTGGGTCACCTCGACGGCCATCTGCTGATAGACGACATGCTCGTTGACGGTGGGGCCGTTGATCACCCCGGTGATCGTGACAAATTGCTGACCGTCGACACCTTCGGGCCGGGGGCTGACACCCGTCACCAACAGGGTGCCCTCGGCAAGCGGCTGGCCCGGCCGCGGCCCTCGTTTCATGAACCGAGGGCCGACAATCAAGGCCAACGCGCCGATCAGGAGCAGTATCATCGCAAATTCCCACACACCGCCATGGTAGGACTGCTGCCATGAGCCAGGACAAAGATCTTGCGTTGGCACTCGAACTCGCCGACCGCGCCGACATCGTCACCATGGACCGCTTCGGTGCCCTCGACTTGAAGATCGACACCAAACCCGATCTCACCCCGGTGACCGACGCCGACCGCTCAGCCGAGACCGAACTGCGCGACGCGCTGCGACTGGCCCGCCCCGATGACTTGGTGTTCGGCGAGGAGTTCGGCGGCACCCCATCCTCGACCGGCAGGCAGTGGGTGCTGGATCCGATCGACGGCACCAAGAACTTTGTCCGCCGAGTTCCGGTGTGGTGCACCCTCATTGCGCTCCTCGAAGACGGTGTACCCACCGTCGGGGTGGTGAGCGCGCCCGCACTGGGCAGACGATGGTGGGCGGCATCCGGGCTCGGCGCCCACACCTCCTTCGGATCGGAGACCCGGCGGCTGTCGGTTTCCGGAGTCACCGAACTGGAGTCCGCGAGCCTCTCCTACTCCGACCTGGTGGGCTGGGGTGAGCGGCGGGCGCCGTTCCTGAATCTGCTCGACGACGTCTGGCGGGTGCGCGCGTACGGCGACTTCTGGTCCTACTGCCTACTGGCCGAAGGAGCGGTGGACATCACCGCCGAACCAGAGGTGAACCTGTGGGATTTGGCGCCGCTGGACATCCTGATCCGCGAAGCCGGCGGCAGCTTCACCAACCTCAGCGGAGAGGCCGGCCCCGGCGGCGGCAGCGCCGTGGCCACCAACGGTTTGTTGCATGATCAAGTACTGGCACGCCTGAACCAGATGTGAACTAGCTAACAGGGTCAACCTACCTTACTCTGGAGTAAGGTAGGTGTCATCGGTCCCCAACCATTGAGGCTGCTGACATGACCAACACACTTCCAGCCCGGTCGGAATCTGCGGTAGGGCTGCAGAAACACAAGCGCACGGCCACCGACATCGGCTTGGCGCTGATCACCCCGCTCGTCGGACAGGAGTTCCTGGACCGCTACAACCTGCGGGATCCGCTGAACCGCGGCCTGCGCCTCGGCGTCAAGACCGCGTTCTCGGCTGCCGGCGCCTCCACTCGTCAGTTCAAGCGCATCCAGGGCCTGGGCAAGCCGCCGGTGCGCCTCGAGACCGGCGCGGCCCGCAAAGGATCGGACTACTTCGACCTGACCCCCGACGACGACCAGAAGATGATCGTCGAGACGGTCAACGAGTTCGCCGAGGAGATCCTGCGGCCGGCCGCTCGCGATGCCGATGAGGCCGCCACCTACCCGAAGGACCTGCTCACCAGGGCCGCCGAGCTGGGCGTCACGGCGATCAGCATTCCGGAGGACTTTGATGGCATCGCCGCACACCGCTCCACCGTCACCAATGCCCTGATCGCCGAGGCACTGGCCTACGGAGACATGGGTCTCGCGCTGCCCATCCTGGCACCGGGTGGTGTCGCCTCGGCATTGACCCATTGGGGCAGCGCCGACCAACAAGCCACCTACCTCAACGAGTTCGCCGGCGAAAACGTACCGCAGGCCTGTCTCGCCATCGCCGAACCGCAGCCGCTGTTCGACCCGACCGCACTGAAGACCACCGCCGTGCGCACCCCCAGCGGCTATCGCATCGACGGCGTGAAGTCGCTGGTGCCGGCGGCCGCCGACGCCGAATTGTTCATTGTGGCAGCACAATTGAATGGTAAGCCGGCCCTGTTCATCGTCGAGGCATCAACCAAGGGCGTAACGGTGACACCCGATCCGAGCATGGGCATCCGCGCCGCTGCGCTCGGCAAGGTCGAACTCGACAAGGTGTTGGTCCCGCTGAGTGCCCGACTCGGCGAAGACGACGCCTCCGACGCCGACTACTCCGAAGCCATCGCACTGTCCCGATTGGGCTGGGCCGCACTGGCTGTCGGCACCTCGCACGCAGTCCTCGATTATGTGGTGCCCTACGTCAAGGAACGCCAGGCCTTTGGCGAGCCCATTGCCCGCCGCCAGTCGGTGGCCTTCATGTGCGCCAACATCGCCATCGAACTCGACGGGCTGCGACTGATCGCCTGGCGTGGCGCTGCTCGGGCAGAGCAGGGTCTGCCATTTGCCCGAGAAGCCGCGCTGGCCAAGAGGTTCGGGGCGGAAAAGGCCATGCAAATCGGCCTCGACGGTGTGCAGCTGCTCGGCGGCCACGGCTATACCAAAGAACATCCGGTGGAGCGCTGGTACCGCGACTTGCGGGCGATCGGTGTCGCCGAGGGTGTCGTAGTCATCTAACGGCCTGAACACAAAGGACACTCCCATGGCAATCAATCTGGAAATGCCGAAGAAGCTGCAGGCCGTCATCGAGAAGGGCCATCAGGGCGCCGCTGAGATGCTGCGTCCGGTCTCGCGCAAATACGACCTGATGGAACATGCATACCCGGTCGAGCTGGACACCTTGGCCACTCTCTTCGAGGGCATCTCGGAGGCCAAGACCATCTCGTTCGCCGGTACCGACGCTTTTGTCGCCGCCGAAGATGACGGCAAGAAGGCGAACATCAACGGCGGCAACATGTCCGCTCTTCTCAATGCCCTCGAGATCTCGTGGGGTGATGTCGCGTTGCTGCTGTCGGTACCGCGGCAGGGGCTCGGCAATGCGGCCATCTCATCGGTGGCCACCCCGGAGCAGCTGGAGCGTCTCGGCAAGGACGTCTGGGCGGCGATGGCCATCACCGAACCAGGATTCGGCTCGGACTCGGCGGCGGTGTCCACCACTGCGAAGCTCGATGGCGACGAGTACGTCATCAACGGTGAGAAGATCTTCGTCACGGCCGGTTCCCGGGCCACTCATATCGTGGTGTGGGCGACATTGGACAAGTCGTTGGGCCGCGCGGCCATCAAGTCGTTTGTCGTGCCGCGGGAGCATCCCGGCGTCATCGTCGAGCGGCTGGAGCACAAGCTCGGCATCAAGGCCTCCGACACCGCGGTGATCCGGTTCGACAACGCCCGCATCCCCAAGGACAACCTGCTGGGCAGCCCGGACATCCACGTGGAGAAGGGGTTTGCCGGGGTCATGGAGACCTTCGACAACACCCGTCCGATGGTCGCGGCCATGGCTGTCGGGGTGGCTCGTGCCGCGCTGGAGGATCTGCGCAAGATCCTGACTGACGCCGGTATCGAGATCTCCTACGACAAGCCGGCCCACGCGCAGAGCGCTCCGGCAGCGGAGTTCTTGCGTATGGAGGCCGACTGGGAAGCGGGCTATCTGCTGACGGTGCGATCTGCCTGGCAGGCCGACAACCGGATCCCCAACTCCAAGGAAGCCTCGATGGGCAAGGCCAAGGCCGCCCGTGTCGCCACCGACATCACCCTCAAGGCTGTCGAAATGGCCGGCACCCTGGGCTATTCGGAGGAGACCCTGTTGGAGAAATGGGCGCGCGACTCGAAGATTCTCGACATCTTCGAGGGCACCCAGCAGATTCAACAGTTGGTGATCGCCCGGCGCCTGCTCGGCATGACATCCGCAGAGCTCAAGTAGCCGAACGGGTTACGCTGCCACATCCAGTTCAGCCCGGGTGCTGTCGTCGAGGTCGATATCGGCTGCTGCCAAATTCTGCTCGAGGTGCGCAAGCGACGACGTACCGGGAATGAGTAGCACGTTGGGTGCCACTCCAAGTGTCCAGGCCAATGCGACCTGGGCGGGTGTGCAGCTGCGCTCGGCGGCGGCGCGGCGCACGACAGGATTGCCGAGCACCGGATTGTCTTGCGTGAACGCCGATCCCAGCGGAAAAAACGGCACAAACGCAATACCGCGGGCGACGCACTCGTCGAGGACCAGCTGCGAGCTGCGGTCGACGAGGTTGTATGGATTCTGGACGCACACGATGTCGGTCTGCGCCGTAGCGTGCGCCAGGTGGGACGCATCGACGTTCGACAGTCCGATACCGCCGATCAGCCCTTCGTCGCGTGCGGCGGTCATCACCGACATCTGGTCGTCGAACAGCGCGTCGGGACCGGAACTGTCCATCAGCCGCAGATTCACGGCGGCCAGCTGCTCGATATCGAGGGTCCTCAGATTGGCTTCGATATCGGCGCGCAGGTCGGCGGGATTCTCCACTGCCAGCCATGCACCTTTGTCGTCACGGCGACCGCCCACCTTGCTGACGATTGCCAGGTTTTCCGGGTACGGATAGAGCGCTTCGCGGATCAATTGGTTGGCGACGTCGGGGCCGTAGTACTGCGAGGTGTCGATGTGGTCGACACCCAGTTCAACGGCCCGGCGCAAAACCGCGAGTGCCTGGTCGCGGTCCCGGGGCGGACCGAACACCCCCGGCCCCGGCAGCTGCATCGCCCCGAATCCCACCCGGTGCACCGTGAAGTCGGCCAATGGATAGCGGTCGGTACTGGGCATCAGAATCCATCCGTCACTGTTACGCGGGTCCGTCCGGTGACTCCGCCTCCGACGATCGTCGACAACACCTCAGGAACATCCAGCACCGCGACGTCGCTGGTGACCCGATCCAGGTGCAGCGGAAACAGCTGGGTCTCGATCTGCTGCCAGATACCGCGCCGTGCTTCGATATCCAGCTGCACCGAATCGATTCCGGCCAACGTCACCGCACGCAGGATGAAGGGATGCACCGTAGCCGGCAGTTCGGCAGAACCCGCCAGCCCCGAAATAGCTGCAACCCCTCCATATTTGAGTGTGCTCAGTGCATAAGCCAGCGTTGCGCCGCCCACACAGTCCACGACCGCTGCCCACCGCGTCTTACCCAGCGGACGAACCTTCTCCTCGGGTCCTGGGATCCGGTCGATGACCTCGGCCGCGCCCAGGTCTCGGAGCAGATCGTGGGCGTCGACCTTGCCGGTGGAGGCCACCACTTCGTAGCCCAGGCCGGCCAACAGGTCGACGCTGATACTGCCCACTCCCCCGGTGGCGCCGGTGACGAGTACGGGACCGTCACCGGGAGCCACCCAATGCGCCTGCAAGGCATTGACACTCATAGCCGCGGTGAATCCCGCGGTGCCGATCGCGGCGGCCTGCGCCGGGGTGATGCTGTGGAGTTTGACCACATAGTCGGCAGGCACTCGAGCCAGCGCCGCGTAACCGCCGTGGCGGCCGGTGCCGATGTCATACCCGTGGGCGATCACGGTGTCGCCGACAGAGAACTCGGCAGATGCGCTGGCCACGACGGTGCCGGCCACGTCGATGCCCGGAATCAGCGGATAGGACCGGGCTACACCGGCTTTCGGGGTGACGGCCAGGGCGTCTTTGTAGTTGACGCTGGAGTACTCGACGGAGATCAACACCTCGCCCTCGGGTAACACCGAGAGGTCGCACACTTCGTGGCCGAGTGCGATACCACCTTCGGCGTCTTGGTGAGCCACCAGGGCGTCGAAGCGGTCGTACTGGGTCATCGCTGATGTCCTCTCGTTGCACTACGCGGGCGTCCCGCGCCACACTCGATCATGCTCCCTACGTGCAGTTGTCTGCACGTGATCTGCCGCACGCAGTTGTTGACACCTGTTGACTTCGCGCCAGAAGTGAAGTTAACGTCACTTTCAATTGACGATCGACAGGAGCCGCCATGGAGTCGTTCACCCACTTGCGTAAGGGCGTCACCCCCCGGCGCTTGCACGCCGACCTCGACGGACTCAAGGATGACGAGCTGGGTCGCGGCGGCTTCACCGGCCGCACCGCCAACATGTACCGCCGCCATGACCCCACCGCGTTCCGGTCGGTGGGACCGTTGCGTCCGGTCGACGTACTGGCCGACCAGCTCGAACCCACCGACGCCACCGATGCCGACGGCAGTCCGATGTTGTTGTTCTCCAATGCCGATTGTCGAATCCACTTGTCCCGGCGCACCGCGCAGATGCCGTTCTTCGTGCGCTACGTCGACGGTGATCTGCTGTGTTTCGTCCATCGCGGCTCCGGCCTGCTGGAGACCGAATTCGGGCCACTGCCGTATCGAGAAGGCGACTGGATCTACATCCCCAAGGCCTGCACCTGGCGTCAGGCACCGGAGGACGAGACGACTCTGCTGATGATCGAGGCGGCAGAGGAATTCCGGGTGCCGCCGCCAGGGCCCCTGGGCCGGCATTTCCCGTTCGATCCGGCTCAAGTGGTGATTCCCGAGCCGGTACCGATGGAGGACGACGGCAGGGCAGCGTACTCCGTCCGCCTGATCCACGAGGGCGGACCCACCACGCTTTTCTACCAACACAATCCGCTCGACGTCGAAGGGTGGCGCGGCGACAACTTCGCCTTCACCTTCAACATCGCCGACTACAACGTCGTCACGTCCGACAGTGTGCACCTGCCCGCGACCGTGCACCTGTTCATGCAGGCCACCGGCGTGTACGTGATGAACTTCCTGCCGAAACCGGCCGAAGGTGTGCTCGGCACCGAACGCACCCCCTGGTATCACCGCAATGTCGACTTCGACGAGATCGCCCTCTTCCACGGAGGTTCGCTCTACGGCATCGCGATGCCGCCCGGGTTGATCAGCCACGCACCGCAAGGCGTGCACCACGGCGCGCCGGAGAAGGCCCGCGAACGCGCGCGCCGCAAGTTCGCGGAGTACACCGAGGTGGACTGGAAGGTGATCGCGATCGACACCCGGCGCCGCCTCGTGCCGTCACCCGAGGTCCTGGCCCACGATCTGGGACAGCACTGACGTGACCAGACATCAGTACCAGCGGATCCCCTATCTTGTTGCCTACCAGAATACTTCGGCGACCCGCGATGTCTACGGCGGGTTGGCTGAGCTGGTGGTCCTGGAGAGTTACCTACTCAAACCCGAGGTCCCCTCCGACACGGTGCTGGTCTTCATGCACCCCATCGGCGGCGGCGCCTACCTGCCGCTGATCAACGGGCTGGCCAGGGCCGGCCACCACGTCATCTACTGCAACAGCCGGTTCCGTGGTACCGACTCGGCGTTGCTGATGGAGAAGGTCGTCGAGGACCTAGGCGAGTGCGTCAACGATGCCAAGAACCGGCTCGGGTACTCGAAGGTGGTGCTGGCCGGCTGGAGCGGCGGCGGCTCACTGTCGGTGTTCTATCAGCAGCAGGCCCGGAATCCGACCGTGACCGCCAGTCCGGCCGGCGACGGCCCGGACCTGACCAGGCTCGGCCTGACCGCCTGCGACGGCATCATGTTGCTGGCTGCACACATCAGCAGGCACGGCACCCTGACCGAATGGCTGGACGCATCTGTTCTCGACGAGGCCGAGCCGACCCGGCGTGACCCGGAGTTGGACCTCTACAACCCGGACAACCCGAACCAGCCGCCGTACTCCGAGGAGTTCCTGACTCGCTATCGTCAGGCGCAGATCGACCGCAACCGGCGCATCACCGCGTGGGTCAAGGACAAACTCGCCGAGCTGAAGACCACCGGCCGCCCCGACGACGAGTTCGCGTTTGTCGTACACGGCACCATGGCCGATCCGCGTTGGCTCGATCCGACCGTCGACCCCAACGAGCGCGAACCCGGGGTCTGTTACCTCGGCGACCCGCAGGTGGTGAACATGAGCCCGGTGGGCCTGGCCCGGTTCTGCACGCTACGGAGCTGGCTGTCCCAATGGAGCTACGACGATGCCAACGGCGACGCCCTCAGGGCCGGCCCGGATATCGACGTGCCGGTGCTGGTGATCGGCAATCTCGCCGACGATGCCTGTACCCCGAGCCACACCCGCCGGTTGTTCGAGGCGATCGGGCACCCGGACAAGGAGATGTACGAAATCGCCGGAGCCAACCACTACTACTCCGGACCAACCCAACGTGAGACCCTACGAGAGGCCGTCGGTATCTGCACCGGTTGGTTGCACCGACACGGTTTCGGTCTGGACGAGCGAGGGAGCGAATCGCGCAATGAATAGTGGCGCGCTAGAAGGCATTCGGGTTCTCGAGATCGGCACGCTGATCTCAGGCCCCTTCGCCGGCCGGTTGCTCGGCGATATGGGCGCCGAGGTCATCAAGATCGAACCGCCCGGCGCACCCGACCCGCTGCGCACCTGGGGGCAGGCAGAGCTCGACGGACACCACTTCTTCTGGACGGTGCATGCCCGCAACAAGAAAGCCGTCACCCTCGATCTACGTACCGACGAGGGACGCGATCTGTTCCTCGAACTCGTCGACTGCAGCGACATCATCGTGGAGAACTTCCGCCCCGGCACCTTGGAACGCTGGAACCTCGGCTACGACGTGCTGCACGCCCGTAACCGGGGCATCATCCTGGTCCGGGTCTCCGGCTACGGCCAGACCGGGCCCGACGCCCACCGCGCCGGCTACGCCTCGGTCGCCGAGGCCGCCAGCGGGTTGCGCCATTTGAACGGATTCCCGGGCGGTCCGCCACCGCGGCTGGCGCTGTCGCTGGGTGACAGTCTCGCCGGGATGTTCGCCGCCCAGGGCGCGCTTGCGGCGCTGTACCGGCGCACCGTCACCGGCGAAGGACAGATCGTCGACACCGCGCTCACCGAATCATGCTTGGCTGTACAGGAATCCACCATCCCCGACTATGACGTCGGCGGTGTGGTCCGTGGCCCGTCGGGCACCCGATTGGAAGGCATCGCCCCCTCCAACATCTACCGCACCGCCGACGGCAGTTGGGTGGTGATCGCCGCCAATCAGGACACCGTGTTCCGCCGGCTGTGCGCGGCCATGGGCCAACCCGAACTGGCCACCGATGACCGATTCGCCGACCACGGCGCGCGTGGCCGCAACCAGGACGAACTCGACACGATCATCGGCCAGTGGGCCGCGACCCGGGCGCCCGACGACATCATCGACACGCTGTCGGCGGCCGGGGTCATCGCGGGCCCGATCAACACCGTGGCCGAAGTCGTCGAGGACCCGCAGCTACGGGCCCGCGGCATGCTGGTCGAACACTGGGACGAGCGGGTGCAGCGGACGGTCCTCGGTCCAGGAGTGGTGCCGGTGCTCTCGGAATCGCCCGGGTCGGTCCGCCACTCCGGGTCGAGCCGTCCGGGCCAGCACAACAACGAGATCTTCGGCGAGTTGCTCGGCCGCACCGCGGAGCAGCTGAGCGCACTTCGGAACCAGGGGGTGTTATGACCCAGTTGCCCAGCCAGGTCACCGTCCGCGAGGTCGCGTTGCGCGACGGTCTGCAGATCGAAGCACCGATCTCGTTGGCCGCCAAGATCGAATTACTCGAAGCCATCGTCGCCACCGGGGTCCGAGAGGTGGAGGTCACCGCATTCGTCTCCCCCAGCAAAGTTCCCGCTCTGGCGGATGCACCAGAGCTGGCCGCAGCCCTGTCGGATTTTGATACAGCCGTGGATTTCTCGGCCCTGGTCGCGAGCCCCAACGGCGCCAAGCGGGCCATCGCCGCCGGTCTGCGCACCATTGAATACGTGGTATCGGCCGCCGACGGGCACAGCCGGGCCAATGTGGGCCGCAGTACCGCCGAGGCCAGCGCCCAGATCCCGGAGATCGTGGCCATCGCCCATGACAGCGGAGCCCGCGTCGAGGTGATCATCGCAACCGCGTGGGACTGCCCATTCGACGGGCCCACGCCACCAGACCGGGTGCTCGGTGTCGTGACCGCGGCGACCGAAGCCGGCTGTGACCGGCTGGCCATCGCCGACACCATCGGCACCGCAACCCCGCGGCGGGTGCACGCCTTGATCGGGCACATCGGAGAAGCCGTTGGACAGCTCCCGTTGGGCGCGCACTTCCACAACACCCGCGGTGCCGGACTCGCCAGTGCCTACGCGGCGGTGAACGCAGGGGTGACACGCCTGGACGCGTCGCTGGGCGGACTCGGCGGCTGCCCCTTCGCGCCGGGCGCCAGCGGCAACATCGCCACCGAAGATCTGGTCTATCTGTTGCGTGACAGCGATATCCACACCGGCATCGACCTCGCCGCAGCCATCGATGCGGCTGGGGTGGCACAGCGATTGGTGGGTCACGAACTACCTGGTGCGCTGCTGCGGGCCGGGGACCGGCTGCTGGACGGCTAGCGATGTCGGCCGAGCTGTCGCCGAAGGGCAGACAGACCAAGGAAGCCATTTCGCAGGCAGCCCGGAAACTGTTCGCCGAGCGGGGTTTCCACGGCACCACCCTGGCCGACATCACCTCCGCTGCCGGCAAGTCGTCGGCCGTGTTCTACCGGTACTTCGACGACAAGGAAGATCTGCTGGCAGCTCTTGCCGAACAGTTCTTGCACGATGTCTTGCAGGAGCGAATCACCCCGGCCGGCATCGATATCGGTCTGCCGGACTCCGCCGATGACGACGAGTTCTTCACCACCGTGGCCACCGGATACTGGAGCATCTTCAAGCAGAACATCGGCATCATGGTTGCGGTGGCCCAGCTGGCCGCCGGACACACCCGGTTCGCCGAACTCCAGAATGCCTTTCGCTCATTCGGGATGGACATCGTGCGCAGTTCGGTGGTACATGCCCAACAGCAGGGCTTCGGCGACGATCTCGATCCTGATCACATCGCCCTGGCGATCGCGTTGCTGTTCGAGCAGTTCACCACCGTCTATCTGAGATCGGATGCCGCCGCACTCGGGGTTCACACCAACGACCGGGACGCGGTGCGGACGCTGGCCACCATCTGGAAGAAGACGCTGTACGGATACTGACTCATCTCGAACGTGGAGGAATCACCGTGGATTTCACCCTGCCCGACCATCTGCCGGGCGTGCTGGCAGATCTCGACGCGTTCATCGAAGCGGAGATCACACCGCTCGAACGCCAGAACATGCAGTATTTCGACCGCCGCCGTGAGTTCGCCCGCACCGATCTCGACAACGGCGGTGTGCCGACCCGAGAGTGGGAAGCTCTACTCGACGAGATGCGCCGCCGCGCCGATGCCGCCGGGTGGCTGCGGTACGGCCTGCCCGCCGAGTTCGGGGGGCGCAACGGCACCAATCTGGACATGGCCGTCATCCGGGAGCACCTGGCACACCTCGGTCTCGGTCTGCACAACGACTTACAGGACGAATCCTCGATCGTCGGCAACTTCCCACAGGTGATCATGATGTCGAGGTTCGGCACCGCCCAGCAGAAACACGACTGGATCGAACCACTGCTGACCGGTACCCGATCGATGGCGTTCGGTCTCACCGAGCCCGACCACGGTTCGGACGCCACCTGGCTGGAAACGCGGGCCGAACTTCACGGGGATCATTGGGTGATCAACGGCGCCAAACGCTGGAACACCGGTGTCCACCGTGCCACTCACGATCTGGTGTTCGCTCGCACCTCCGGGATGGCCGGACAGGCCGTCGGGATCACCGCTTTCCTGGTCCCCACCGACGCACCGGGTTTCGAGGTGCCGTTCTACTGGTGGACCTTCAACATGCCCAGCGATCACGGCGAGGTGACGCTGACCGATGTTCGGGTACCCGTCGACGCCGTGCTGGGCGAGGTGGACCACGGCTTGGAGGTCGGTCAGACATTTCTGCACGAGAACAGGATCCGCCAAGCCGCCAGCAGTCTGGGTGCCGCGCAGTACTGCATCGACCGGGCCGCCGCGTACGCCGGCGAACGTGTCGTTTTCGGTAAGCCGCTGTCGGTCAATCAGGCGGTGCAGTGGCCCTTGGCCGAACTTCAGACCGAAGCGCAAATGGTGCGCCTGCTGGTCTACTACGCGGCCTGGCACCTGGATCGTGATCACCACATGGAGGTCTCCGACAAGGTGTCGATGGCCAACTACCGGGCCAACCGGCTGGTGTGTGAAGCCGCCGACCGCGCCATGCAGATCCACGGCGGGGTCGGCTACAGCCGGCACGAACCGTTCGAGCACATCTACCGTCATCACCGCCGATACCGGATCACCGAGGGTGCAGAAGAGATCCAGATCCGCCGCGTTGCCCAACGGATGCTGAAGTTCGGCAAGCGATGACCGACGCCGAGCTGAGCTCAGCGCTCAGTGCAGTATTACGGCCCGTCCTCGGCACCGCGGTGACGATCACCGACCTGCAGGTGCTCACCGGAGGAGCCAGCCGCACCACCTGGTCGTTCACCGCCGTCACCGAGTCGGCCGATCGGCAGCTGATTCTGCGCGCCGGTGCACCCGATGATGTTCACGCCGGCATGGAGCTCGAAGCCCGGGTGCAGGCCCTGGCCGCGATCGCCGGGGCGCCGGTGCCGCAGATCCTGGCGGCCGAGGACTCCCCGGCCGCACTGGGCAGCCCCTTTCTGATCTGCAATGCGATTGCCGGCGAGACGATCGTGCGCCGTATCCAACGCGGTCTCGACGACGCCGGCCGAGCTCAGCTGTTGCGGCAATGCGCCGCGGCGCTGGCGGCCATCCACCGGGCCGACCCCACCGAGGCAGGTCTGCACCCGCAGGACCCGGTCCTGCTGTGGCGCGAACGCCTGGACAAAATCGGCTACACCACAGCAACATTCGAATGGGCGTTCCGCTGGCTCGAGCAACGCCGTGCCGACCTTCCGCTGCTCACACCGACACTGGTGCATGGCGACTTCCGCATGGGCAACCTGATCGTCGACGTCGACGGCGGGACCGGACTTGCCGCGGTGCTGGACTGGGAACTGGTGCACAGCGGCCAAAGATATGAAGACCTCGCCTGGTTCTGCGTGCGGGCCTGGCGGTTCGGCGCACCCCGGGAATTGGCAGCCGGCGGGCTGGGACGCATCGAGGAATTCCTGACCGCCTACGAAAACGCCTCGGATACCGTGATCGACCGCGGCGCCTTCCGGTGGTGGCTGGTTGCGGCGACCCTGCAGTGGGGTGTCATCTGCTGCCATCAAGCGCACCGCCATCTTTCCGGGCAAACCTCCTCGGTGGAACTGGCCACCGTGGGGCGCCGGGTGTGTGAGACCGAATGGGATCTGCTGGACCTCTTGGACGACCACGATCGAGGGAACAGATGATGGAGCTGCACGGGCGCCCGACAGCCGCCGAACTGGTCGTCGCCGTCGCCGACTTCCTCGACGGCGACATCCGGGATGCCACGACCGGACAGGTGAGGTTCCACGCGCGGGTGGCCGCCAACGCACTGCGGATGGTCGAGCGGGAGTTGCTGTGCGCAGCCGAAGCCGCTCAGGTCACTGCTGCGCTGGGCCGTTTGGGTTACGTCGACGAGCCCGAACTGTCGGTGGCCATCCGCCGCGGCGATTTCGATGACCGGTCCGACGAGTTGACGGCAAGTCTTCGGATATTGGTGTCACACCGGCTGGCGGCGGCACACCCCGGGTACGAGGACCCCTGACTGCTGTCTGGGAAGTTGATGGGAGTCTCTTCGGAATGGCAATGGCTCCGACTGCCCGCCACTTTCTTGCCGTGTTGGCGAAAACTGCCCAGCCGGAACGGAAGTGAGAAGAATCGGGCGGGCCGGGTGAGTCTGGGCGGTAGCATCGGGCTGTGCCCGACACTCGCCGCGACGACTCGGCGCCGGTCCGCGTTCTGGTGTACAGCGACAACGCTCACACCCGCGAACAGGTGACTCTGGCGTTGGGCAAGCGGATTCGTCCCGGACTGCCCGAGCTCAGCTACCTCGAAGTGGCCACCGCCCCCGTCGTCATCCAGCAGATGGACTCCGGCAGTGTGGACCTGGCAATCCTGGACGGCGAAGCCTCCCCGGTCGGCGGAATGGGACTGGCCAAGCAGCTGAAAGACGAACTCGACCATTGCCCGCCGATACTGGTGCTCACCGGCCGCCCCGATGACGCCTGGTTGGCGCACTGGTCACGCGCCGAGGCGGCCGTGCCGCACCCCATCGATCCCATTCGCCTGGGCGAGGCAGTGGCGGAATTGCTGCGGCCTTGACCGCTTTCATGACCACCAGGTAACCGGGAGATCACGGAGACATTCCAGGAGCAGCGCCAATTGCGCTGTGTCCCATATAGGTTCACTGCCGCATCTTCGACAGCGCGCCGTTGGATTGATCCTATCGAAATGCAACAACCTCCCCACCAAGATCGCTAGGCTGTGGTGTAGCTCACACACCTAGCCAAAAGCGACATAGCCCACGCCAAGGGAGCCAACGCCATGGACGGCAAACGACGATGAATGTCTATTTTCCCATTTTGGTGCTTGGGGTGATTGCTGCGGTGTTTGCGGTGGTGTCGGTGGGGATTGGGTTGGTGGTGGGGCCGCGGCGGTTCAATCGGGCGAAGTTGTCGGCGTATGAGTGTGGGA
>NZ_JBARXZ010000072.1:0-6175 GCF_049647605.1 Mycobacterium sp. | reverse complement strand
GGCTTCGAGTTCCCCGGCGATGCCGTCGTCGGCTCCGGTGGCGGCGTTGGCGGCATGCCAGGCGCGTCGGTCAGGATCGGAGTCACGGTCGGTGGCCCGCGCCAGGGCTTGGTGAACCTTGCGGCGGGCGCCGAGGCTGGCGGCCCGGTAGGCCGCCGACCGCACCAGCGGATGACGGAACCGGATCCGCGGACCGAGCTCGATCATCCCGGCCGCCTCGGCCGGGGCCAGGTGTTCAACGCTCACCCCCAGATGTGTTGCCGCGCGCAGGAACAGTGCGGTGTCACCGACCGGTTCGGCGGCCGCGACCGCCAGCAGCTGCTGGGTGGCCGGCGGCAGCGACGTGATGCGGTGGACGTAGCTCTCCTCCACCTCGCCGGCGGCGGAGCGCACCGCAGCGCTGACGAACCCGCCGGCGAGTTCGACGGGCGAGATGTTGTGCGGTGTTTCCAACAGCGCCAACGGGATTCCGCGGGTTTCGGCGACGATGCGGTCACGGACCCGCGGATCGAGGCGGCCGACGACCACCATGTCCAGCAGCCATCGGGCGTCGCCCTCGTTCAGCCCGTGCAGGACCAGCTCGGGCAGTCCGGTCAGACGTTCGGGGCTGCCGTCGCGCACCGCGAACACCAGCGCGATCGGTTCGGCCATCAACCGTCGCGCCACGAAGCCGAGTGTCTGCACCGACACTTCGTCGAGCCACTGCGCGTCGTCGATGACACACAGGAGCGGCTGGTGACCGGCTGCGGCGGCCAGCAGGCTCAGCACCGCGAGCCCGACAAGGAACCGGTCCGGGGTGGGGCCGGCACCGCGGCCGAAGGCCACGGTGAGGGCGTCGCGCTGCGGTGCCGGCAGTTCGGCGAGGTGATCCAGCAGCGGTGCACACAGCTGCTGCAGGCCGGCGAAGGCGAGTTCCATATCGGATTCGACGCCGGCGACGGCGGTGCAGCGGAAGCCGTCGGCCAGCTGGTGCACGCAGTCCAGCAGTGCGGTCTTGCCGACACCGGCCTCCCCGCGGATCACCAGCGCCTGCCCGGTGCTGGACCGGGCAGCGGTGACGAGCTCCTGCAGCACCTGGGTTTCCCCGGCACGCCCACGCAGCTGCCGATCCTGGTTTGCCATCCCTGCACCACCGCGGTTGTCGATGTGATGACCTTAACCGCCGTGGGCTGCCGGCTCGGGTGGATGTTGCGGGACCGGCTCACTTCTGAGCTCAGGTTGCCGCACCGCCACCGTCGACGTGCAACAGCGCGCCGGTCACGAAACTCGACCGGGGGGAAGCCAGGTAGAGGACGGCTTCGGCGATCTCCTCGGGTGCGGCGGTGCGCCCCATCGGCAGGCCACGGCCGAGATCTTCGTTGGTGTCACCCCAGACCGCGGCCACGCCTTCGGTGCGGGTGGGGCCGGGTGCGACGCTGTTGACGCGGACCCCGTGTGCGGCGAATTCGGTGGCCCAGGTGCGGGTCAGGGATTCCACCGCGGCTTTGGAGGCGCTGTAGACGGATGCACCCGGAACCCCTTTGGATGCAACCAGACTCGTGACGTTGATGATGCTGCCGTGGCCGCCGGCCAGCATGCCGGTCACCAAACCTTGGGTGAGCAGGTAGGTGCCGATGACGTTGACGGCAAAGGTCCGCTCCAATGACTCGATGTCCTGCTCGACGGTCGGGGCGCCCGGGAAGAGGGCGGCGTTGTTGACCAGGATGTCGGTGTCACCGGCCTGGGCGATCAGGCTCTGGACCGAGCGCAGATCGGCCAGATCGGCCTGGATGAATTCGCCGACACCTTCGGCCGCCTTCCGGCCACGGTCGGCGTCGCGACCGCAGATGGTCACCGTCGCACCCTCCCGCGCAAACAGTCGTGCGCACGCCAACCCGATCCCGGCGGTGCCGCCGGTGATCAACGCCCGCTTGCCCTGCAATTCCATGCCCTACTCCTCACAGTCTCTGTGGGTAGGACCGGTCAGAGCCCGCAACCGTGACAGTGTCACGAATCCCCGAGTTCGGCGGTCCTCCCTGTACACAGCACGGGAGGCCGCTCGATGTTCGACGAGCACACATCATTTCTCGACCGTCTCCGGGAGCGTGACCAGCTCCTCGCGGCGGCCTACCGGCGTTGGTTTGCACCGGCAACTGCGGTGACGCCTACCGAGCAGCGTCGGATCACCGTTGCGGTGTGCTCCGCGTGCCGGGCCAACGACGTCGCAGCGCTGTGGTTGCTGCTGGCCGCCGATGTGACCGCGGTGGTGGACACCGGCGGTGCCTACCGAGTTGATCCGGAACCGCTCTGTGGTGTGGAGGCGGTGAGCCGAACCCTGCGCGGGTTCTTCGTGCCGGGTCTGGAGACGGCTGTGAACTCGGTCAACGGGGCCGCCGGTGTGCTGGTGGGGTGGCGGCAACGCGTCGTTGCGGTGATGGTGCTCGACGTCGCCGGCGGACAGGTACAGCACGTGTGGGTGGTGCTCAACCCGGACAAGTTGCGGCAATGGTCGTGAAGCTGTCACAAACGCCGGCACCGCCTGGTCATACCTCGGTGAACGAGTCTGTGGCGATAGAGGTGTTCAGCGCTGTTCGGCCGCGGCTGTTCGGGGTGGCCTACCGGATGCTGGGCAGTGTCGCCGACGCTGAGGACATCGTGCAGAACGTCTGGCTGCGGTGGCAGACCTACGACCTGAGCAAGGTCAACGATCCGACCGCATTCCTGGTCACCACCGCAGCCCGGCTGTGTATCAACGAATTACAGTCGGCGCGGGTGCGCCGTGAAACCTATGTGGGTCCCTGGCTGCCCGATCCGGTGGACACCGGCAGTGACCCAACCCTGGGTGCCGAGCGGGTGGAGGCACTGGAGTTCGTCACGCTGCTGGTGATGGAGAAGCTGCCGCCCGCCGAGCGGGCGGCATATGTGCTGCGCGAGGCGTTCGACTACCCGTACGCGAAGATCGCGCAGGTGATCCGGGCGTCCGAAGCCAATGCCCGCCAGCTGGTCAGCCGAGCGCGCAAACACATCGCCAGTGACCGGCAAGTGCCCGTCGATTCTGCGCGGCACCGGGATCTGTTGGCGGCGTTTCTGAATGCGGCGGTCAACGGTGAGATGACGGCGCTGGAAGAGCTGTTTGTCGAGGATGTGGTGAGCTACACCGACGGCAACGGCGCCCGCAATGCCGCGCGCTTTCCCGTCGTGGGGAAGACCACGGTGGCGAAGTTCATCCTGGTGTTCCGGCAACGGGTGTTCACTTCCGCGAACTTCACGTGGGTGACGGTGAACAATCAACCCGCGGTGATCGTGTCGCATCCCGACGGGACCTTCGAGACATTCATCGCTTTGACCGTGACCCCGGCGGGGATCAGTCAGGTGCTGTGGCACCGGCTCGAGGACAAGGTGAAACACCTGTTGTCGAGCGGGGCGCCGCGGTGGTCAGCGGGCGCCGGATCCGACCTTGCCCGAATCGAATCGGCTGAGTGCCCCCGTTTTGGCGAGGCCTCGGACCATGAACCAGGACAGCACCCCGGCGATGAGGGCGCCGGACAACACTGCCGTGACGGTGAAGATGGCGGCGAATTCCGTTGTGGAGCCGGGATAGTAGATGATCAGCTCGTTGATGGCCAGCGCGAGTCCGGCCACCGCACCGGACAGTACGGCGACGGGGAGGTTCCAGCGTCGGTAGAGGAACAGCGCGAACACCAGTTCCGCACCGAGGCCTTGGACGAGTCCCGACTCGATGGTCATGACTCCCCACTGGTTGCCGACCAGCGCCGACACCGTGGCGGCGATCAGCTCGCCGTACAGGGCGGCGCCGGGTTTGCGGATCACCAGTGCGGTCAGCACGCCGGCGAACAGCCAGCCGCCGCCGACCAGTCCCTGCAGGCCGGGCAGCAGGGCGATCAGAGGGGCCGAGAGGGGATTGGAGGCGATGTTCCAGAAGACGAAGACCAGGCCGGCGGCCACGGCGAGGACGCTGGCGACGACGATGTCGACAACCCGCCAGCGCAGGGCGGAACTGTTGGTGACGGTTTGTTGGTCCATGAGGACTCCTCGGGTGGGCGTGCTGCGAATCCGTCGACGGATGAGCACGGGTGAAGTGTGGTGTGGGAAGGCAGTATTCGGCGCTTGCCGAAGACGCGCTCAGGTATGACAGACAGTGTTCACGTGCATCTCCCTACGCCGGCATTACCCGGTCAGGTTCGTACGGTCGACGGCCGGTCAGCCGTCCTCTCAGCGCACTCGGTGTGCACTCCCGTGTGGTGTTGCGGTCCTCAAGTTAGCGCAGCGAGTCAGGCTTCGCCAAGTGCGTCCAGCAACGATGGAGCCCAGACCACCTCACACGACGGCCGCTCCACCATCGACGTGCAGGACGGCGCCGGTGATGGAACTCGCGCGAGGCGAGGCGAGAAACACGATGGCTTCGGCGATTTCGGACGGCTCGGCGACGCGCCCGAGCGGAACAGCTTTGTTGGTGGATCCGGTTGCGACGCAGTTGACCCGGATGCCGTGGCCGCCGAATTCCACCGCCCAGGTGCGTGTCAGGGAGGCGACGGCGGCCTGGGTCGAGTGGTGGGCAGACGCGCCCGATACCCCTCGGTCTGCGGAGCCGGACGTGACCGTGACGATGGCCCCGCCGCCGAGCCGGATCATTCCGGGGACGACGGCGGCCACCAGGTAGTACATGCCGCGCACGTTGGTGTCGAAGGCGTGGCTGTAGGAGTCGAGGTCCTGATCGATGGTCCACCCCCTCGGTGCCGCAACGGCGGTGTTCACCAGGATGTCGATCGGCTGCTGCCGCGCGAGGTAGTCGATGGCATCCAGATCGGCCAGGTCGGCGGCGATGAACCGGCTGCCCACCCCGATCTCGGCGGTTGCGCGCCGACCGCGTGCGGCATCCCGGCCGCTGATCAGCACGTGGGCGCCGGAATGCTTGAGCAGACATGCGGCAGCAAATCCGACACCGGAGGACCCGCCGGTCACCAGGGCGGTCCGTCCCGCGAGCTCGGGAGCGCTCATCACACACCACCCATCTATGGCCTCGAGACGGACATCTGACTCTGACCATCTCAGTGACGGCGGTGCGACGGACCACGGAAAACCCGTAGTCCGCCGTTGTGCGCAACTGCTGGATCCGAGAAGTCAGCATGAGAAGATTTGCTCGGTCCGCCGGCGGCAAAGGAGGTGCACTCGATCGTGACGACGATCTTCGACTGGGGTGCCGCAGGCCTGCCGGGGCGCACGGCCGAATGTCAGGCCCTGCGCCATATCGTCGCCGGTGTCCGGTCGGGACGCAGCCAGGTGCTGGTGCTGCTCGGTGAGGCCGGTATCGGCAAAACCGCGCTGTTACATCACCTGCGGGAATCGGCCGCTGAGTGCACGGTGTTGGGTGCGGTCGGGGTGGAATCCGACATGGAACTCGCCTTTGCGGGCCTGCAGCAGCTATGCGCGCCCGTGATGGGCTTCCGGTCCGGCCTGCCGAAACCCCAGCGTCAGGCACTGGAGGTGGCCTTCGGTCTCAGCGACGACGGCCCTGCGCCCAACCGTTTCCTGGTGGGGCTGGCGGTGCTGGGGCTGCTGGCCGCTGCCGCGCAGGACCGGGCGGTGGTGTGCGTGGTCGATGATGTGCAGTGGCTCGACCGCGCCTCGGCGCAGGCGTTGTTCTTTGTCGCTCGCCGGCTACAGGCCGAGGCGGTGGGCATGGTGTTCGCTGTGCGTGCACCGATCGACGGCACCGCAGGGCTGCCGACCATGACCGTCGGCGGCCTCGACGACACCGACGCGCGGACGGTGCTGGAGTCGGCGTTCCCGGGACGCCTCGACGCGGCAATACTCGACCGGATCGTCGCCGAAGCACGGGGAAATCCGTTGGCGCTGTTGACGGCTCCGAGAGACGTCGCCTCCGATCAGGCGCCCACCGAGAGCGCCGACATCGAGGCGCACTACCGGGCGATGATCGAAGACCTGCCTTCCGATACCCGGATGTCCCTGTTGGTCGCCGCTGCGGAGCCGGTGGGCGATCCGGCCCTGCTGTGGCGGGCGGTGGCGCACCTGGAGCTGCAACCCGCGGTGATGACGCCCGCCCATGAGCTCGGCGTGATCGCTGTCGGCACCCGGGTGCAATTTCGCCACCCGCTGGCGCGCTCCGTGGCCTATCGCTGCGCCACTGCCGAACAACGGCGCACCGCCCATGGCG
>NZ_JBARXZ010000071.1:0-5676 GCF_049647605.1 Mycobacterium sp. | reverse complement strand
GCGACTTCGAAGGCGTGCTCGAACTCGGTTACCAGGTTGGCTTCCCCTGGTCGCTGGGCGTCGGCATCAACTTCAGCTACACCACCCCGAACATCGCGTTCGACGGCCAGGACTACGGCTCCTTCGGTATCGGTGTCCCCACCGCCATCGACCTGATCCCGGCCGTCGTCACCCCGCCGCTGTTCCCCGGTGTGTCGATCAGCGCTGACCTGGGCAACGGCCCCGGCATCCAGGAAGTCGCCACCTTCTCCGTGGACGTCTCCGGCCCAGGCGGCGCAGTGGCGGTCTCCAACGCACACGGCACCGTGACCGGTGCCGCCGGTGGCGTGCTGCTGCGCCCCTACGCCCGGCTCATCTCCTCGGCCGGCGACAGCGTGACCACCTACGGCGCACCCTGGAACATGAACTAGACCGCGCGGCCAACAGACACAAAATCGCCCATTTCCAAGTGGAAATGGGCGATTTTGTGTCTGCTCGTGAGGCTAGGCGCTCTTGTCGCGACGCTCGGTCCGAGGCGGCTTACGCGGCACGATCGTCGGCAACACGTTGTCGTCGACCGTCTCCTTGGTGACAACCACCTTGGCGACATCATCGCGGCTCGGGATGTCATACATCACCGGCAACAGGACTTCTTCCATGATGGCGCGCAAACCACGGGCACCGGTACCACGGTGAATAGCCTGATCGGCAATGGCTTCGAGTGCGTCCGGAGTGAACTCCAGTTCCACACCGTCCATGTCGAACAACCGGGTGTACTGCTTGACCAGAGCATTCTTCGGCGTGGACAGAATCGACACCAGCGATTCCTTGTCCAGGTTGGTCACCGAAGCGACCACCGGCAGCCGGCCGATGAACTCCGGGATCAGACCGAACTTGATCAGGTCCTCCGGCATGACCTCGGCGAAGTGGTCCTGAGTATCGATCTCGGCCTTGCTGCGCACCTCGGCGCCAAAGCCGATCCCGCGCTTGCCCACCCGGTCGGAAACGATCTTCTCCAACCCGGCGAAAGCACCGGCGACGATGAACAACACGTTGGTGGTGTCGATCTGGATGAACTCCTGATGCGGATGCTTCCGGCCACCCTGCGGCGGAACCGAAGCCTGCGTGCCTTCCAGGATCTTCAACAGGGCCTGCTGCACACCTTCACCGGAGACATCGCGAGTGATCGACGGGTTCTCGCTCTTACGGGCGATCTTGTCGACCTCATCGATGTAGATGATGCCGGTCTCGGCACGCTTGACGTCATAGTCGGCGGCCTGGATGAGCTTCAACAGAATGTTCTCGACATCCTCACCGACATAACCCGCCTCCGTCAGCGCGGTGGCATCGGCAATGGCAAACGGCACATTCAGCATCTTGGCCAGTGTCTGCGCCAGATAGGTCTTACCGCAACCGGTGGGACCCAGCATCAGGATGTTGGACTTCGCCAGTTCGACGGACTCACCCGAACGCCCGTCGCGGTTGCTCTTCTCACCGGCCTGGATGCGCTTGTAGTGGTTGTAGACCGCCACCGCAAGCCTGCGCTTGGCAGTGTCCTGTCCAATGACGTAGCCCTCGAGGAAGTCCCGGATCTCGGCGGGCTTGGGCAGCTCGTCGAGTTTGACATCGTCCGCGTCTGCGAGTTCTTCTTCGATGATCTCGTTGCACAGATCAATGCACTCGTCGCAGATGTATACGCCCGGACCCGCGATGAGTTTCTTGACCTGCTTTTGGCTCTTCCCGCAGAACGAGCACTTCAGCAGGTCACCGCCGTCTCCGATGCGCGCCATGTTGCAGGGATCCCACTTCCTGTCCGCCGGTGAGTTCACCGGAATGTCGGGCTGTGTTTGTGCTGTTCCCGACGCTACCCGCTCGCGCGGGTGCTGGGCGACCGATAAAGCGAATAGCGTCGGTGGTATTCGCTTGTCGCAAGAACATATCGCCTGACTGCTGCTGTGGGGGCCGCAACGCGCTGCCGTGTCGCTGGCGTGTCGCCACGGTTACCCGACCGCGATCCGCCCGGCCCTCCCACAGCGTCGTGCCCGCAGATCACCGGGCCTGTGCGGACAACTTCCGGTACTCCAGAACGGTGTCGATGATGCCGTAGTCCTTGGCTTCCGCGGCGGTCAGGATCTTGTCGCGATCGGTGTCCTTGCGGATGACCGCGGCATCCTTGCCCGTGTGGCGCGCCAGCGTGGTGTCCATCAGAGTCCGCATACGCTCGATCTCCGCGGCCTGGATCTCCAGATCGGACACCTGACCCTGGATGGCACCGCCCACGGCGGGCTGGTGGATCAGGATGCGCGCGTTCGGCAACGCCAGCCGCTTGCCGGGAGTACCGGCCGCCAGCAACACCGCAGCCGCCGACGCCGCCTGCCCGAGGCAGACCGTCTGGATGTCGGCCCGCACGTACTGCATGGTGTCGTAGATCGCCATCAGCGAGGTGAACGAACCGCCGGGCGAGTTGATGTACATCGTGATGTCGCGGTCGGGATCAAGCGACTCCAGCACCAGCAGCTGAGCCATGATGTCGTTGGCCGACGCATCGTCCACCTGCACGCCGAGGAAGATGATGCGCTCCTCGAAGAGCTTGTTGTACGGGTTGGACTCCTTGACACCGAAGCTGGAGTGCTCGATGAACGACGGCAGGATGTAGCGCGACTGCGGCGCTGCCGCGGCACCGCCAACTTCGAACTGGCTCATGAGGCACTCCCGTTGAGGTGGGCGCGGGTGATGATGTGATCGACGAAGCCGTACTCGAGGGCTTCCTGAGCGGTGAACCAACGGTCACGATCGGCGTCGGCTTCGACCCGCTCCAGCGTCTGACCGGTGAACTCGGCGTTGAGCCGGTTCATTTCCTTCTTGGTCAACGCGTACTGCTCGGCCTGGATCGCGATATCGGCAGCGCTGCCGCCGATACCGGCCGACGGCTGGTGCATCATGATCCGCGCGTGCGGCAGGGCATATCGCTTGCCCTTGGTGCCGGCGGCCAGCAGGAACTCACCCATCGACGCGGCCATGCCCATGGCGTAGGTCGCCACGTCACACGGCGCGAGCACCATCGTGTCGTAGATCGCCATGCCCGCGCTGACCGAGCCGCCCGGCGAGTTGATGTAGAGGTTGATGTCCTTGGTGGGGTCCTCTGCTGCCAGCAGCAGAATCTGCGCGCACAGCCGGTTGGCGATGTCGTCGTCCACCTGGGTGCCCAGGAAGATGATCCGCTCGGCCAGCAACCGCTCGTAGACCGAGTCGGTGAGGTTCAGGCCCATGGACCCGGAACGCATGTCAGTCACGACGGGATACCTGCTTTCTCGTGTTCATACTCAAACGACCCTAACGAACCGTCGTGCACGTGCACTCCCCAAGACGCGCGCTTTCGCTCTGGGCGTCACGCGCGCCCGGTCAGCCCAGGTGGGCTCTACTTGGTGTCACCCGACGGCTCGACCGAAACCTCGGCCTGCTCATCGGCCTCGTCGTCGGTGTCAGCGGTCTCCTCGGCATCGGCGGCGTCAGCGTCGTCCGCACCGGGCGAACCGAAGAACTCCGCGGTGTCGATGACGTTGCCGTCGGTGTCGGTGATGGTGGCGGCCTCGACAACAGCCGCCACGGTCAGGCCGCGACGGACATCGGCGAACATGGCCGGCAGCTGATTGTTCTGCTGCAGCATCTGCAGCAGCTGCTGCGGCTCGACACCGTACTGCCGCGACATCAGGACCAGCCGCTCGGTGAGGTCGTTCTGGCCGACCTGGATGTCGAGGTCGTCGGCGATGGCATCCATCAACAGCTGGGTCTTGACGGCCTTCTCCGCGTTGGCACGCGCGTCGGCGTCGAACTCCTCGCGTGAGCTGCCCTGCGCGACGAGCTGCTCGGCGAAGCGCTCCTCGTTGTGGTCGAGTCCGTGGATCGCCTGGTGAACGGTCTCGTCGACCTGGCCCTGCACGATCTGCTCCGGCAATGCCACCTCGACCTGCTCGAGCAAGGTCTCCAGTGTCTTGTCCCGGATGCTCTCGGCCTGCTGGATCCGCTTGAAGCGCTCAACCTGCTCGGACAGGTTGGCCTTGAGCTCGTCGATGGTGTCGAACTCACTGGCCAGCTGGGCGAACTCGTCGTCGGCCTCGGGCAGCTCACGTTCCTTGACCGTCACGACAGTCACGGTGACCTCGGCGTCTTCGCCGCCATGCTCACCTGCGGCCAGCTTGGTGGTGAAGACCTTGGTCTCCCCCGCCTTCAGCCCGATGATCGCCTCGTCCAGGCCCTCGATGAGCTGTCCGGAACCGATCTCGTGGGACAGGCCCTCGGTCTTGGCGTCCGGGACGTCCTCGCCGTCGACGGTGGCCGACAGGTCGATCGAGACAAAATCGCCCTCTTGGGCGGCGCGCTCGACACCGGTCAGGGTGCCGAACCGGGCACGCAGCGTCTGCAGTTCCTTGTCGATGTCCTCATCGGTGATCTCGATCGCATCCACCGACACCGTCAGCGCACTCAGGTCGGGCAGGGTGATCTCGGGGCGCACATCCACCTCGGCGGTGAACACCAGCTCCTGGCCGTCCTCGATCTTGGTGACCTCGATCTCGGGCTGGCCCAGCGGCTTCACGTCGGTGGTCGACACGGCCTGGCTGTAGCGCGCCGGCAGCGCGTCATTGACGACCTGCTCCAGCACCGCGCCGCGCCCGACACGAGCTTCGAGCAGCTTGCGGGGGGCCTTGCCGGGGCGGAAGCCGGGCAGCCGAACCTGCTTGGCGAGCTGCTTGAAAGCGCGATCGAAATCGGGTTCGAGCTCGTCGAATGGCACCTCCGTGGTGATCCGCACCCGGGTGGGGCTCAACTGCTCGACGGTGCTTTTCACAGGTACTCCTCGATGTACTTCGCTCTGGAACGTCGCTGGTCACGATGTTGTTCGGTCAGTGGTCGTGCTGGTCGGGGTGACAGGATTTGAACCTGCGGCCTTCCGCTCCCAAAGCGGATGCGCTACCAAGCTGCGCTACACCCCGGTACCTGCCTCAGCCCACCGGCGCGGTGCGCGCCGGCGTTCATCACAAGCCCACGGCATCCTACGGCCTGCGCGGACACCACATGACACAGGCCATTCCGACGGTGGTGGGGCGTCAATTGGATTTGAGCTCCACCGGGCCGGTACAGTCTGGTTCGAGCAATGCACGCGGGCGTAGCTCAATGGTAGAGCCCTAGTCTTCCAAACTAGCTACGCGGGTTCGATTCCCGTCGCCCGCTCCACACGAACCCGCCCTGATCAGGGCGGGTTCGCTCGTTTGTGCCCTGTTTCGGAGCTTCGGTGTGGCATCGGCATCCGCTTGCCCGGAAAAAGACCGCGGGTGGCCCGTCGACGACGAACCACCCGCGGAACCGCGCTCAGTGAGCGCGCACACTCCCTGGCCGACTACAGCACGTCGACGAACTCACCACCGGTCGTGATGCTGGTGTCGGTGACCGACGCCACCGAAAGCTGGGACACCGGACGAGGGTGTGGGGTGACACCCGGCTTGCCGGGCGCTCCCCTGTCACCGACCTGACCCCAGTTGCCGGGATTTCCCCGCAGCCCCACCGCCCCGCGGTAGTTCCAGTACCCGCCGCTGGCACCACCACCGGCACCACCGGCGCCACCGGCACCGTAGGCACCCGCAGAGCCGCCGGCACCACCGGCGCCGCCGTCACCACCACGGCCGACAGTGCCGTTACCGC
>NZ_JBARXZ010000070.1:0-12720 GCF_049647605.1 Mycobacterium sp. | reverse complement strand
CAAACCCACCCACGTCCTACACATGTGCAGCCCGATCCGACTCGTACTTCCACTGCGTACACATGTAGCGCTCGTCCTGAACAGTTGGGCAGCTCAGTTCTTGGTGTTAGTTACAGATAACCAAGTAGGGTGTTCACGTGGACGTAGAGCCGCGCCGCGGCGGTCGAGATGTCGTCATCGGGCGACAAGAACGCTTGAAGCGAACTTGTCAGCTGGGTGTTGTTGTTCTTGTCGTGATCGACCAGCGGGACCAGCAGCCGGTGGACAAACGGCACCAGCCGTACCTTGGGCACGGCCGCCAGTAGACCCTCCAACGAGGCGGTCTCATCGATGCGGACCGCACGCTGGTAGCGCAGCCCCTCCTGGAGCGCCTCGAGTGCCTCGGGGATCGCGTGCGCCATGGCGGGTGCGTCTTGGGCGATGGCAACGCCGCACACCAATTCCGACTGCGTCAGGGCTGCACCGAACTCGGCAGTGTGCGCGCAGAGCCCGATGATGCGGTCCTCCATCACGGCGATCGCCCCGGTGCGACCGTCGATCAGGCGGTGCACCTCGGCGTGCCTGTCGACGGGAAAGGCGCAGACGGCCACCGGCACACCTGCGAGGCCCCGCAACGCTAGCTCGTGCTCGACGGGCCCGGCGCCCAGGGTCCCGGCCACGAACCAGCGCAACATCGAACCCAATTCGTGTTCCCGCGAGTCGGTGGTCCGGTGTGCGGCACGTTGGTCGTCCACCCAGTCGACAATGCGCCGGAAGGGCACCGTGGCACGCTGGGTCAGCAACGGCAGATCGTGGGCCCGGCAGGCTGCCAGCAGCGGTTCCGGGGGCCGCGCGAACAGGTCACCGAGACCGACCAACAGTGCGGACACCTGGTGACGTTTGAGGTTCTGCACGTATTGCTCGATCACCGCGGTGGGCTGGCCCGCTACCGGTACCCCGACGCTGAGGATCAGCTCCTCGCCATGCAGATATGGGGACGGGTCGGCGAGTTCGGTGGGGTAGACGTACCGGATCGAACGCCGGGTGTCGACGGGTTCGGTCAACACCTCGACATGCAGCGTCGGTTCGGCGAGCAGTTCGCCGAGGCTTACCGTGCCGTCATGCGGCACCGAGCCCGATAGATCTGCCCCGGGGCGGGTGCTCACCTGCTCGGTGATCTTGTTGTTGGTGGTCATAGGTTTTCAGCGGTGGTCTGGCGCTCATAGATCCAGTGTCAGTTTAGTGCCACCCTCTGAGCGCGAGACACAGATCATCATCGAGGTGTTCGACGCATGCTCATCCGCGGTCAACAGGTCGTCGCGGTGGCTCACCCGGCCGGCAAGCACCTTTGTCTCGCAGGTTCCGCAGAATCCGGCGGTGCATGAATACGGTGCGTCCGGAACCACCTCCAGAACGGCGTCCAGCACCGATTGGCCGGCACTCACCGTCACTGTGGTGCCGGTGCGCGCCAGCTCGACCTCGAACG
The DNA here is from genome assembly GCF_049647605.1 of Mycobacterium sp. Classification (GTDB taxonomy): domain Bacteria; phylum Actinomycetota; class Actinomycetes; order Mycobacteriales; family Mycobacteriaceae; genus Mycobacterium. The sequence goes on along the minus strand of NZ_JBARXZ010000070.1, from coordinate 11,255 downwards.
ACTCGTCGTCACCACCGGAGGTCTCGGGCGCCGCCGCGCTGAACCTTTCGAAATGCACCGTCAATTCCGGGAATCCGGTGCTGATCTCCTGGACGGCCGCCAGCATCGCGGGCGGCCCGCAACAGTAGACGCGGGTGCCGGGCGGACTGACGGCCATCGCGGCGGCGATGTCGACTGGACCGGCCTCGTCGTGCGCCACCAACTGGACCGCCTCGCTGCCGCCGGCTCCGTCAGCGACAGAGCCGGCCGTCAAGATTCGATCGGTGAATGCCATGGCCGTGCGGGTGCGCGCTCCGTACCTCAGCTGGTAGCTGTGGTTTCCGGCCGCGCGCAGCGCATCGATCATGGCCAGAATCGGCGTGATCCCGATACCACCTGCCAGGAACAGATAGTGCGGCGCCGGTTCCAGCACGAAGTTGTTTCGCGGCTCACCGGTTTCGAGCAATTCGCCGATGCGCAGTCGCTCGTGGATCTCCCGGGAGCCGCCGCGGCCATCACCGACCTTGAGGACCGCGACGGTGTAGCTGTCGCGGTCCTCCCTCTGCCCGCACAGCGAGTATTGCCGGATCCGGCCGCTGGGCAGGGTCAGCGACAGATGCGCGCCGGGTTCCCACGGGGGGAGCCGGTTGCCGTCGGGGTCGCGCAGTGTCACTGAGATGATCTGGTCAGCCTCCAGCCGGAGCGCGACGACTTGTAGTTTCATGTGCTTCCGTTGGAGTCAGGCCCCTGCTGGCGGGATCAGGTGTGGACGCGGCCGTTTTCGGTGTGTTCCGGGGCTCGCGCCGCGGTGATGGCCTGCACTGCGTGCTGTGTCGCCCGTCGGTAGTTGAGCGTATAGACGTCGGCAGGAGCCGAAACCTCGAACGCCTGGCCGGCCAGCGGGACTTCCTTGGGATCGAGGCCTTCCAAGATCGGTGTGTCCTCGTTGAACACCTTGGTCTCGATCGCGAGGATCTCGTCGACGGTGCCACCGCGGAAATCGCGGTCCGTGGCCACCCCCCAGAAGATGATGCACTTGTCGTAACTGACCGGAGACGGGAAGTCCACCAGATACCGCTTGCCGATCTCCGGCCCGAAATCGTAGAGGATGGTCGCGATGCCGGGTGCATACGAGTGGTAATGCATCCAGGAGTCGCCGATGTCGGAGAAATCGGAATCTTCCACCTGGCCGTAGAAATACGACGCGCGGACTTCGCGGCCGTCCCGTTCGACCTGGAGATCGCCGACCACGGGTTCCACCGCACCCATCGATGGCTCGTGCACAAACGGGAAATGCGCCATGTCCCGGAAGTTCTCGGTGGCGGCCATGAAGCCACAGTCGGCGTGAATCGGTTCTGCTGCGCGCCATTCCAGTTCCAGATCCGCGATCTCCGGGGGATGCGGCAGGTCGAAGACCGGGTCACCCAGGCAGGTCCACACGTGCTCGAACCGCTCGATCACCGGATATGACTTGACGGCGGCCTTCGGCGGGATCCGGCCACCCTCCTGCAGTGACGGGATGGTGGTGCAGCCGCCGGTGCTGCCATCGAACTTCCAACCGTGGTAGGGACATTCGATGCTGTCGCCGACAACTTTGCCGTTACCGAGGTTGCCGCCGCGGTGAATGCAACGACGGTCGAGGACCCGGGCGGCGCCGGTCGAGTCCCGGAACACCACCAGCTTCTGGTCGAGTAGCTGCGCCTTCTGCGGGGTGTCGATGTCCTGCGAACGGGCCACGACGAACCACACGTGCTGATAGGCCTCGCGAAGCTTGTCGGGCGTGAACGCATCGTTAGACATAATCAATTCTCCTTGGTCGGGACTGGGCTGAATTCCGGGCGATCGAAGACTCGTGGGGTGAGTTTCTGGGCACGCACGTGGGCGGCGATTTCCGACATTCCGGCGATCCACACATCATCCATGGCAGCCACCTCGGCGATGAAATCGCGCAGCGCTGCTGCGCGGCCCGGCCTGCCGCTCAGGAACGGGTGGTTGGTGAGGACCCAGGCTCCACCGATGGCACGCATGGCGTCCAGTTCGGCACGCCACAGCTCGATGGCCTTGGCCGGTGTCTCGATCAGGCCGGTACCGGAGAAGTCCGGCACAAAGCAGTACTGCTGCCAGTCATCGAGTGCCCAACTGACCGGAATCTCCACCAGGGAGCCCGAATCCTCGACCGCGAGTTCGTAGGGGTGATCGGAATCCATCAACGTCGAGTCGTAGTCGAAGCCGAACTCCGCCAGAAGCTTGGGGGTATGCCAGTTCATCTCCCACATCGGTGCGCGATACCCGGTCGGGCGAACTCCGGCAACCTCCTGGAGCGCGTCGATACCGCGTTGTAGGATTTCTCGCTCGGTCGCTTCGTTGACGCCTACCAATGACTCGTGCAGATAACCGTGATGGGCTATCTCGTGTCCGGCCTCGACAAGGGAGCGGATGGGCCGAGGATGGCGATGCGCGGTGTATCCGGGGACAAAAAACGTCCCGGGAATCTTGAACTCGTCGAGTATGCCCAGCAGTCGGGGGATGCCCACCAGCGGGCCGTAGGCCTGGTGGGACATGGCGCCCATCCGATCGGCGAATGCCGGGTCGGTGGTCAGCAACGGCGATTCGGCGTCGACGTCGAACGTGAACGCCACCGCACACTTCTTGCCGTCGGGCCAGGTGACGGGGCCCGCGGGGATCAGCTCGGTCACACTCATGCCTTTCTGCCGAACACGGACAGCAATTCCCAGGTGACATTCGCCGCTGCCACCGCGGTGATCTCGGCGTGGTCGTACGCCGGTGACACCTCGACGACGTCGGCGGCGACCAGGTTGACGTTGTCGAGACCGCGCATCACCTCGAGCAGTTCCCGGCTCGACATACCCCCGGCCTCGGGTGTCCCGGTGCCGGGTGCGTGGGCCGGGTCCAGCACGTCGATGTCGACGGACACGTAAACAGGCGCGTCACCCACTCGCTCCTTGATCTGCTCGACGATGCCCTCCGAGCCGATCTTACTGATGTCCTGGCAGGTGATGATCGAGAAGCCGAACCCGGCGTCTTCCACCAAATCCTGTTTGTCATAGATCGATCCACGCACTCCGACGTGAATGTTGTTGTCGCGCAGAAGTCCTTCTTCGAATGCGCGCCGGAACGGTGAGCCGTGGGTGACGTCGGCGCCGTAGAGGCCTTCCCAGGTGTCCAGGTGTGCGTCGAAGTGCACCAATGCCATTGGGCCGTGCACCGAATGCGCCGCCCGCAACGAGGGGAGCGCCACCGAGTGGTCACCCCCGAGGACGACGGCGCGGGACCCGCGGGCGAGCAGCGTGGTCAGTTCCGCCGTGATCTGGTCCACCGCTTCGGTGATGTCGAACGGATTGCACGAGATGTCGCCGGCGTCGGCGAACTGGCAGACTTCGAACGGTTTGATGTCCAGGGCCGGGTTGTATCCGCGGATCAGGCGGGATCCTTGCCGGACGGCGTTGGGGCCGAAACGGGCTCCGGGCCGGTAGGTGACCGCGCTGTCGAACGGCACGCCGACCACCAGCACGTCGGCATGTGGCACATCCTCCAGCCGCGGTAGCCGCGCGAACGTGGTCCACCCCGCATAACGCGGTTGCACGGTGGGATCGACCGCCCCGACGATGGGGCGAGATTCATTGCCTGTACTCACTGTTGGTCCTTTCCTAGACGCGGTTGCGGGACAACCCGCCGTCTACGTTCACGATTTGGCCGACAGCCGCCCCGAGGCGGTGTTGGGCCAGGATGCCGATGATGCGAGCCACCTGATCGACGGAGCCGGTGGCACCGCCGGGTGGCAGCGGGGCATTGGTGGCTGCGTCGCAGATCGACCATTCCGAGTTCACGGCCCCCACGGCGACGGCATTCACCCCCACCCCGAACTGACCGAAATCTCTGGTGAGTGTTTTCGCCAGCGCGACGATGCCGCCTGCGGCGGTGGCGACTGCGGACAGATTCGGCCCCCCGACATGCCATTTGGATGTGGTGAGCACGATGCGTCCACCGGAGCCGGCGGCACGCATCACCTCGGCCGCCGCTTGCGCGTAGTAGAAGCTGCCGGAGAGCGTGGTGTCGACGTGGCGCCAGAAATCTTCCATCGTCTGCTCGCCGAACGGATACACCACCGGTAACCCGTGGGCAACCACCAGCGTGTCCAGCCCGCCGAGAGCGGCTGCGGCGTCCCGGACCGCGGTGCGGATCTGTTCGGCGTCACCGGGATCCGCGTAGACGTTCTGCGGTGTCGCGCCGGATGCCACGGATTCGAGGCGATGCGCCTGTGAACCGATGGTGACGGCCCCGGCGTTGTCGAAATGAGCCCGGACCGCGGCGCCGAGGTCGGTGTCGGTGCCGGTCACCAGGACTCGTGGATTCGAAGATGTCATGGCTGCTCAGATCACCGTTCCGCTGTTGACCGACAACACTTCTCCGCAGAGGAACAGGTCCTCCTCGAGGAGCGCCCGGGTCAGTTCGGCGACCTCCGCGGTGGACGCGATTCGTCCTGCCGGCAGTTTCTGGACAAACTCTTCGGCACGCTCCCATGAATCGGCCGGCAGCAGCGGGGTATCACACGGTCCCGGAGCGACCGCGTTGACCAACACCCCATCGGCAGCGACTTCGACCGCCACACTGCGCATCAGGCTCAGGGCAGCGCCCTTGGCGGAGGCGTAGTGAGCATCGTTGTCGCCACCGCCGATGGCCCGCTCCGAGGCGATGCCGACGATCCGGCCCGCCCCCCGGCTGCGCATCCCCGGCAGGACCGCTCGTACCACGTGGGCGAATCCGCCGACGTGAACCCGCAACATCCGGGTCCAAGACTGTTCGTCGATGTCGAGCGCCGGTGTTTCGTTGTAGTGGCCGGCACAGATCACTGCCGCATCGATGCGCCCGTAGGTGTCCAAGACTCGCGACACTGCCTCGTCGACCGCCGTTTCATCGGCCACGTCGGCGGTGATCCACAGATCGGTGAGCGGTGCCGGTTCCCGCGAGATCGAGGCCACCATCCACCCGCGCTGCTTGAGCAACTCAGCGACGGCGGCTCCGATGCCGCTGCCGGCACCGGTGACAACAGCTACCGGCGCGCTCATGCGGGTTCCCTGATCTGCTCGGCCTCGTCGATCGGGGGATCGATCCGGGGTTTGGACAGCCGAGAGCGCAGGATCAGGGCGCCGAGTGCGAGGATCGCGCCCATCGCCACGAAGAAGGCCCAGTTGATGTACCAGGGCTCGGTGGGCTGGCGCGGCCAGATGATGTTGATGAACGCAAAGCCCGCCCACAGCACCGCGATCGTGGCCACCAGGGTGCTGAACCGGCCGAGGTTCCACGGTCCGGGTTCCCAGGTGCCGCGCAATCGCGAGATCAGGCCGGTGACCAGCGGGAACAGGAATGCCAGGTAGTACCCGCCGGCGGTGAAGGTGACCAGGACGGAATACACATCGGTGGTGGAGATCAGGAAGACCAGCGCGCCGATCACCGTGGTCACCAGAATCGCGGGCACCGGTTGCGCCTCGGCCTTGGACAGCCGCACCAAGACCTTGGAGCCGGGCAATGCATGGTCGCGGGCATAGGACCAGATCACCCGGGATCCGGTGGCCTGCAGTGCCAGGAAGCTGGCCAGGAAGCCGATCACGAACAGGAACAGAATCGGTTTGACGGCTGCGCTGCCGAGTGCGCTCTCGAGCACGTAGTAGACGGGATCGGCGACTTCGCCGGAGGTGATGACGTCGAAGTCGGGTACGGCCAGGGCGACTGCGAGCGACGCGTAGGCGATCACGATTGCGATGAAGCCGACGGCGAACAGCATGGCCCTGGGGACGTTGCGTTGCGGGTCCTTGACCTCTTCGGCGATGGCGCCGGCGCTCTCGAAGCCCAGGATCGACCATGCGGTGAAGGCCAGAGCGGCCAGGAACGGACCGGACATGTAGGCCCAGGACCATCCGGTGGCGAGGTCAGGGCCGTGCAGCACGGCATCGAATCCCTGATGACGGTGGAAGATCAGCAGATACGTGCTGAGCCCGACAGAGGCGACGATCTCGGCGATGATGCTGCCGACCATCAGCACCTTGAGGAAGGTGCGGCCCAGGATGTTGACGACGGTGCCAGCCAGGAGAATTCCCAGGGCGATGGCGCTCTGCTGGGTGGCGGTGGGTTCGGAGATGCCGAACAGATGCGCCAGGAACCCAGCGCCGCCGTAGGCGACGGTGGCCATGATGATGACCAGCGCCCACATGTAGACCCACCCGGCGAACCAGCCGGCGACATTGCCGGCCAGCTTCTTGGTCCACTGGTAGATCGAGCCCTCCATCGGCCAGCGTGACACGAACTCGGCGAACGCCAGCGCGACGAAGAACTGGCCGACGCCCACTATCAGGAACGTCCACCAGAAGCCCGGGCCGGCTGTCGAGATCGACAGGCCATAGATGCCGTACATCGCCACGATCGGCGAAATGAAGGCGAATGCAAACGCGAATGCCGACCACAGTGAGAATTCGCGTTTCAATTCGGTTGGTGCTGAGTGTGTTTCACTTCCGGACACGAACTGCCCTTCCTTTCGCCACCCCTGGGACACCGAGTATGGGCAGTGTGACCGGTGTCTCGCACGCTCAATCGGACAATGCAGGTGCTTCACACAGCGGGGCCGTGGCGGACTGTAGGGGCCTACAACGATGGCTGCGCCCGGCGGCGGGCCGGGAGCGCTCGCCCTACACTCGGCCCTCGGGTGAGCTGGACGAGGAGTGAGGATCTGACCGGAGTGGACGATGAGCAGGCGGCGTTTCTGGGAGCGGTGGATGCTGCACTCCATGGCGCGGTGGCTGAGGGCATTTCGGATCGCCTGACGGTCATCGACCAGGGGTTGATCCCATTCGCCGAGCTGGCGTTGTCCGCGGCGACCGTCGGCGGTAAGCGGTTACGGCCGCGGTTCGCCTACTGGGCGTGGCGGTCAGCGGCGGGGGATACCGAACCGACAGTCCAGATCGTTTCTCTCGGGGCAGCGTTGGAGCTGTTGCACGCGGCCATCCTGGTGCACGACGACATCATCGACAGATCTGTTCTTCGCCGGGGCAGACCGTCGGTCCGGGCGGGGCTGGCGGCGGGACATCGTGCGACCGGCTGGACCGGATCGGCGGACGATTTCGGAGATCACACCGCTCTGCTGATCGGTGATCTGTTGTGGGGCGTGGCGCACGACCTGTTCGACACGGCGGTCGATGGGCTGGATCCGGGGCAGCGGCGGCTGATTTTCGGTGCGTTCCGCGGCATGCGTGCGGAAGTGATCTCGGGTCAGTTGCTCGAGCTGCGCGCGCAGGCCGCCGGCGATTTTTCGACCAGTGCGGCAGAGAAGATCCTGCAGTACAAGACGAGTGTCTACACAGTGGAACGTCCGATGGAACTCGGACTGCGAGTCGGCGGTGCGACGCGATCGACGGTGTTGGAGCGGTTCGCTCGCGCGACGGGCCAGGCCTTCCAGTTGCGTGATGATCTGTCCGACCTGTTCGCGGCTCCGATGAACAGCGGCAAGCGTGTCGGTGACGACATCCGGTCGGCCAAACCGACCGAGCTGCTGGGTAGTGCGCTTCGACTGGCAGGTGCGGCCGACCGCGCGACGCTGATCGGCATCGTCGGTGACCCGGATGCTTCGGCGGACGAGATCGACACTGTCAAAACGGTATTCGTCGAATCGGGAGCGGTAGCCGCGATCACCGCGCGGATCGGAGTGCTGGTGGCTGAGGCGCGCCGGGCGCTGGCGGAGCTTCGAGACGATACGGTCGGCGCTGCGGTGCGGTCGGCGCTGGAGGATTTGTTGCAGGAATGCACGGAGCTGTCCTTCATGGCTCCGTGACCTCGCGAGCAAACCAGTTCTTTGGAACCAGTGTTCTGAGTCGGTGGCAGTAGTCCTGGTCCTAGCGAGATTTGGTCGGCGGTCTTGGTGCAGACGTAGGGCCGGGGTTGGTGTTCCTGGTGTGGATCCTGTTGCGGTGTCGGTGATTGAGTTTCCGGACCCTGGTGTGGGTGCCGTGGCGCCGTTTCTTGGTGGCCGGCACCGGGAACCAACGCTCGACGAGAGTAAGTCAGGATCAGCTAGTCAGCTGGTGGTGGTTGTGGTTGGAAGGGTTGGTACCACCACCAGTTGGCGCGTTCGCCGGTGGGGCCGGGGCATGGTGGGACATCGGGTGGGGGGCAGTTTACCGACCTGTCGAATCTGGTGCTGGTGTGCCCGTTCCACCACCGCCTGTATCACCGCGGTCTCATCAGCCTCACCGGACCCGCCGAACACCTGCTCGTCTCCGACGCGTCGGGCCGAAAGCTTGAATCCAGGTCCTTGGCCTGACACCCCCGACCACACCCGACGAGCTTACGCATCACCTCTTCGTAGGCATCGTCGAAAAACAGCGCCGTCGCCAACACGAAATACACGACCACCTGCGCCGGCGGTACCCGGCGACGACGTTCGACGCGGCCGGTGTCGGCCAGGACCTCATCGATGAGATCACGGTGCACCAGCCGGGTCAGCGCGCCCAGGCCGATCCGGTCGGTCAACCGGCCACCACAGTCGGACTCACCACCGGGGTCATTGTCGGTCGCAGGTGCTAATGATACGTGAAATACGTTGCTATACAACGACTCTAGAAGCCAATCTGGGCGTCGAAAATGGCGCCGCCACCACTTCACCTTCCCTCGATCGACCCACTCCGCGCGAATCAGATACCCATCACCGCAACCGCTTTCAAACCCGCAATCCGCTGACCTGCAGCAATGCCTAAGTTGACGGCAGGTTCAAACCCGGGGTGCTTCACTGATTAGGGCCAAACGTTGGCGCGACACATCCAGCATAGAGGGCCAAAACGCAGCCTGACGGCGAGCTTGGCAAGGAGTTCACATTCCGGGCTTGACGGTTTGTCTGCTACCTAACATTATTGTTAGGTGGCAGACAAACGGGTCTCCGAGCAGGATGCGTCGGTGGGTGCGTGGGCGAAGCGCTGTTATCTGGCCGCGCGTATGGCGATGGAGGGCGTGCTGCGGCCGTACGGGCTCGGCGCCACCCAGTGGTACGTGCTGTATCAGCTTGCCCACAACGGGCCGACTATGCAGCGTGAACTACAGCGGATCCTGCAGGTTGAGCGCGCCACATTAAGCGCTGTAGTGGGGGCCTTGACACGCAAGGGGCTTGTGGAGCAGGTGGTCGATCGGGTCGATCAGCGGCAGAAGCAACTCCGGCTGACCAGGGAGGGAACGCGGCTGTGGGGTGAGCTACCTGATCTCAGCCGCATCAGCACAGTGGCGTTCGACGGTATCGATGCCGCCGATATCGCCACCACGGCGCGAGTTCTGCGCATCGCCACAGAACGCCTTGAAAATCTCACACATGAGAAGGAGTGACGAATGACTGTCTTGATTACCGGAGCGACCGGTCTGGTTGGGGCTCGCCTGGTTCCTCGTTTGGTGGCTGCTGGAGTCGATTGCCGCGCTCTTGTCAGGGCCGGCAAGGAGATTCCTGCCGGAACTACGGCCGTCCAGGGCGACCTGTTAGATCCCGGTTCGCTTGCGGAGGCGCTGGAGGATGTGTCGGCGATCATCCATCTGGCTGCGGTGTTCCGCACTGCCGACACCGACTTGATCTGGAAAGCCAATGTCGAGGGCACGCGCAACTTGATCGCTGCGGCGCAAGCCTACGCACCGGAGGCGCGGTTCGTCATGGCGAGCACAGGGCTCGTCTACAACATCGACAGTCCGCATCCGGGTCGCGAAAGCGACTTGGCCGCACCAACGCTGGACTATCCGGCTAGCAAGCTTGCGGCGGAGAATGAGCTTCGCAACAGCGGGCTGAACTGGTCGATCCAGCGATTCGGGTTTGTCTATGGCGATCAGGACGGGCATCTGGAGTCGCTTCCCGCGCTGGCTGTAAACGCCAATTTTCAACCTGCACAACGAATGAGCATGATCCATCATCGCGACATCGCTACCGCGATGATGCTCGCGTTGAGCGGCGCGATGGATGGGCGTGTAGTCAATATCGCCGACGATGCGCCAACTTCGATCTATGAGCTGATTGCACTCGCTGGTGGAGAAATGGCGTCGTCTTCGAGCCCTCTGGCAAATCCGTGGTACATACACATGGATGGTTCGCTGGCTCGCCAGCTCGGATTTCAACCGACCGTGCGGACGGTGTACCAAGCCGTCCAGGAACACCTGATGTGACAGGGTGCGCCGTACGTTTGAACGGTGCTGAGGTTCGCCAGACCGGACCTCCGACAAACCGGCACAGGATTCGATAATTCGGTGGGGCCGCCGTTTTCCCAGTGTTGCAGGTGGTGAGCATGCAACCCGCGGGTAGCGCTGCAGCCGGGGACCACACAGCAGCGATCCCGATTCTCGAGGGCGCGGCGGAGTCGACGGCTGATGGTGCGGGTTTCCCGCCCGGCCCCGATGGGTTGGCCGGCCCGTTCGAACCACACCTCGCGGGTGGCATCACAGGTCAAATACTGCCGGTCCTCGTCGGTGAGCACGGGACCCAGATGCAAGGCCCCGATCCGTTTCTCGACATCAAGATGCACGACGATGGTGGTGCGCTGCCCATGAGGTCGAGCAGCCACATCGGTGTCCCAGCCCGCGTGGATGAGACTGATGAACCCGTCCACCGGGTTCGGGAACGGTGGGGTGGTCTCAGACGGCCCGTCAGGATGGTTGCGTTTCCACTCGGCCACAACTGCGTCCTGGTGGGAGGCCAGGGCGGCGTCGAAGGTGGCCGCTTCATCGTGGGGCAAAGTGATGTGCCAGGTCGTGGAATCCTCGTCACAGGTCTTACTGATCGACCGCGCCGGTTCCAGACGAGGTTCAGGTTGCGATTGCGGTTGCGGTTGCGGACCAGGTTGAGGCTCAGCTGCAGGGTCGGCGTCGGGTCCGGGTCCGGGTTCAGCTGCAGGGTCGGGTTCGGCGTCTGGTTGGGGTTGGGGTTTCGGTTCCATTTTGAGGGCGGTGCGTAGTTGGTTGACGGTGGCACTGACCGCCAGTTCGGCGTAGTGGGCGTCAGAGCCGGTCGCGGCGTGTTCGGCGATGACACCAACCTGATCCAGCGACACCCGACCTTCCCGCATGCCGGCCGTACAGCGGGGGAACTCCTCGCGCCGCTGCGCCACAGCGGTCAGTGTTTTGGCGTGGGCGGGAGACACCCCGAGCTTCCAGGCCACCAACCCCGCCACCGTCCGGGCTCCGGTGCCACCCCACAGTCCATCGCGGTCGATTTCGGCGATGATGTCCACGATCTGACCGTCGAGCGC
>NZ_JBARXZ010000069.1:0-13527 GCF_049647605.1 Mycobacterium sp. | reverse complement strand
CGTTCGGGCGCTGAAAGGGGTCGTTTTTGCGCCGAAACGTGAGTTTGGGCGGCACCAATACCGGCGTCATCGGTACACCAGCCCACCGTCGATCAACCCGGACTGGCCCGTCATGTAGTCGGCATCCGGGCCGGCCAGGTAGGAGACGAATCCGGCAACATCCTCCGGCGTCTCCGCCCGGCCCAGGGCAATCCCGCCGACAAACTTGTCGTAGGTCTCCCCCTCAGCCGCACCGGTCAGTTCGGCGAACCGTTTGTCGATCTCCACCCACATGTCGGTGCCCACCACACCCGGGCAGTAGGCGTTGACGGTGACACCGGCCGCCGCGTACTCCTTGGCCGCGGCCTGGGTCAGTGCGCGGACCGCAAACTTCGTGGCGCTGTACACCCCCAACATGGCGAACCCGTCATGGCCGGCGATGGAGGACGCATTGATGATTCGGCTGATCTTGCCGCGTTCCTGGTTTCCCTGCTCGGCAAACTTTGCGGTCGCCGCCTGGATACCCCACAACACACCGTCGACGTTGATCGCCCAGATCCGCTGCAACTCCCCCGGCGTGACATCGGAGATGGGCCCGACCAGGGCTACACCGGCATTGTTCACCATGATGTCGAAGCCACCAAGAGCCGTGGCCGCATGGTCGACAGCAGCAAAAACCTGATCACGATCGCCGACGTCGGCGACGAATGTGGTTGCCTTCTGCCCGATCTCGGCGATCTCTTCGGCGACGGCGGTGATGCCGTCGGGACGCACATCGACCAAGGCCACATCGGCGCCGTCACGTGCGAGCCGCAGTGCGATACCGCGACCGATCCCGCGCCCACCACCGGTGACCAGGGCAACTTTTCCCTCGAGTGTCATGATTACCGTACTCCCTTCGGGTCGACCAGAACCTTCATCTTTGTGCCCGCATGCAGTGCCTCGAAACCCTCGTCGATCACGTCGTCGAGCGGAATGCGGGTCACCCACCCGGTGGTGTCGTACTTGCCCTGCGCCATCAGCGCGATCACCGCTTCGAAATCCGCACCGGTGTAACACAGCGATCCCTGGATCCGGGACTCGTTCATGACAAGATTCAAAAGCGGTGTTTCCAAGGGCTTTTCGTAGATGGCGACGCTGATCAGCGGCTTGCGTGAGCCGACACAGGCCAACGCCGAACTCACCGCGGGCGCCACGCCGGCTGCATCGAACACCGCATCGGCACCGTTACCCTTGGTGTGCTCGGCGATGAACGCGGGCACGTCGGTCTCGCGGGGATCCAGGGTGGTGGCCCCGAGGACCTCGATGGCGGCACGGCGGGTCGGCGACGGCTCGACAACAAAAACATCCTGCAATCCCTTGCCGCGCAAGGCAAACCACAGCCCGATTCCGATAGGCCCGGCGCCGTACACCATCGCGGTGTCCCCCGGGCTCACGTCGCCGAGGGTGGCCGCGTGGTAGGCAACCGACATCGGTTCGACGAGCGCACCCAGTTCCAGCGACACGGAATCAGGCAACCTGTGCAGCATGCTGGTCGGCACCACGGTGTACTCGGCCATACCGCCGTCGGACATCAGGCCGTGGAAACCGATCTGCTGACAGACGTTGTAGTTGCCCGCCCGGCACGGCCCACAGTGGTCACACTTGTAGATCGGTTCGACGGCGACGCGATCGCCCTCACTCCATCCGGTCACCCCGGCACCGATCTCGGTGATGGTTCCGGAGAATTCGTGACCCATGGTCAGCGGTAGCTGCGCGCCGGTCAGCGGATGCGGAGCGGTGGGCACAAAGATCGGGCCGGCGTAGTACTCGTGCAGGTCGGTGCCGCAGATCCCGTTGAAGCCGACCTTGATTTTGACCGTGCCCGGCGCGGGTGTCGGCTCGGCGACATCGGCGACTTCGATCTTGTTCGGTCCGTAATACACAGCTGCTTTCATGCGCTGAGTTCTATGTGACGGCGACCACACACCGATAGAGTTGCACGAGGTTGCGCGCCGAACCTCTCGGAGAGAGTCGCAACGTCACGCAACTCTTGTGACCCGTACCGCACGGGTGTGCCCTGTATCACATGACTTCCACACTTGAACCGTCAATCGACACCCTGAGCCCGCAGCAGCGAGTGGACGCGTGGCTGGCCGACTTCGAGGCCGCGCTGGCCGCCCGCGACGTCGAGCGAGCCGCCGGCAAGTTCGCCACCGACAGCTTCTGGCGCGACCTCGTCGCCTTCACCTGGAACCTCAAAACCGTCGAGGGCCGTGACGGCGTTGCTGACATGCTCACCGCGCGCCTGGCCGCCACCGACCCGTCCAGCTTCCGCACCCGCGAGACCCCCACCTCGGATGGTGACGTGACGACCGCATTCATCGAATTCGAGACAGCCTCCGGCCGCGGTGTGGGCCACCTCCGCTTGAAAGGTGACCAAGCGTGGACGTTGTTGACCACGCTGCAGGAACTCAAGGGTCACGAGGAACGCAAGGGTCCGTCCCGGGTGATGGGTGCGGTGCACGGCAGCGATCCCGACCCCCGGTCGTGGGCCGAGAAGAAGGCCGCCGAAGAAGCCGAGCTCGGGCGGGCCACGCAGCCCTATGTCCTGGTGGTCGGTGGCGGCCAGGGCGGCATCGCACTCGGTGCCCGGCTGCGGCAGCTCGGCGTCCCCGCCCTCGTGCTCGACAAACACGAACGCCCCGGCGACCAGTGGCGCAAACGCTACAAGTCGCTGTGCCTGCACGACCCCGTCTGGTACGACCACCTGCCGTATCTGCCGTTCCCGCAGAACTGGCCGGTATTTGCGCCGAAGGACAAGATCGGCGACTGGCTGGAGTTCTACACCCGGGTCATGGAGGTGCCGTACTGGTCGAAGACCAGCTGCACCTCGGCGTCCTACGACGACGGCCAGTGGACCGTCGAGATCGACCGCGACGGCGAGCAGCTGACGCTGCACCCGACGCACCTGGTGCTGGCCACCGGGATGTCGGGCAAGCCGCACATCCCGGGGCTGCCCGGCCAGGACGTGTTCCGCGGCGAGCAGCACCATTCGTCGGCCCACCCCGGACCGGACCGCTACGCGGGCCAGAAGGTGGTGGTGATCGGCTCCAACAACTCCGCGCACGACATCTGTAAAGCCTTGGTGGAAAACGATGTCGACACCACCATGGTGCAGCGGTCCTCGACGCACATCGTGAAATCGGACTCGCTGATGGACCTCGGTCTGGGCGACCTGTACTCCGAGCGCGCGCTGGCGGCCGGGATGACCACAGAGAAGGCCGACCTGACGTTCGCGTCGCTGCCGTACCGGATCATGCACGAGTTCCAGATCCCGATCTACGACGCGATTCGCGAGCGGGACAAGGACTTCTACGACAGGCTGGCGGCGGCGGGCTTCGACTTGGATTGGGGCGACGACGGGTCCGGGCTGTTCATGAAGTATCTGCGCCGCGGTTCGGGTTACTACATCGACGTCGGCGCCTGCGATCTGGTGGCCGACGGGACCATCAAACTCGCGCACGGCGAGGTGTCGCATCTGACCGAGGACTCCGTGGTCCTGGCCGACGGCACCGTGCTGCCCGCCGATGCGGTGGTCTACGCGACGGGCTACGGATCGATGAACGGCTGGGCCGCCGACCTGATCGGCCAGGACGTCGCCGACAAGGTGGGCAAGGTGTGGGGTCTGGGCAGCGCCACCACCAAGGATCCCGGGCCGTGGGAGGGCGAGCAACGCAACATGTGGAAGCCCACCCAGCAGGAAAACCTGTGGTTCCACGGCGGCAACCTGCATCAATCTCGGCACTATTCGCTGTATCTGGCGCTGCAGCTCAAGGCGCGCTTCGAGGGTATCCCCACACCGGTGTACGGGTTGCAGGAAGTGCATCACCTGTCCTGACCGGCAGCCGGGGAGTGTCGGTCGCGTGCCGAGACTCCCCGGCCCACCTGGTAGACAGGTAGCCGTGTCGCCGGTTCAGCCATCGGGTTCGCCGTGAATGTTGTCGGCTTGCCACCCATCATCGGCGGTGAGCCGACGATCTTGATCCTGGGCAACGCCCCCAGCGTGCTGTCGCTGACGCACCAGCAGTACTACGGCAACCCCCGCAACGGGTTCTGGACCATCACCGGTGAGCTGTTCGACTTCGACTCCGGCGCACCATATTCCACCCGCACCGCGGCCTTGATCCGGCGCGGTGTCGCCGTGTGGGATGTTCTGCGGTTCTGCCGTCGCGCGGGCAGCCTGGATTCGGCGGTGGAACGAGACAGCATGGAGCCCAATGATTTTGCCGAATTCTATCGGCGGCATCCCAGTATCGAGCGGGTTTTCTTCACCGGTGGTGCGGCCGAGCTGAACTACCGCCGGCTGGTGGGTTTCGACCCGCGGCTGCGCTACACCCGGCTGCCGTCGACCAGCCCGGCGCACACCGTGCCGATGGCCACCAAACTGGCGGCGTGGCGGGAAGCGCTCGGTGGGTCGTGACTGTGGTCAGCTACCTGGCGAGCGCACGCCTATGTACACAAACTGCCGCGCGTCGGCGTACAGACACGCGCGGTCGCGGAGTTTTTGTGGTCGCGGGGGTTTTGGGGGGTTTTATAGCGGGGGCTGCTGACGGGTTTCAGCTTACGGGTGGGCGGCGGTGCGCCCAGGGATGATCGGCTTCGAGCTCAGCACTGAGCGCCAGCAACGTCGCTTCGTCATAGGGCCGCCCGACAAGCTGGATCGACAGCGGCAGCCCGGCCCGGTCCAGACCCCACGGCACCACCGCCGCTGGTTGACCGGTGGCGTTGAACGCCGCCTGAAACGGCACCCGGGCCGCCACCCGAGCCAACGTCGACACCGCCCCGAGCCGGCGGTAGGCGCCGACGCGCGACGGCCCGGTCGCGGTGCCGGGAGTGATCACCACGTCGACGTCATCGAAAATCGCCAGCATCCGCGCGGACAGCTCGGCCTCGGCGGCCCGGATCTTCGCGATCCGGGTATCGGAGAACATCCGGCCGATCCGGGCCATCCCCCGCGTCCGCGAGTCCAGACGCTCTGCATGCGGCAACGCCCGCACGTCGTCGTAGATGCCGCGGAGGTACCGCGGCATCACATGGCCGTAGACCGCAGCCGTCGGATAGTCGACATCACGGACCACCACGTCGTGGCCGAGCTCACGCAGCACCGCACCGGCCTGGTGCACGGCGGCGCGTTGCTCGGCGTCGCGGTGCGCGGTGACCAGCGGAGGAACCTTGGTGCTCAACGCGATTCGCAACCGATTCGGCGGCCGGGAGGCAGCCCGGACAAAACCGCCCTCCGGTCCGGGCATCGCCTTGTCGCAGGTGACGTCCAGGAACAGCGCCGCATCCTCCACGGTGTGTGCCAGCGGCCCGTAGACCGACATGCCGCACCACGCGTCGTCATGCGGGGCCAGCGGCACCCGGTCCCGCTGCGGTTTGATCCCGAACAGTCCACACCAGGTGGCCGGAATCCGGATGGAGCCGGCCCCGTCGGATCCCAACGCGATCGGCGCCAGCCCGGCGGCGACGGCCGCGGCACTGCCGCCGCTACTGCCACCGGGGGTGCGGGCCAGATCCCACGGGTTGTGGGTCGCCCCATAGGCGACGGTCTCGGTGAACGGCCAGATCATCATCTCCGGCACCGAGGTCTTACCGAGGATCACCGCGCCGGCCTCCCGCAGCAGCCGAACCACCTCGGCGTCCTTGGTGGGTGCCGGACCATGGGCGTTGCTGCCGTACGTGGTGGTCGCCCCGCCGACATCGGTGTCGTCCTTGATGGCGATGGGCACACCCAACAGCGGCAGCCGCTCACCGGCGTCGAGGCGGTCCTGGGCGACTTTCGCCTCGGCCCGCGCCGACTCGGTGAACACCACCCGGTAGGCCCGCAGCTCCGGGTCCAGGCGCTCGATACGGTCCAGATAAAGCTCGGTGAGGGCCGGCGCGGAGATCGCCCCGGCAGCCAACATCCGCGCCTGCTCGGCTGCTCCGGCGAACGCCAACTCGATGTTGTCCATCGGCGCAGCGTAGCTCAGGCCCCGTGGTGCGCTGCGTATTCGCCTGGGGCACAACCCAGCATCGTGCGGAAGTCGTGCGAGAAATGTGCCTGGTCGTACCAGCCGTGCCGTACCGCCAGCTCGGCGAAGTCGACGCCGGGTTCGGACTCGATCTCCAGGGCCGCCCGCTGCAACCGATACCGGCACAACACCCACTTGGCCGGCACCCCGACGTAATGCTTGAAAACCTTCTGGGTGGTGCGGCCACTCCAGGGCGCTCGCTCCATCACCTGCTGTACCCGGCGCACATCGGCGTCGTCCCGGATCCCGTCGAGCAACCGTCGCAATGCGCGATAGGTCGGATCCGGCTCGAGGTGGCGCGCCACGATGGCCGCCTCCAGCTGGCTGGGCGCGGTTTCGCGGTCATCATCGACAACCAGAGGTAGGTCGAACAACTCAGCCGCCTGCACGATCCGTCCGGTGTAGGCAGAGGCGTCGCAGCCGTAGCGGGCGGCGAATCCGCCTGCATGAAAGCGAGCGCCCACGACGGCGCCCCACCGGCGCAAAGTGATGCGGAAAACGGTTCCGACGACACCGTGCACCAGGGTCGACGGCAGCGGGTGGCCGTGCCGGGACGCCTCGGCTCCCCACTCGTGGGTCAGGTGCATGGCGGGGAAGGTGATGACCGTGCTGTCGTGGGCGGCGCCGTCGGGCAGGTTCCACTGCACCGACCAGAAATGCTCGACGTACTCGGCAGCCTCCGGTGAAGGCGCCCACCGCGTCAGCTCGAAGGCGGCGGCGCTGTGGGCACGGCCGACGATTCCCTTCTGCGGCGCGTTTTTACAAGCCTCCACCGGCACCACCTCAGGAAACTGGACACCATGAGTGTCGCACCGATTCCCGCCGGCTACACCAGCCTGACTCCGTTCCTCGTCATCGACGGGGCCGCCGCGGCCATCGACTTCTACACCTCGGTGTTCGACGCCGAAGTGGTCGAGCGCATGGATGGTCCCGACGGCCTGGTGGCGCACGCCGAGCTCGACTTCGGACACGGCCGACTACAGCTGTCGGATCCGAATCCGCAGTTCGGGCTGGCCGCACCCGAGGTGGGTCCGGACGTGACCCACTCGATCGTGCTGTACCGCGCTGACGTCGACGCGGTGGTGGCCCGTGCGGTGGCCGCGTCGGCCACCATCCGGGAGCCGCTGTCGACGTTTGTCACCGGTGACCGGTTCGCCTCGATCGTCGACCCGTTCGGGCAGCGCTGGGCGATCATGACACGAGTCGAGGACCTCACACCCGAGGAGCGAGACCGCCGCCTCGCGCAGTGGTCGGCACAGAACCTCTAGTTCTGCACACCCGGCGCGCGATTCCACACGGTCACCGCCCGAGTCGACGAGCTGGTTGGTTACCGTGGCGGGATGTCTTGCGTGTTCTGTGCCATCGTCGCCGGCGCCGCCGATGCCATCCGCGTCTACGAGGATGACAACTACCTGGCGTTCCTCGATATCCGGCCCATCGTTCGCGGCCACACCCTGGTAGTCCCGAAAGCCCACAGCGTGGACCTGACCGACACCCCTGCCGAGACGGTGGCCGGGCTGGTGACGATCGGTCAGCGGATCGGTCGGGCCGCCCGGGCCTCCGAGCTGGCCGCCGACGGCAACAACATCGTCATCAACGACGGCAAGGCGGCCTTCCAATCCGTGTTCCACATCCACCTGCACGTCGCGCCACGGCAAGCCGGCGACAAGCTGTCCTTCGCCAAAGGCCTGGTGGTGCGGCGGGACCCGGACCGGGAGGCCACCGGCCGGATCCTGCGAGACGCCCTGGCCGACTCCTAATCGAGAGCCAGGAACCGGCGCGCGTTGGCTTCCAGCACCGCCATGTCGAGACCCACACTGCGCGGAATATCCAACGGCTGCTCGACACCCATGTCGAACGGGTAGTCGCTGCCACACACGAGATGTTCCGGGTCACAGTGCGCCCGCAGCAGATCCAGGGCCGGGCCGTCATGCGACAGGGTGTCGAACCACAGGTCGCGGAACCCCTCCCGCGGCGGCCGGGTCCCGGCACTGCGCACGTCGGCGCGCTGCTGCCACCCGTGCTGCCAGCGGCCCAGTAGCGCCGGGGCACAACCGCCACCGTGCAGCAGTACGATCCGCAGCTCCGGTAACTCTTCGAGGACGCCACCGAGGACCAGAGATGCTGCCGCGGTGGCTGTTTCAGTGGGATTGCCGATGAGATTGCCCAAGTAGTACGACGCCCACTCCGGCCGCGGCAGCTGCATGGGATGCACCAGGACGGCCAGACCCTGCTCGGCGGCGATCGTGACGAGGCCCCGCATGGGTTCGGTGTCGAAGGACTGCACGCCCAGCAGCGGCGGAACCGCGATACCGCGGATCACGTCGGTGGCCGCCATGGCCTTCATCTGGCTGCGCGCCGAGTCCAGGTCGTGCAACGACACCAGGCCCAGGCCCAGCAGCCGGCCGTCACTGTCGCGGCACACCTTTGTCAGTGCGTCGTTGAACGCACCCACGTAACCGTCGACACCGGCATCGGCGACGACCGGGAACGCAAACGGCGGCGCGGACAGCACCCGCGAGCCCAGTCCGGCGGCGTCGGTATCGGCCAGCACCCGGATCGGGTCACTCATCGCGTCGGTCTCGATGGACAACGGCAGCTCTCCGAGATGCAGCTGTCCGTCACGGCCGTGCAACGCCGGCAGCGGTGACCCGGGCGGTAGCCCGAACAGCGCCTCCGGCAGCCAGTGGGCGTGGACGTCGATGACTCCGGGTCGCAGATCAATGCTCATACCGCTGCCGCCTCTCTGGCTTCCAGTGCCTCGAACCGGGCCAGCACTTCGGCTTGCAGTACCGCCACCGCCGGGTCGGAGGCCTTACGCGGCCGGGGCAGGTCGACGTCGATGATTTCGTGGATCCTTCCGCCCGGCTCGAGAACCACGATACGGTCCGACAATTGGACGGCCTCGGTCACATCGTGGGTGACGAACATGACGGTGCGCCGCGACTCCAGCCAGATGCGTTCCAAGTGCTCACGCAGCGTGCGCGAGGTCATCGCATCCAGGTGCGAGAACGGTTCGTCCATCAGCAGCACATCGGGTTCCACGGCAAACGCCCGCGCGATGCCGATGCGCTGCTGCTGACCACCGGAGAGCTGCGACGGGTAACGGTCTGCGCAATGGCTCAACCCCACCAGATCCAGGTAGTGGCGGGCCCGGTCCTGCCAGCCGGCCCGTTCATGTTGCACAAAGCTCAGATTGGCCATCACCGTGCGCCACGGCAGCAGCCGCGGATCCTGGAAGACGTAGCCGACGCGGGCGTCGCGTTCACCGGCGCGCAGGCTGACGGTGCCCGCGGTGTGGGTCTCGATGCCGGAGACGATATTGAGCAGGGTGGTCTTGCCGCTGCCGGAAGGCCCGACGACGGAGACGAACGTCTCCCCGGAGATGGTCAGATCGATACCGTCGATGACCCGGGTGCGGTTGCCCTGCCGGTCGTGGAAGTCCTTGACCAGATTCCGAATTTCGATGGAAGCCATGGTTTTTGTCACTTTCTGGAAGTCAGGCCGAACGCCAGCGGGTCGCAAGGCGTTCAATGGGTCCGAGGATCAGCAGGTCGGCGATCACCAGAGCCAGGATGAACACCAGCACCCAGGCGAAGAAGCCGTCGAGCTGGTTGGCGTCATACCAGTACCGGGATCGCCATCCGACACCGGAAGTGGCACCGAACCATTCGGCCAGCAGCAGGCCGTTCCAGGCGCTCATGATGGCAAACCGGACGGCTGCCACGGTGGATCCGGCGACGGCGGGGGCCACGATGTGGCGCAGGATGTAGGCGCGGGACACGCCGAAAGACCGTGCCATCAACAACAGTTCGGCCGGCACAGCCCGGGTGGCCTTGGCGATGTTGACCACGACAAACGGCAGACCGGACAGGAACACCGTCACCACCGGGGTGAGCCAGCCGAAACCGAACCACATGGTCGTCAGTAGCGCCCAGATCACCGCGGGAATGGCCAGCGCGGCGGCGTTGAGGTCGGAGAACGCCAGATCGGCCAGCTTCGACATGCCCATCAGCACACCGATGGCCGTACCGACCACCAGCGCCAAGGCCAGACCCAACAGGAACCGATTCATCGACAGCGCCAGGTTGTGCCACAGCTCGCCGATGGCGGCTTCCGACGCCAGCCGGTCGATGGTCGCGGTGAACGACGGCACCCGGTTGCCGACGACAACCGCGATCTGCCAGACCGCCAGGATGCTGAGCAGCGACGCGGTGATCGCCAGAACCGAAGAGCCTTGCGTCTTCAGGTGGCGGCGCCACTTGTCCGTCGGGGTCGCGAGGGTCATGCGAGGTCCTTCCGCCAGGAGAAGAAACGGGTTTCGAGGTAGGCCAGACCACGCTCGATCAGGATCATGGTGATGATGAACAGTGCCGTCCAGGCCAGCATGTCGGCGACCATGAACTCTTGGTAGGCCTTGCGGATCATGAAACCGACACCGTCGCTGGCGCCGAACACCTCCGTCAGCGCCTCCACCTTCCAGGCCATCGCAAAGCCGTACCGCACACCGGCGAAGACGAACGTCGCCAGGGCCGGCAGGTACAGATGCCGCAGGACGTCACGTCGGTTGCGTTCGAACGCCTGGCACATCGCCAGCAGGTTGCCGTCGACCGAGCGAACCCCTTCGGCGACGTTCATCGCGATGAATGGCATTGCCACCAACGCCGACACCACGATCGGCCCGCCGGCACCGACACCGAAGATCAGCAGTCCGAACACCGCATACGTCAGTCCGGGCATGTTCCCGAGGACAAACAGCGGCAACGAGAAGTAGGACGTCATGAACCGGCTTCGACCCATGAGGAAGCCGATGACCAGACCACCGACCATCGCGATCAGGAAGCCGGCGGCGATCTTGCTGATGCTGGAGGCGAAGTTGGTGAATGCCGCACCGGAGAGGGTGATCTCGATGATCTGTCGGCCCACCGCGCCCGGACGGGGCAGGATCGGGTCGTCTATCCAGGCGGCCAGCGCCGCCCACGCCGCCAAGACCACGACGAGCGCGATCCCGGACACCAGCCACCGCCGTGGCCCGGCGCCCTCGCGGCGCTCAGCATCGCGTGCCTGCGCGGGCGGTGTCGCCGGCGCGGCAGTCGTCTGGGTCACTGGTGGACTCCTTGGTCGGTCGGCAGGAACTGGGGATCGCCGATGTCGTCGCCGATGATCCCGGTACTGCGCATCAGGTCGAAGATGGAACTCTCGTCGTCGGCCCATCGCTGATCGAAGCGAACCTCGTCGACCACCCAGTCATGTTCGCCGACATACTGTTTCATGAACTCGATATCCTCCGGCGTGGCCACCGCGAAGTGCTGCGGGTACCGCTCGATCATCTCGTCGCGGTGGTCCTGCCACTCGTCCAGGCCGCGGCTCCACAGGTCCAGGAACGCCGAGACCTCGTCCGGGTGTGCATCGACCCATTCCTTGCGGGCGACAAACACGTTGCCCATCGGCCCGTCGTGCCCGGGCGCGTTGAGCTCTGCGAACAGATCGGCCGACGACCTGCCGTCGTACAGCGGCCGAACAGACCCGTCACGCAGTTCGCGTGCCGACAGATCCGGATAGCAGATACAGGCGTCGATCTCACCACGCGCCAACAGGTTCGACAGGTTCTGGATATCGGCGACCACGATCTTGAAATCGCCGTCGAGCAGGGTCATGTCGTGCATCTGTTTGATCAGCGCACCCCAGACCAGGGTTCCCGACACGGTGGTGAACACACCGATTCGCTTGCCCCGCAAATCTTCCACCGTCTGCGCCGGGTCATCGGCGCGCACCAGGATACGACTGCGTTCGGCGTTGTAGCGGCCGATGATCACGGTCTCTCGCTGGGTTTGCTCCTCGAGGTAGGGCACCTCGAACGACGCCGTGGAGATGATGTCCGCGTGCCCGCCCGCAAACAACCCGAACTCGTCCCACGTGGCGCTGGTCTCGATGGTGTAGCCGGTGTCGTCCTGCCACTGATCGACGAGCCCGGTGTCGTTCATGTAGTCCCAGATCGGGTCCGGGGCGAAGGTGAAGCGGATCTCGCCGTCACGGGCCGCCCGCGAAGAGGCAGGTCCGCCGAGACCGGCTGCACAGCCGGACGTGACGACTGTCGCCGCCAACGCAACCGCCACCGTGACGGCGCGGCGCATGCGGTTCCGTGTGTGCCTGCGCACGGGCACTCCTTACTATCGTTACCGGCGTTGTGACGGCTGTCACCGCCTCGCAACACGATGCGTGACACAGACCACCTGCGGCAATGTCTGCAAACACACTCTTATGCTGGGTCGTATGTCTACGCACACACCACGCTCGGATGTGCCGTTGGAGCGGTGGCTGGACGCCCTGGCCGGCATCGGCGAAGCGGTCGGCGGCGACGAACCCGTCACCGACCTCCTGGACCGGGTGGCCCGCACCGCCTGCACATTGCTGGGTTACGACTTCTGCGCAGTGTTCCTTCCCGATGCCGACGGGTCCACGCTGACCATCGTCGGCTCACACGGGCTCTCCGCCGACTACGTCGCCAAGGTCAACGCGGAACGCCCGATCCTGCTCGCGGCGCCGGCCGGCGAAGACGAGGCCCCGACCAGCATCGCGTTCCGCACCGGGGACGTGGTGGCGCTGGAAGACATCGACCAGGTGCCCGGAATCGGCCCCTGGGGCGGCGTCGCGCACGAACAGGGCTACCGAGCGCTGGTGTCGGTCCCGTTGCGCCGCGACGGACGGGTGATCGGCGCCCTCAACGGCTACCACGCCGCGCCCCACCGCTTCGATCACGTCGAGATCAGCCTCGTCAACGCCATGGCAACACAGGTCGCAATCGCCTTGGGCACAGCCCAATTACGCGCCAGCGAACAGCGCACCATCCGGGAACTCCGGCGCGCCGAGGAGGTGCACGCCCTGCTGACCGCAACCGCGCTGCGCGGCGAAGGTGTCACCGGGGTGGCGGCGGCGCTGGCGGAACTGCTGGGCCGCGAGGTACTGATCGAAGACATCTACGGTGAGCGGCTGGCCGGCACCATCGACGAACCGCCGCAACTGAGCGACCCCACCGACCTCGACGGCGGAACCGTCGTCGCCGGGCCGCGGAACACCGCCGTCACCGGGGTGATTCTGGATGGAAAAGTGGTGGCGCGCATCTGGATTGCGGCGCCCCGGTCCGACCTGTCCGGGATGGACGTGCGGGCCGCCGAGCACGCCGCGGTGGTGACCGCGCTCGAGCTGCTGCGGGCGCGGACCGCCGCCGAAGTGGAGCAGCGCCTCCGGGGCTCACTGGTCGCCGATCTGCTGAACACCGGCGACGGCGATATCGGGCCACTGCTGGATCGGGCTCGGCGGCTGGGCTGGGATCTGTCCGGGGCTCAGCATCTGGTCGCGCTGCGCTGCGCCGAACAACGGGATCCGGCCACGGCGGCCCGGGTGCTCGCCGCCGCAGACCGGCTGGTGGCACGGATATCACCACGGCCCCTGGCCGCGATGTACCGCGACGACCTGGTGCTGATCTGGCCCG
>NZ_JBARXZ010000068.1:0-17470 GCF_049647605.1 Mycobacterium sp. | reverse complement strand
GGCCGTACAGCGGGGGAACTCCTCGCGCCGCTGCGCCACAGCGGTCAGTGTTCTGGCGTGGGCGGGAGACACCCCGAGCTTCCAGGCCACCAACCCCGCCACCGTCCGGGCGCCGGTGCCACCCCAGAGTCCATCGCGGTCGATCTCGGCGATGATGTCCACGATCTGACCGTCGAGCGCATTGCGCTGTCCGGTCAACTCCGCCAACTCATCGAACAACACCTCCAACCGCTCACCGGGACGATTCCCAGCCTCAGCCAAAGATGTTGCAGCGGAAGACATACCCCCATACTTGCAGAGGGGTACGACAAAAAACGGGCCTCAAACGGCAGTCGGCAACGGTCTTCTCGATGTGGGTGATGCCGCGCGCGGCGAACCAGGCGCGGGCTCGGTGCAGGTACGTGAGCGCAGTCGTCTAGTCCCTCTTCCAGAGCTGGCGCTTCTCCCCCAGGATTCGGCCCTGCATCCACCACATCACCTCGATGATCGACGCAGCGATCGCTCCGATGATCAACGCCGTTGTCGTCACCTCGACATTCGAGGGATCCAACATGAACTTCTCGCGCGCCAGCGGAATGGCAAAGATCACCACATAGGCCACCCCGGAGGATGCCACCAGCGCAATGCGCCACCACTCGTAGGGTCGGGCCACACACGCCAGCACCCAGACCGCGGCCACCAACAGCGTCATCAACGCCGCCGTCGACGCCTGGGTCTGCACTTCAACCGGTGCGTACTGCCCCTCGTAGGCCAGCAGATAGGACACGAAGGTTGCGGTCCCGACCACCAGACCGGTGGGCAGCGCCGCCACCATGACCCGGCGCACAAATCCGGGGTGGGCGCGCTCGGTGTTGGGCGCCAACGACAGGACAAATGCCGGGATGCCGATGGTGAACCAGGCGGCGATGGTCACGTGGATCGGCTGGAACGGGAACAACAACGGGTCGCTACCGAACAGCTTGGAGCCCAGGCCCGCCAACCCGACCAGCAACGCCAACAGCACCGAGTACACCGTCTTGGTGAGGAACAGGTTCGAGACCCGTTCGATGTTGCCGATGACCCGCCGGCCTTCGGCCACCACATAGGGCAGGGTTGCAAATTTGTTGTCCAGCAACACTATCTGCGCCACCGCCCGCGACGCCGGACTCCCGGAGCCCATTGCGACGCCGATGTCGGCATCCTTGAGTGCAAGCACGTCGTTGACACCGTCACCGGTCATCGCGACGTTGTGGCCACGGGACTGCAACGCATGCACCATGGACCGCTTCTGGTCCGGGCGGACCCGCCCGAATGTGGTGCACTCCTCGAGGGCATCGGCGAGCGCCTCCGGCTCCTGCGGCAGCCGGCGGGCATCCATCGTCTCGCCCTTCAACCCCAGCGAGCCCGCGACCGCACCGACCGACACCGCGTTGTCACCCGAGATCACCTTCACCGAGACCTTCTGTTCGGCAAAGTATTCCAACGTGTCGCGGGCATCGGGGCGGATCTTCTGCTCCAGCACCACCAGGGCTGCCGGAGTCACCTTTCCCGGCGCGGCCGGGGCGTCGACCTGGTACTCGGCCGAACCGAGCAACAGCACCCGCAGCCCTTGCGCACCGATGCGCTCCGCCTCGGCGGCGGCATCCGAGGCCGGGTCGAGCAGGACATCCGGGGCACCGATCACCCAGTTACCGTGTCCGGCAAAAGATGTTCCACTCCATTTGGTGGCCGATTTGAAGGGCGCCGAGGCGGCCGCGGTCCAACCGGGTTTGTGCGGATAAGCCTCGGCGATGGCGAGCATGCTGGCGTTGGGACGGGCATCCTCGTGCGCCAGTGCCGCCAGCGCATCCGAAACATCCTCTGCACCCAGGGTTTTTACTTCAGCAAGCCGCATCCCGTTCTCGGTGAGCGTGCCGGTCTTGTCCGCGCACACCACGTTGACCCGTGCCAGCCCCTCGATGGCGGGCAGCTCGTTGACCAGGCACTGCCGTCTTCCCAGCCGCACCACCCCCACCGCAAACGCGATCGAGGTCATGAGCACCAGACCTTCGGGCACCATCGGCACCAGCGCGCCGACCATGCGCAGCACCGACTCCCGCCAGCCGGCGTCGGTGGTGAACAACTGCGTGTAGATGATCAACAGGCCGGCCGGCCACAACAGCCAGGTGATGAACTGCAGAATTCTGTTGATACCGCTGCGCAGTTCGGATTTCACCAGCGTGAACTTGCTGGCTTCTTCGGCCAGCTTGGCGGCATAGGCCTCCCGGCCCACCTTGGTCGCCCGGTAGGCGCCCGAGCCGGAGACGACAAAACTGCCCGACATCACCTGATCGCCGGCATCTTTGGCGATCGGGTCGGCCTCGCCGGTGAGCAGCGACTCATCCACCTCGAGGTTGGACTCCTCGACGACGGCTCCGTCGACAACGATCTGGTCCCCCGGTCCGAGCTCGATGATGTCGTCGAGCACCACCTCGTTGGGGGCCAGCGGGCCCGTGCCCGATCGGCGCCGCACCGTGGGCCGGGCCTGCCCGACGATCGCCAGCTCGTCCAGGGTTTTCTTGGCCCGGAGCTCCTGGATGATGCCGATGGCACTGTTGGCCACGATCAGCAGGCCGAACAGGCCGTTGATCAACGAGCCGGTGGCCAGCACGATGCAGAACAGCACCCCGAGGATGGCGTTGATCCGGGTCAAGACGTTGCCGCGGATGATCTCGGAGACAGTGCGCGCAGCTCGGGTCGGGACATCGTTGGTCTGGCCGTCGGCAACCCGCTGGGCCACCTCGGCGTCCGACAGGCCGGCAGCCTGATCCAGCGAAGGCAAGTCGGTCATCGGGTGAAGGTCCCCATCTTGTCGGTGTCGTAGTACTCGAGAATCAGGCGGTCACCGTCGAAGGTCGCCTTCGACACGGTACCGGGAGGCGCGTTCTCGTTGACGAGCTCAAAGGTGAAAATGTTGCCGTCCCAATGCTTCAGCGGCCACATATCGCCGTGCGGCCCAACGGCCAGGCCGAGCGTGCCCGCGGACTCGGTCACCACCGCCGCACCCCAATAGGGGTTGGAGTAGGTGCCGGCCAGCGGGGGCAGCGGCGGCGCCGGAGCCGGATCGGCGGGCGGCGTCAGTCCCACCAGAGACCCCTCCGGCTGGTCCATCGCGGTAAAGGCATTGCGGTACAGGGTGCGCCAGTCTTCCCGGATCTCACCGAACTGGACCAGATCGGCGAACTCGGCAGTCAGCGTCTCGACCAGCCCGGTGGGGGCGGCGTTGGACAAGGCGACGATCCCCACATCGGCCGACGGGATGATCAGGATGTTGGTCGCCGCGCCGAGTTCGAAGCCACCCGAGTGACCCAGCTGGGTGCGCGCCGCCGAGGTGGTACCGACGTTGAAGCCGTAGCCGTAGAAGCCGGACCGCATGGCCGGCTCGGCCGGCGGGTTCGACACCACCTGCGGGCTCAGCGCCGGCAGCAGAGCTTGCGGCGACGCAATCTGCTGCCCGTCGAAGGTCCCGTCGGCCAGCACCATCGTCAGCCAGCGAGTCATGTCGTTGACCGACGAACTGGCCCCACCCGCCGGTGACTGTGCATCCGCGTTGCGCTGATATCGCGGCTGGTAGCCACCGTCGACCGCAATGTGCCCGAGCGCCTTGTTGGGCCGAGCCTGGTAGTCGGCGAACCGCGAACTGGTCGACGTCATGCCCAGCGGCGTGTAGAGCACCCGGTCGGAGAGCTCCTCCCAGGTGGTGCCGGCACCGGCGGCAACCGCCTCGGCCGCCGCTGTCTGGCCGAAGTTGGTGTAGGCGTAGGAAATCCGGAACGGATCCAGCGGCAGTTCACGCAATCGCTCCAGCACCGCGCGCCGGTCATAACCCAGATCCTCGAGCTGGTCACCGGCGTGGTCGGGCAATCCGGACCGGTGCGAGAACAGATCCCCGACCGTCACCATGGCAGTGGCCGCCGGATCCGACAGCGAGAACCACGGCAGCTTCTCCACAATCGGGGTGTCCCAGCCGATCTGGTTTTCGGTTACCTGATGCGCGACGACGGTGGCGCTCAACGACTTCGACACCGATGCGAGCTGGAACACCGTGTCGGGGTCCACGCGGTTGGCCGGCTCGTCGGCAGCCGACTTGTCCTTGACGCCAAAACCCTTGGCATAGACTGTTTTCCCACCGTGCACCACGGCGACCGCCATACCGGGAATCCCTGAGGACGCCATCAGCCCCTCGGCGATCCCGTCCAGTTGGGCCACCGCATTCTCGACGGCATTCTCCGGCAGCGGCATGGCAGGCACCAGCGGTGGCGGCACCGGTGCTGACGGTGCCGAGCCAGTGGTGCTGGCGCCGGTGGCACCGTCATCCCGGGCGGGCGCCCCGCACCCCGCGATCAAGGTCATCGCCACAGCCACGATTCCGGCACGGACCAGCACTTTGTTCACGCTGAGAACCGTACGGGTCAGAACCGCCACCACGCATCTAATTCTGGATCCGGCGTGGCCGCCAGCTCCGCGCCGATCCGTTCCCCGGGCCGCGGCACCGCCGTCGTCACGTTCTCGGCCCGAGCCGCCACCAGCATCCGCTCCACCGGTTCTGACCACGGGTGCGGCGCCAGCCGGAAGGTGCCCCAGTGGATCGGCACGAACAGGCCGGTGCCCGCATCGGTGACATCGCGGTGGGCGCGCACCGCCTCTTCCGGGTTCATGTGGATATCGGGCCAGCCCGGGTGATAGGCGCCGACCGGCATCATCGTCAGGTCGAACGGTCCGTATTCGGAGCCGACGTCGACGAAGCCGGTGGTGTAGCCGGTGTCGCCGGCGAAGAATGCGCGGTGCCGTGGGCCCAGGACCGCCCAGGACGACCACAGAGTGGTGTTGCGGGTCAGGAACCGGCCCGAAAAGTGCCGCGCCGGTGTGCACACCAGCCGCAGTTCGCCGAGTTCACCAGCCTGACCCCAGTCGAGTTCGACGATGCGGTCTTCCGGGACGTTCCACTCCCGCAGGTGCGCGCCGATGCCCAGCGGGACGAAGAACACTGCCCGCTGGCTGCCGACCAGCGCCTTCACGGTGTCGATATCGAGGTGGTCGTAGTGGTCGTGGCTGATGATCACCGCGTCGATGGCCGGTAGCGCCTCCACCGGGGCCGGCACCGGGTGCAGCCGTTGCGGGCCGACCGAACGTGACGGCGAACACCGCCGGCTCCACACCGGGTCGGCCAGCACGCGGTAGCCGTCGACCTCGATCACCACCGACGAATGGCCGTACCAGGTGACGGCGAGGTCACCGGCCGTCGCGCCGGGCACCGGGGTCACCAGTGGGATCTGCCCGCCGGGTTGGGCCGCCGACCGGCCCAACACCAGATCACGCAGCAGCATCCGCTGCTCCTGCGATGTCAGATTCATCGTCGTGGACGGTTCGGCGTTGTGAAAGGTCCCGCCGCGATAGTTCGGGGAACTCTTGGCGACGGCGGCGATGGTGCTGGGCCCGGCGCCGAGCGCCGAGGGCGCGCCGTGCAGCGCGCGCAATGCCCATCCACCGGTCACCAGGGTGGCTGTCCCGCCGACGAGCTTGACGGTGCCCTTCAGCATGGCGGCGCGCTCCAGCATTTTTACGCGCCCTGGAATCTCGGTGGGCGCTTCTCCACGCGGGCGACCTGGGCCTCGATCACGTCCTGGCTGCCCCAGGCCGCGTCGAAGAGCTCTCGGTGCCGCGGCGGCATCTCCGGCTTGTAGGCGCCGTCGTCGTTGAGCACCCTCTTGGAATGCCGCAGTGACAGCGGGGCCAGGCCGGCGATGTCGGCCGCCCACTCCTGGGCATCGGCCAGGGTGCCGATCCGGTTGGCCATACCCGTCTGCAATGCGGTATCGGCGGACAGCCGCTCCGCACCGAGCAACATACCGCGGGCCCGGCCGTACCCGACCAGACTGGCCAGCCGGTGGACACTCCAGTTGTCCAGCGCCAGCCCATATTTGGCGATCGGGAACCAGAAGTACGCCTCGGGTGCGACCACGCGTAGGTCGCAGATCATCGCCAGCTGCAGGCCCGCGCCGATGGCGGGGCCGTTCACGGCGGCGATGACCGGTACCGGCACCTGGTCGATGGCGAGATTGAGCGCCAGCGCCTTGTCCGGGAAATCAGCGGCGAATACGTCTCCGGAGAGGTCCGCACCGGCACAGAACACCGTGCCCGCCCCGGTGAGCACGATCGCGCGGGCGTCTTCGGCGGCCTGGGCCTCGATGGTTTCGCGCAGGCCGTCCACCAGGGCGCTGTTGAGCGCGTTGCGGCGTTCCGGGCGCTGCAGCTCGATGGTCGTGACGTTCCCGACGCGGGTGACACCGATCATGGCGCCCACATTACTTCTTGTTCCGGCTACCACCTGTCTGCTCGGGTGCATTTCTCCCGGGGGCAAGGTCCGCGCCCCCGTCCTCGATACCCTCTCCCCGTGAGCCGCATCAGCGCCGTTGAACTGCGCGACACCGTCCTCGACGAGGGGTCCTTCCAGAGTTGGGACAGCGCGCCCGTCGACGTACACCCCGACGCCGCGTACGCCGCCGACCTGACCGCGGCCCGGGGCGCCACCGGCTTCGACGAATCGGTGCTCACCGGGGAGGGCACGGTGTTCGGCCGTCGGGTCGCGGTGGTGGCCTGCGAATTCGACTTCCTGGCCGGATCCATCGGAGTGGCCGCCGCCGAGCGGATCACCACCGCGATCGAACGCGCCACCGCCCTGCGGCTGCCGCTGCTGGCCTCGCCGAGCTCCGGTGGCACCCGGATGCAAGAAGGCACCGTCGCATTCCTGCAGATGGTCAAGATCGCCGCCGCCGTCACCTTGCACAAGCGGGCGCAACTGCCCTACCTGGTGTATCTGCGGCATCCGACCACCGGCGGGGTGTTCGCCTCATGGGGCTCACTGGGCCACATCACCGTCGCCGAGCCCGGCGCACTGATCGGGTTCCTGGGCCCACGCGTCTACGAGCACCTCTACGGCGAACCGTTTCCCCCCGGAGTGCAAACCGCCGAGAACCTGCAGCAGCACGGGGTGATCGACGGGGTGGTGCCGCTGCGGCTGCTTCGCAGCACACTGGACCGCGCCCTCAAGGTCGTCACCGACACCCCCGAACCGGCGCCGGACCCGGAGTCCCCGGGCGAATTGCGCGACGTACCCGCGTGGGAATCCGTGGAGGCATCCCGGCGGCCGGACCGGCCGGGGGTGTCGGACCTGCTCCGCCACGGCACCACCGAGCAGGTGCTGCTCTCGGGCACCGGGCAGGGTGAAGCCGCCTCGACCACACTCCTGGCGCTGGCGCGTCTGCACGGCCAGCCGGCCGTGGTGCTGGGCCAGCAGCGGGTGGTAGGCGGGCTGGTGGGTCCGGCGGCGCTGCGCGAGGCCCGCCGCGGGATGGCGCTGGCGGCCGGACTGAATTTGCCACTGGTGTTGGTGATCGACACCGCCGGTCCGGCGTTGTCGACCGAAGCGGAGCAGGGCGGGCTCGCCGGGGAGATCGCGCGCTGTCTGTCCGACCTGGTGACGCTGGAAGTTCCCACGGTGTCGGTGCTGCTGGGCCAGGGCAGCGGTGGCCCGGCGCTGGCAATGGTGCCCGCCGACCGGGTACTGGCCGCGTTGCACGGATGGCTGGCCCCCCTGCCCCCCGAGGGCGCCAGCGCGATCGTCTTCCGCGATACCACCCATGCGCCGGAACTCGCTGCAGCACAGGGTATTCGTTCGCGCGATCTGCTGCACAACGGCATCGTCGACGTGATCGTCGGCGAGTACCCGGATGCCGCCGACGAACCGGTGCAGTTCTCGCAGCGAATGTCGCGGGCCATCGCTGTCGAGCTGTCCGCATTACGGCTGCAACCCCCGGCGTCACGGGTTGCAGCCAGGCTGAACCGCTACCGCCGACTGGGACTCGACCCGCGCTAGGCGGACCGCCGGTACCACCAGTCGGTCGACACACCATGCATCCACGGGTCTCAGAGCTACGCGTCAATTCCCCGTTAGGGTTGCTGGAGCTCTCGCCGATACGGGCTGCGCAGTGCAGTTGTGCTCTCGCCTCGCCGCGTAGACGTCGAGCAGCCAGCGAATGCGACCCGAGGAGAACACGTGACCAGCACCAACCCCATGCAGCTCGGCATGATCGGACTGGGACGGATGGGGGCGAACCTCGTCAGGCGGCTCATGGCCGACGGTCACCGCTGCGTCGCCTATGACGTGAACCCGGCTGCGGTCGCCGAACTGGAAAGCGAGGGAGCCGCCGGCGCCGCCTCCCTCGAAGAGTTCGTCAGGAACCTCGAAGCGCCGCGTGCCATCTGGCTGATGCTGCCTGCCGCAATCGTCGACCAGACACTCGAGAAGCTGGTTCCGCTGCTGAGCGCCGGCGACACAGTCATCGATGGAGGCAACTCCTACTATCGCGACGACATCGCCCGGGCGCAGATGCTGGCGCAGCAGGACCTGCACTACGTGGACTGCGGCACCAGCGGTGGAGTGTGGGGCCTCGACCGCGGCTACTGCCTGATGATCGGCGGGGAGACCGAGGTCGTGGAGCGGCTCGATCCCATCTTCAAGACCATCGCCCCCGGTGCCGGTTCGGCGGAACCCACTCCGAACCGGAAGCCGGGCACCGGCACCGCCCCCGAGGGATACCTGCATTGCGGTCCGAGCGGGGCCGGGCACTTCGTGAAAATGGTGCACAACGGAGTCGAGTACGGGATGATGGCGGCCATCGGTGAAGGCCTGAGCATCATCAAGAACGCAAACGCCGGCAAGGTCGACAGGACCGTCGACGCCGAGACCACCCCGCTTCGCGACCCGTGGGCCTACCAGTACGACATCAACGTCGGTGAGGTCGCCGAGGTGTGGCGTCGTGGGTCGGTGGTCGGTTCCTGGCTGGTGGACCTGATCGCCGACGCGTTCGCCAGCTCGCCCGATCTCAGTGAGTTCTCCGGACGCGTCTCCGATTCCGGGGAGGGCCGGTGGACGGTGCTGGCCGCCGTCGACGAAGGTGTCCCCGCCCCGGTCATCACCACCGCCCTGTACGAGCGCTTCCAGTCACGTCAGCTCGGCGAGTTCACCGACAAGATCCTCTCGGCGATGCGCAGCGAATTCGGCGGCCACGCAGAGAAGAAGTAACACCCATGAGCCCACAACAGAACACTCCGGCCGACGTCCTGGTGGTCTTCGGCATCACCGGAGACCTGGCCAAGAAAATGACCTTCCGCTCGCTCTATCGCCTGGAGCGGCGGCGCTTGCTCGACTGCCCCATCGTCGGGGTGGCGCTCGACGACTGGTCGGCGGACACCCTGCGCGACCACGCGCGCGCAGCCATCGCAGCCGGCGGCGAGCAGATCGACGAAGAGGTGTTCAAGCGGTTCGCGGCCCGGCTGTCGCTGGTGTCCGGCGATTTTGCCGACCCCGACACCTATCGGCGGGTGGCCCTGGCCATCGCCGGACGCACCAGTCCGACGTTCTACCTGGAGATCCCGCCGTCGCTGTTCGGACGGGTGGTCGACGGGCTGGCGCACGCGAACCTCACCGCCAACGCCCGGGTGGTCGTGGAAAAGCCCTTCGGACACGACCTCGCCTCGGCTCGGGCTCTCAATGAGCAGCTTCGCGCTCACCTCGACGAGTGGCAGATCTTCCGCATCGACCACTTCCTCGGCAAAGAACCCGCGATGGACATCATGCACATCCGGTTCGCGAACTCGATCTTCGAGCCGCTGTGGAATCGCGACCGGATCGCCGCCGTGCAGATCACCATGGCCGAGAACTTCGGGGTGGCGGATCGGGGCAGCTTCTACGACGCGGTGGGTGCGCTGCGCGACGTCGTCCAGAACCACCTGCTGCAGCTCATCGGATTGGTCGCGGCGGAGCCGCCGAGCTGCGATGGTCCCGATGCGTTACGGGACAAGCGGGTCGACGTGTTCAAGGCCATTCCAGCCGCCGATCCACGCCACTATGTCCGCGGCCAATACGACGGTTTCCTCGACGTCGCCGGTGTTCACGCCGGTTCCCAGACCGAGACTTTTGCCGCACTGCGATTGCAGATCGACAACTGGCGCTGGTCCGGGGTGCCGTTCTTCATCAGGGCGGGCAAATCGCTCCCGGTGCGAGCCACCGAAATCCGGGTGATCTTCAAACACCCACCCGAATTGCCCTTTCTGCCGAACCTCACCGATCCCAATGAGCTCATTTTGCGGATCGATCCGGATGCGGGTGTCGATCTTGTGGTCCAGGCAAAAGAGCGGGGCGCCAACACCACTCGCAGCGTCGACCTGTCGCTGATCTTCTCCGAGGAACTCGCCGAAGCTCCCGAGCCGTACGAGCGGCTGCTCGGGGACGCCATGCGCGGCGATTCCAGCCAGTTCATCAGGGAGGACGGGGTGGAAGAGACGTGGCGGATCGTCGCGCCGCTGCTGGAATCGCCCCCGCCGGTGCAGGTCTACCAACCGGGTTCGTGGGGCCCGGCCGGCGTCGACGCACTCGTGGCCGGACACCCGGGCTGGCGTGAGCCCTGGCTGCCCTCCGGGCAGTGAGCACCGCCGAGCACCACCGGCTCGAGGAAGCGAACGCCGGGACCGAGCAGTGGCGGCGCTGGGGCACCTATCTCAGTGAGCGGGCCTGGGGCACGGTCCGCGAGGATTACAGCGCCGACGGCGACGCGT
The DNA here is from genome assembly GCF_049647605.1 of Mycobacterium sp. Lineage (GTDB taxonomy): Bacteria > Actinomycetota > Actinomycetes > Mycobacteriales > Mycobacteriaceae > Mycobacterium. The sequence continues at coordinate 6,835 of NZ_JBARXZ010000068.1, read as the reverse complement.
GGTCGTACTTCCCGTTCGAGCACGCCCGCAGCCGCGCCTACCGCTGGAACGAGGACGGGCTGGCCGGCTGGTGCGACCGCGACCAGACCATCTGTTTTGGCATCAGTCTGTGGAACGGCCACGACGCCATCCTCAAGGAGCGGCCCTACGGGCTGGCCAACGAGCAGGGAAACCACGGCGAGGACGTCAAGGACTACTGGTTCTACACCGACAACCTGCCCACCCACGCGTACGCCTCGACGATCTACAAATACCCACAGGCCGCCTTTCCGTACGACGACCTGCTGCAGACCAACCTCGACCGCGGACCGGACCAGGACGAGTACGAGCTCTTCGACGCGCTCCGCGAACAGTGGCTCCAACAGCGCTATTTCGATGTCCAGGTCGAGTACGCCAAGACCGACCCGGAGGATTTCTACTGCCGGGTGACGGTGACCAATCGCGGTCCGGAGGCGGCACCGATCCACGTGCTGCCGCAGCTGTGGTACCGCAACACCTGGTCGTGGAATCCGGGACAACAACCACCCCGGATCACCAAGTGCGGCACCGGGATCGCCACGACCTCACATCCGGAACTCGGGGACCGCTGGTTCTCGGTCACCACGTCCGCAGATCACACCCCGGAGCTGTTGTTCTGCGAGAACGAGACCAACAACCAGCTGCTGTTCGGCTCTGCCAACGCTTCGCGAACCACCAAGGACGGAATCAACGACTACCTCATCGGTGGCGTCCGCGACGCCGTTGACACCACCGCGGGCAGCAAGGCCGCCGCACATGTCACCGCAGTGCTGGCGCCGGGCGAAACCGTCACGGTCACCGCGCGATTCGCTCCGGCACCCCATGAGCACCCATTTGTCGAGGCCGAGGACGTGCTGGCGCTGCGCAAACACGAAGCCGACGAGTTCTACGCGGCGGTGGCGGCGGCCGATCTCACCGACGACGAACGCCTGGTCCAACGCCAAGCCCTCGCCGGGCTGTTGTGGTGCAAGCAGTTCTACAACTATCAGGTCCGTCGCTGGCTCAAGGGCGACCCGGGCCAGCCGGTGCCACCGGAGCAGCGGTGGACCGCCCGCAACCACGACTGGCAGCACTTTGCGGTCGGTGCTGTGCTGCTGATGCCCGACGCCTGGGAGTATCCGTGGTTCGCGGCCTGGGACCTGGCCTTTCACTGCGTGACCATGGCGCTGATCGATCCCGAATTCGCCAAGGAACAGGTCCTGGTGCTCCAACAGTCCACGGCCCAGCACCCGCACGGCCAGATTCCCGCCTACGAATGGTCATTCGGCGACACCAATCCGCCGGTGCATGCGTGGGCCGCCTGGCAGGTCTACCAGATCGACCGCCTGCGCACCGGTGTCGACGACCGGGACTTCCTGGCCCGTACATATCAGTCATCGACCTTGAACACCATCTGGTGGTTGAACCAGAAGGACGCATCCAACCGCGGTGTGTTCGGCGGCGGTTTCCTCGGCATGGACAACATCGGGGTGTTCGACCGCGACCATCCGCTACCGACGGGCGGTCAGCTCGCACAGGTCGACGGCACCGCGTGGATGGCCGCACTCGTGTTCCACCTGCTCGAGATGACGGTCGAGCTGTCCCTCGAGGAGCCGACCTACGCAAACATGTTCAGCCGATGGTTGTGGGATGTCTGGCTGATCGCCAACGCGCTGGAAAAGGGAAGCGGCGAAGTCAGTTTCTGGAACGACGACACCGATTTCTATCACGATGTGATCGAGTTGCCCGACGGCAGTTGCAGTTCGCTCGAGGTGTTCTCCATGCAGGCGATCGTCCCCCTGTTCGCAGCCATCTCGATCCCGGCGAGCGCTTCCGAGGCGGTGGCCACCGTGAAACGCTGTCTGGCCGATCTTGCGGTCACCTACGAGCACACCGATCAAGACGTCCATCTGGAGATGAGCGGCGGTGACAGTTCTCATTTCATGATCGCCGTCGTCCACCAGGACCGGCTCGCCGCGATCCTCCGGCGCGTGTTGGATCCTGAACAATTCTTGTCACACAATGGAATTCGATCCCTGTCGAAGTACCATTCCGACCATCCGTTCACCTACCGTGTTCGTGACGAAGACCATGTGGTCACCTACGAGCCCGCGGAGTCACGCAACCGCACCTTCGGCGGCAACTCGAATTGGCGTGGCCCGGTATGGTTGCCGATGAATCTGCTGTTCGTCCAAGCGCTCAACTCCTATGCGCGCTTCTTCGGTGACACCGTGCGGATTCCCGATCCAGCAAACCCGGATCACGACGTCCCCCTCGATGTTGTCGGCGACAGAATCGCCCGGCACCTCACCGGCCTGGTCGTTCGCGACCAATCCGGCCGGCGCGCGGTCTTCGGGGACAACAACTACTTCGACAACGATCCGCACTGGCGCGACCTGGTGCCCTTCCACGAGTACTTCGACGGTGACACCGGCCGAGGACTCGGCGCCAGCCACCAAACAGGCTGGACCGCAACGATCGCGCTTCTGCTCCAGTTCCGCGGAGACCTGTACTTCGGCCGGCACCCCAGCCGCAGTTAGACCCGAAATGCAGGTACACAGGAGAACGTCGACACCGGGTTCGCTTTACAACAACCGGGGATTCAGACACGGCCGGAGGCCGCCGAACCGTCATGGTTCGGTAAGAATTCTGCAGTACGGTGAAGTCCGTGGAAACTGACGATCGTGTTGCGGGCGGTGCCACGGACCGTGTGGACGGAGCTGCGCACATCGGCGCCGACAGGGAGCGTATCCGCCTCGGAGAGTGGGCCGGCGGTATCGCCGATGAGCCCGCCCAGATCCCGTCGGTCCGGATCGGTCGCCGATGGATCAGCACGTTGTGGCTGGTGCCGCTGGGGGTTGCCGCACTGGTCGTGGGCGTGGCCATCGCCCAGCATCTGCGGCAGTTCGGCTGGATGCAGGAGTTCATCCTGCGCTACCCGGGAACAGCGGCCACCCGAGGCGCCATCGAGCCCGGCATTCCCGCGTGGCTACGGTGGGGGCATCTTTTCAACATCGTCTTCATGATGTTCATCATTCGGGCGGGTCTGCAGATCCTGGCGGACCATCCGCGCCTGTATCTCAATGCCGGCAGCACCCCCGGTACCGCCTGGCTGCGGCTTCGGGGACCGGTTCCAGCAGATCGACTGAACCCCGTCGAACCCGGCCAGATGTGGACCGCCAAGGACGACTCGGTGTCGTTGCCGAAATGGCTGGGCATACCCGGTGTTCGGCACACGATCGGCTTGGCCCGCTGGTGGCATTTCACGTTCGACGCGCTCTGGCTGCTCAACGGGCTGGTCTTCTACGTGCTGCTGTTCGCAACCGGGCAGTGGCGGCGCATCGTCCCCCAATCCTGGGATGTCATTCCGAACGCGGTGTCCACCGGCGTGCAGTACTTGTCGCTGGATTTCCCCGCCAATGACGGATTTGTCGCCTACAACGGGCTTCAGTTGCTCGCCTACTTCTTGACGGTGTTCGTGTTCGCACCACTGGCTTTCCTCACGGGCCTGCTCCAGGCCCCAGCGATAGCGGCCCGGTTCGGGTTGGGCAAGGGACCCACGAACAGGCAGATCGCCCGTTCGATCCACTTCCTGATCCTGGCGTGGATGGTGTTCTTCATCGTCGTCCACACCCTGATGGTGTTCACCACCGGCCTGGTGGGGAACCTGAATCACATCGTGTTCGGCACCAACACCGACTCGTACTGGGCGTTGGTGATCTACCTACTGATCATGGCCGTCATCGTCGCTCTGTGGTGCCTGGCCTCGCCCGCCACGCTGCGATACCCGCGGACGGTGCAGAAGATCGGCCAGGCATCGATCGGTTGGATCAAGGGACTCATGGAGTGGTTCCATCCGCACGCGAACTACTCCGAAAAGGACATCTCACCGTATTTCTGGAGCAACGGCACCCTGCCCACCTCCGAGACCTATCGGCAGCTCCAAGCCGGGAAGTGGTCCGACTACAGCCTGCATGTCGGCGGATTGGTCGAGAAACCAAGAGATTTCAGCTATGCAGAGCTGTTGGCGATGGACAAACACGAGCAGATCACCCAGCACTACTGCATCCAGGGGTGGTCGGGGATCGCAAAGTGGGGCGGCGTCCGGATGTCGGACATCATGAGCATCGTCAGCCCACTGCCGACGGCACGATGGGTGGTGTTCCGCTCGCTGGCCGACGGCTCAGAACCTGGGCAGGGCCGCTACTACGACTGCCACAAGATCGACCACATGCGCCACCCGATGGCACTGCTGGCCTACGAGATGAACGGTGAACCCCTCACCGAGAACCACGGCGCCCCACTGCGGCTGCGCAACGAAGTCGAGTTGGGTTTCAAACAGGTCAAGTGGATCGACTCCATCGAGTTCGTCGAGAGCTTCGAACACATCGGCAAGGGGCAGGGCGGATACAACGAAGACCACGAATACTTCGGATATCGAATGCCGATCTAGCCCAGGACATCGTGTGAGCGGAAAGACCACGGCCAATCGGACAACACGGCCAATCGGACAAGGAGTGCAGCTAGGTGGGTTTGAGATGTTATGCGTTGGTGGCGGTCATGTTCGTGGTGGCCCTGCTGTCGGCAGTCCCCCCTGTTACTCCCACCGCAGCTGCCGAACCGGTGACGGCCACCGAACCCGTCCCGGTCCCCGAACCGGTGACGGCCGCCGAACCCGAAACGATCACCGTCGTCGTGCACACCTTGGAACCGTTTGTCATGCAGAACACCAGCGGCGAACTGACGGGGTTCAGCATAGATCTGTGGAAGGAAGTCGCCTCACGCCTGGACTGGGACACCGAGTTCATCGAAACCGATAATGTTCAGGGGCAGCTGAATTCGGTCGCCGAACGGATTGCCGACGTCGCCGTCGGCGCCATCTCGTTGACCGCCGACCGAGAAGAAGTCTTCGATTTCTCGCAGCCCACCCTCGACGCCGGCCTGCAGATCATCGTCCCCGTCCACGACACCCGCCCCGCAGTACCCGGGCTCGGCGGTTATCTCGATTTGCTGCTGTCGCGGACCATGCTCATCTGGCTCAGCGCCGCCGTGGTGGTCAGCACCGTTCCCGCACACATCTTTTGGCTCATCGAACGCCGCACCGCTGAACCTGTCGTGTCACGGTCCTACTACCCCGGCATTCTCCAATCGTTCGGCTGGGGCATCGGATCGCTGGTCGGCAAGAACAGCACCACAGCCACCAAAACGATCACGCAGACACTTGCGATCCTGTGGGGTTTTGCCGGCATCGTGTTCGTGTCGTTCTACTCCGCCAACCTCAGTGCCACCCTGACCGTGGCCAAGCTCGACGCGAAGATCACCGGGCCGGCCGACCTGTACGGGAAATCAGTGGCAACCGTCGGCGGCACCACCGCAGCGACGTTCCTTCAGGGCATGGGCATCGAGGCCACGGAAACTCAGAACATCGAGGACTCCTACCATCTGCTGCGCGAAGAGGACTACGACGCAGTGGTATTCGATGCACCCGTCCTGCGCTACTATGTCGCCCACCGTGGCGAAGGCGTTGCCGTCATGGCCGGACCGGTATTCCAGGAAGAGAACCAAGGGTTCGTCTTCGATGCGCACAGCCCGCTGCGTAAACCGATCAACCAGGCCATGTTCCGGATGCGGGAAGACGGAACCTACAACCTGATCAAACAAAAGTGGTTCGGGGATGACGTGGCCACCGCCGGCTGATCGGATCTCGGCGAGCACCGCACGGACGTCCGGGACCGGGGCTGGACCTGCGTCACCGCAGGCGCCGGGCGCGGATCACCACATCGTCGGTGTGCCCGTTGTTCGCAGCGCCCGGGGGCATTTCGCGGGGCCGCTTGGTGTCGATATGGACCTGCCAGTCTCCACCGAGTAGCGCCGTGACCACATCCACGGCCATGACATAGTCCGCCGGGTCGATCCCGTGTTCTCGGGCTTTGGCGCCATCGAATCCGGCGTGAAAGACCACCAGTAGCAGCCCTTTCGGCGCAACCGCATTCAGCAGCGCGTGCTCGCCGGCGTGGGCAGTCGAGCTCGGCAGTGCCGGATAGAGCGCCGTCACCAGGTCATAGCCCTCGGGGGCGGGCGACAAGTCGGCCAACCCGGCCTGCACCCACTGCACCGGCGTGGCCAGATGCGTCGCGCGCAGCGCCGCCCGCTCCAACGCCACCTGCGAGACGTCCACCGCCGTGACGTTCCAGCCGTGCTCGGCCAACCAGATCGCATCCGCTCCCTCCCCGCATCCGACGTCCAGCGCCCGGCCGGGTTCCAAGCCGCTCACCTCGGTGATCAGCGCATGATTCGGATGCCCGCTGAACAGCTGTGGTGCACTGGCATACCTGCTGTCCCAGTCGGCTGCGGACTTCGGTGCGCGACCGGCGTGGGTCGGTGTTGTCGACATGACTCGAGTCTGCCGAGGCCGGCCACAGGGCCGCAACAACTCTTGCCGATGAGGCAAAGAGTGTGGGTTCATGTGTTTGTCAGACCTCTGGGGCACGCTGAGCCCTATGACCGAACCACGGACATATCCGCACGGCGTGCCCTGCTGGGTAGACGTCGTCGCCACCGACCTCGATGAGGCAAAACGTTTCTACAGCGGGCTGTTCGACTGGACATTCCAGGATGCCGTGCCCGCCGATGCTCCCGGCAGCTATCTGATCGCCACGCTCGGCGGTGAGGATGTCGCCGCGATTCAGCCCGCCGAGGACGGTGCCCCGATCGAGTGGCGCACCTATATCGCCGTCGATGATGCTGACGCCACCGCCGCGGCCGTGGCGGCCGCCGGCGGCACCGTCGACCTGGCACCCGTCGATGCCGGCCCGGGCGGCCGTCAGGCGGGTTGCAC
>NZ_JBARXZ010000067.1:0-26907 GCF_049647605.1 Mycobacterium sp. | reverse complement strand
GCCCACCACGCCCGTCTCGCATGTTCCCGGCCAGCAGCCGGCAGCGGCACCGCTCACACAGGCAGCAGCACCGGCACCGGAGGCCGCCGTCACCATCGAAGCCGGGCCCGCACCGGCACCGGGTGCGGCTCCTGCCCCGGCCGCCGCACCGACAGGCTCCGCGTTCGGTCCCGACGCACCGCCGACCCAGGACTTCATGTACCCGTCGATCGGCAACGGCTGCCTGGCCGACGGCGGAAACTCCATCGCCACGGCGCTTTCGGTGGCCGGGCCGGCCACCATCCCGACACCGGGGCCGAAGGCCGGACAGACGGCCTATGTGTTCACCGCAGTCGGCACCGCCGGACCGGCCCAGGTGCAGAAGCTTCCGCTGAACGTCACCTGGGTCAACCTGACCACCGGAAAGTCGGGCAGCGCAACGCTGAAACCGCGCTCCGATATCAACGGCGACGGGCCAACCACGCTGACCGCCATCGTCGACACCGGCTCGGGCAGCATCATGTCGACCATCTTCGGTCAGATCACCACCACCGAGAAGCAGTGCCAGTTCATGCCGACCATCGGCTCCACGGTGGTGCCGTAACCCACGACGCCAAGAAGCCACTCGCGGACACGAAACCCCAGAAGGTCGGGGTGTCCGGGAGTGGCTTCTTGTGTTACTTCTGCTTTGCCTGCGCCTTCATCGCCTTCTTGTAGCTGCGCACCTGGTCCAGCGAATCCTGATCCCGCACATCGGCGACGGACTTGAAGGTGCCGTCCACGCCGTAGTCACCGGCGGCTTCCCGCCAGCCCGACCCGGTGAAACCGTACTGCTTGCCCAACAGCGCCACAAAGATCCGGGCCTTCTGGTCTCCGAACCCCGGCAACCGCTTGATACGTAGGTACACCTCGCGGCCGTCGGGGTTGCCTTCGGTCCAGATGGCGGCGGCGTCACCGCGGTACTCGTCGACGAGGATCTGCGCCAGCGCCTGCACCCGTTTGGCCATCGAACCCGGAAACCGGTGGATGGCAGGCGTTTCCGAACACAACGCGACGAACTTGTCGGGGTCGTAGCTGGCGATCAACCCGGCATCGACGGCACCGATCCGGTCGGCGATCTTCTTGGGACCGGCAAAAGCGGCCTCCATCGGGAACTGCTGATCGAGCAGCATCCCGATCAACAGCGCCGTCGGGTTGGACGTCAGCAACGCGTCAGCGGCGGGCTCTTGGACCAACTGGAGGTTCGACATGTCCCCCAGTTTAAGACGACCCGTTGCCGACCTGATCCCATCTGAGCAGGCGTCCAAGAGCTTGACGGTTCAGCGGTGCGTGTCGTCGAAGTGTGCGAATCTGTGAGCCACAACCGGTGGATGCCCCCATAGGAGACAAACGTGAGACGTGTGGCCACAGCTCTTGGCGCGGCGGTCATCGCCGCTGTTGCCCTGGCCGGCACGGCCAACGCGATACCAGACCAGGGCACGCCCGAATTCGACGGATATCTGCAAGGCCTGCAGCGAAACGGCTATCACCTCAATCCGGACACCGCGTGGCGCGTTGCCCACCAGGCGTGTGTGGGCGGCATACCGGGCTACATCGGACTGGAACTGGCTGCTCAGGGGGTCATCGGACCCGGAGCGCAACAGCGGGTGATGGACGTGGCCAGGCAGTACGCCTGCCCGGTCATGTGATCAGCGGCGTGTCGGCCAGCATGCGGTGAGCTGCTGATCCGACAACACCCCGATCAACAGTGCCGTCAGGTTGGCCCCCGGCGGCACTAATGTGAGCTTCATGTCGGGCGAGGTCGCCGTCGCGTTGGCCGCGGCGTTTCTGCTCGCCGCCCTGGTTGCGGCCGTTCTGGTGGTACGGACCCGCCGCGTGGTGTCCACCCCGACCGAACGGGCCGTGCACGCCGCTCTGCACACCGCGGCACTGGCGGCGCGAGCACTACGCAAGGGCCTCGACGCCGAATCCGCGCGCACCGCCGTGCCCTACCTGCGGGACCTGACGGGCGCGGACGGGGTGGCGCTGTACGGCACCGACGGCCGCATGCTGGCACACCACCCGAGTGACGACGGTCGCTGGACACCGCAGTTGGTGCTGCGCTGCGACCACGCCGTGGAGGCCGCTGTCTCCGGTGGGCGCCGGGTGCTCGACGGTGATGAGCTGCCCGCGCTGATCGCACAGCCGCTGTCGCCGGAAGACGACGGGGTGATCGGGGTGCTGCTGGTGGTCACCGCGACGCAGCCCGGTCCCGGCATGCTCGGCGCCGTCGGCGAAGTCGCACGGTATGCAGCCAGCCAGCTCGAACTCGCCGAACTCGACGCCTCCCGCGCCCGCCTCGACCGCGCCGAAGTATTGGCGCTGCGCGCCCAGATCAGCCCGCACTTCGTCTACAACGCGCTCAACACCATCGCCTCCTTCGTGCGGACCGACCCCGACCGGGCGCGCGAACTGATCCTCGATTTTGCCGACTTCACCCGCTACTCCTTTCGCGCCGCCGGCCCCTACACCGTGTTGGCCGACGAGCTGCGCAACATCGACCGCTACCTGACCCTGGAGCGGGCCCGGTTCGGCACCGCCCTGGACGTGCGGCTCCAGGTCGCCCCGGAGGTGCTCAATGTCGTCGTGCCGTTTCTGGCGCTGCAGCCGCTGGTGGAGAACGCTGTCCGGCACGGCCTGGCCGGACAGGGCGGCACCATCACACTGATCGCCACCGACGAAGGCACCGACACCGTCATCTCCGTCGAAGACGACGGCGTCGGCATGAACCCCGAGGAGTTGCGCTCGGCACACGCGGATGCGCTGGGGCCCAATGACAGCGGTGAACACTCGGCCCATGTCGGCCTCACCAATGTCGATCATCGGCTGCGGGCGGCGTTCGGCAACGATTACGGTCTGGTGGTCGAGACTGCACTCGGCGCCGGCACCAAGGTCATCATGCGAGTGCCCAAGTTCGCCTCGGGTGTGCACGTGTGATGGCCGGATCACGAAAGGACGTCAGGTGACACGGTTGCTCGACGTGCTCGCTGTCGACGACGAAGCCCCGGCGCGCGACGAGCTGACCTACCTGCTGCAGCAGCATCCGTGTATCGGCAACGTCTACGGTGTCGGTGACGCCAACGCGGCGCTGCGGGAACTGTCCGAGCGGGCTATCGACGCGATCTTCCTCGACATCAACATGCCGGGCCTGTCAGGGCTGGAACTGGCGGCGGTGCTGGCCAACTTCTCGTCGCCACCGGCAGTGGTGTTCGTGACCGCGCACGAGGACAAGGCGTTGGCGGCCTTCGAAGTCGGCGCGACCGACTATCTGCTCAAACCGCTGCGCACCGAACGTCTCGACGAGGCGGTGCGACGGGTGTTGGCCGGCCGCTCCGCAGAACCGGCCACCGCGGCCACTCCGGCCCGTGACACCGACGAGGTGGTGCCGGTGGAGCTCGGCGGCATCACCCAGCTGGTCCGCCGCGACAGCATCGGCTGGGTCGAAGCAGAGGGCGACTATGCCCGTCTGCACTCGTCGTCCGGATCTCATCTGGTGCGCATACCCTTGTCCACCCTCGAAACACGTTGGCGCAACCTCGGATTCCAGCGAGTACACCGGTCCTACCTGGTGGCCTTGCATTTGGTGACGGGCCTGCGCACCGCTGACGGCGGCGTGCTGGTGCGGGTCCAGGAGAACGGCCGGTCCCCGGAGGTCGAGTTGCCGGTCAGCCGCCGGCAGACTCGCGAGCTGCGGGACCGCCTGGTGCGCGGCCCCATGCGCAATTACCGGCCGGGTGGCGATGAGTAACCCGCACGGCCAGCAGGGTGGCCCGACGCCGCGACAACGGGTGGTGCTGGCCCACCGACGTGGCGCCCGGATCGTGCGCACCCGGGTGGAAGTGCAGGAGCAGACCGCCGTCGGCGACGCACTGGTGCGTGGGCTGGTGCGCACTCAGCTCGGGCTGGCACTTCGGCTGGCCGCGGTGGTGATGTGCGTGATCGTGGCGATCCCACTGATGGGCAACGCTTTCCCGGCACTGGAACAGCTCACGGTGTTCGGCATCCGGGCCAATTGGCTGATCCTCGGGCTGCTGCTGTACCCGATGTTCTTTGCGGTGGGGTGGTTGTACGTGCGGCTCGCCGAACAAGGTGAACGCGACTTCATGGGCATCGTGGACGACGGGGCTTCAGAGCCGTGACGGAGGTGCCCCCGTTGACGGCGTTCGCCTTGGTGGCCGCGGCGCTGGCCACCGTGCTGTTGGGCGCCTACGGCGGCAGACTCTCACGCACCACCTCAGATTTCCTGGTGGCCTCGCGTACCGTCGGTCCACGCTGGAACGCCGCCGCCATCTCGGGTGAGTATCTGTCGGCCGCTTCATTTCTGGGCGTTGCCGGGTTGGTGGCCAAGTACGGCGCCGACGCACTGTGGTATCCGGTCGGGTTCACCGCCGGATACCTGGGCCTGCTGCTGTTCGTCGCGGCGCCGCTACGCCGATCCGGCGCGTACACCGTCCCAGATTTTGCCGAATTCCGCTTGGGATCTTCACGATTGCGAACCGTGAGCATGATCGTCGTGGTGGTGATCTGTGTGTTCTATCTGGTCCCCCAATACCAGGGTGCCGGCCTGACTTTGAATTCCCTGCTGGGCCTGCCGGTTTGGATCGGCCCGGTGGCGGTCGGCGCCATCGTCATCGCCAATGTGGTGGGCGGCGGGATGCGCTCCATCACCTTTGTGCAGGCGTTCCAGTACTGGCTCAAACTCACGGCCATCGCCATCCCGGCGCTGGCGCTGCTCGCGTTGTTCCTGTCCGACCGTGCCGAACTGGGTGGGCCGTTGCCGCCGAGTGTCCAGCAGGAGACCACGGTCACCATCGACACCGATGTTGTGGTGCAGGTGGTCGAGCCGGCCGGTGTCACGGTCGACGGTGTCGCCCTGACCGCACCCGGGCGCTACTCCCTCGCCGACGGCACCACCATGACACTGGCCGCGGGAGCAGCCACCCCCGTCATCGCCGGCGCGCCGACCGACGGGGCCGAGTGGATCACCTCCGGCCGCGGGCTCGGCGGCGGTCACCCGCTCTACCAAGTACTTTCGATCATCGTCGCGACCTTCCTCGGCACCATGGGACTGCCACACGTGCTGGTGCGCTTCTACACCAACCCCGACGGCCGGGCCGCCCGCCGCACCGCGCTGGCGGTCCTGGCATTGCTGGGGTTGTTCTATCTGTTTCCCACCTTGTTGGGGGTCTTCGCCCGGCTGTACGTGCCCCAGTTGTTGATCACCGGCACCGCCGACGCCGCGGTGCTGCTGCTGCCCGACGCCGCCATCGGTGGGGTGATCGGCGCCGGGCTGGCCGCGCTGGTGGCCGCCGGCGCGATCGCCGCGTTCCTGGCCACCTCATCCGGCCTGCTCGTGAGTATCGCCGGGGCGCTGTCGACCGATGTGCTGCGCGGCCGCGTCCGCGACTTCCGGCTGGCGGCCGTGGTCGGCGGTGTCGTGCCGATCCCGTTGGCGTTGGCCGCGTCCTCACTGGAGCTGTCCCGCAGCGTCGGGCTGGCCTTCGCCGTGGCGGCCTCCACGCTGTGTCCGCTGCTGATCCTGGGTATCTGGTGGCGCGGCCTCACCAGCACCGGAGCCATCAGTGGCCTGCTGGTGGGCGGCATGCTGTCCGGCGTGGCCACCACCCTGGCCGTGATCGGCGGTATCGACGACAGCGGTTGGCTCGGAACGCTGATCGGATACCCCGCGGCGATCACCGTGCCGCTGGCGTTCCTCACCATGGTCGGCGTCAGTCGCCTCACCGCCACCACCGCACCGCCGGATGTGGCCCGGATCTTCGCGCGGATGCATGTGCCGGAGCGGCTCGGCATGGGGCTGGAACGACTTCCCCGCGAATCACGCTGAACCAGGCAATCCGAACCGTCGACCGCTCGTCGTCGCTGACTGACCGTTTAGCGCACGCGATAACGGGTTCGGCAATTCCATCCAGCTAAGCCCTTCGGTTGTGACCGGAGTCTCAATACGCTCATTTCACACATTCGGTTCACAATCGAGCAGTCAGGAGCACCCACGGTGCCAACCACCGAGAGTAGGCCGGCCCCCACCGGCCAAGAGTTTGTCGCCATGCAGGCCAGCCCGGAGTTCCAGGAACTCCGCAGCCGGCTGCGACGCTTCGTGTTCCCGATGACGGCGTTCTTCCTCATCTGGTACACCGTCTACGTTCTGCTGGGCGCCTTTGCACATGACTTCATGGCCACCAAGGTGTTTGGCAACGTCAACATCGGCCTGCTGATCGGGCTGGGCCAGTTCTTGACCACCTTTGTCATCACCGGCCTGTACGTGCGGTTCGCCAATCGTGAGCTCGACCCGCGCGCCGAGGCCATCCGCGAAGAACTGGAAGGAACGGTCAAGTGACACACCTCCTGGCCGCCAGCGAAACCGTTGGCAACCCGATCGCCAACATCGCGATCTTCTCCCTGTTTGTGGTCGTCACCATGGTGGTGGTGATCCGGGCCAGCAAGAAGAACGCCACCGCCGCCGAGTTCTTCACCGGTGGCCGCGGCTTCTCCGGCACCCAGAACGGCATCGCGATCGCCGGCGATTACCTTTCGGCGGCAAGCTTTCTCGGCATCGCCGGCGCCATCGCCGTGTACGGCTACGACGGCTTCCTGTACTCCATCGGCTTCCTGGTCGCATGGCTGGTGGCACTGCTGCTGGTCGCCGAATTGCTGCGTAACACCGGCAAATTCACCATGGCCGACGTCCTGAGCTTCCGGCTCAAACAACGTCCGGTCCGGCTGGCGGCAGCCACCTCGACACTGACGGTGTCGCTGTTCTACCTGCTGGCCCAGATGGCCGGCGCCGGTGGACTGGTGGCGCTACTACTCGACATCAACAGTCGCAGTGGGCAATCGATTGTCATCGCCGTCGTCGGCGTCCTGATGATCATGTACGTGCTCATCGGCGGCATGAAGGGCACCACCTGGGTGCAGATCATCAAGGCCGTGCTGCTGATCGCCGGCGCCGGGATGATGACGGTGATGGTGCTGATGAGGTTCGGCATCAATTTCTCCGAGATCCTGGGTTCGGCGCAGGCTGCGATCGCCGGTGCCACCACCGAAGGTGTGGCCAATCGCGATGTCCTGTCGCCCGGCGCACAGTACGGCGGCTCGCTGACCTCGCAGATCAACTTCATCTCGCTGGCACTGGCGCTGGTGCTCGGCACCGCCGGCCTGCCGCACGTGCTGATGCGGTTCTACACCGTGCCCACGGCCAAAGAAGCCCGCCGCTCGGTGGTGTGGGCGATCGGCCTGATCGGCGCCTTCTACCTGTTCACCCTGGTGCTCGGCTACGGTGCGGCTGCCCTGGTGGGCCCGGACCGCATTCTCGGCGCCGCCGGCGGCGTCAACTCGGCGGCTCCGCTGCTGGCCTTCGAACTCGGCGGGGTGATCCTGCTCGGCGTCATCTCCGCGGTCGCGTTTGCCACCATCCTGGCCGTCGTCGCGGGACTGACCATCACCGCGTCGGCCTCATTCGCCCACGACATCTACGCCACCGTCATGAAGGGCCGAAACGTCACCGAGTCCGAACAGGTGCGTGTCTCCCGGATCACCGCGGTTGTCCTCGGTGTCCTCGCCATCGGCCTGGGCATCCTGGCCAATGGCCAGAACGTGGCGTTCCTGGTGGCGCTGGCGTTTGCGGTGGCCGCGGCGGCCAACCTGCCGACCATCGTGTACTCGTTGTACTGGGCGCGGTTCAACACCCGGGGTGCACTGTGGAGCATGTACGGCGGCCTGATCTCCACGATCGTTCTGATCGTCTTCTCCCCCGCGGTGTCGGGATCGAAGACCTCGATGATCCCCGGCGTGGACTTCGCCTGGTTCCCGCTGGCCAATCCGGGCATCGTGTCGATCCCGCTGGCGTTCATCCTGGGCATCGTCGGAACGCTGACCTCACCGGACCGCGGCAATCCCGAGATCAACGCCGAGATGGAGGTTCGCTCCTTGACCGGAGTCGGGGCGGAGAAAGCAGTCGCTCACTAGGAAGAGCGATCAGGCGGCGGCGGGTCCGGGGGGTCCCGCCGCCGTCGCTCGCCCGAAGGGGCGGCACTAATTGTTACTCGGAAAACTCCGAACCTGCTGTTGTCCAACAGGATCGAATCGGCACTCAGCCGCTCTTGCGGCGGAACTCGCGGCGATTCTCGACCGGACCGTGCTGCTTGGCCTGCTTGACACCGCCACTGCGATGATCCGAGCCATTGGCAGCTTTGGCCTTCTTCCGTTCCAGCGCTTCCCGGAACTTACGCTTCGCGTCGTCTTCCGGGGCGGCTTCTTCACCCGTCACATCACCCATGATGACCACCCTAGCCTGCTTGTCACCTGCGCGAACGCCTGGTCAGCGGCGACCGGGCGGCACGCCGTACAGGTGTGAGATCGGCAGGGTCAGCACCACCCGCCGATCGGTGACCATCGCTTCCCGATACTCGTCCCAGTCGGGATGCTCACCGGCGATGTTGCGGTACAACACAATCAACGCCTCTACCGTGTCATCGCCGACGTCGGTAGCCGCCGGGGTCAAGACCGCGTCCCCTTCGGCCACCGCATAGGACCAGCCGTCGTCGGAGCTCACCAGAATCGAGGCGCGGGCATCACGGCGCAGGTTGCGAGTCTTGGCCCGCGGCTCGGTGACCGAGACCTGGATCGCCACATTGGGTGCATCGAAGTGATACGAGACGTTGGACAGCTGCGGCCGCCCATCCCGCTTGATCGTCGCCAACACCCCAAGTGAATTCCCGCTGATCACGGCAAGCAGCTTGTCGTCGAACACCTGTCGGGTCATCTGCTGAGCCTACTCAACAACCACGTTTCCGGGGCCTGGTAGATCACCGATGATCGTCGGTCCGACCTAGGCTCGTCGCTGTGACAGCAATCGACGGCACTACCTTCGGCGGCGTTTCGACAACCACCTTGTGGACGCTGCACAACCGCGCCAGCGAAGCACGACGCCCCGACGGCGCCGTGACCGATCCATGGGCGGTCACCCTGTTCGACGCCATCGACCACGATTACGCGAAGTTCGGGAAACCCGACCAATCCCACGGGCTGCGGGCGGCGACCTTCGACGGCGTCACCGCTGACCATCTGCTCGAGCATCCACGGACCTCGATCGTGGCACTCGCCGAGGGATTGCAGACCAGTTTCTGGAGGCTCGACGCTGCCGGTCTCCTCGATGAGGCGACCTGGTTCTCCGTGGATCTGCCGCCCGTGATGGAGGTACGTCGGCAACTGCTGCCCGACGACACCCGGATCGTGGCACTGGCGCAGTCCGCCCTCGACTGGAGCTGGATGGACGCGGTTGCCGACCGTGACGGTCAACGGGTGTTCATCACCGCCGAGGGCCTGCTGATGTACCTGGATCCCGACGACGTGTTTGCCCTGATCACAGCGTGTGCGGCACGCTTTCCCGGCGGCGCCATCATGTTCGACTCGATACCGCACTGGTTCAGCCGGAAAACCATGAAAGGCTTCAAACTCTCCGAGCGCTATGTGGCACCGCCGATGCCGTTTGCTTTGACCGCCGACGAGGCATTGGCCCTGCCGGACCGGCTCCCGGGGGTGCGATCGGCACGCGATGTGCACGTTCGACCCGGACGCGGCGCCTTCAAGGTCGCCGGTTGGCCGGTTCTGGACCGGATCGGCCCGATACGCCGGGCCCGGCCCAGCATCACGGTGCTGGAATTCGAGTGAGTCGGCCCGCCCAGCGGCGTCGGTAGGCTCGGGGCCGATGACCGACTCGAATGGCGCTGCCCGGCACAAAGCGGAACTGACCGGAGTATCCGAGACAGCGTTGCTGACTCTCGCGGTACGTGCCCACGAGGCACGCCGGCCCGACGCTCTCATCGACGATCCGGTGGCGGTGCGGCTGGCGGATTCGATCGACGCCGACTTCGCGAAGTTCGGGCACACGAACCGGCAGGACATGGCCATCCGCTCCATGACGTTCGACCGCGCCACCCGTGATTACCTGCGCACCCGCCCCGACGCAACCGTCGTCGCGCTTGCCGAAGGCCTGCAGACCAGCTTCTGGCGGCTCGACGCCACCGTCACCGATGCCCGATTCCGTTGGCTCACAGTCGATCTTCCGGCAATCGTGGCGATCCGGGAGCAGTTGCTGCCGGCGTCGCCGCGCATCGTGATGACCGCGCAGTCAGCCCTGGACTACAGCTGGATGGATCTGGTGGCAACCGATGCCGCCGAGCAGGGAGTGTTCATCACCGCCGAGGGCCTGCTGATGTATCTGCAGCCCGAAGAGGCGCTCGGGCTGATCGCCGCATGCGCCCGCCGTTTCCCCGGGGGCCGGATGATGTTCGACCTGCCGCCGGCCTGGTTTGCCGGTCTGGCCCGTCGCGGTTGGCTGCGCCCGTCACTGCGGTATGCGATTCCGCCGATGCCGTTTTCGATGACCGCGCCCGAACTGGCCGAGTTGGCCAACACCGTTCCCGGTATCCGCGCCGTCCACGATCTGCCGGCTCCCCGAGGCCGCGGCCGGGTGATGAACGCCGTGATCTCGGGCGTCTTCAACAATCGGCGGCTGCAGAGGTTGCGGCCACCGGTGACCTTGCTGGAATTCGGCTGATCCCGCTAATCGAACGCGAGATCGAGGTAACGCAGCGCCGCACTCTTGTCCAGGCCCAGATTGCGTGCCGTCTCCATGTAGGTGTGCGCCGCGGCGGCCATGGCGGCGTCCGCCGGATCCGCCCGGGCAACGAAACTGCCGAAACGGCCCCGGGTTTCGACGATCCCGGAGGTCTCCAACTCCCGGTAGGCCCTGGCTACGGTGTTGACGGCCAACCCCAACTGGGCGGCCAGGTCCCGCACCGTGGGCAGCCGAGTGCCCGGCGGTAACTTCCCATCTCGAACACCGGCGATCAACTGCGTTCGCAGCTGATCGAACAACGGTTTTGCCGCCTGCGGATCAACCCGCAGCCATTCCCCCAGGTCCACCGGACCAGTATCCAACAGGCCAGCTATTTTGGTGTGGTGCGCATTGCAGTGCTCAGCGGCGCCGGCATCTCCGCGGAAAGTGGGGTGCCGACCTTCCGCGACGACAAGAACGGCCTGTGGGCGAAGTTCGATCCATACGAACTGTCATCGACGCAGGGCTGGCAGGAGCACCCCGAACGGGTGTGGGCGTGGTATCTGTGGCGCCACCATCTGGTGCAGCAGGTCGAACCCAACGACGGGCATCGTGCCGTCGCGGCGTGGCAGCACCTGGCCGGAATCGCCGAGGTCAGTGTCATCACGCAGAACGTCGACAACCTCCACGAACGTGCCGGCAGCACACCGGTGCACCATCTGCACGGCAGCCTGTTCGAGTTTCGTTGTGACAGCTGCGGTTCGGTGTACACCGGCCCACTCGCCGACATGCCGGAGCCGACGCTGGAACTGATGCCGCCGACATGCGCCTGTGGCGGCCTGATCCGGCCGGACATCGTGTGGTTCGGTGAGGCGCTGCCCGACGGCCCGTGGGACGCCGCAGTGGAGGCGGTCACCAACTCCGATGTACTGGTGGTCGTCGGGACGTCAGGGCTCGTCTACCCGGCGGCCGGTCTACCCGAGTATGCGGTGGCCCGCGGAACGGTGGTGGTGGAGGTCAATCCAGATCCGACGCCGCTGTCGGACAGCGCGACGGTATCCCTGCGGGAAAGCGCCAGCACCGCCCTGCCGACCCTGCTGCACCGCCTGACCGGCCTGCTGCGCGGTTAGGCCGGTTTGATCGCCCGGCCGAGGGCGAACTCCGTGACCGGCAACGGCACCCAAGCCGGAAGGGCCGCCGCGCGCCGGGTCGACTGGACAGCGAACCCGGCCGCACGGATTGCGGTCTCGGTCCGGCGGTGGGTGTGGCAATTCCCCAGCAAACGGGGCCACACCGTGGCATCCGCGACCCGCTGCAGCGCACCCCGGGCCCCCGGTGTGGCGACATGCTCCAGGTAACGCAACTCACCGCCAGGCAGCAGCCTCGAATAGAGCTGTTGCAGCACACCATCGGAAGAGGCCACCGAGCACAACACCAGCGAGCAGACCACCGCATCGAAGGATTCGGCCGGGTCCAGATCCTCGATGAGCTCCTCACGGACCACCACCGGAACCGCAGCGCGGGCGGCGGCGTCGCGCGCGGACGCCGCCAGCTGGGTCTCCGGCTCCACCGCCACCACCTCCGTCACCGTGTCGGGGTAGTAGTCGAAGTTGGTACCGGTGCCCGCGCCGACCTCCAGCACCCTGCCGGAGAGCCCGGCCAGATTCTCCTGTCGCAGCGCGGTCAGGGCCGCGGGTTCGTGCGCCGACAGAGTGGTCCACAACCGCGCAAAAAATGGGTTGTCCATGAGTCACCTACCTCAGTTGGTCACCTGTTTCGGGGCCGGCCGATCGAAGAGCCAGTCAACCGTCTGTGTGGGTGTCGATCCAGGTCCGACGATACCGGCGACAATCCGTCCTGCACAGACCGCGCTGAACACCCGGTCGGCGAAGGAATCGGTGTCCCCGAACGGCAGATACGGCTTGGCGATCAACAACGCGGCCACGCCGTGGGCAGCCGTCCACAACTCGAGTGCCACTGTGGTCGGGTCGTCCTGGGCGTACACACCCTCGTCCATCAACGCCTGCACCGAGTCCCGGATGTGCCCGAACGCCGCAGTGACCAGGGTCTCGTCGACATCGCTGCCCGCGCGCCCCTCCTCCATGGTGGCGATGCGATAGAGCTCGGGCGTCTGGGTGGCAAAACGGACATAGGCCAGCCCCTGGGCCCGCAGGACGTCCAGCGTGGTGAGCTGGCCCGCGGCGGCCTGCTGCATCTCGTCGTCGAACTTCTCGAAGTAACGCGCACACACCGCGTCCAACAGCGCATCCTTGTCGGTGAAGTGCAGGTAGATCGACGGTGATGTCACGCCGACCCGTTCGGCCACCGCCCGGACCGACACATCGCGGGCGTGGCCGGTGGACAGCAGCAGTTCGGTGGCCGCATCGAGGATTTCGTCGCGCAGCAGCTCGCCGGAGCCCCGGGGGGCGCGACGTCGCCTCGTCAGTGGATCGCTGCTCACCTAGCCATTGTCCGGCACCGCAGCCGCCGTGGGCTTCTCGGCGGGTTTCTCCGGCCGCGGTCCGGATTCACTGATGCCGATCTTGTTGTGCAGCTTGACCAGGAACTTGGGTGACCACCAGTTCCACTTGCCGAGAATCCCCATGAAGGCCGGGACGAGCATCATCCGCACCAGCGTCGCGTCGACGAGCACTGCCAACGTCAGCCCCAGCCCGAACATCCGCATGAAGGACACCTTTGCCGCGATCAACGCCGCGAAGGAGATCGACATGACCAGGGCGGCGGCGGTGATCACCCGTCCGGTGCGGGCCAGACCGAGCGCGACACTCTCCTCGTTGTCGGCACGAGTCTGCCCGGATTCCAGCCAGTACTCCCGGATGCGCGAGATCAGGAACACCTCGTAGTCCATGGACAATCCGAAAGCAATGCAGAACAACAGCACCGGCATGTTGGCCACCAACGTCCCGGTCGACGTGGTGCCCAATGCGCCGAGGTGTCCGTCCTGGAAGATCCACACCAGCGCACCGAACGCCGCCGTCAACGAGAGCACGTTCAGCACAAGTGCTTTCAGCGGCAACACGACACTGCCGGTGAGCAGGAAGAGCAACGCGAAGGTGATGACAGCGATGATGCCGAGCACCAGCGGCAGTCGCTCGGTGATCGCGTCCACGCTGTCCCGGTTGGCCTGGGCGATACCGGTGAATTCGACGTCACGCTCCCCCGGTCCGGTCACTTCGTGCAACCGGTCGAGCTGGGACGAGGATGCATCGGAGAACAACGGCGCCGTGCTGTCGATTGTCAGGAATGCGCTGCCGTCGGCCACGCCGGTCGCCGCAACGGGTGGCCCCACCTTGGCTCCACCGACAAATGTTCCCGTCGGTGCGGTCACCGAGGACACATCCTGGACGCGGGACAGGTCAGCCGCGTAGCGCTCGAGGTCGGGGGGTGTGAGCCCGTCGGCATCTGGGACCACGATGGTGACGGTGGCATCGGAGTTGGTGGCGAAGTCGTCGCGCAGCTGGTCACCGACCTGGTGCGCCGACGCGGTTGGCGGCAGCACCCGGTCATCGGGCATCCCCCATCGGACATCGAGGAACGGCACCCCCAGCAGAAGCAGCAGCGTGACCCCGGCCACGCCGATCATCACTGCCCGCTTCATCACGAATTTGGCCGTGCGATACCAGAACTGCTGGGCGACCGGCTTGGGTTCGGGTTCAGGCCGGCGGAACACCCGGCGCAGCAGGCGGCGCACGTCGTAGGCGTTGAGCCGGTCGCCCATCAGCACGATCGCCGCCGGTGTGACGATCACCGCGGCGAAAGCGGCAAAGGCCACGGTGGCGATACCGGCGTAGGCGAAGGACTTCAGGAAGTACATCGGGAACAGCACCATCGCTGCCATCGACAGCGCAACCGTGACCGCCGAGAACAGCACGGTGCGGCCTGCGGTGGCCATGGTCCGGATCAAGGCCTGGTGGGGCTCGACGCCGTCGGCGAGCTCGTCGCGATACCTGCTGATGATCAACAGGGTGTAGTCGATGGCCAGCGCCAGGCCCATCGCAATGGACAGGTTGAGCGCAAAGATCGAGACGTCGGTGAAGAAGGTGATGCCGCGAAGCACCGACATCGAACCGACGATGGCCAGCGCGCCGACAGCCATCGGCAGGGCCGCGGCGAGCAGCCCGCCGAACACCCACACCAGCACCAAGAAGCTCAGTGGGATCGCGATGGACTCCATGAGCAGCAGGTCGCGCTCGGTCTGGGTGTTGATCTGCGAATAGATCATCGCTCCGCCGCCGGGTGACACGGTGACTTCGGGGTGGCCGGGCACGATGTCCGCGTTGATCTGAGCAAGCAGCTCTTCGGCGTATCGCTGGGCGTCGTTCTCCCCGCCGAACAGTCCCGCCACCACCAGACCGGAGGACCCGTCCGTGCTCTTGAGCCCGGCCGCCACCGGTGGCGGTGACGTCCACGCCGACACCACTTGGGCGGCGTGCGGCGAGGACTCGATGTGTTCGGCGATGCCGGTACCGACCGCCCGGGCCTCCGGACTGTCGACCCCACCCGGGGCCGTCACCGAGAACACCAACTGCATATCGCCCTGACCGAACTTGTCGGTGAGGATCTGCGTGGCTCGCGCGGATTGGGAGGTGGGGTCCTGGAACCCGCCCGCCGACAGGCTCTTGGTGACGGGGACGCCGAAGACGGCGGCACCGATCATCAGGAGAACGGCGACGGCGATGATCCGCCGCGGGGCGGCGATCGCCGTCAGCGCTATTCGGTGCAGCACGTTGGATTGTCCTTCCCGGTCCCGGCAGGGGGCCAGAACTTATCAGCGGTAAGTTAACACCGTCAATATGGGTTACGCCGATGTTCGGGCTTCCGTGGGACGCTTGATCTGAACCACGAGATCGGCCCCCTGATCGTTCAGCTGTGACCGGACCCGTGACGAGCGACAGGCAAGCCTTACAAAAAAACGGCCCGGCCAATAGGCTTACGTCACATGGCAGCCGACTTCGACATCCGCACCAGCCCGGCTACCAGCCACTTCGGCCTGCTGGTGCTTCGTGTCGGCGCCGGAGCCGCAGTGCTCCAGGCGGGGTTGATCAAGGCGCTGGACTTCGGCACAGTCGTCGAATTCATGGATCAGGGCGGGTGGAAAGCCGCGACCATCGGCGCACTCATGGTCACCGTCGCCGAAACCCTCGGCGGGATCGCACTGCTGCTGGGCATCCTGACGCCACTGGCCGCCTGCGCGGTCACCGCCGCGATGATCGATGCGTGGGCAGTCAACGTCTCCGGCGCCGCGTTCTGGTCGGAGCCGTTCAACATTCCGTTCCTGATCGGGTTCGCCGCCATCGCCCTGATCTTCACCGGCGCCGGCCGTTTCTCCCTGGATCAGCTGCTGTGGGGGCGCGCCCAGTGGCCGACCCTGGTGTCGGTGGTCCTGCTGGTCCTGGCGATCGCGGCGGCGGTCGCCACCTGGGTGCTGCTCAACGGCGTCAACCCGCTTCACCTCACCACCCCCACAGGCTGACGCCGAGGCGCCCCCGGCCTGACCCCGAGGCGCCCAAACGTGCGTTTGGGCGAACTTTTGCGGGTAGATGTCGCCGGTTTGTCGATCTCAACAAGGGGTCCACGCCCCCGTGACGACGGTCACGATCGACAACTGACTCCTGAGTCACCCTACCCAGGAGTAATAATTGCCACCATTTTGCGAAGCGGGGCTCAAAGATCTCTTAAGAGTGGCCCATAGGCTCACTGTCATGTGGATCGACGACACCAACGCTGATGTCATCAAGATTGACTTCGACGCCCTCTACCACGGGGATTTCCTGGTGGAAGGCGATACCTCGGAGCAGGTCGAAGAATGGCATCCGCTCGCCAGCTAGCTCCCCGACAACCAACCGGGCGCGCCCTCACATCCTCCAGGATGCGTGAGCGCGCCCGATCTATTTGGTTTGCTTCCCGCCCGTCAGGGTGACCGCGTTACGCCGGGACCGCAGCGACGACCATCTCGCTGAGACGACCGGAGATCAGCCCCTCGGCCTCGGCCACCATCCGGGAAACCAGATCCCCGACGGTGGGGATGTCATTGATCAGCCCCATCGCGGTACCGACGGTCCAGATGCCCGCGTCGATGTCGCCGTCCTCGAACACCTTGCGGCCACGCACGCCGGCCACCAGGTCCTTGACGTCGGAGAACTGGCCGCCGTCCTTGAGGATCTGCACCACCTCGCGGGACACCTCGTTGGACGCCACCCGAGCCGTGTTGTGCAGGGTCCGGAAGATCAGTTCGGTTCCCCGCTCGTCACCGGCGACGATCGCCTCTTTGACGTTCTGATGGATGCACGATTCCACGGTGCACATGAACCGCGAACCCATGTTGACGCCATCGGCACCCAACGCGAGCGCGGCAACCAGGCCGCGGGCGTCGGCAAACCCGCCGGAGGCGATCATCGGGATCTCGATCTTGTCAGCAGCCGCCGGGATCAGGACCAGGCCCGGGATGTCGTCCTCGCCCGGGTGACCGGCACATTCGAACCCGTCGATGCTGATGCCGTCGACGCCGAGGCTCTGAGCCTTCACCGCATGTCGCACCGAGGTGCACTTGTGCAGCACCTTGATGCCGTTGTCGTGGAACATCGGCAGGTGCGGCGCCGGATTGGACCCCGCGGTCTCGACGATCTTGATGCCCTCGTCGACGATCACCTGGCGGTACTCGTCATACGGCGGCGGGTTGATCGACGGCAGGATCGTCAGGTTGACCCCGAACGGCTTGTCGGTCAGCTCCCGAGTCTTGGCGATCTCACGTGCCAGATCCGCCGGCGTCGGCTGCGTCAACGCGGTGAGAAATCCCAGCGCACCTGCATTGGCGACGGCCGCAACGAGTTCCGCACGCCCCACCCACTGCATACCGCCCTGCGCGATCGGGTGCTCAACCCCGAACGTCTCGGTGAACTTCGTCTTGAGCGTCACCGGGGCGCCATGCGGATCGCACCGTCCAGACGGATCACTTCACCGTTGAGCATCGGGTTCTCCACGATGTGCACCGCCAGCGCGCCGTACTCATCCGGGTCGCCCAGACGGGCCGGGTGCGGCACCTGCTTGCCGAGCGAGGCCTGCGCTTCCTCGGGCAGTCCCGCCAGCAGCGGGGTCTTGAACAAGCCCGGGGCGATGGTCATCACTCGGATGAGGTTCCGGGACAGGTCACGCGCGACGGGCAAAGTCAGACCGACGACACCACCTTTGGACGCCGAGTAGGCGGCCTGGCCGATCTGGCCGTCGAACGCGGCGACGGACGCGGTGTTGATGATGACGCCACGCTCCTCCCCGATCGGTTCGCTCTTGGCGATCCGGTCGGCGGCCAACCGCAGCACATTGAAGGTGCCGATCAGGTTGACCTCGATGACCTTGCGGAATTCGTCGAGCGGGAACGGCCCGTCCTTGCCCAGGGTCTTGATCGCGTTGCCGATGCCGGCGCAGTTGACGTTGATGCGCAGGGGGCCGAACTCCTCGGCGGCATCCAGTGCGGCGCTGACCGATTCCGGGTCGGTGACATTGGCCTCCACGAACTTGGCGCGCGCCCCGAGCTCCTTGACGGTGTCTGCACCCCTGAGGTCGAGCACCACCACCGAGGCACCGCGATCCAACAGTCGCTTGGTGGTCGCCAGACCCAACCCGGAGGCACCCCCGGTCACCACCGCTACCGCGTCCTTGATCTCCACTGTCAGTTGTCCTTCCCGGCCGACTACCCGACCTACTGGTTGGTTGAAACGTTTCTAGCTGGTGAGCGTGGCTACGTCCAGTCCCGAAGCACCGACTCGGTGTCCTCCCCGGGAACACGCGGCGGTGTCGGGGTGCCGGGCACGCTGCGCGAGAACCGCGGTGCCGGCCGCGGCTGCAGCCCGTCGGCCCCGGCGTCGTAGAAAGTGTCCCGGTCAGCGACGTGCGGCTCGTCGAGCACCTCGGCAAAAGACAGCACCGGCGTCACGCAGGCATCCGTACCCTCAAAAACCTTCGCCCAATGGTCACGGCCTTGTGTGAGGAAGGTCTCGGTGAACACGGCCTTGAGCTCCGGCCAACGGGAGCGGTCGTTCTGCGCCGGCAGTTCC
This sequence comes from Mycobacterium sp., assembly GCF_049647605.1. Lineage (GTDB taxonomy): Bacteria > Actinomycetota > Actinomycetes > Mycobacteriales > Mycobacteriaceae > Mycobacterium. Next base: position 8,241 of record NZ_JBARXZ010000067.1, on the reverse strand, counting down.
GCCGGTTCCAAGCCCAGCCCCGCGAGCAGCTGCGCGTAGAACTGCGGTTCGATCGAGCCCACCGCGACGTACCGACCATCGGCAGTCTCATAGGTGTCGTAGTACGGCGCGCCCGTGTCGAGCATGTTGGTGCCACGTTCATCCGACCACTGCCCCGCCGCCCGGAACGCCCACATCATCTGGATCAGCACGCTGGACCCGTCGATCATCGCCGCGTCCACCACCTGCCCCTTACCGGAGGTCTGCTGCTCCCAGAGCGCCGACAGAATGCCCAACAGCAGGAACATCGACCCGCCGCCGAAGTCGCCCGCCAGGTTGAGCGGCGGCACCGGCCGCTCCCCGGCGCGGCCGATCGCGTGCAGCACGCCGTTGAGCGAAATGTAGTTGATGTCGTGACCGGCTTGGGTGGCGCGCGGGCCGGTCTGCCCCCAGCCCGTCATCCGCGCGTACACCAGCCGTTCGTTGACTGCGGCACAATCGTCAGGCCCCAGCCCGAGTCGCTCCGTGACCCCTGGGCGGAAGCCCTCGATCAGCACGTCGGCCTTTGCGATCAGTGCCAACACCAGTTCGCGGCCTTCGTCGGACTTGAGATCCGCGGTCACCGAGCGGCGGTTGCGCAGCATCGCATCACGGACCCCACTGCTGCCGACGCCCGGCCGTTCGATGCGGACGACGTCGGCGCCGAGGTCACCGAGAATCATCGCCGCGTGCGGGCCCGGTCCGATCCCGGCCAACTCGACGACGCGTAGTCCTTGCAAGGGTCCGGCCACGATGTCCCGCCTCTCCGGTGGTGCTGTCCTAGTGGTCCTGTCCCTGGCATCTTGTCAAGCGCTCCCAACCAACCGACGGGTGGGCTCCGATTGACCGGCTCCGACTTTCTACAGTGACTGCCATGACAACCCCCGACTCCGGTGTCGACGCCCTGCCCGCGATCCCTGGATTGCTGGTCGACCTCACCGACGGAGTGCTGTCGGTGACCATCGACCGGCCCGAGAGCCTCAACTCCCTGGACCGCGCCGTGCTGACCGGCATCGCCGACGCCTTCGAAGCCGCCGCAACCGACCCCCGCGTCCGGGTCGCACGACTCGGCGGCACCGGCCGCGGCTTCAGCTCCGGTGCCGGTATCGGAGCCGACGGATCCGGTACCAGCGACATCGGCGACGAGGCGAGCGAAGTCCTGCTCATCGCCAACCGCGCGATCCGCTCGATCACCGAACTGCCGCAACCGGTGGTGTCGGTGGTAGCCGGACCGGCCGCCGGCGTGGGAGTGTCGCTGGCCATCGCCGCCGACCTGGTGCTGGCCTCGGAAGAGGCATTTTTCATGCTGTCGTTCACCAAGATCGGCCTGATGCCCGACGGTGGCGCCTCGGCGCTGATCGCCGCCTCGGTGGGCCGGGCCCGGGCGATGCGGATGGCGCTGCTGGCCGAGCGCATCTGCGCCGCCGAGGCGCTGTCCTGGGGGCTGGTCAGCGCGGTGTATCCCGCCGACGAGTTCGACGCCCAGGTCGACGCGGCGATCTCCACGCTCCGAACAGGGCCCGCGGTGTCGCTGGCCAAAACCAAACACGCCATCAACGCGGCGACCTTGACCGAGCTCGAATCGGCGCTGCGCCGCGAGACCGACGGCCAGATCGCGCTGCTGCACGGCACCGATTTCCGCGAAGGTGTCCAGGCGTTCCAACAGCGGCGCACCCCCGTATTCACCGATAGCTGAGCGACGGCGGCGCCTGTATCGATCACCTGAAATTCGTTGGACGCCAAAGGTGTCGGTCAGCGACGATCAAGGGATGGGAATCGGGACCGACCAGCAGCCGAGCGTGCGCGCGCCCGGCGGTTGGCGGGTACTGACACCGTTCCGGTTCCGCGAATACCGGCTGCTGATCGCCGCGGTGTCGATCACGATCCTCGCCGAAGGCATGTGGGCCGTCGTGATGGCCTTGCAGGTGATCGCACTGAACAACGACCCGGCGGCACTGTCCCTGGTGGCGGCCTGTCTGGGTGGCGGGCTCGTCGCATTTGTCCTGGTGGGCGGTATCGCCGCCGACCGAATCCCGCAGCGCACCATCATCATTGCTGTTGAGCTGGTCAACCTGTTCACCGTGAGCATCGTTGCGACGCTGGGGCTGCTCGACGCCCTTCAGGTGTGGCACATGGCGGTCGCTTCCGGGCTGCTCGGGATCGCCGCGGCCTTCTTCTTTCCGGCCTACAGCGCCTACCTACCGCGGATCCTGCCTGCCGAACAGTTGTTGGCCGCCAACGGCGTCGAAGGCGTGATGCGGCCGGTGCTGCAGCGGGCGGCCGGTCCGGCGGCGGCAGGTCTGCTGATCGGGGCGACCTTCCCCACCGTCGGCGCTGTGATCGTGGCAATCCTGTTCGCGATCAGTCTGGTGCTGTTGGTGGCCACCCGCGGAGCCGCGGCTGCCTCCCACTTGTCCCCTGGACTGGCCGGCCCGGAGATACCGACCCGATCGCATCCACTGGCCGACCTGCGCGACGGGTTCCACTTCATGATCCGCACGCCGTGGCTGTTGGCGACCCTGTTGTTCGCCAGCATGTACGTGCTTCTGGTGATCGGGCCGTTCGAGGTGCTACTACCGTTCATCACCGGGGACCGGTTCGACCACGGTGCACAGATGTACGGGTTTGTCCTGGCCGCGTTCGGTGTCGGCAGCGCTGTCGGGGCACTCGGAGTTGCCTCCTGGCAGCTGCCACGCCGATACCTGAGCGTCATGATGCTGATGTGGGGTGCCGGTTCGCTGCCGCTGGTAGTGATCGGATGGACCCATTCGGTGGTCGCGATGATGGTCGCCGGCTTCCTCGTCGGCATCACCGACGGTGCGGGCATGGTCATCTGGGGCACCTTGCTGCAGCGACGAGTGCCGCCGGCGATGCTGGGCCGGGTATCGAGCCTGGACTTCTTCGTGTCGCTGGCCTTCATGCCGGTGTCGATGGCGATCGCGGGGCCGTTGTCGAAGGTCATCTCGACGGAGGTCATCTTCCTGGCGGCCGGGGTGACACCGGTGGCGATCGCGGCGGTTGCCTGGCTGGCTGCCCGGATGGCGCGAGACGAGATCGCCCACCCGCTGCGCTGACCGGTTACACGCCGAACAGCGGCGGCAATGCCAGCACCATGATCAGCCCCCACACCAGATGCGTCAGCACCGGCGCCAGCACCCCGCCGGTGGCCCGACGTTCGAGTGCGCACACCGCACCCAGGATGATCGCCGCAAATCCCAGCATCGGATTACCGCTGGCCGAGGTCGCCACGATGTAGAGGACGGTGGAGATCAGCACCGGGGCATGGGCGCCGAGTGCGGTGTACAGCGATCCGCGGAAGAACAACTCCTCGGCCACCCCATTGACCAAGGTGATCACCACCACCAGCCACAGCGCGCCTTGGTTGGCAAAAACCAGTACCTGCGTGATGAATTCGGCGACGGGTTCGATCTCACGGGCAATGAGTGCGCCGACCACAAACACGCCGCCGACCAGAGCACCGACGCCGAGCCCGGTCAGCACCGGCCGTTGGTTACGACCGCGCCAGCAGATGCTGCCCAGGTGCAGCGGACCGGACAGGAAGGCCCCACCGGCCCACACGGCGGCCAGCAGGAAGGTCAGCCAGTAGAACATCGGGTCACCGGGCTGCTGGTGTAACGACAGCGCCAGTGTCACCGCACCGAGTACCAGTATCACCATCACCACAACGCGCCGCTTGCGCACCACCGCAGGTGGTTCCGCTTGTGGCGGGGCCGCATTGGTCAGCACACCGACGATCTCGTCGCGCAGGCCGGCGCTGCGGGTCACGCGGGGTTCACCTTCGCCCGTAAACCCAATAGCAGGTCCACTCCGGTACGGGCCACGCCCGCAATCGGTTTCGGCATCAGTGACAGCAAACCCATGGCAGCAGGCGGCGTCACGGCACCGAATACCCGTCGCAGTCGCAACTGATCTCCGCCGGCCCACATCGCATCACTGTCAGCGAGGTGATGCGGATCGGCAAGCTGGTTCACCGGCCGCGGCTCCGGCGATCCGACCGACGCGGCAATCGCGTCGTCGATGGACGTCAGCCCGCCGTCGGGGTCGGCCACGATGTCTCGCAGCAAGCTCCCCGACGCCGTCATCGGATGATCCAGCGACGCGATCAGGTCGACGGCCAAACCGGTGGGTACCGGCACCACGTTGCCGGCCACCCAGGCTGTCACCGATTTCGGCACCAGCGACTCCTGCCAGCCGCCGATCGGCAGTCCGTACCGCGGGCAGCCGGCGGCGTGCACATAGCCACCGATCAGGCCTCGGTAGGTGGTGGTGCCGGGGCCGGTGATGTCGTACGCACCGGCAGGTACGGCGTCCCTGTCGGCGGCGATCTCGAGATAACGCAACACATCCCGGATGGAGATCGGGTCGATGGCATGGTCCACCCAGGACGGCAGCGGGATCAGCGGCAGCCGATCACCGACATAGCGAACCATCTCGAACGATGTGGATCCGGCACCGATGATGACCGCTGCACCCAGCCAGACGACTTCCGGTCCGCCGTCGACGGCCAGGGCGGCTGCCACCTCGGCCCGGCTGGCCAGATGCTCGGACAGGGTGCCGTCGTCGGGGACAAATCCGCCCAGGTAGACGATCCGTTTCACCCCCGCCTTCTTCGCCGCGCGCGCGACGTTTGCGGCCGCGCGGCGGTCTCGTTCGCGGAACCCGGGCTCGCCGATGCCGTGGACCAGGTAGTAGATGACGTCGACCGGCCCCGCCTCGGCCAGCGCCAGCGCCGCCGAATCAGACGAGTCGGCGTCCAGGGTGACGGCAGCGACGTCGTCGCACCAGCCGAAACCGGCCAGCTTGTCGGTGTTGCGGGTGGCGACCATCACCTCGTTGGTGACCTCGGGTCGCGCGGCGAGCAGGGTTGCGACCAGCCGGGAACCGACGTAGCCGGTGGCGCCGGTGACCAGGATGCGCATCGTTTTCACGATAGGGGGTTACCCCACGGCGCCGCCGCCTACGACGGTGAGTTTCGCCACGGCAGTGTTGCCGGGCGGGCCGGATCCCGGCTCAGCGGCCCTGAAACACTTTGCGATAGCTCGACGGTGACATGCCGAGATCACGGCGCAGATGATGACGCAGATTCGCCCCGCTGCCCAGGCCGGCTCGGCGCGCCACCTCGTCGACGGCCAGGTTCTGCTGTTCGAGGAGCTCGCGGGCATGGTCGAGGCGACGGGCCCGTACCCAGGCCCCGGGCGATTCGCCGGTCTCCTCGACGAAGCGCCGGATAAAGGTACGGGCGCTCATACCGGCGTGCCGGGCCAGTTGCTCGATGGTCAACGGTTCGGTGAGGTGCTGCGCCGCCCAGGCTCGGACCGCGGCGGTGGAGGCGTGGTCGGAGGCGGGCAGCGGTCTGTCGATGAACTGGGCTTGGCCGCCCTCCCGCCAGGGCGGCACCACGCAGTAGCGCGCCACCGCATTTGCGGCCTGCGCGCCATGGTCGGTGCGAATGATGTGCAGACACAAGTCGATTCCCGCTGCGAGGCCGGCAGAGGTCAACACGTCGCCGTCGTCGACGAACAACACGTTCTCGTCGACGCGCACCTGGGGGTGCAGACGACGCAAGGTATCGGCGTGCATCCAGTGGGTGGTGGCCCGCCTGCCGTCGAGCGCCCCGGCCGCGGCGAGCACAAACGCGCCGGTGCAGATCGACACCAGCCGGGCGTCCGATCGCCGCGCCGAGAGCGCCGCGGCGACCTCGGGCGACAACACCCCCTGTTCACGTGCCAGGGGGTACCGGGTGCCGGGAACGACGATGGTGTCGGCGTCGGCAAGCACTTCGGCGCCGGCTCCGGGCAGCACATCGAAACCCGTGGTGGACGAGACGGGTTGGCGGTCCACACTGCAGGTCGCCACGGTGTACAGCGGTTGCCCGGCGGTGCCCACGGCCGCACCGAACAGGGTCGGGGCGATCGCGGCGTCGAACCCCACCACCGGGGCGAGAAGCAGGACGGCGACGCGGTGCATCACCCCATCCTGGCATGTTATTTACGAATATAGGCATTCTTGCCACTGGTAGCGGTCGACGCGGTCGGCGATAGTCGTTCGGTGATCGTTCCCCCCGTGACCACCCGCCGGCACTGGGCCTGGGTGGTGGCCGCCACCAGCTTCGTGGCCCTGCTGGGCGCTGCCGGGTTCCGGTCGGTGCCCGGCGTGATGATGAATCCACTCCACGACGAGTTCGGCTGGACCCACGGCGTCGTCGGCCTGGCGATGTCGGTGAACATGACACTGTTCGGGCTGACGGCGCCGTTCGCCGCAGCCCTGATGGACCGGTTCGGGATACGCCCGGTGCTCACCGTCGCATTGAGCATGATCGCCGCGGGCAGCGCGCTCAGCGTGACGATGACCGCCAGCTGGCAGCTGGTGCTGCTATGGGGTGTGCTGGTGGGTGCGGGTACCGGCGCCATCTCGATGGGCTTTGTGGCAACGGTGGCCACCCGCTGGTTCGACGCGCGCCGTGGCTTGGTCACCGGGGTGCTGACGGCCGCCAGCGCGACCGGGCAGTTGATCTTCCTGCCGGTGGTCGCGGCGGTGACCACCCACCACGGCTGGAGGTGGGCATCGCTGATCGTCGCGGCCGCTGCCCTGGCGGTGGTGCCGCTGGTGTTGGTGTTCATGCGGAACTGGCCGCAGGACCTGGGACTCACCGCATACGGAGCCCTCGAGTCCGCTCCCCCGCCCCCGCCACCCGGTAGCAGCTTCGCAGCGGCATTCTCCGGTCTGGCGATCGGAGCACGGGTACCGGCATTCTGGCTGCTGGCAGGCAGCTTCGCGATCTGCGGAATGACCACCAACGGTCTGATCGGTACCCATTTCATCCCGGCGGCCAACGATCACGGGATGCCGACGACGGTGGCCGCGGGCCTGCTCGCAGTGGTCGGTGTGCTCGACGTGGCCGGAACGGTGTTCTCCGGCTGGCTCACCGACCGCGTGGACCCACGCCTGCTGCTGGTCGTCTACTACATCGGCCGCGGCATGTCGTTGCTGGCGCTGCCCGCGCTGCTGTCACCACACGCAGAGGCCGGCACGTGGGTGTTCATCATCTTCTACGGGCTCGATTGGGTGGCCACCGTTCCGCCCACGATCATGTTGTGCCGCAGCTACTTCGGCACACGCGCCCCGATCGTGTTCGGCTGGGTGTTCGCCGCCCACCAGCTGGGTGCGGCAGTGGCGGCCGCGGGTGCAGGCTGGATCCGCGATCTGCAGGGCGAGTACGACCTGGCGTTCTACCTGGCCGCCGGGCTGTGTGTGGTGGCAGCGGGAATGTGCCTGTCGGTACGGAAGGTTCACGACTTCCGATAGGTGACCATCTCCCGGGACAGCACCCGTCGCAGCCACGGCTCCCGGCTGCACGCCACGGCAAACACCGTCAACAGGATCCACATCGTCATGGCGCTCACCAGCACCAGCGCAAACGCCACCCAGGTACCGCCCGCTATCTCAGCCGAGGCCTGCTGCCTGGCCCACAGCCGCCAGTAGATCATCAGGTTCACCGTCAGACCCACCCCGTAGGAGATCAAGAAGGACAGCAGGTACGGCTTCCAGGTCCCGTCATGCAGCCGGGCCGAAACCGGTTCGTGGCGAAGCGGATACACCACCGACAGCACGTTGCCGACACCGAGCCAGATGAACACCATGGTGACCAGCTGGTCGACCAGCGCCACCGGGTTGCCGCCCTCGGTGAACGCCAGGAACCCGATCATCGGCAGCGCCGCCAGCGTCACCGTCGCCGCCATCGCGAGGTTCTTTGCGATCAGGATGCGCCACAAGCGTTCTCCGCCGGCCAGCTGGGTGCGCACCCGATTCGCCTCGAAGCACAGCGCGTTGGTGCACACCACGCTGCCGACCACTGCGGAGAACAGATAAAGGGTGAGGCGCCCGGCGTCGTCGTACCGGGACAGACCGGTGAAGTGATAGAAGACCACCAGCGACAAACTGATGGCCAGGGTGATCAGCAGCCGCAGCAGGATCGAGCGCGGTCGCGCGGTCCAGATATGGCGCATCTCGTCGGCGACCCGTCGCGCCAGCACCCGCACCCGGGCACCGAGGCCGCCGACTGCGTTGCGCCGCGCCGGCGGTTTGTCAAAGTCCGCCATTCTCAGCTGTTGGGCGCGCCACACCGCCGCCACCGCGTCAGCCACCGCCACCCGGGCCAACCCGACCGCAACGACAGCATCCGCCTCGGCGTACTGCGCCGGC
>NZ_JBARXZ010000066.1:0-15392 GCF_049647605.1 Mycobacterium sp. | reverse complement strand
GCCCGGCTGCGCGGGGCGATGCACACCCGGCTGCGGGACCGCTCGGCGATCGCCCACCACTACGACCTGTCCAACGAGTTCTATGCGCTGCTGTTGGATGAGCACCTGGCGTACTCGGCCGGATACTTCGAGTCGCCGTCGACCGCCTCGGATCAGTCGCTGCACGACGCCCAGACCGCCAAGCTGGACCTGATCTGCGCCAAACTCGGCCTGCGAGAAGGCATGCGGTTGCTCGATGTCGGCTGCGGCTGGGGTTCGCTGATACTGCATGCCGCACAGCATTACGGTGTGCACGCCACCGGGATCACGCTCTCGGAACAGCAGCGCGGCTTCATCGCGGTGCGGGCCAGCGAGCGCGGACTCTCCGATGCCATTGATGTTCGGTTGCAGGACTACCGTGAGTTCGGCGAACTGCCCGGTATCGCAGGAACATTCGATGCGGTGAGCTCCATCGAGATGGGTGAGCACGTCGGGGAGGCGCACTATCCCGAGTACGTGGCCGTGATGTTCGAGGCACTGAAACCGCGTGGACGGCTGCTGCTGCAACAGATGTCGCGCAGTGTGGATGCCGCACCCGGCGGGGGAGCGTTCATCGAACGCTATATCGCCCCCGATATGCACATGCGGCCGCTGTGGCAGACATTGCGGCATCTCCAGCTGGAGGGTTTCGAGATCCGTGGTGTGGAGGCGATGCGGGAACACTATGTGCGCACTGTCGACGCCTGGATCGAAACATTCGAGACCCATCACGAGCAATTCGTCGACCTCGTCGGGGAGGAAGTGGTGCGCGCCTGGCGGCTCTACCTCGTCGGCGGCCGGCTGGCGTTTGCCGAGGGCCGGATGGGTGTGGATCAGGTGTTGGCCGCCAAGACCACCGGGGTGGGCGTCAGCGGCTTCTGACCACAGTCTGGCTGCCGTGAATCACGGCAGGGGAACCGTCCACCGCACGGTGGTACCTCCGGCCGCTGCGGCCGCGAGGTCCAGCCGCCCGCCGCACTGGTCGGCCCGGGCGGCCAGATTGTTCAGTCCGCTGCGGGTGACATCGTCGGGCATGCCCACGCCGTCATCGGTGACGGTGATGGTGAGATTGTCGTCCACGGTGATGTTCACCGTCACCGTCGATGCTTGAGCGTGCCGCACCACATTGCTGATCGTTTCGCGCACAACGGCTTCGGCGTGATCGGCCAATGACGGCTCCACCACCGACAGTGGTCCGCTGACATGCAGCGAGGCGCGCACCGGGGAGTCGGCGCTCATCCGGGACACGGCCTCCTCCAGGCGCTGCCGGAGCCGGGTGACGCTGCCGCCGTGCAGGTCGAAAATGGCGGTGCGGATCTCCTGCACCACCTCCTGCAGATCGTCGAGTGATCCGGAGATGCGCTGTGCGGTGTCGGGGCTCTGCCCACCGCGCGTGCCCTGCAGGGACAGCCCGATCGCAAACAGCCGCTGGATCACGTGATCATGCAGATCGCGGGCGATGCGGTCCCGGTCGGAGAGCACGTCGAGCTCCCGCAGGGTGGCCACGGCGCGGCTGCGTACCGCGGCCAGATGCAGGGCCAGCCCGGTCTGGTCGGCGAAGGCCGCCATCATGTCGAGCTGATCGGTGCTGAACACCTTGCCGTCGGTGGCCATACAGACCAGCACCCCGATGGTGGCGTCTGGCTCGCGCAGCGGCAGTATCAATGCCGCACCGTCGCCGCCGAGTTCACTGAATTTCTTGGTGCGCAACGGCAGTCGCTCTGAATAGGCGCGGCCCACCGCGGTCCCGGCGATCGGCAGCTCCAGCCCGGTGAGGGTGTCGTCACTGGCGGCGGTGACCACCAACTCGTCGAGGTCGCCGGGCAACAGCAGGGCGCTGACCGTGCAGCCGGTCAAACCGGTTGCCTGCGCGACGACTTGGCGGTGCACTGCGGCCGGGTCGTCGCCGGCCAGCAGATTGGTGCTGATGTCGCGGGTGGCTTCGATCCAGGTTTGCCGGGTGTGGGCTGCCTGATACAACCGGGCATTCTCGATGGCGATGCCCGCGGCGCCGGCCAGTGCCAGCACCAGCACCTCGTCATCGCCGGAGAACACCTCCCCGCCCTGTTTCTCGGTGAGATAGAGATTGCCGAAAACCTGGTCGCGGATTCGGATGGGTACGCCCAGGAACGTGCGCATCGGGGGATGGTTGGGTGGAAACCCCACCGAGACCGGATGCTCGGACAGGTTCTCGATACGAACCGGCTCCGGTGTCTGGAACAGCAGCCCGAGCACGCCGTGCCCGGCCGGCAACGGTCCGATCAGGTCGCGTGTCACATCGTCGATGCCCTCGTGCACAAAACGTTCCAGTGTCCGCGGCCCGGGTTCGGTGGCGATCACGCCGAGTGCGCCATAGCGGGCGTCGACCAGTCGCATCGCGGTGTGCACGATGGTCCGCAGCGTCTGCTCCAGATCCAGGCCGGCGGTGATGGCCAGCATGGCCTCGATCAGCCCGCCACGGACATCGTCGCGGGACGTGGTGGTCATGGATCCCGGGTCAGCCATCGGTGCGCTGGCGCAGTTCGGCCGCCAGCAGTGCGGCCTGCGTGCGGCGGTGCATCCCGAGCTTGGCCAGCAACCGGGAGACGTAATTCTTGACCGTCTTCTCCGCCAGGAACATTCGCTCACCGATCTCACGGTTGGTGAGCCCTTCACCCAGCAGGTCCAGCAGGGTGCGTTCGGTGGCCGAGAGATCCCGGAGCCGGGCGTCCTCGGGCGCTTCGGTCTCACTGCGCAGTTTTGACATCAACGCCGCCGCGGCGCGGTTGTCCAGCAGCGATTTGCCTGCTCCGACTTCCTTGATGGCGGTGGCCAATTCCATACCGCGGATGTCCTTGACCACGTAGCCGCTGGCGCCGGCCAGGATGGCGTCCAGCATCGACTGTTCGTCGGTGAACGAGGTCAGGATCAGGCACCGTAACTCGTCGTGGGCGGCCAGCAGGTCGCGGCACAGGTCGATACCGCTGCCGTCGGGCAGGCGTACGTCGAGCACCGCGACATCCGGACGGGCGGCCGGGATCCGGGCCATCGCCTCGCTCACCGAACCGGCTTCGCCCACCACCGCCAGATCGGGGTCGCCACTGAGCAGATCGACGAGGCCGCGCCGCACCACTTCGTGGTCATCGACGAGGAAGACGGATATCACGGGTCCCACAGTAACGGCGCCGCGCTGGGGACAAGTAGGGACTTAAGTCCTACGCAGCGATGCCACGCGCACCCTGGAACGCCCGCTGCGACTTGGGCAGGCTCGGGCGGTATGACCGATCTGTTCGAGCGTTACCACCTCAGCATCCCGCAGGCTCGTACGACGCTCGATCGCGTCGACGCGTGGTGGCGGGCGGCCAATCACGTGGCGGCGGGCCTGCCGGGCGGCAACCGCGCCGGGGTGCCCGCGGTGACCTTGACCTACGCCCACCTCAACCGGATGATCGTGCGCCGCGGTCAGCGCATCCGGTTTGTCCTCGGGGTACGTGACGGGATGGCCGCACTGGAGGCGGTGGCCCGGATGGAGGGCACCCGAGCCGGTGATTCGCCGACGGGTGGTTTTGCCACCGCGGGTGGGCGTTCCTATGCGCTGGCCTATGCGGTCGGGCTGGCACTCGACGAACCCGGTGTGACCGTCGCCGCGATGGTCGACGAGGACGAGGCCGTCACGGCGTGGCAGGCCCGGTCGCTGCACGACCCGCTCACCGATGGTGCGGTGCTGCCGATCCTGTACCAGCCGACGATGGGCCGCGACGAGGTTCGGGAGGTGTTCCGGGCCCGTGGGTGGGAGCCGATCGAAGTCGGTGGCTTCCCCGACACCAGCGACATCACCGACACCGCTGAGCTCCATCGGTGTTTCGCCGCCGCACTGTATGTGGCGCTCGACGAGATCGCCACGCTGAACGACGCGGCGGCGTCAGCTCACCCGCAGCGGCAGGCCCGCTGGCCCATGCTGGTGTTGCGGACCCCGAGGGACTGGCCGCCGGTTGATGTGGTTCCCGTGGACTGGTTCGACTCCGACGGCAGGCCGAGTCTGGACATCACCCATGCCGCGCCGACGGGTGCCCTGCGGATGAGCGCCGATTGGTGAGTCCGCGACCGGTTTCCTGACTAGGCTCACGCTGTGATCAAGCTGCTGCTGCGACTTGCGGTCTTCCTCGGCTCGGCCGCTCTCGGCCTGCTCGCTGCCGCCTGGCTGGTGCCGGGAGTGTCGGTGTCGGTGTGGGGATTTGTTGCGGCCGTGGTGATCTTCGCGGTGGCGCAAGCGGTCCTGGCGCCGGTGTTCGGCAAGCTGGCCACGCGGTACGCCTCGGCGCTGTTGAGCGGGATCGGGCTGGTGTCGACATTGGCGGCGCTGATCCTGGCCTCGCTGCTCACCAGCGGGCTGGTGATCCGCGGCATCGGCTCCTGGATCGCGGCGACGGTGGTGGTTTGGCTGGTGACGGCGCTGGCGACGCTGTTGCTGCCGAAGTTGGTGCTCAAAGACCGCACGACGTCGGCGTAGCGGCTGCGGGTACTGCGCCGCGCGCGATGAGTTCTGGCGCGCGCTCCGGTCTGTATCGGTGACAACACCGGCCATCTCCAGGAGCAGACCATGAGCACGCACCCCGGCACCCCCACGTGGATCGACCTCGCCACCTCCGATATCGCCCGCTCGCAGCAGTTCTACGGTGCGGTGTTCGGCTGGGTGTTCTCCTCGCCCGGGGAGGACTTCGGCGGATACCTCAACGCCACCAAAGACGGCAAGCTCGTCGCGGGGATCATGCCCAATGACCCGCAGTGGAACTCGCCGGACAGCTGGACCACTTACCTGCACACTCCGGATGTCGACGCGACGCTGGCGGCGGTCATCGCAGCGGGCGGGGCATCCTGCGGCGGGGTGATGGATATCGGGGACAGCGCCGCGCTGGTGGGCCGGATGGCGATGGCCACGGACCCGGTCGGTGCGCTGATCGGGCTGTGGCAGCCCGGTACGCACACCACCTTCGAACTCACCGCCGCGGCTGGCTCGCCCGCCTGGTTCCAGCTGACCGCCACCGATTACGCTGCCGCCCTGCGGTTCTACACCTCGGTCTTCGGTCTGGACACCAAGGTGGAAGCCGATACGGCGGAGTTCCGGTACACCAACGCCGTCGTCGGCGGCCAGCCGGTGTTCGGTGTGATGGACGGCGCCGGTGTCGCCGAGAAATCCGAATGGTCGGTGTTCCTGGCCGCTGAAGATGTGGATGTAGCGCTGGAGGCGGTCACCGCCAACGGCGGCACCATCGTGCGCGGGGCCGAGGACACCCCATACGGCCGGCTGGCGGCGGTAGCCGATCCCACTGGCGCCCGGTTCAACCTGTCGTCGCCGCAGTAGTCGGCAAGGATGGACCCATGGGTGGTCCGAAAATCTATGTCAAAGCCGCCATCAACGGTGCCCGCACTCCCGACCAGCATCCGAATCTGCCGGTCAGTCCGGACCAACTGGCGGCGGCGGCAGTAGAAGCGCAGCGGGCCGGGGCTTTGGCCGTGCATCTGCACCCCAAGACGCCCGACGGTGTCGACTCGCTGCTTCCGGATACGGTGGCCGCCGCCGTCTCCGCGGTCCGCCGCAGCGTGCCCGGACTGCCGCTGGGGGTCACCACCGGGTTCTGGGCGTTGCCCGATGCGGGTCAGCGGTCGGCGGCGATCGAGGCGTGGGAGGTGCTGCCGGACTTCGCTTCACTGAACTGGCATGAGCCCGGTTCGCCGGAGTTGGCGGAGGTGCTGCTGTCGAAGGGCCTCGGTGTGGAGGTGGGCATCTTCGGTGTCGAGGCCGCGGCCTCCTGGGCAGCTTCCGATGTCGCCAAGCGCTGCATGCGAGTGATGATCGAACTGGGCGATGACGCCGACGCCGCGTTGGCCGACGAGTTGCTCGATCAGGTGCGCGCGGCGAACTCGCCCGCCCCGATCCTGCTGCACGGTCTGGATTCCAGCTGCTGGCCGCTGCTGGAGCACGCCGGAGCTCGTGGTGTGCAGACCCGTATCGGTATGGAGGACACCCTGACCCTGCCCGACGGCGCTCCGGCGGCCGGTAATGCCGATCTGGTGGCGGCGGCGGTACGACTGCTGAGCTGACGGGCGCATCGTCAGGGCTTTGCGCCGGCACCCCGGATATCGCAAGAACCAGGCAACTCGGTTGACTGTGGGACACAAAGTGTCCTACAGTCGCTGGGGTGTCTCCGGTTCCCGGCTGATCCGAAAGGTGGCTTCGAAAATGACCAGTACCCTGAATGATTCGAAACAAGTCCTGATGCAGCGTGCATTGGACGGCCTGTCTCAGAATGTCGCCGATACGGGTCTGACGCCGCGCCAGAAGCTCGCGTTGACGTGTCGCGCGCTGTACGACGCGGGCCATGATTCCGGGCTGGCGGGCCAGATCACGTCGCGCGCCGAGAAGCCGGGTACTTACTACACCCAGCGGCTCGGGCTCGGCTTCGACGAGATCACCGATGCGAACCTGCTGTTGGTGGACGAGGACCTCAACGTGCTCGACGGTGACGGCATGGCCAATCCGGCCAACCGATTCCATTCCTGGATCTACCGGGCGCGCCCCGATGTGCAGTGCATCGTGCACACCCACCCATTTCACGTGGCGGCCCTGTCCATGCTGGAAGTGCCGTTGAAAGTGTCACAGATGGACATTGCGCCGCTGTATGACGACTGTGCCTTCCTGGCGGACTGGCCTGGGGTTCCGGTGGGCAATGAGGAAGGCGAGATCATCAGTGCCGCACTCGGTGACAAGAAGGCGATCCTGCTGGCCCACCATGGGCACGTCATCGCCGGAGCCAGCATCGAAGAGGCGTGCTCGCTGGCAATGCTGATCGAACGCGGCGCCAAGCTGCAGCTGGCTGCGATGGCGGCCGGAACCATCGCGGACCTCCCGCCGCGGCTGGCCCGGGAAGCCCACGATTGGACACTTCGGCCCAAGCGCAGTCTGGCCAATTTCGCGTACTACGCGCGGCGCGCCCTGCGCGCCCATCCCGACGCCCTCACCAGCTGACCTCCCGCGAACAAGCCCTCCACCCGAAAGGACTCAACATGTCCAGCAGTGAAATTCACGGCATTCTCGCCTATCCCGTAACCCCGTTCACCGCCGACGGCAAGGTCGACACGGACAAACTCGCCGCACTCGTCGACCGGCTGGTCAGCGATGGAAGCCATGGGATCGTGCCACTCGGCAGCACCGGGGAGTCGGCCTATCTCACCGAGGACGAGTTCGACGCCGTGATCGACACAACCATCGGTGCCGTATCCGGACGTGTCCCAGTGGTCATCGGCGCGTCGGACTTGACCACCGCCAACACCATTCGCCGTGCGCAATATGCCGAGCGTGCCGGAGCGGACGCCGTGATGGTGTTGCCCATCTCCTACTGGAAGCTCTCGGAGCGGGAGATCGCCGCACACTACGCCGCCATCGGCGCTGCGATAGGCCTGCCGATCATGGTGTACAACAACCCCGCGACCAGCGGTATCGACATGCGCCCGGAATTGTTGGTGCAGATGTTCAACAAGATCGACAACGTCGCCATGGTGAAGGAATCCACGGGTGACCTGTCGAGAATGCTGCGGATCAAAGAGCTCAGCGACGGGTTGCTGCCGTTCTACAACGGCAACAACCCCTTGGCGCTGAAGTCCCTGGAAGCGGGCGCCAAGGGTTGGTGCACGGCGGCACCGAACCTGCGCCCGCAACCGTGTCTGGACCTCTATGGCGCCGTGCGAGCCGGCGACCATGACCGGGCCGAGGCGGTCTACGAGGAGCTGCGGCCGCTGCTGGAGTTCATCGTGGCCGGTGGCCTGCCCAGCACGGTCAAAGGTGGCCTGGAGCTGTTGGGTCAAGGCGTCGGTGCACCGCGACTGCCCCTACTTCCGCTCGACGACACCGGCCGCGAGCAGCTACGCGCGATCCTGAACGTCAACTGAGTCCCACCGGTCCCGGTACCTCAGCCGGCCGCGTGGTCGGTGGCTCATCGACCGCGCGGCGGTTGGTTGTAGGTGACGACGATGACTTCACTGGGTTGGGGCCCGACTTGACGGATCTTGTGTGGCGCGGCGGCGTCGAAGTAGACACAATCGCCGGTACCGAGGGTCAGCAAGTCATCGTCGTACATGAGCTCGACCGTTCCGGCGTGGACGAAGATGAACTCCTGGCCTGGATGGACGTCATGGGTGTGCTGTTCGAATTGCTTTGTCGGCCGAACCAGGAACGGCGACATGGCTTTACCCAACATCGACGACGCCAACGGCTGATGGCGTTTGCTGCTCGCGTTGGCACGTTCAACCGTCAGTGTCGTCACTTCGGGGTCATCGGAAAACAGCTGGGCGACATCCACGTCGAGTGCCCGGGCGAGCTTCATCGCGACAGCGATCGACGGAGTGCTCTGCTGCCGTTCGATCTTCGAAAGATAGCTCTTGGTGAGGCCGGCGGACTCGGCCAATGCCTCGAGGGTGAATCCCCGCTGCTGTCGGACAGCTCTGAGTAGCTCACTCACCAGTGCACATCCTCCTGAGAATCGGCCGGCGTGCGGATCGAACGACTGGTTCTCTCATCGGGTTTCATGTAGTACACATCATTTCCTATTGGCGCTCCAGTGTCACCCCACGGGGTCGCGCCAGTTCGGCGGGCGGACTGTCAAGGTGCGTGCAGCGCAAAGTCGGCGAAGTCGAATCCAGGCACCACCACACAGCTCACCAGGGCCGGTTCGTCGTCGCGGGGCCGCGCTCGCTGCCAGTGCCCCGGCGGCACCAGCACCTGCGGGTGCTCACCGGCGACAACGTCGCTACCCAACAGATGTGTTGTCGAGCTTGACTGTTCGGCGCCGATCTCAAGAAGGAGTGGGCTGCCACGGTGGTGCAGCCACAGTTCGGCGCTGCGCACGGTGTGCCAGGCGGACTGTTGTCCTGGCATCAGCAGGAACAGGATCGCAGTACCCGCGTTGCGGACGCCGGTGTAATCCGGCGGCAGTGCCGACGGCCCGATGGTCAATTCGCTGCGCCAGGTCTCCCGAAACCAGCCGCCTTCGGGGTGTGGGGCCAGATCCAGCTGCCGTGCCCAATCGGGTAGCTCAGTCACCATCTCAGCGTAGCGAGAGATAAAGCGGTTGCCCCGATCGCGGCGGCTGGTTACGGTGGGCGGCATGACAGGCATCAACGGTCTCGTGCCGCCCGCGCGCTGACAACCGTCGATCTGCCCATCGTGTGACGGGCTCCGGTTCTCAGTGCATTCGCCCTGAACCGTTCGGAGCCTGTCTTGTCTCACATTTCCTCTCCTGCTGTTGTCCTGACCGATCTCGGCTTCACCTGGCCCGACGGGTCGGTGGCGCTGTCGAGCGTCACCTCGGCGTTCGGCCCCGGCCGGACCGGGCTGATCGGTGTCAACGGCTCCGGTAAGTCGACGTTGTTGCGGTTGATCGCCGGTGAGCTGACCCCGACCAGCGGCACCGTCACCACCAGCGGTGACGTCGCCTACCTGCCGCAGGCGCTGGCACTGGCCTCCGGCGTTTCGGTGGCCGGGCTGCTCGGCGTGGCCGACACCATCGCCGCGGTGGCGGCCATCGAGGCCGGTGACATCAGCGAGCGGCACTTCGACGTGATCGGTGACGACTGGGACATCGAGTCCGCAGCCCGTGCTGCCCTCGACGAAATCGGTTTGGGTGCAATCGGTCTCGATAGACTGGTGGGGACGCTGTCCGGTGGCGAGGCCATGCTGATCGCGGTGACCGGGCTGCGGCTGCGCCGGGCAGCGGTCACCGTGCTCGACGAGCCCACCAACAACCTCGACCGCGATGCCCGTCACGGGCTCTACCGCAGCCTCGCCGACTGGCCCGGCGCCCTGGTCATCGTCAGCCATGACGTCACGCTGCTGGAGCACATGGACAACATCGCCGAACTGCGCGGCAGTGCGCTGACGGTGTTCGGCGGCAGCTACTCGCAGTGGCGGTCACACATCGACACCGAGCAGGCCGCTGCGGTGCAAGCCGCTCGCACCGCGGAACAGGCTGTCAAGACCGAACGCCGGCAGCGGGTCGAGGCCGAGACCAAACTGGCCCGGCGTAACCGCACCGCCAGGAAGGCCTACGTCGAGAAGCGGGTGCCCAAGATCGTCGCCAACGGCCGCAAGATGGCCGCAGAGGTTTCGGCTGCCAGATTGCGCGGCAATCACGAGGAGAAGGTGCAGGCCGCGCAGAAGGCGGCCGAGGATGCGGCCGCCCGCGTTCGCGATGACGATCACATCCGGGTCGAGCTACCCGATCCAAAGGTCCCAGGAGCCCGCCGTATCGCCGAGATCAGTATCGCCGAGATCAACGGGAAGGCAGGACCATTGACGGTGCAGGGCCCCGAGCGCATCGCGATCGTCGGCAGCAACGGTGTCGGCAAGACGACGTTCTTGGAGGCGCTGCGCAGCTCCGACCGGGAGGCCGCCGGGCAATTGTTCACCGACCGGGTCGGCTATCTGCCTCAGCGGATGGACGGCCTGGACGACGCCGTCACCGTGCTGGACACGGTGGCGGCGGCGGCACCGGACGCCGGACCGGAGCGGCTGCGCGGACAGCTGGCCAGGTTCTTGTTCAAAGGTGACGATGTGCACCGGCCGGTGGGCACCCTCTCCGGTGGCGAGCGGTTCCGGGTGGCGCTGGCCCGGCTGCTGCTCGCCGAGCCGCCGCCGCAGCTGGTCATCTTGGACGAACCGACCAACAACCTGGACATCACCAGCGTCGACCAGCTCGTCGACGCGTTGCGCGCGTATCGCGGGGCCCTGATCGTGGTCAGCCACGACGACAACTTCCTGCGTCGGCTCGAGGTGGACCGGACGCTGACCATGGCGGCGCCCGGCGTCGTGTCCTGGCAGTGATGGGGCCAGATAGGCTCGTGCGCATGGCAAGTCCCCGTCCCGGCTGGCTGGTGGCGCTGTGCGCAGCGGTGTTGGCGGTCAGCGTGTGGCTGCCGTGGGTCACCACCAGTGCCGACGGGGGCGGCCGCGCCAACGCCGCGGGCGGCGTCGTGGGTGCCGTGCCGACTTTTGATCCCGGGTTCGGGGCCGGTCAGCTGATCGTGTTGCTGGCCTCGACCCTGGTGGTCGCCGGGGCGATGACGGCGCGCGGCTTCTCGCCACGGGCCGCCGCTGGGGCGGCGCTGACCATCTCGTTGCTGATCGCCGCCCTCACCGTCGCTTTCTACCGCCTGCATGTGATCGTTCCGGCAACGCCGGCGTATGGCCTGTACATCGCCGCCGGGGCGACGGTGGCCGCGGTCGGATGCTCGGTGTGGGCCGTGCTCGCAACGGCGCTGAAAGTCCGGGCGGGGGCCCGATGAGCAGGTTCGTGCCGGCGGTACCGCTCACCGGTGATCGCTGGGTGCGGCTGGAGCCGCTGACCGAAGACCACATCGACGAGATCAGCGTCGCTTCAGGCGACGGTGATGCCGGAGCCCTGTGGTTCACCAGCGCACCGGCGCCGGACACCGCTGCGGCCTGGGTGCACCGGCTGCTGGAGATGCAGGCCGGTGACCAAGGCGTGACCTATGTGGTGCGACGGCTCGCTGACAACCAGCTGGTGGGTTCCACCAGCTTGTTCCATGTCGACGCGCCCAATCGGCGGCTGGAGATCGGCCACACCTGGTACTCGGGCTCGGCCCGCCGTACCGGTGTCAACAGCGAGACCAAGTTGGTGCTGCTGGGCCACGCGTTCGACACCCTGGGCTGTGTGGCTGTCGAGTTCCGCACCCACTTCTTCAACAGCACCAGCCGCGCGGCCATCGAGCGGCTGGGCGCCAAGATCGACGGGGTGCTGCGCAGCCACCAACTACTACCGGATGGCTCCCGCCGGGACACCGTCGTCTACTCGATCCTCGACATCGAGTGGCCCGCGGTCCGGGCGAACCTGGAGTTTCGTTTGGCGCGCAACGCCTGACGCACCGTCGACGTGTGCTGGCAGCAAACCGGCCGCCGTCGTGGTCTGATTAGGTCATGCGGACTGCGATCGTGGCACCGGTGCTGGCAGGTTTGGTGTTTCTCACCGGGTGCGGGTCCTCGACCACCGACGGGGAGCCGGAAGCCGATCACAGCTGTGTCGAAACATCGGTCCCGTTGTCGGTGATCGCTGCGCAGGCCGAAGGCGAACCGGAGTTGAAGATTCCGCAGCCGCCCGGCTGGAACACCTCTGACCAGCTGAACTCGCAGATGATCCGGTTCACCATGGTGAACACCGACCTGACGGTCGAAGCATTCGCCCCCAACGCCGTGGTGACCATGGAGACCGCGGGCGCCGGCTCCATCGACGCAGGCGAGGTCTTCGACCAGCAGCGCCAGCTGCTGAAAAGCCAGCTGGGTGCCACCGACGTCTCCGCCGAATCCGGCCTGCAGTGCGGCTATCCGGCGACCACCATCAGCTACACCGCTCCGCAAATGGGGAAGGTGCCGCAGCGGCAAGCCAAGGTGTTGTGTGTGCTCGCCAAGGTCGGCAACTCCGCCTATCTGACCACGGTGACGCTCAGCTCGGTCGATCCGGCCAATCCCACGTACGCCGCCGATTCGGAGGCCATTCTCAGCGGGTTCCAGGTCATCGCACAGTGACCTGGGCGCGCATGAGCAACAGCGTTGCCGCCCAACGGTTTCAGGCAACACTCAGCGACGCCGGGACCACCCCCGCCGGGCTGGCGGTCCACCTGTGGATGCTCTCAGGTCGACGCCACTACAGTTGGCAGGGTAAATGGGGACGATCTCCGAGCAAGCGGTCCCGCCGGCTCGCATTCTGAACCGACGAGACCTTGGGGTCTGTGGCGGTCGACCACCGCAGACCCCGAGTCGAGCTGTACCCCTGGTCAGTGGCGACAAACGTGCCGCGAGGGCGGGGCTTGTGGGAAAGTGTGCGGATGATTGCGGAGTCGAAACACGATCTGGCGATCCGCATGGCGGAACTCGCCAGGGACGTCGCCGTGCCGGTGGCTCTCGATGAGGTGCTGCGTGGTGTCACCGAGGCGGTACTCCAGCTGGTGCCAGGTGCCGAGCACGCCGGTCTGCTGCTGCTGGCCGTCGGTGGCAAGTATGAGACGCTGGCACCGACCTCAGAGCTGATGTTCACCCTCGACCATTTGCAGATCCTCACCGGTCAGGGTCCCTGCGTCGAGGCCGCCGTCGATGACCTGATCGTGCGCACCGACGAGTTCGAAGACGAAGGCCGCTGGCCGGAATACTCCAAACTCGTCGTCGATATCGGCATCCGCAGCGCGTTGTCGTTCAAGCTGTACACCGCGCAGCGCACTGCCGGCGCGCTCAACATCTTTGCGACCGCTCCAAAGGCGTTCGACGCCGAATCCGAGGCCATCGGCTCGGTGCTGGCCGCCCACGCGGCTGCGGCGATCGTCGCCAGCAAGCAGGGCGAACAGCTGCAGTCCGCGCTCAGCAGCCGCGATCTCATCGGGCAGGCCAAAGGCATCATCATGGAACGCTACGACGTCGACGCGGTGCGGGCGTTCGAGATGCTGCGCGAGCTGTCGCAGTCCGGCAATATCAAGCTTGTCGACATCGCCAAGCAGGTCATCGACACCAGAGGCTGAGTGCGCAGTGCCGCCCCGAGACTTTGTGCTCACTCCCGAACTCGAGGACGCACTGGAACTGCTCGCCAGCGGCCGGAATCTGTTCCTGACCGGCAAGGCGGGCACCGGTAAGTCGACGCTGATCCGCCGCTTCATGGCCGTCGGCGGGCACGGTCGCGGCTCTGACAAGAATGTTGTGGTGGTGGCGCCCACCGGGATCGCCGCACTCAACGTCGACGGCTACACCGTGCACCGGCTGTTCGGCTTCACCCCGACAACCACCCTCGAAGAGGTCCGTTCCGGCAGCTACCGGCCAGGACGGTTCACCAAGACATTGGCGTCGCTGGACACTTTGATCATCGACGAGGCCTCGATGGTGCGTGCCGATCTGTTCGACAAGCTCGCCGCCGCGTTGAGCCGGTTCGGTCCCGAACCTGGGACGGCATTCGGTGGGGTGCAGATCGTCCTCGTCGGGGACCTCTATCAACTGCCGCCGGTGGTCACCGAGGGCGAGGCCGGCTTCTTCGCCACCCGTTACGAGAGCCCGTACTTCTTCTCCGCCGACAGCTTCGATCGAGACGCATTCCCGACGGTGGCGCTGACCACCGTCTTCCGTCAGCTCGGCGATGACCGAATGACCGCCATCCTCAACGAGATCCGCGAAGGGGTACTGCTCAGCCACGCACTGGATGAACTCAACGCCTGCACCGACGCCGAGTTCATGCCGCCCGAGGATGAATTCTGGTTGACTCTGGCGCCGACCAATCGTCTGGTGACCGCCCGTAACCGACAACAGCTCGAACGGCTTTCCGGCGATGAGTTCACCAGCCACGCACAGCAATCCGGTGACCTGAGCTTGTTCGATCCGCCCGCCGACCCGGTGCTGCGTTTCAAGGTCGGTGCCCAGGTGATGATGCTGAACAACGACTCCGCCGGTCGCTGGGTCAACGGCACGCTGGGCCGAATCACCGAGGTCTGGGCCGGCGGTGCCGAGGTCACCGTCGACTTCACCGACGGGACCGATGCCGAGGTCGGGCCGTTCACCTGGGAAGCCACCCGGCCGGTTGTGGACGGGGGGTCGTTGCGCCATGAGGTGATCGGCGCGTTCACGCAGCTGCCGTTCAAGTTGGCGTGGGCCATCACCATCCACAAAAGCCAGGGGCAGACGCTGGAACATGTGGTGGTCGACCTCACCGGCGGGATGTTCTCCACCGGACAGCTCTACGTCGCGCTGAGTCGCTGCACCTCGATGAGCGGGCTGGTGCTCAAACGTCCGGTGCTGCCCAAGGACCTGAAGACCGATCGGCGGATCGCCCGATTTCTACACGGTGCGACTCTGGCCGGACTCACAACAAAGCCCCGAAAGTACTGTGCCATCGGCATGCTCACGGTGGGGGATGAGGGCCGGATGTCGCGGCCCAGACCCGTCGAACTGGCCATCGCCTTCGACGACGGCACCTCCGTCAGCTCGGTGATCAACCCGCAGCGTGACCTTGCCGATGCCCGGGTTGCCTACGGCATCACCGTTGCCGACGTACTGCTGGCGCCGACCCTGGCCGAGGCGTGGAATGTGATCGCGCCGATGCTGGCGGGCTGCACCCCGATTGCCGCCGGGATCGATGAGACGCTGGGTCTGCTCGACTTCGAGTTGAAACGACTGGGGCACGTGACGGCGATGCCGCTGGGTGTCGAGGTCGGTGCGGTTCGGCCGCGCGGGACCGCGCTGGACCGGGCCCGGCTGGTGCTGGCGGCTTTCGACGGGCGTGTGGGGGCGGCGACGCCGTTCGGCGAGCCCGACCCGGAGGCGTCGCTGACGGGGCACCTGGTCAGTCGTGACC
>NZ_JBARXZ010000065.1:0-3586 GCF_049647605.1 Mycobacterium sp. | reverse complement strand
GTGCTGCGCCGCGACCTCGAGCGCGCTGAGCGCGACGTCGCGACCGCCTTCGCCGCCGCCCAGACCGCGACCTCCGACACACTCGACCGCTTGCTCGAAACGGCGCGCTCGGAGGTGGCCCTACTCCAAGTCGCAAGCGACGTCGACCCCAGCCGCACGCCCCTCGTCATCCCCGCGGCGGCCTTGGCAGGCCACGAGCCGCACAACGCGGAGCGACTCAAAGCGCTTGCCGCACAGCCTTATCGGATCAGCGTCGTCCGGGCCGACATCACCGACGGCGAAACCGCGGCGTCGCTCTACACACTGCGCAACACCGCTAACGCTAACGACCGCAAGGTGCTGTGGCTCTCGACCACGGACACCGGAGCGGCACCCGCTCGCGACGCGGAGTTGGCCGACACCATCACCACGGTCAGCCACGCGCACCAGCACGTCAGCGGCCAGCAGTGGGCACTACCACCGGGAGCCATCGTCGTCGTCGATGACCCAGCCGCTGCAGACCCCCAGCAGCTCGCAGATATCGCCCGTCACGCCGCCGCGTCCAACGCTCGGGTCATCCTGCTCGACCCGGAAGCCAGCCGCGGCGCAGGCTCCTCAGCGCTGCGGCTGCTCACCCATGCGTTGCCGTGGAGCACCACCCTCACGACCGCGCCGTCCGCACCTGCCGACCCGCTGCTTGACCCGGTGCCGGCGGTCACGCTGGCCGACCGTCTCGGCCGCACCCAACTAGGCGACGAGTGGCGCCAGGTCCTCACCCAGTACGACAACGCCGCGCGCGCCGTTCGAGCGGCTCAGCGCCGTCAGATCGCATTGGGCTGGAACGTGCCGGCCAACACGATCGACGAGCGCGGACAGCAAGCTCTCGATCACGACGAGCGCGGGCAGGCCTTCCATCACGGCGAGCGCGGGCAGGCTCTCGATGACGACGACCTAAGCCTCTAAACCAGCTATCCCCGTGGACCGCTCAATCTTCGGGCAGCAGGTCGTCTGGAAGGAAGTAGGTCGGCGCGACCCCAAAAAGCACCGCCAGCTCGTAGACCAGAGGCACACTCGGTCTGGCCTCACCGTGCACGTAGCGGTACATGTGCGTCTGCGAAACCGCCAACTCAGGTGCCTGCTCATGCAGCAGCTGCTGCAACCGTCGTACTGTCAGCTTGCGCGTCCGGCCGGTCTCCAGACTGCGGACAGCCAGCCCGTCCATCAGCTCACGCAGTCGCGCCGCGAAGTAGAGCGTTGCCGGGTGAGGTGTCGGCTGCCCGCCTGCATCGGTGCCGTTCTCCTCGGCCGGAACTAAGGCGCCCAGCGCCCCCGCGCTCTTTTCGCGGACCGCTGTCCCACGATGGCTGCTCATCTGGCGTCACTCCTTCTTGCTGCTGTCATCCAACTTAGGGGCCAATCCGGCTCTGGTGGTGGACTGGCGCGCACGATCCCCGCGACGATGAACCGCATGAGCAAGCACCCCGAGCCGTACAGCCCCTACTGCGGACTTGTCGTCAACGACAACGAACAGTACGAAAAGGTTCAGGGCGCTCCACATCTGGCGATCAGCGCACCCACTCGAACCGGTAAGACACGGCGCCTGCTGGCCCCGGCCGCGGTGCTGCACCCCGGCCCGCTCGTCTCCGTCTCCAGTAAGGAGGACCTCGCCGAGCTGGTGTTGATGCGCCGCGGCCTGGGGCCCACCGGCGTCATCGACTTGCGGCCGGAAAAGACCCTCGTCTGGCCCGAGGGCGTGCGCTCCATGGTCAGTGACCCCACCATGTCCATCACGTCCGCCGATGAAGCGCTGACCGTCGCGGAAACCATGCTCGCGACCTCCGGTGTGGGGTTCGGCGGTGCGTCAAGCGGACAAACGGTAGCCGCCGGCGGACTGTGGGAGTCCACTGCCAGCCGCCCCTTGGCCTGCCTGCTCTATGCGGCCAGCCCGCAGGGCAACAGCCAGGGCATGCCCTGGGTGCTCGAAGCCGTCGAGAACCTCGGCATCGAGGACGACGAAGACGGCGGTGCCACCACACAGTTGTCGCTGCACGCCACTCCATCGTGGATGACCGCCGCCGCGCTGTGCCCGCACCCGATGCTGTCCGACCCAATGCAGCGCGTGCTGACCTTCAACAGCCGCATGCGGGACAGTGTGGCGATCACCGTGTCCAAAGCGGTGACGCCGTGGGTGCGTCTCGGGCTGAGCACCACCGAGCATCTAGACCGCCTTAGCGGTGTCGACGAACTCAGCATCGAATCGTTCGATGTCTCGATGCTGGATGACCCTGACGCGAGCTTGTTTGTCATCGCCCCCAACACCGGCACCGTTGCTGGCGCAGCCGTGGCACTTATCGACTCCATCATCCGACACTTCCGCAAGCGCACGGCCCAGCACCAGCTCGAACACCGGCTGCTGCTCCAACTCGACGAAGTGTGCAACTCCTGCCCGCTGCCGGCGCTGCTCAACTACGTCGGCGAGTCCGCCGGTTTGGGCGTCAACATCATGGCCACCGTGCAGGCCTCCAGCCACTTCGACGTTGTGTTTGGCCCGAAATACGCCGACGCGCTGCGCGACATCTTCCCGGGCACCGTGGTGATGTACGGCGCTCACGAACGCCATCTCCTCGAACAGGCTTCACACTGGCAGGGCTTGGGGACGCGGCGCACCGAGTCGTATGAGCCCAACGGCGGAAGTCGTTCGCAGTCCTCACAACTGGGCTCGATCATCGACTGGCAGGAGTTGCTCCCCCAGAGTCTCGAAGAGGCCCAGCTGCTGCTGCGCGGCACCGCCGGGCGGCGAGTCCAGATCCCCGACTGGAGTGTCTTCCTCGAAATCTACGACGGAGCGATTGAGACTCGCAGGCGGCGCCAGCGGACGTCAAAGGCGTCGGCATAGGTAACAGCACGGGTCGTGTTCAAGTGAGGATTCTGCCCAGTTGAACACCGCCGAGAGCACCGCTAAGAGTGCGAGGACCACCAGGCGTAGAGCCCTTCTAGGGTGGCCCCAGGCGTCTCGGCTCGAACAACACTGAGTAACAGCTCGTCGTCCTCGGTCCAGACCACGACAGGCTGGTTGGCCTGGAGCCCGCAGAAGACCGTGCCGCGCACCACCGTGGGACTGTCGTTGCGCCGCCATGGCCCCGGAGACTGAATGTTGGGCGGACAGATCCGGGGAGTAGACCGATTCACGGTGTCGGTGAAAGACGCTTCCAGAGCAGCGGCATCCCCGCTGAGCGTGTAGCTCGACGTGGTAGGGCCGCCAGGATCGGTGTTGGGGCCGCACGACATCGCCGCGGTCACGTCCGCGTCAGTCGGCGCAGGTGTACACCT
Organism: Mycobacterium sp.; assembly: GCF_049647605.1. Classification (GTDB taxonomy): domain Bacteria; phylum Actinomycetota; class Actinomycetes; order Mycobacteriales; family Mycobacteriaceae; genus Mycobacterium. The sequence continues at coordinate 277 of NZ_JBARXZ010000065.1, read as the reverse complement.
GCCGGGCGGATAACCCGGCGGAAGCAGCTCAGCAAGCGCCGCCGCCGCGGCGGTCGCTGACGACGTGGCCGGGGTCGACGTCGCCGGGGCCGCCGCCTCCGGCGCATCCGATCCCGTCCAGCGCGAAATCAGAATCGTCCACAGCACGGCGGCGATCGTGACTACCACGGCGACGATCGACCACAGGATGACCAGCGGACGCTGCACGCGAGGCTTGCGTGGCGTAGGCGTCACCCGTATTGCCTCGTCGAAGCTTCTCGCCAGTTCAGGTCTGTTG
>NZ_JBARXZ010000064.1:0-6537 GCF_049647605.1 Mycobacterium sp. | reverse complement strand
GTGCACACCTGCGCGGGCAGCCGCTGACGTGGCAGCTCGACGATCGCGGCGCCCGGTGGTGTGGACCGGCGGCGACGGCTCCGCGGTACCGGTTGGCCCGGCTCGCCACCGATCCGCCCAAACCCGGGCTGGTGCGCGTCGGCCCGGATACAGGAACCACCATCGCCGGCGAGCTGTGGCTGATCAGCACCGCGATGCTGGGCGATTTCCTCGCCGAGTTGCCCGACCCGATGGCACTGGGCCGGGTGACCCTGGCCGACGGTTCGGATGTCGTCGGCTTCGGCTGCGCCCTCGACGCCTGGCATGACGGTGCCGACATCACCCACCACGGTGACTGGCGCAGCTACCGCAGGCGCGTCGGACCCGGGATACCGGCCACCCGGCCCGATGTGGTCAACCGCCGGTGGCGTCGCCGGGCGCTGGTGGTGCCGGGAACCACAGTGGACACCACCACCGACGTCGAATGGTTGCAGGCCGCTCGGATCTACGTCGATCTGCGGGTACCTGCCGGTCTGGCACCGGTTACCGCGACGTCACCGGCCGAGCTGACCCGCGAGGATCTGTTGTCGATGTGCCAGATCCAGGCTTTTGCCGGAACGTTGGCCGTCGACGGTGTCGAGTGGACCTGGCACCGTGATGTGGACCTGCACCCCGCCGAGCCGTTGCCCGACCGTGGTCGGCTACACCTCGCCGACGGCCTGCTCATCGAAACCGGCCTCGGGCGTGACTATTTCGAAGACTGGCTACCGACACCCACCGATCCCGCGAGCACCTCCCTGGAGTTGGCACTGCGCGACGATTCGGGCCGCGACGGCTTCTTGATCCGGGTCGGGGATCGATTCGGTTATGCCCGCGGGCGGGCGGCGGGAGACCAGCCCGACGGTGACCGCTCGTTGTACCAGAGCATCGCCACGGCCGGCCTGGATCGGGGCCGCGCACTGATGGATCTGGAGATCTCACTGGGCACCGTGGCCGGCGCCGTCTGGCGTATCACCAGCTCCACACTGCCGTTCCGGATCGGCGACGATCTGTCACCCGAAATCGTTGCCGGTCAATCTGTCTCGACGGCAGAGCGCGGCCATGACGGCACACCGTTGCGACGCCGATGGACAGTGCGCTCCACCGTCACTGCCACCACGGGAAAGGATGTCCCTCGATGACTGTCAGCACCGAGATGACCCGCGACTTCACCGATGTTCCCGTGCTCGACATTTCCGCGTTGCTCGACGAATCGGACCCCGGCTACGTCGCCGCGGCGGATGCCCTCGGCGAGGCCGCCCGAGGCGTCGGCTTCGCCCAGATTGTCAGCCATGGCGTGGACCCCGCCCTGTTCGAAGCGCTGCTGGAGCGAACCAAAGCCTTCTTCGCGTTACCCGAGGCCACAAAGCACGCGGTCTACATCGGCAACTCCCCCAACCATCGTGGCTACGTACCGCCCGGCGAGGAGATCTTCGCGGCCGGGACCGTCGACATCAAGGAAGCCTTCGACCTGTCGATCGACCTGCCTGCCGATGATCCCCGCTCGACGTCGGGCCACCCCCTGCTCGGCCCCAACCAGTGGCCAGAGCTCCCCGGCTTCCAACAGGCGGTGACCGACTACTACAACTCGGTTTTCGCGCTGTCACGAATCCTGCTGCGCGCCTTCGCAGTGAGCCTCGGCGAACCCCCAGATCGATTCGACAAGTTCGTCACCGTGCCTCCGTCACAGCTGCGGCTGATCCATTACCCGTTCGACCCGGCCGCGGCGGATCGGCCCGGGATCGGGGCGCACACCGACTACGAATGCTTCACGCTGCTGCGACCGACCGCACCGGGGCTGGAAGTGCTCAACGCAGCCGGGATGTGGATCGACGTGCCGCTGATCGAGGGAGCGTTTGTGCTCAACATCGGTGACCTGTTGGAGATCTGGACCAACGGCGAGTTCGTGGCGACCACGCACCGGGTGCGCAAGGTCAGCGAGGAACGGTACTCGTTCCCGTTGTTCGTCAACGTCGACGCCGACACCGTGGTGGCCCCACTGGAGGCATTCATCGGCGAGGACACGGCCACGGTCAAACCCACGGTGCTCGCCGGGGACCACCTGTTCGCCCAGACCGCACAGAGTTTCCGGTATCTGCAGGACCGGATCGCCCGAGGGGAGGTGACCCTGCCCCAGGGCACTCGACCGTTGGCCAGCTTCGGGCGAGATGCACTGCTGCACCGCTGATCTCCACCGACCGGCAACGGCGCCGATGTTCGCTCACGCCTTTGAATCCCTACTCGAATCCTGGAGTACGCCATGATCATCGCCGGCGTTGCCGTCTTCCTCCTGCTGCTGACCGTCAGTGGCATCGTCTCCGCGCGCCGGGTGCGCGGCGACTCCAACAACTATCTCGTCGCGGGCCGCGGCCTGCCGGCCCTGGTTGTCGCGGTGGTCCTCATCGCCCAACCCGTCGATTCCAACGCCACGATCGGTAATGCCGACCTGGCGTCGTCGTTCGGATTCTGGGCCGGTGCCGCGCTACCGATCGGCCTCGCACTGTGCCTGCTGCTGATGGGCCTGTTCTTCGCCAAGCGGCTGCGTTCGGATGAACTGATCACGTTGCCCGACTACTTCCGCAGGCGGTTCGGTCCCTCCGTCGAGGTCGTGTCCTCGTGCCTGACCGTGGCCAGCTTCGCGATCCTGTTGGCGGGCAACCTGGTTGCCGTCGGATTCCTGCTCGAACGTTTCCTGGGTGTCTCCTATCTGGTGGGTGTTCTGGTGACCATCCCGCTGGCGCTGCTCTACACCATCAGCGGCGGCATGTTCGCCAGCGTGTACACCGGGATCGCCCAGATCGCCGTCACCGTCGCCGGCGTCATCGCGCTTGTCGTCTGGGTGGCCACCACACACGGGTTTACGGCCCCCGAAGGCATGGGCGTCGGCGACCTGTCGCAGTTGACCTCCAGCGATTCCGGCGCCGTGATCAACTGGGCCACCATCATCGCGCTGGGCCTGGGCAACCTCGTCGCCATCGATCTGATGCAGCGGGTGTTCTCGGCCCGCAGCCCCGGAGCCGCGCAGAAGGCCTGCTTCGGTGCGGCGGCCGGCATTCTGATGTTATGTCTGCCATTGTCGTTCGTCGCGTTGGCAGCGATCGGGATTGTCGGCGACGGAGCCGCGGACGGACCGATCCTGTACACCTTGCTGGGCGAGTACGCACCAACGTGGCTGGCGATCCTCGTCATCTCCGGTCTGCTGGCGGCCACTTTGACGACCATCAGCGGAATCCTGTTGGCCACGGCCGCGGTGGTGGTACGCAACATCTGCAAGATCGATGCGGACGCGGTGGTGATGTCTCCGCGCAGCCTGCTGGCCACTCGGTGGGCGACGGTGCCGATGGCGGCGCTGGCGGCGCTGATCGCATTGCGGGTTCCGCAGACCGGCATCCTGCTCACGCTGGCCTTCGACATTCTGCTGGCCAGCCTGGTGGTGCCGTTCATCCTGGGCCTGTACTGGTCCCGGGGAGGTTCGGCGGCTGCGGCGGCGGCAATCGTGGCGGGTATCGCAGTGCGGCTGACGTTCTTTGTGCTCACTCCCACGATCTACGGTGTCGACAACACCCTGCTCTACGTGCCCAATGAGTGGGTGACGACGTCGGCCGACGGCTGGTCCACACTGCTGGCCGGCGCCGTGTCCCTGGTGGCGTATGTCGCAGTGGCACTGGCAACACCCCGTTCGGTTCCCGAGACCGCGCCCACCGCAGTCGACGCCGGCACGGCTGTCGCACCGGTCCGGGTGTGACAGCCGATCAGCTGACCGCCGCGATCGCGAACGGCAGCACCTCCGGCGCACCGGCCTGGCGCAGCACCCGCGACGCCATGGTCAGTGTCCATCCGGTGTCTGCCCGGTCGTCGACCAGCAGTAGGGGTCCGCTCAGTTCCGGCAGCACCGGGGTCTCCCACGAACCATGCAGTGCGGCAACACGATATGCACTGTTGGCCGCGGTCACCGGACGGCGTTCGACGGCGTAGCGTAGGGTGCCGAGGTCGGTGAGCCGGCCCAGCTCGGCGAGCCGTCGCGCCAACGACCCGATGAGTTGCGGATGGCTCTCGGAGTCCAGCGCCAGCACCCCCACCGGCCGGGTCTCCCATTTCCATGCCGCCAGCACGTCCACCGCTGCGCGCACCAGGTCGTCGGGCGCCTCGGCGTCGGGGCCGTCGAGGACCGCACGTAACCGCGCACCCCAGCCGAGGTCGGTCAACCTGCCGATCGCGCGCCCGACGGCGGGTCCGTCGGAGATCTTGCCGGTCAAGCTCACCCCGAGTTTGGCCAGCCCCGAGGGCCATTGCCGCCGCGCCGAGATCTCGACACCCGGGCGCATCAGCTGCGCCCGGGTGGCCTCGGCGGCCTCGGCGTCGACGCGGGCGTCATAGTGCGCTCCTGCGCAGTTGTCACAGCGCCCGCACCGCTGCCCGTCCGCCAGCTCCGGATCGTTGAGCTGGCGCCGCAGGAAGGCCATCCGACAGCCCGCGGTGTCGAGATAGTCGAGCATGGCCTGCTGCTCGTTCTGACGGGCTTCGTCGAGTCGGCGGTAGCGCTCCTCGTCGTAGCTCCACGGCTCTCCGGTGGCGAGCCAGCCGCCCTTCACGCGGTGCACCGCCCCGTCCACGTCGAGCACCTTGAGCACCATCTCCAGCCGGGTGCGGTTCAGGTCGACCAGCGGTTCGAGCGCCGGGGTGGACTGTGGCCGATCCCGGTCCAGCGCACCGATCACGTTGCGCACCATTGCTTCCGAAGGAAAGGCCACCGACGCGAAGTACCGCCACACCTCACGATCCTCGGTACCCGGGAGCAACACCACTTCGGCGCTCTCGGTGGACCGGCCGGCACGCCCGACCTGCTGGTAGTAGGCGATGGGTGATGCCGGGGCACCCAGGTGCACCACAAACCCGAGATCGGGTTTGTCGAATCCCATTCCGAGTGCCGATGTGGCGATCAGCGCCTTGACCCGGTTGTGCTGCAGGTCACCTTCGAGCTGTTCTCGTTCGGCGGCTTCAGTGGCCCCGGTGTAGGCGGCGACCGGATGCCCACGCTCACGCAACATCGCCGCCACATCGTTGGCCTGCGCAACGGTCAGCGTGTACACGATGCCCGATCCTGGTAGCGAATCCAGTTGGGCGGCAAGCCAGGCTGCTCGCTGTGCGGGGTTTCCTGCCTTCACCACGGCCAACCGCAGCGATTCACGGTCCAGCCCGCCGCGCAGCACCAGAGTGCCGGAGCCCTCCCCACCGACACCGAGCTGGCTGCGGATGTCCTCGACCACCCGGTCATTGGCGGTCGCCGTGGTCGCCAGGACGGGGATGTCGCTGCCCAATTCCGCAATCAGCGTGCGGATCCGCCGGTAGTCCGGCCGAAAATCATGTCCCCAGTCCGACACGCAGTGCGCCTCGTCGATCACGACAAGACCGGCGTCGCGTGCCAGTGACGGCAGAACACCGTCCCGAAAGTCCGGGTTGTTCAACCGTTCCGGGCTGACCAGCAGAACATCGAGGTCACCACCCCTGACTCGCTGATGAACCTCGTCCCAGTCGGCAACATTGCTGGAGTTGATGGTGGACGCGCGCACACCGGCACGCTCGGCGGCGCTGACCTGGTTACGCATCAACGCCAGCAGCGGCGACACGATGACGGTGGGCCCCCGCCCTTCGGCACGCAGCAGTTTGGCGGCGATGAAGTAGACCGCCGACTTCCCCCATCCGGTGCGCTGCACCACCAGGGCTCGCTTGCGGTGAGTCACCAGCGCCTCGATGGCCGTCCACTGGTCGTCACGCAGCGTGGCACCCGGACCGGCCAGCTGTTCCAGTAGGGCCTGCGCGTCGTCTCTGGTCGCCATGCCCCCATCGTGCCCGGTGCCGGTGACAGCACCCAACTTGCAAGCAAACGACTCCGACGGCATCGATGTCGTCGGTGGGCGATGACATGACCGAACACATGTTCGAGATATCTGGTGCTGGTGGGTTGCTCACCGAGGTGGAGCAGCCCCGCCTCGATGAGTCCGCTTTATGGGCGCATCGGATGGCCGCCATCGCCCCGCTGCTGCCGCAACGCACCGCCGAAGCCGAAGGCCACGCCGCCGCCGATCCTGATACCGACCCCTGATACGCCCACCAACCCCAGAAACGGCCGAACTACCACGCCACCAACCCAGCGCCGCAGTCGCCCGCTGGATCCGCTGCCGCCCCCTGACCTGCAGCTTCCCCGGCCGCAACCGCTCCGCCTGGCAAGCCGACCTCGACCACACCATCGCCTTCGACCACCAACATCCCCTCCGCGGCGACTGGACCATACCCGCCAACCTCGACGCCAAATGCCGCCACCACCACCGCCTGAAAACCTTCCACACCGGCACAGGAGGATGGGCCGTCGAACAACTCGTCGACGGCACCACCCTCTGGAAATCCCCCACCGGCCGGGTCTATCGCAGCACCCCCGACGGCGCCGAAGTCTTCGGCGACATCGCCGCCGCCAGCCCCACCCCGCGACGCACCAACCACCGCCTCACCAAAGCCACACGC
>NZ_JBARXZ010000063.1:0-47346 GCF_049647605.1 Mycobacterium sp. | reverse complement strand
CGTCCGGGTCTTGGCCGTTGCGTAGCCGTTTGCACATGATCTTGCCGATCCAGGCGTTGTAATCCTTCTGCCCGTAGATCCCGAAACCGTGCAGCTGCTCGGCAAACGCCTCATCGGGATCGGCATGAGCCGCCGGGGCCAGGGCCAGGGAGAGGGCCGCGCCCGCGGTGAACACTCCGATCCGTACTCCACGCATCAGCGAATCCTAACGTAAACGAGCTAAGTATTCAGTGGGTCCCCAGACTCCGCCAGGGAGCTCAGGAAAGACGGCCATGGCGATGCCAAGCACGATCGCAGTTGTATGCAAGCCACCCCGACTTGTGTTCAGGCGCTGTGCATCTCGTCGCCTGTGCGGGTCGCAGCATATGCTGCCGGCGACGGGTGCGGAGCAGATTCCGGCAAGCGGTGTCGTGAATCGGAGTTGGGCGGCCAGTCTACGGGTCGCAGAGAACGATCGGGATCTTGCGGTCGGTGTAGGACCGGTAGGTCACAAAATCGGGATACATCGCGTCCAGTTTCGGCCAGTACTCGTCACGCTCGGCATCGGTGGCGTCCCGTGCCGTCAGCTCGAGGACCTCGTGTTTGGTCTGGAATTTCATTCGCGGGTCGGTCCGCAGGTTCAGATACCACATCGGGTGGGTGGCGCGACCGCCCTGGGATGCGACCAGGATGATCCGCCGTCCCTCCTGCAGGAACAGCAACGGACTCTCGCGGGCTTGGCCGGTTTTCCGGCCGGTAGTGGTCAGGATGCCGACCGGTGCGCCACGGAGAAACTTGTCACCGAGCTTGCCGCCGGTCTTCTTGAAGATCCAGGTGTTGGCCCTCGACATCCATTTGATGATGGTGCCGGTCTGCTTGGAGTTCAATGCCCGAGGTGGGGAGGCCATACTGTTCTCCGTCAACTAGTCAGGAACGGCCGGATACCGGCCCGGATGTGTTGGATCTCCGGATGCTCGGTGGTGCCGGTGGCCGGGATGCGAAACGTCTCGTCGATGTGCGCACCGACTCGCCGGCCGGCGATCCTGGGTTTGGTGACCAGGTCGAACCGGGCCCTCAGATGGTCTCCTGCCACCGTGAACTCGGGCACCGTGGTCGACTCGATCACCCGGTACTGCAGACCGCGGTTGAGGCTGCGGCGCAGGTGATTTCCGGAAAACCCAGTTTTCAGGCCGAGCTCGACACGAGTGCAGGTGGGGGCAAACGGCACGGCATCGGCCCGGTGGCTCACCAAGGCGTCGATGTATGCCTGGGCTGCGGCGATGCGCTGGGCCTCGGTGTACGAGGCCACTAGATCCGCTCGATGATGGTGCCTGTGGACAGTGCGCCGCCGGCGCACATGGTGATCAACGCCGTGCTCTTGTCGGTGCGCTCCAACTCGTGCAGGGCGGTGGTGATCAGCCGGCTGCCGGTACTGCCGACCGGATGACCCAGTGCGATGGCGCCACCGTTGACGTTCACCCGGTCCATATCGGCACCATGTACCTGCGCCCAGGACAGCACCACCGACGCAAACGCCTCGTTGATCTCCACGAGGTCGATATCGCCGATCTTCATGCCCGCCTTCTCCAGTACCCGTGCCGTGGACTGCACCGGCCCGTCGAGATGGTAGTAGGTCTCCGCGCCGACGAGTGCCTGGCTGACGATCCGGGCGCGGGGCTTGAGCCCACGGGCCTTGGCTACCTCTTCGTCCATCAGCAGCACCGCCGCTGCGCCGTCGGAGATCTGCGAGGACGTTCCCGCGGTGTGGATTCCGCCCTCGATCACCGGCTTCAGCGAAGCCAGTCCTTCGGCGGTGGTTTCGCGCAGGCCCTGGTCGCGGGTCACGATGTGGCGATCGGCGGTCGGTTGCTTCTGGTCGTCGAGCACCGGCGCCTCGATGCCGCTGATCTCCCGATCGAAGCGGCCTTCGGCCCAGGCCTGCTTGGCCTTCTGCTGTGAGGCCAAGCCGAATGCGTCGATATCGGCGCGGGTGATCCCCCGACGCTGCGCGATGCGCTCGGCCGCATCGAACTGGTTGGGCATGTCGATATCCCAGGAAGCGGCCCGGATGGCGGCGCGGTCGGGGCCGGCATTGGCGCCCAGTCCGACGCGACTCATGGCTTCCACGCCGCAGGCGATGCCGATGTCGATGGCGCCGGCGGCGATCAGCCCGGCGACCATGTGGTTGGCCTGTTGCGAGCTGCCGCATTGGCAATCGACGGTGGTTGCGCCGACCCCCTCGGGCAGGCCGGCGGTCAGCCAGGCGACCCGGGTGACGTTGTTGGACTGCTCGCCGTACTGGGTGACACAGCCACCGATCAGCTGCTCCACATCAGCCGGATCGATACCGGCCTTGTCGACCAGCGATTTCTGCACCGCGCCCAGCAGTTCGGTGGCGTGGAGCCCCGAAAGCCAGCCGTTGCGCTTTCCGATCGGGCTACGGGTGGCTTCGACGATCACAGGATTGCCCATACGATGAAGGCTAGAACACGTTTCATTAGTCTGACAAGCGAGGATGCTGCACTGCCTTTTGTCTGCGGTGAGAGCATGTTTTACTGACACTAGAGAACGTCATATTGAGGAGCCCACCGTGACGAGCATTGCCGCTGACTTCGACTTCCTGGACCCCGACGTCAACCTCGAGAGTCTTCCAGTCGAACAGCTTGCCGAGCTACGAAAAGCAGAACCAGTTCACTGGGTCGATGTACCGGGAGGTACCGGCGGTTTCGGTGACAAGGGGTACTGGTTGGTCACCAAGCACTCCGACGTCAAGGAGGTGTCCAAGCGAAACGACATCTTCGGCAGCTCGCCGGACGGCGCCATCCCGGTGTGGCCGCAGGAGATGACTCGCGACGCCATCGATCTGCAGAAGCATGTGCTCCTCAACATGGACGCACCGCTACACACCCGGCTGCGCAAGATCATCTCGCGGGGATTCACCCCGCGTGCGGTCGGCCGTCTCGAGGACGAACTGCGCACCCGTGCCCAGAACATCGCCAAGAACGCCGCTGCCGAAGGTACCGGCGACTTCGTGGAGCAGGTGTCGTGTGAACTGCCGCTGCAGGCCATCGCCGGCCTGCTCGGTGTCCCGCAGGACGACCGCGACAAGCTCTTCCGCTGGTCCAACGAGATGACCGGCGGCGAGGACCCCGAGTACGCCGACATCGATCCGGCGATGTCCTCGTTCGAGCTGATCACCTACGCCATGAAGATGGCCGAGGAGCGAGCCAAGAATCCGACCGATGACATCGTCACGACGCTGATCGAGGCCGATGTCGAGGGCGAGAAGCTCTCCGACGACGAGTTCGGGTTCTTTGTCATCATGTTGGCGGTCGCCGGTAACGAGACCACCCGCAACTCGATCACGCACGGCATGATCGCGTTCTCCGAAAACCCTGATCAGTGGGAGCTCTACAAGAAGGAGCGTCTGGAGACGGCGGCCGACGAGATCGTCCGCTGGGCCACCCCGGTGTCGGCATTCCAGCGCACTGCACTCGAGGACACCGAGCTCGGTGGGGTACAGATCAAGAAGGGGCAGCGGGTGGTGATGTCCTACCGCTCGGCGAACTTCGACGAGGAGGTGTTCGAGAATCCGCACACCTTCGACATCACCCGCAGTCCCAACCCGCACGTCGGATTCGGCGGCACCGGTGCGCACTACTGCATCGGCGCGAATCTGGCGCGGATGACCATCAATCTGATCTTCAACGCCGTCGCAGACAACATGCCCGAGCTGCGGTCCGTTGGTGAGCCGGAACGGTTGCGGTCGGGATGGCTCAACGGCATCAAACACTGGCAGGTCGACTACACCGGTAAGGGTGCCTGAATGGATTTCACGCCGGCCCCGGAGCAGTTGGCTGTCGCCGATGTGGTGACGTCGGTGCTGACGCGGGACAACACGTGGGAAGCTTTGGTGGCGGGTGGCGTTGTGGCCCTGGGTGTTCCGGATCGTCTCGGGGGTGACGGGGTCGGTTTACCTGAGATCGGGACGGCCTTGACCGAGATCGGCCGGCACGGCACCATCGGCCCGGCGCTGGCGACACTCGGGCTGGCGCTGCTACCGATTCTCGACCTGGCGTCGCAGGAACAGCAGGACCGCTATCTCAACGGTGTCGCCGACGGCGCGGTGCTCACGGCGGCCCTGAACGAACCTGGCGCGGCCCTACCCGAGCGGCCTTCGGTGAGCCTGGCCGGTGGCAGGCTCAACGGCACCAAAGTTGGTGTGCCATCTGCCGAGTCCGCCGACTGGATCCTTGTCACCGCCGACAGTGGCGTGGTTGTGGTGCCCGCCGGGGCCGCCGGGGTCGCCATCACCCGGACGCCGACCTCCATCGGCACCGAAGAGTTCGCAGTGACCTTCGCCGATGTGGTGGTGCCGGAGTCTGACGTGCTTGTCGGTGCGCAGGCGCATCGGGTGAACCAGCTGGCGTTGGCCGCGACGGGCGCGTTTGCCGCGGGCCTGGTCGCCGGCGCGCTGCGCCTCACCGCGGACTACGTGGCCAACCGTGAGCAGTTCGGGCGGCCGTTGTCGACCTTCCAGACCGTCGCGGCCCAGCTGGCTGAGGTTTACATCGTGTCCCGCACATTGGATTTGGCGTCGGTGTCGGTGATCTGGCGCTTGTCCGAGGGACTGGACGCCGACGACGACCTCGAGGTGCTGGGCTACTGGCTGACCGCGCAGGCACCGCCGATGATGCAGACGTGTCACCATCTGCACGGCGGTATGGGGATGGACATCACCTACCCGATGAATCGCTACTACTCGACTATCAAGGACCTGACCCGGCTATTGGGTGGGCCGTCACACCGTCTGGACCTGGTGGGAGCCTGATGTTCATCGACTTGACCTCCGAGCAGCGTCAGTTGCAAGCTGAGCTGCGAGAGTACTTCTCGACATTGGTGTCGGCCGACGAGGCGAAGGCCATGGAGTCGGATCGGCACAACGAGGCCTATCGCGCCATCATCAAGCGCATGGGTTCCGACGGCAAGCTCGGTGTCGGCTGGCCGAAGGAGTTCGGTGGCTTGGGATTCGGCCCCGTCGAACAGTCCATTTTTGTCAATGAAGCCGCCCGCGCGGATATCCCGCTGCCCGCGGTCACGTTGCAGACCGTGGGTCCGACGCTGCAGCTGTACGGGAACGAAGCGCAGAAGAAGAAGTTCCTGCCCGCGATCCTGGCCGGCGAGGTGCACTTCGCGATCGGCTACTCAGAACCCGAGGCCGGTACCGATCTGGCGGCGCTGCGCACCTCCGCCGTTCGTCACGGCGACGAATATGTCGTCAACGGTCAGAAAATTTGGACGACGGGCGCCCACGATGCGGACTACATCTGGTTGGCTGTGCGCACTGACCCGGAAGCTGCCAAGCACAAGGGTATTTCGATTCTGATCGTCGACACCAAAGATCCGGGCTATTCATGGACGCCCATCATCTTGTCCGACGGGGCCCACCACACCAATGCCAGTTACTACAACGATGTTCGGGTGCCCGCCGACATGTTGGTCGGTGAAGAGAACGCCGGTTGGCGGTTGATCACCACTCAGCTCAACCACGAGCGGGTGATGCTCGGTCCGGCGGGCAAGGTGGCCGGGGTGTATGACCGGGTGCTGGCCTGGGCTTCGAAGCCGGGCAGTGACGGGTCGAGGCCGATCGAGAACGGCAATGTGCGGCGGGCTCTGGGGGAGATCCATGCGATCTATCGGATCAATGAACTGCTGAACTGGCAGGTTGCCGCCGGGGGCGAGACGATCGCCGTGGCGGATGCTGCTGCCACCAAGGTATTTTCCACCGAACGCATTCAGCGAGTCGGCCGGCTGGCCGAGGAGATCGTCGGTGGCTACGGAAATCCGGCCGACCCCGGCACCGCAGAATTGTTGACCTGGTTGGACGGCCAGACCAAACGCAATCTGGTGATCACCTTCGGCGGTGGCGTCAACGAGGTGATGCGCGAGATGATCGCCGCCTCTGGTCTCAAGGTTCCGAGGGTGCCCCGGTGAATGTCGAAGACATCAGAGCTGCGGCCGAACGTGTCAAGGCCGAGGGTAAGAGCAAGCCGCGGCTGGGACGTCACCCGGTCAACCAACCGATGGTCGATCACTGGCTCGACGCGATGGGTGACAAGAACCCGATCTATGTGGATGAAGCCGAGGCCATAGCGGCCGGTCACCCGGGAGTCGTGGCGCCACCGGCGATGATCCAGGTGTGGACCATGATGGGTCTGGGCGGGGTACGCCCCGATGATGACCCGCTCGGCAAGATCCTCGGGCTGTTCGACGAGGCCGGCTACATCGGCGTCGTCGCCACCAACTGCGAGCAGACCTATCACCGCTACTTGACCCCGGGTGAACAGGTCAGTGTCGCAGCCGAACTCACCGATGTCGTCGGGCCGAAGCAGACCGCACTCGGCGAGGGCTTCTTCATCACCCAGAAGATCACCTGGTACTGCGGTGATGACCGGGAACAGCCAGTGGCTGAGATGATCTGGCGCATCATGAAATTCCGGCCGTCGGAAAAAGAAGAGATCCGAGATCCCGGGGTCCCTGAGGACCTTGATCCCGACAAGCTGATGCGGCCGTCCTCGTCGAGGGACACCAAGTTCTTCTGGGACGGCGTAGGCGCTCACGAGCTACGCATCCAGAAGCGACCCGACGGCAGTCTGCAGCATCCGCCGGTGCCTGCGGTCTGGGCGGACAAAGACCAACCCGTCGACTACGTGGTGGCCTCGGGCCGGGGCACGGTATTCAGCTACGTTGTCCACCACGCCCCGAAGGTGCCCGGCCGGACTCTGCCGTTTGTCATTGCGCTTGTCGAGCTCGAAGAGGGCGTGCGGATGCTGGGAGAGCTCCGTGGTGTCGACCCGGCCGCCGTGACGATCGGTATGCCGGTTCAGGCAACATATCTCGATTTCCCAGACAGTGAGATCAGCCCGGCTTGGACGCTGTACGCGTGGGAGCCCAGCGAGAGGGCCACGTCATGAGCGCACCCGTCGTCGAAGTCGGTACCGTCCTGCCGGAGCTCGAACTCTACGGCGATCCGACGTTCATCGTGTCGACGGCGATCGCCACCCGTGATTACCAAGATGTGCATCACGACCGGGACAAGGCGGTGGCCAAGGGTTCCAAGGACATCTTTGTCAACATCCTCACCGATACGGGTCTGGTCGGGCGGTACGTCACCGACTGGGCGGGGCCGACCGCTGTCATCAAATCGATCGGTTTGCGGCTCGGGGTGCCCTGGTATGCCTATGACACGGTGACTTTTCGGGGTGAGGTGACGGCCGTCGAAGAAGGGCTGATCACATTGAAGGTGGTGGGTAGCAACAGCCTTGGTGATCACGTCATTGCCACCGCGACATTGACCATCGGAGCAGCAGCGTGAGTGGACTGTCAGGCAAAGCGGCGATAGTCGGTATCGGCGCAACCGATTTCTCGAAGAACTCCGGTCGCAGCGAGCTGCGGCTGGCGGCCGAGGCGGTACTCGACGCGCTCGACGATGCCGGGCTAGCCCCAACCGATGTGGATGGTCTGGTGACCTTCACCATGGACTCGAATCTGGAGACCGCCGTCGCACGGGCCACTGGCGTCGGAGACTTGAAGTTCTTCAGCCAGATCGGATACGGCGGCGGTGCGGCGGCGGCGACTGTTCAGCAGGCCGCCCTGGCGGTGGCGACCGGGGTCGCTGAAGTCGTCGTCGCCTACCGTGCCTTCAACGAGCGCTCGGAGTTCCGTTTTGGTCAGGTGATGACCGGTCTGACCGTCAATGCCGACTCCCGCGGGGTGGAGTACAGCTGGTCCTATCCACACGGACTGAGCACGCCGGCTGCTTCGGTGGCGATGATCGCGCAGCGGTACATGCACGAATACGGCGCGACCAGTGCAGATTTCGGTGCGGTGTCGGTCGCTGACCGCAAGCATGCCGCAACCAACCCGAAGGCGCATTTCTACGGTAAACCGATCACCATCGAGGATCATCAGAACTCGCGGTGGATCGCCGAGCCGTTGCGACTGCTGGACTGCTGCCAAGAGACCGACGGGGGTGTGGCGATTGTTGTCACCACTGCCGAGCGTGCCAAGGACCTGAAGCACCGTCCGGCGATCATCGAGGCGGCGGCGCAGGCTGCCGGCGCCGATCAGTTCACGATGTACTCGTACTATCGCGACGAGATCGGATTGCCGGAGATGGGCCTGGTGGGGCGGCAGCTCTGGGGGCAATCGGGACTGAAGCCGACCGATATCCAAACCGCCGTCCTGTACGACCACTTCACTCCGTACACGCTGATCCAGCTCGAGGAGCTGGGATTCTGTGGGAAGGGCGAGGCCAAGGACTTCATCGCGGGGGGAGCGTTGGAGCTCGGCGGCCGACTGCCCATCAACACTCACGGCGGTCAGCTCGGAGAGGCGTACATCCACGGTATGAACGGAATCGCCGAGGGCGTGCGTCAGCTGCGCGGTAGCTCGGTGAACCAGGTCGACGGAGTTGAGCACGTGCTCGTCACCGCCGGCACCGGGGTGCCCACCTCGGGGCTGATTCTCGGCTGAGGCCGTACCGCGCAGGCCATTGCCGTACGCGTTAAATGTACCTGCACATGCAAGTACAGCAAATTTTCATCGGAAGCTGTCCAACCTGCGATGGATACCGGTGGCGGTTAGCCCAAAGGCGGACCTAGCGGTCGACGGCCACCGGTCAATCAGCCTTCCAGGTGCGTAGACAGTCTGATTTGTGAAATCCGACCAGCCGCCTAAGTAGTTTGCTTGCAGTTTGAACTCTGTTCCCCACTCGCAGTTTCGTCATCAAGTGCAGTCCTGGCAAAGATGTACAGATGTGCTGATTGTTGGCATTATGCGTGACAACGGGTCAGTGTCGTGCGCACAATGGGGTCGCATGTCTGCCACCGCATGTACGACGCGGAACTCAGGGGAGGGTGGTGAATCGAACATGCTGCGGTTCGAAAAAAACCGGAGGGTGCCATGACTGGGTACCGGTCGATGACGTCTTCGGGCGTCCAGATGCTGCCGGTGGCTGTCGGGGGATCAGCCGCCGCCCCCGAGCCGGCGAGTCCTCGATCCCATCTCGGTGCGGCAGGGGGGCCGCTGTATTCAACCGCATTGCCGGTGAATACCGAGATAGGCAATGCGGGGAACGTCGACCGGGGATTGTTACACGGTGTCAGGGTGCTGATCGTCGATGACTGCACCCTGCACCGGGACAACCTTGCGGCACTGATTGCGGCCAATGGGGCCGAGGATGTCGTGGTGGCAGGCGATCTCGAGTCCCTGACCGAAGCCCTCCGCGGCAGTGCGGTGGGCATCGTTCTGTTGAATGTCGCCACTGCCGGCAGCGCCCTTCTGCTACGAGCCGCCAAGGAGATCGCACCGCACCTCAGGGTCGTTGTCATCGGCGTCTCCGAGGACGATGAGGTGGGCATCGTCGCGTGCGCGGAGGCGGGAGCCGCGGGCTATCACACCCGCAACGAGTCGATCGAGGAACTGCTGATCCTGATATCGAAGGTCGACGCCGGTGAGTCTGCCTGTTCACCCAGGGTCTCGGGGATACTCCTTCGCAGATTGTCGACCTTGGCGGCTCAACGTCCTTTGGTGCCAGAAGAACTCGGCCTGACGGCACGGGAGACCGAGATTCTCCGGATGCTCGAGCGGGGTCTTTCGAACCGCGAGATCGCTGAACGACTCTGTATCGCGGTGCACACGGTCAAGAACCATGTGCACAGCTTGTTGAACAAGTTGGGGGTGAGCACTCGGGGGCAAGCGGCCGCGCTCGCTGATTCGTTCCGATGATTTCGGTTCATTGAACCGGCGAGAGTCCAGTCCCGCTGGGCGAAGAGTGGATGAGATGCCGAAACGACGGGATGTCACACAGCCGTTGCAGGCAAATCTGACGACGAGGGGCCCGTGCGTTGCTGATCCGATGATCCTCGGCATTGTCGGGATGTCGGGCTTGGTGCCGGTTCGTCGGTGGCGGGCAGCCTGACGTGCCGCGGCTGAGCGGTGAGCAGATCGTCATCATCGACGATTGCACCCTGTTCCGCGAGAGCCTCATCGCTGTCCTTGTGCTGAACGGCTTTCCACCACCTCGCGGCACTTGGGACCTGCCCTCTTTGGTGCAGGCGTTGGCCGATGGCGAGACCCGCATCGTGCTGGTCAACATGGCCACGCGGGGGCGGGATCTGCTTTTGAGGGCCGCGCTCGAAATGAATCGCAACCTTCGCGCGATCGTCCTCGGCGCCTCCGAACGGGACGAAAGCGCCATGATCGCTTGCGCTGAAGCCGGTGTGTTCGGGTACCACCTACGCACCGATTCGATTGTGGCCCTCATCGATCTGATTCACGCCGTAGCTGAGGGACCTCCCTCGTGTCCCCCGGGGGTTGCGGCGACCTTGCTCCGCCGGCTGCCGGCGCTCGCCGCCAAACCGCGGCAGCCCGAATCGGACCTGGCTCTCACCAATCGGGAGATCCAGATCATGAGATTGTTGGAACTAGGCCGATCCAACCGAGATATCGCAGCCCAGTTGGGTATTGCGGTCCATACGGTCAAGAATCACATCCACAATCTGCTGGCCAAGCTGGGGGTGGGTAGCCGCCGCGAAGCGGCGGCCCTGGCGAAGGCGATCCACCTGGATCACACATCCTTGCGGAAGAACTAGACCGCGGATTGGCCAAACTTGACTCTGATGGTCCATGTACGCCGAGGGTTGCGGGGGCCGATAGTAAAAGGGTGCTCCAAGAGTTAGCTCTCGATGAGGCCTATCGCCACATGGCAAACCATTCGGAGTCTTGCTGTACATCAGCTGGATGTGTTGCTGAGCACTGACTTTGGAAGTTTTGCCACTTGCGAATCTCGACCGGGGGACAGGCACATGGAGCAGAACATCCGCGTGGGCGGGGACGATGGTCCGGTGGCTCCCTTATGGGTGGTCCCGGCGGATGAGAAATTGCAGGCCGCCGCAACTGCCGGCTCTCTCGGCGCTTCGCCGACTCGCGGTCTTGAACCGTCGCCGGCGGCATCGCTTCTTAAACTGCTGCCGAACCAGGTCTTTCGAAGGAACCAGTGGCAGCGCCGATATGCGGCAAAGGTGCGATGCATCGATGTGCTGGTGGTGTTCGGCGCGGTGGGCTTGGCGCAGTACGTCAGGTTCGGGCCGGAACTGACCCTGCCCGGAACTCCTACCTATTACGCAACGGCCTTCTCTGGTGCTTTTGCCGTCGGTTGGCTGGTGGCACTCACCCTGCTGCACACCAGGTCTCCGCAAGTCATCGGATCTGGGATCGAAGAGTATCGGCGGGTGGTCGCTGCGTCGTTCTGGACATTCGGGGCGATCGCGATCATCACCCTGCTGTTGAAACTCGATATCGCCCGCGGCTACCTTGCGGTGGCGCTACCGGTCGGGACCGTTCTTCTGGTGCTGAACCGGTCGATCTGGCGAGCAGCGCTCACGCGGCACAGGGTGCAGGGCGGTTGTCAGACTGCGGTATTGGCCTTCGGGGACCGTGACGTGGTCCGGGATCTTGCCATCGAGCTCGGTCGTCATGTCACCGACGGATACCATGTCGTCGGAATCGGAATTCCTGGTTACGGTCCTCCGCGGGACGAATTCATGGATCTCAGCGGCCGCCGGGTGCCGATTGTCGGCGAAGAGACACACATGATGGCAGCAATCCGTTCCTGCGGTGCGGACACCGTCGCAATCGCCGGCACCGAGCACTTCGGGATACGTGGAATTCGTAGGCTCATCTGGGATCTGGAGTCGCTCGGTGTCGACTTGGTGGTGTCGACCGGAGCAATGGACGTCGCGTTGTCGCGGCTACGGATGTTGCCGCTGACCGGCCTGCCGTTACTGCACATCGAGAAGCCGCAGTATCGGGGCGCGATTCGTCTGCAGAAGCGGATTTTCGACATCCTGTTCGCGCTTGCCGCGCTCATGGCCACCATGCCGGTTCTGCTTCTCGCGGCGCTGGCGATAAAGCTGACCAGCCGCGGACCGCTTCTCTATTGCTCTGAGCGAATCGGAATCGACGGCCAGCCGTTCTCGATGCTGAAATTTCGCACAATGGTTGCCGATGCCGACAGGCGGCTCTCGGATCTCCTCGAGGCGAACGAGACCGACGGGCTGCTGTTCAAGATCCGTGATGATCCGCGTGTCACGCCGGTCGGTCGTGTGCTGCGGCGGTACAGCATCGACGAACTTCCGCAATTCATCAATGTTTTGAGGAACGAGATGAGTGTGGTGGGGCCGCGACCTCCGTTGCGGCGAGAAGTCGAGGCCTACGATTGTGACGTCCTGAGGCGGCTGCTTGTCAAACCGGGTGTCACTGGTTTGTGGCAGGTCAGTGGACGCTCTGACCTGTCCTGGGATGAAGCGGTGCGGCTCGACCTCTCCTATGTCGAGAACTGGTCCATGACCACCGACATCTTGATCATCGCCAAGACTGTGGGTGCGGTCCTGCGCCGCAGCGGCGCCTACTGAGTGCCGATGTCTCGGCCAGACCTGCCGACCCGGGGATGAGTGTTTGCCGCGCGTCTGCGTGGATCCGCACTTTGAATGCGTCTCGCCTCTGTGACCTCTAGTTTGGCGACTTCTGGTCGAAACGTTCAGTCCCGCTGCGGGTTTACTGTGGAAGGGCTAACCTCATGTAGGTGTGCGGGATCTGTGGTGTGGTTCAGGTCGGTGGGCAACCTCGCGAGGTGGTCCAACCCGACGTGCTCGACCGTATGACGGACGCAATGACGCACCGGGGTCCAAACGACCGCGGTACGTATCAAGCACCCGGAGTTGCGCTGGGTGCGCGTCGCCTGAGCATTGTCGACGTCGATTGCGGCCACCAGCCGTTCTCGAACGAAGATGAATCCGTCTGGGCAGTTCAGAATGGAGAACTATACAACCACAACGAGATTCGAAACCACCTCGTGCGTCGGGGGCATCGTTTTGCGAGCCGCTGTGACACGGAGATCCTCCCTCATCTGTATGAGGACGTGGGCGTGCGGTTCGCGGAGCGGCTACGCGGCAAGTTCGGCATCGCAGTCTGGGATGAACGTCGCCGCCGTGCCGTGATCGCACGTGATCGTCTCGGCGTGAAGCCGCTTTACTATGCGCATGTTGGTGACGTGGTGGTATTCGCTTCGGAGCTGAAAAGTGTTCTTGCGAGCGGCCTCATCGACATGGAACTCGACTTCGAGGCGATCGAGGCCTATCTGACGCTGGGATTCGTGCCCGCACCGATGACACCATTTGCGCATGTCAGGAAGGTGGGTGCCGGCGAGCGTTTGATCGTCGACCCCGACGGGGTTTGCGTCGATCGATACTGGAGCTTCCCGAAGCCCGTTGCGGACACGAGCTCGAGCGCAGCTGATCTGGCAGAGGGGCTGCTCGAGCAGCTCGATGAGGCAGTGCGCCTGCGGCTGATGAGCGACGTGCCTCTGGGCGCGATGCTCAGTGGCGGTCTCGATTCGAGCCTCATCGTGGCACTGATGTCCCGCCACATGACGTCGCCGGTGCGCACCTTCTCGGTCGGTTTTGCTGAGTCGGGACGCAACAATGAACTCGCCGATGCGAGGTTTGTCTCCTCGTTCTATGGGACCGAGCATCAAGAGCTCGAACTCTCCTACCGGCAGCAGGAGGTCGAGCTCAGTGACCTGGTGTGGTCATTGGACGAACCGATCGCCGACCTTTCGACGTTGGGGTTCATGGCCATCTCTCGCCTTGCCGCCCAGCACGTCACCGTCGCGCTGTCCGGGCAAGGAGCAGACGAGCTTCTCGGCGGTTACACCAAGCACCGCGCCGCGGCGCTGGCGGAGAGCTGGCAGCGCTTGCCATGCTCTGTCCGTGGCGCGGGAGAGCGGACGTTGCTTGCCGGCTCCGGACGGCTGCACCGGTTCGCGAAGACACTGGGTGCGGTGGATTCCAGCTCCCGGCTGCTCGCAATGAGTGGTTGCGTCGATGACGAGCTCCGGACGTCGCTCTACCGTGGCCCACTGGCCGAATCGGATGGCCGGGCCGCTCTGCGTGCGGTGATGGAGATTGCGAAACACACCGAGGCCCCGGCGCTCGCGGCCACTCTGCACATCGATGGTCAGCTCGCACTGCCCGATGCCCTGCTGCACTATTTTGATCGCACTTCGATGCGGCAGTCACTCGAGGTGCGCGTCCCGTTTCTCGACCATCACGTTGTCGAATACTGCGCGCGAATTCCGTCCTCGCTCAAAGTGCATCGACTACGAACGAAGCATCTCCTCAAGGAGGCGGCGCGCGGGATCGTGCCGCAGAGGATCATCGACAAGCGCAAGATCGGCTTCTTTCGCGGCGCAACGACCAGTTGGCTGCAGTCTCAAATGGACTACGCAATCTCTGACTACCTGCTGGCCCCGAACCCCCGCTACGGAGAGTTTCTCGATCGGAAAGCTGTCGAGCGGCTGGTTACCACACACCGGGACGGCAGCGCCGACGATACGAATCTCCTGGTGGCGATCCTCATGCTCGAGGTATGGCTCAACACGTTCCTGACGAGTGGGACCAATACCCGAGTGAGCTCATTCGGTTAGTTGACGGTACAACTCGGCGAACCGACACGATATGAGTTCGATATCGAACTGCTCTCGGACTCGGCGCAGCGCATTGGCTCCGTGTCGAGCTCTGGAGGCCGGGTCGGTCACGACGGCGATGAGTGCGTCGGCGAGTTCGTTCACCTCATCTGGGCGGACCAGGACTCCGCAAGCCCCATCCAGCAGTTCCGGAATACCGCCGACGTTGCTGGCGACGACACAGATGCCCTTGGCCATCGACTCGAGAATCGCCATGGGCTGACCCTCGCTTTGTGAGGGCAGTACAAGGATCTGGGCTTCGGACAACAGGTCTGGTACCACCGAACTGTCGATCCAACCGCGGATGTCGACGCTGTCCCCGATGCCGAGGGCAGCTACTGCTCTTCGCGCGCGCTCGACTTCTCCGTCGCCTGCGATTGTCAATCGGGCATGGCTGCCGCCTGCGGCAGCCATGACCTTCGCCCATGCTTCGAGCAGGGTGAACGTACCTTTGCGATCACCGACCTCTCCGAGAAATAGCACGCCTACCGGTCCAGTGGTGTAGTGGTCTACCGGTGAGTCCGGGCGTATCGCGTTCGGTACGACGACGATGTAGGCGCCTGGGGCGATTCCACGCAGTCGCTCTGCCCAGGCCTTTCCGAGTGCAATCACAATATCGGCTCGTTCCAATGTCTTTCGGATGATCACCTGAACGGGTCGGGGTGCGTTCATGAAGAACGTTTGGAATTCGGAACCGTGTACATGTAGGACGACGGGAATTCGGAACGCCGACGAGATCCAGGTCAGGATGCACTTTCGGAAGAAGCTGCCGTATGACGAGGAATGTATGTGAACTATGTCGGGGCGCCGAAGGATCAACTCGGACATGAAGCGAAGAAAGCCGAACCCGAAGGCGACGATGCGGGTCGCCACCGCACCGTTGCGATGGGTGGCGACATGGTGAATATCCCATTGCTGCCAGAGCGGGGTTTCGCGAACCTCCCGGACAAAGCTCGAAATGCCGCCTCTGGTGGCCAAACTGGTCGATACCCACAGTGCTCGCCGTTGGTCTGTCATCAGGAGCGCCCCGAAGCCGACGTGTCCATGCGGTGGAGTCGCACCGCCGCCGACTCTGCGGTGTCGATCGTGGCACTGCGGATGGTGTTCGCTTCGGTCCAGCTGGCTTCGATGCAGCCGCCCGAAGACCTGACTTGCAGATCGGATGCTTGGACACCGTCGGCGAGTGTGAGCAGGGTGGCGATCACCAGGGGTGTCTCGTCCACGCATGATGCGCCCAGCCACCAGGCGGGGGTGCGCGATTCGAGACGATCGGACCACCAACCGATGTTCTGTGCGGAGTCCGCCCTGGTCTCATCGTGGACGGTGGCCTTCGTGCCCGCGTACCGGAGTTGAAGCACTTGCCGATCACCCCGGTGAACAGTGTGTCCCCCGTCGATCCGTCTCACGTCCAGTTCCGGATGTAGCGGCCAGCACACGCGTACGTCGTGGACGCCGTCGCCGCTGACCGAGTCGATGACAAGTATCGTTCGGTCACCAGGCGCTGCTATCAGCCAACGCCGATGGATCACCTCACCATTGAGTCTTGTGTAGCCGTCGTGTTCGGCATCGACGATTCCGGCTGCGAGGTCAACTCCTCTGACCCTGGTATGTGCGTGTTTGGTCCAGAGAAACAGCCCGCCAGAGACTGATTGATCCTCGCCGTCGACGCAGACGGTTGGATGCGCGCTGGTCCCGCGCATGACCGATCTCCACTGTGAGTTGCCGTAGTAGCTCCCGGTACCGGGGTCGGAGATGAGGTCTGCTCCGTCTGAACTGATGGTGATGGCAAGAGCATCTGCGTGGCCGTGGGCTGCGACGGAGAGATACCCGAGCGGACCGACGTTCATCGTCACCCGATGCGATCCGGTACGCAACACCACAAAACCCCCGTCGGGGGCGAAGTGGTTTGTTGCGGTGGTGGTAGCCGACCCCGGGTTGGTCCGAGGCGAGTTCGTGTCCGGTGGTCGTGCTACCGCATGAAACCAATTGGCGTCCAGGTTGGCGCCCGCTGTGCCCGCTTCGAAGCGGCACCGGTCGTACTGCGAAACGATGCTGAGATGATCTCGAACCGATCGGGTCCGTTCGGGCCCGAGCCGTAACGCGAAGCCGTCGTCGCCATCGCCGTATCGAGGATCAGGATCACCTTCTCCGACAACCGCGGTCAAGTAGGTGCAGCTTCTGGAGATCGCAGCGGTGATCGGCGTCGGCGCCTGCCCGTCTCGTTGGGTCAGCATCGATGCAACGAGGTGGAGAAGCTCGGCGGTGAAGAGCTGATAGCTCAGGGATCGTTCGGCACTCGAGCCATCCGGCAGGATCTGCTTGTCCGCCTCCACGCACAGAACGCGTACTGCATCGCTTTCCCACTGCGGGGCACACGCGAGTTCCGGCAGCATCATCGCCACGGTGGCAAGGCCGGCCATCTCTCCGATGAGGTGATTGTTGGCTGAGCTGAACCGGGAACGATCTCGCCAGCACCGCCCTGCGCTGCTGGCGAGCACGCGGACGATGCGCTGGTAGCGCCGGGCCGTGAGCTCAGCCGCGTCGCGCAGCCCTTGGAGCGCGACCGCAATCGAGATGGCGCGGATTCCCGCTTCGAAGGCGCCACGCCAGGCAATGCCGCGGCCGACGGGATTCTGTTCGATCCAACTGTCGAGCTGCTCGAATGCGGCTGCACTGTAGCGACTGTCATTGGTGAAGAGCCAGGATTGGGCGAGCCAGGGCAGATGCTGCAGCCGATTGAGTTCCCATATCCATTTGACGTCGCCCGAGGCGGCGCGGTGATTGATCCGGGCTGCGGTCGCGTCGGGCCAGCGCACGTTCGCGATGGGGTCGAAGTTCCAGTCCACGGGAAGCGGTAAGCGCACCTCCGGATAGCCGAAATAGGTAAAGGCATAATTCATTACCTGATCTGCCGATCTGGTCAGTGCAAGAACTGATGCAGGCACGCGAGCTGCGATACCCGACGCGCACCGTCGGTCGAGGAGGATCGGCCGATCGATGCCTGCACGAAAACGAGCGAGTGCATGTTCCCAGTCCGACGAACCGATCGAGGACGACAGTTCGCCGAATCGGTCGTCGCCCGCGGGCACCAATCCCCGCGCCGCGTTCTCCACGCGCCACGGAAGCTCGCGCATCGGCATGGAACGCAACCGCCGCACATACCAACTCAGCTCAGCCATCTGCGCCTCGTTGCGCGGACCGGAGATGACCGGCAGACGTCGTCGAAGATGTCGAGAAGCCGGCTGGACGCCATATGAGAGTCGAAATGCGCAGCGAAGTGTTGCGCCGCCGTCTTCCCTTGGAGCTCCGCTTCGTTCGGATCAGCCAACCGGTTCAATGCATCCGAGAGTCCGGCAATGTCGTCGATTCCTGTGGTACTGGATCCGGGCGGCTGGTACTCCGGCAGAGCTCCGGCTGTCGAGGCGAGCGTCGTGACGCCGAGCTGCATGGACAGCACCTGTACCCCGCTCTGGGAAGCGCTTCGGCAGTGCACGATCGAGCCTTTGGCACACGCAAGCTCATCGATGACCTGTCGGTACTGAAAGGTCTTCTGGTCCCAGCGGGCGTGGGAGGGCAGGGGGTGGGGAATCTCTCCCGCGCCGATCACCACCAGTTCGTCGCCCTGCCACGCACTGCTTTGGGTGTGCGCTTCCCATGCGGCAAAGACCACGCGGTGGTTCTTGTACGGTCGCTGCCTGCCGACCAAGGTGAAGTTCTTCCTCTGCTCGGCGGGGACGAATTCCGGCACGAGAGCGGCGTCGAGATCACTGATCAGCGGAGCCACGTAGACCGGGGACACTGTTCCCGCGGAGAGCAATGTGTCCGCGACGTAGCTGCTGAAGACGACTGTGGCGTCGGCGTGCGCATCCCACCTGTCGAAGAACAGCCTGTTCCACCAAGGGGCGGTGTGCGTTCCATCGTGTGGCTTGTCGTCGTGGATCATCCTGACGCGCGGCGCAAGCTCAGCCAGCGGACGCCACCTCGGGTCACGCAGGAGTTCGGTGACGACGACGTCGGGGCGGAAGGATCGGGCGCGTCGGTAGGCGCCGAGCGCAGGCAGCCAGCCGGCAGTGGGGACCGGGCGACCCAGGAGTACCGTCTCGTACGGGCGGGCTCGGTCGGACTCTGGGAAAAGGTCAGACGTGACGAGCATGACCTCGGCGCCGAGCTTCCTCAGGTTCTCGGCGTGCACACGTGCGATTGGCCGAAACCACGGCGACAGCCACAGGATCCGCATCAGGTGCTACCCACCGGCGAGGTGCGGAGCAGGTCGTCCACGGATGCCCTCGTTGTGAGGAGGGTTCTTCTGCGCTGAAGGTTGAAAAGTCGTGCAAAAGCCTTTTCGCGCTGTGTCATTCCGGGAATCAAGATCGTTGGCGTCTTCTCGGGCAGGCTCGAAGGCCACCACCATGGCCGCCGGAGCAACCGGATCGATGCGGGTAACGCAATCGGTAAGGCGCCTAGTGGCTGCAATGACATGACGGTCACCGCGAAACCGTTTCTGGCCAGCGCCGATGCAATGCTGATCCTCTCGGCGACCATGGCAGAGTCGCAGCCGCCGTCGACCGTCAGGAGCACACCGGGCGCGGTAGCCGTTCGGGAGCGGCTGCGCAGGAAACGCTTGATTCCTTCGCTCAGCGACACGATCGCGAGGTAGCACTCGGCGGAACGCCTTCCGTACCGGTACTCCAGTTGCAAAGCCACGCTGGCGCGAAGTAGATCATCGGATCGACTCCTGGCCACTGGGTCCCCGGCCACCGTGCCGTTTGCGCTGTGGACAACCGCCACTTCGTTGGCGAGCCGCACTCGCCATCCTGATTCGATTGCGCGTCTTTGCCAATCGGCTTCCTCTCCGTACAAATAGAACTCTTCGTCGAAGCACCCCAGTGAGTCCCAAGCTTGCCGGCTGATCGCCAGACATGCTCCGGTCAGATACCCCTGCACATCCGTTGGCTGCTTGCGGTAGAGGTCGGACAGAGCTGTTCCCCGGAGACGCTGCGACACCCCGATCGGGCCACCAAGGGCATTGAGCGGGGTGAGTCTGCGATGTGCCACGTCCCAGGGCAACTGGTCGCGTGAGAGTAACGCCGGCCGCCCGCCCGCACCTGAACATGACGTCATCGGTGCGGCCGCCGCGTTCAGTGGCTCGTTGAGCGCCGCACGTGTCAACGTCAAGGGTGTGGTGAGTATCGCGTCCGGGTTCAGGAGCAGGAAGTCCTGGTCGGGCACCATCGCTGCGAGCCTGTTCACCGCTGCGGCGAATCCGATGTTCTCGGAGCCGAGATACCAGTTGGGGCCGGTGACCCGGCTCGCAAGGCGACGCACATCCGTGAACCCGGGCCCGGAGTTGTCCCAGACGTGTACATCGTGACCGGGAAGGTGCGTCTCCACTGACCTGATACATGCCTCGAGCCTGTCCACGGACCGGTAGGCCACGATGAGCACCGCGAGAGCGCGCACCTTCCGGATCGGGTGACCTGGTGCCGGCTCACCGGATCTGTCAGCGCTGTCCACTGGCACCCCTTCCGCTGTGTGATCGATTGGACAAGAACACCGCTACCAGCCGATACCTCGGTAGTTGGCAGTTGCCCGACGCGCCTGGGCGTCGGGCAATCTGACCAAGTCGATGATCGTCAGGTGCTCGGCGATCTGGCTGACCGCCGCCACGACCGACGGTTCCTTCGACCCGACGATGAACACCTCTCCGTGCTCCAGAACGTCTTGAGTGTCGCCGGTGAGCAGGTGGCCGATGTGAGGTAGCCGGTCCTCGATGTAGGCCCGGTTGGCTCCGATCAGGCGCGACAGAGTCACGCTGTTGTCGTAGATCTTGACGTCGTAGCCCTTCCCGATGAGGCGCTCGGCCAGTTCCACCATCGGACTCTCGCGTAGGTCATCGGTACCTTGTTTGAAAGAGAGTCCGAACATCCCGATCCGGCGCCTTCCCAGAGAGATCACCAGATCGACAACACGGCGCAGATGGGCCTCGTTGGAGTTCAGGACATTTGCCAGGACGGGGACCTCGAGATCATTGCGTCGGGCGGTGTGCACCAGGGCGCGAACATCTTTGGGTAAGCAGGATCCGCCGAAGGCAAATCCTGGTCGCAGATAGGCAGCGCTGATGTTCAGCTTGGTGTCCGATATGAAGATATCCGTGACCACGTGCGAGTCAAGCCCCAGTCTTTCGCAGAGCGCACCGATCTCGTTTGCATAGGACACTTTGAGCGCATGGAAGCTGTTGTCGACGTATTTGGTCATTTCCGCGATGCCGATCGGCACCCGGAAACGCGGACCGTCAAGCCCGTCGTAGAGCTTCATCACCTCGGTCCCGCTGCGTTCGTCGCTTTGTCCGATCACCGTTTTCGGAGGGTGCAGAAAGTCCTTGACACTGCTTCCCTCCCTGAGGAACTCGGGGTTCACGCAAACCCCGAAGTCCGTCCCGGCCTTCTTTCCGGACGTCCGCTCCAGGATCGGTATCAGGACTTCCTCGCAGGTGCCGGGAGTCATCGTGCTTCGGTAGACAACAACATGCCATGCGGATTTCAGCGACAGCGCGGTACCGATCTGCTCACTCACCCGCTCGAGGTAGGTGGTGGACAGGCCGCCATTGGTCGATGACGGTGTGCCGACGCACACCAGCGTGATGTCGCTGGCCAGCACCGCCCCCTCGGTGTCCGCGGTCACGGTCAGTCGGCCACTGGCAACAACGTCAGCGGTCAGCTCAGCGATCTGCTCCTCTACCAGTGGTGCCTGGCCGTTCCGCAACAGTTCCAGCTTGATGGGATCGACGTCGACGCCGATGACGCAGTGCTGCCGCGATGCAAAACAAGCTGCGGAAACGGCGCCGACGTAGCCGAGTCCGATCACACAGAGCTTCAAATGTTGTGCCCGTTGAGGTTTCGCGGACGGGCCCTTCGTGGTGCTTGTCGTCATGTCGCTTGCTTTCTGATGCGGTTGTGTCATCGGGTGCTGGGCGTCACTGGTGATGTCAGGGTCGGTGGTTTGTGTGCGGGTCCGGAGAAGCGGGGAAGGTAGTCCAGACGCCAGCCGAGCGCCAGGTAGACAGTGCAGAACACCAGGCTCGACAACACGAACGGTGTGATCGCATCGCCGCGACCGTCGGGAGAGGCCAGCACACTTATCGGAGCCGCCAACGCGGTAGCGAGGATGGCGACCGCAAACGGCCCTGCGATGGCTCGCAGGAAGTCCCCCATCGGAATGCGTAGGCGTGTCTGCAGGAACCACACCCCGGCAAGGTTTCCGACGATGATCCAGCCTGCGTACGCGGCGACCAGACCGCTGAAGCCGAACATGTTGGCCAGCGGAAACGCGACGAGGACAGAAACGGCGGCATAGAAGGCACCCTCCGCACCCATCAAACCCGCGCGGCCGACGGCGTAAAGGGCAGCGCCGCATACGGCGGACGAGACATTCAATGCAACTCCGAACGCCAGAGCGCAGACAATGGCGACCACTGATGGGTGCTGTTCGCCCAGCCAGAGTGGTACGGCCGAGAATGCCGTTGCGGCAAGAAGGAACGGCAAGAAGATCGCCACTGCTGCATTCCGTCGCGTCAATCGGGAGTACTGGCTACGTATTCCGTCCATCCCTGAGGTGGCATACATCCGCGTGAGGTGCGTGTTGATGGCAACCGCGGCGGCGCCGCCGAATGCCTGGACCCCTTGGATCAATCGGATCCCGAGTTCGTACGCGCCGGCCGCGGCAGGGCCGATCAAGATCCCTGCGATCAGCTTGCCGGATTGATAGAGAACGACGTCGGCGGCGCCGGCCACCTGGCTCTTCACGCCGAATCCGATGATTTCACGCGCCAGATGCAACCGCGGTCGGCCGATGGTGATCCGGCCTTCGTCGATCGTGATCACGATGGCCACCGCACACAGACCGATGGCTGCGCCGGCAGTGGTCCCGAGGGCAAAGCTGCGCAGGGACGAGGCGGAGGCGAGTGCGACGACACCGCCCAGAACCTGCGCCGCTCCCAACATCGCCAATCCGATATTCGGTGGAAGTTGGCGTCCCCTCCCGAAGGATGCGGCGGCCAGGATCCGGGCCAAGAGCCCGCACACCAGGATGGCCGTCGAGCAGAGCAACAGATAGCGGGTCAGCGCTACATCTCCTGTGCGAAAAAGAGTTTCGATGGTGCCGGCGCCCAGAAAGGCGGCTGCGCACAGTGTGGCTCCCAGTCCGACCGCCAGACTGATGCAGATTCCGACGACAGTGCGGTCCTTGTCGGATTCACCGCGCGCGTGAAAGAGCGAGACATATCGGTTGGCCGCGCGCGACGCGCCGAGATCAAGTAACGCTGCGTACTGTGCCATCGCACCGGTCATCGCCCAGATGCCGAACTCGTGCAACCCGAGTTGGCTCACAATGTAGGGAGTGGCAAGAAGATTCGCGCCGTACCCGGCGATCAGCGGCAAGATCTGGGCAGTGGCACCGACTTTGAGCGACTGAACTCTACCGGCCTTTTGTGAACTATTCATCGGAACGACCCATGCCCGGGCCGGGCCCTCCGAGCCGGTCGTGAACGTGGGTGGTAGCGACCATATTCGGTTTAGCTGATGAGAAAGTCACGTCGGGTGCCGATCTTGTCTGTAGCCGTGTTCAGGATCAGGCGGGCGGGTCGGCGCCCAGTTCGTGGGCGGGGCCGGTTGGCTCTTCCTGGCAGGGAGTGAACCTCCCCCTGGGTCGCTCTGCGAGGTGAGTTCCCCGAGTGCTCCAGTCAGTATGTGTAGTTTTGCCATAATCCGCAATAGATGTGTATTTCTGAGCATTTACTGGGAATGAAGAACCTGTGAGCTGGGCATATGGGAATCCGCTGGGTTACTTGCGAGATCAACCAGTTTGTTGCTCGTTTTGTTGTGGCGTGACTCTATGCGTGTTACTTTTACCGCAGTTGGGTCGGCTCAGGGGGAGGCGGCGGCGCGGCGGGCATCAGGGTCGCGTCGCCGGCTTGGGTCGCGATGGTCGCCACGGCGGGGGCGGAGTTCCGGCGTGGCGGATCTGGCCGCGCACGCCTAACCAAGGGCTCCGCTGGCAAACCATTTCAGGTGGCGGCAGTGCAGGTGGAGGCTCAGTGGTCATGGATGAACCCCGAACTCCAGGCATGCGCGGAATCATCCTGGCCGGTGGGACCGGTTCTCGCTTGTATCCCATAACGGCCGGAACCAGTAAGCAACTGTTGCCGGTGTACGACAAACCGATGATCTATTACCCTCTGTCCACACTCATGTTGGCGGGCATTCGCGACATTCTGGTCATCACCACCCCTGGCGACGCCGCTGCGTTTCGGCGGCTCTTGAGTGACGGTTCGCAGTTCGGCATCCGGATCAGCTATGCAGTCCAGCCGGTACCGGATGGACTGGCCACGGCATTCGTCGTCGGGCGTGAGCACATCGGCGACGATGCGGTGGCATTGGTGTTGGGAGACAACATCTTCTATGGCCCGTCGCTCGGTTCGAGACTCAGTCGGTTCGGTGACATCGACGGCGGCGGCATTTTTGCCTACCGCGTGTCGGATGCAGGTGCGTACGGGGTGGTCGAGTTCGATGAGGGGGGTCGCGCAGTATCCATCGAGGAGAAGCCGAAACGCCCCAAATCGCAGTATGCGGTCACGGGGCTCTATTTCTACGACAACGAGGTAATCGACATCGCGGCCGCACTCGAGCCGTCGGACCGTGGCGAGTACGAGATCACCGATGTCAACCGTGCGTATCTGGAGAGGGGAAAGCTCGCGGTCGAGGTGTTGCCGCGAGGGACGGCCTGGCTCGACACCGGGACGTTCGATTCATTGCTCGACGCCGGCTCGTATGTCCGGACGATCGAGCAGCGCCAGGGCTTCAAGATCGGTGTGCCGGAAGAGGTTGCATGGCGATCGGGCCTCATCGCCGACGACGAACTACGGGTGCGGGGTGAGCTCCTGTACACATCGGGTTACGGGAAATACCTGCTCGACCTACTCGACCGGACCGAGGAATTGTCGTGACCGTCGAGCGATTCACCAGTCCCCAGCCGTCGATGGACGCTGAGCAGACGGTACCGCCCCACGTCCTGATTCTCGTCGAGAATCTCTCGGTCCCTTTCGACCGCCGAGTCTGGCAAGAGAGCAAAGCGCTGCTGGACGCCGGCCATCGGGTCACGGTGATCTCTCCGATGGGAGAAAGACAGGACCAGGAGGCAGACGTGACAATCGAAGGTGTTCGCGTGCTGCGTTATCCGCTGAAGGCAGCCTCCGGCGGACCGATCGGCTATCTCCGTGAGTATTCGGTGGCGCTTTGGCAAACCATGCGACTGGCCGTCCGGACCACTCGTGAATCCACTGTGCATGTCGTTCATGCATGCAATCCTCCGGATCTTCTGTTTGTCGTCGCACTGGCGCTGCGGACCCGGGGTGCCCGGTTCGTTTTCGATCATCACGACCTGGTGCCAGAACTCTTTCAATCCAGGTTTCCGGGCGGCGGCCGGGCACTCTACTGGGGCACCCGCATCCTGGAGCGGCTGACCTTTGCGACAGCCGATGCCGTGATCGCTACGAACGAAAGCTATCGCTCGATCGCCATCGAGCGGGGAAAAGTGAAACCAGAACGGGTGGCAGTGGTGCGCAGCGCGCCTGATCTCGCGCGATTCGTGCGGCGTGAACCTGACCCAGAACTTCGTCGTGGTAGGCCGTTCCTCACGGCCTATGTGGGTGTGATGGGGCCGCAGGACGGAGTCGATTATGCACTTCGCGCACTTGCCCACCTACGCCACCAACTCGGCCGCCTGGATGTGTACAGCATCTTCATGGGCGCCGGCGATGCCTTCGATGACATGGTGGCCTTGAGCGAAGAGCTGGGTCTGTCCGACGTCGTGGAGTTCACCGGGCGCGTGCCGGATGAGTTTGTTCAACGGTGTCTGTCAACCGCCGACGTCTGCCTGTCTCCGGATCCGCCGAACCCGTTGAACAACGTCTCCACGATGAACAAGGTTGTCGAGTACATGGCGATGGCGCGACCGATCGTGTCCTTCGAGTTGGTGGAAGCACGCTTCTCCGCGGGCGATGCCGCGGTCTACGTGGACGGAACCGATGTGGCGGGATTCGCCTCTGCCATCAGCCGATTGCTCGATGACCAGCAGGAGCGTGATCGGATGGGGCGCATCGGCCGCGAGCGCGTGGAACGCGAGCTCTCCTGGGAGGCATCGCGTAGGCATCTCGTCGATTTCTACGCCGAGGTCGTCGGGACCGAGGCCGTCCGTCGGAGGTCCGATGACTCGCAATCCTGATGCCCCCGGCACGAGTATTGAGGAGAACGATGATCGTTGATGTCTGGCGGAGATTGATTCGACAACCGCTGGTACTGGTACTCCTTCTTGTCATACTCGTCATGGCCGGTTTGGCGGGACACAGCGGATGGGTTCGTGCCGGGGGACAGGTGGAGAGCCGGTCTGCGGTGGTGATCGTCCCGCCCTGGAGTCTGGAAGACGAACGTTTTCCGAATCCGATGCTCAACTTGGGGGAGAGAGCGACGGGGCTTGCGAGCGCTCTGGTGGTGGCGCTTCAGCAGCGAAGTGACGTTGCAGACTCGGTTTTGGGAACTGGGGCGAGCAGCTACGAGTTGACCAACATCGGTAGTGATGTCCGAGATCCGAGCCGTTCCGCCATCATCTTCATCACCGTGACAGGTCCGAACGAGGGCGCGGCTCACGCCGGTGCCGCGACGATCATCGACCAGTCCCGCGCGGTACTCAAAGACATGCAGGAGCAGGCCGGTACCGGAGCGTCTACCTATATGGCTTCCCTGCAGGTGATTTCGCAACCCCAGGAGACCACCACTTTCGCGCTTCGCCAGGTGCGGAGTGCGGCTGCCCTGGCGGCGGCCGTGCTCATCGCAGGGATACTGCTGCTCTGGGCTGTTGAATCGATGCTCGAGCGCAGAGCACGCGCACGTGATGAGGCGGCAGGGCGCCGCGAAGGTCAGCCTTCGAGCCCTGCAGGGTGGAACGGCCATCTCGAGGAACTGAACGGCGACTTCAGGCATCTGACCCCGGACCATCGAGATCTTCCCGAGAACCTCTTCCGAGACTGATGTGCTACCGCAACGCAGGCGCACCCTGGGGCCGGACTCGGACATCGTCGCGGCGCGCGGCGATACGGGCTCGTGGATCATCGCCACCGCTGCGTTCTTGTTGGTTTCCTTGAGGCAGACGTATGTGATTCCAGGAATTCCGCTCGGGCTGGGTCCTGGCCGCTTTGTCCTGTTCGCGTGCGCAGGCTGGTTCATCTTCACCCGTCTGACCGGACACCGGTCCGGGTATCGGCTCGGTGCTGCGGGACCGGTCGTTGCGGTGTTCTTCACAGCCACGTTGACGGCTTATGGCATAGGAATGACGCGGGCGTCGGTGCCGGTCAGACCCGCTGACACCGATCTTGTCGTCGAGATCATGTTGGTTCTCACCGCCTACTTCTTCTTCACTGCGGTTCACGACCACGCCGGACTCCGGCGAATCGTCAAGGCTTTGGTTGCAGGAGCCGTCGTGAGCGCCGTCTTTGCGATAGTTGCGCATTTCACCGGTTCGGAGTTGGCCGCAGTGCTCAAACCGCCCGGTCTGGTCGAGAAGGGTGAGATCCTCAACACCGACCTCTTCCGTGGTGATGTGGTGAGACCGCAGGGTAGCGCTGACCATCCGCTCGAACTGGCTGCGGTGTTGGCGATGATTTTCCCTCTCGCAGTTGGTCTTACCTACAGCCTGCGCGCCGGAGGGCAACGGTGGCGGCCATGGGCGGTGGCGGCCGCGATCGTCCTGGGCGGCGTCGCCGTCAGCGTTTCCCGCTCAGCGCTGGCAGGTCTGTTTGCCACCTTCGTCTTCATGGCGCTGTACTGGCCGATTCGGAGAACTCTCCTCATGTTCGCCAGCGGTGTCGTGCTCGCGGCATTGGTATTCGCTGTCAATCCCCCGTTGTTCAAGGCATATTCGGTGACACTCGGAATGGGCTGGGCCGACCCGTCGGCGCAGTACCGAGTCGCGGCAGCCCGTTACATAATGTCGCACTTCTCGTTGTTCGGGTCCTACGCAGCAGGCGCCGGGACCAGTGGGTTCGTCATCTTCGACAATCAGTACCTACATCATCTTTCAGGTGCCGGGATTGTTGGACTTGTTTCCTATGTAGTGCTCTTGGCAACGGCATTCCTGCTGGCGTTCCGCGCCTACCGGTACACGCGAACACTGCCCGGTTCATCGGGAGCCGCTGCGGATCTCTATCTCGGTTTGGCTGCTTCGTTTGTCACATTTGCCTGCATCAATGTGTTTCTCGATGTGGGTGGATTCGTGCAGATCTGGACGACGATGTGGCTGTTGATCGCCACCGCTGCCGTTGCGTTCAGGATCTCTCGAGAGCAGGTGACTTACTTGGTCAGGCCGCCGCCACCGGCCCGAGCGGACCCTGTTGGGGGCCACCTACCATGACGCGGAGATTTCGCTGGGGACTTGCCGTCTCGGTCGGAGTCCTGACGGCATTCCTCGCCTATGCCGCCGGGGGCGGCGACATGGGCTGGCCTATTCAAGCGGCCCGCGACATCATCGCCGGACGTGACCCGTACGCCCAACCACTCGTAGATGAAA
This sequence comes from Mycobacterium sp., assembly GCF_049647605.1. Lineage (GTDB taxonomy): Bacteria > Actinomycetota > Actinomycetes > Mycobacteriales > Mycobacteriaceae > Mycobacterium. The sequence continues at coordinate 19,166 of NZ_JBARXZ010000063.1, read as the reverse complement.
CCGGTCAGCTGTGGCCGACGAACCCGGTGACCACCATAATGCTGTTTCTTCCGCTGGCTTGGGCGCCCGACACGGTGCTCGCGGCCATTGTGTTCGGTGGGATCTCTGGGCTGCTGGCCTTCGGCCTGACCCGGGAGGGTGCATTGTGGCCACTGCTGACCTTCGCCTCTCCGGCCTACATCAGCTGCCTGATCAATGCACAGTGGGCGCCCCTGGTACTTGCAACCTTCTATCTGCCGAACCTGCTCCCGCTGGCATTGGTGAAGCCCAGCATCGCATTGCCGGTTCTCCTGACGAGGCTGAACCTGAAGCGCGGCCTCGGGTGTGTGGCCATCGTCGTGGTGTCATTCATCCTGTGTCCGTGGTGGTGGCCGGCGGACTGGCTCAGTCCCTCGATGACGGTCTACACGGGATTCACGCCCATTCTCACGGTGCCTGGCTTTCTTGTCCTGCTTGCGCTTGTTCGCTGGCGCGACAAGCGCGCCTGGATTCTCGTCCTGGCCGCCTTGGTTCCCCAGCGGATACCCTATGACCAGCTGTTGCTCTGGTTGATCCCGCAGAACGCCAAGCGTTCCTTGATTCTCAGTGCATCCCTGGTGATCGCCTATGGGGTACGCAAGACAACAAACTGGGACACCGAGACCCTCATCGTTGTCTTCGGCTACTTGGTCTGCCTCGCGTTTGTTGTCTGGCCTCCCGCATCGGAAGGCAAAGTGGAAACAGAAAAGCGGATGGGCCGACAGCGCCTTCGGTTTGCCCGGCCCTCTCGAAAGCCGATGTCAGCCCCGGATTCCAGATAGAGACAGAGGAGGGATGGTGCCAACGGTCAGAACGAACAGAACCAAAGCCGCGCTGGCGGTTTTCATTCCTCACCGACAAAAGCGAACCGAACTCAACTTCTGTTCAGTAGGGGACCGGATGACATCGGACGGACAAGTCCGGCCCGGGCACCGCAGGATCGCACCGGCGTTGGCGGCGCTCACGGTGTGCACCCTGTCGGCGCTGGTGGCTTCTTCGCGCATCATGGTGACCTCGGGCGGGATCGATCAGCGTCACTACCATTGGGTCACGGTCCAATACTTCCGAGACACTTTTCCGCGGATCGATATCGTCAATGTGGACACCGCGACTGCGCCGCTTTACCACCTGGTCCTGGCGGCGGTATCCGGGCCTTTCGATCTCACGGAGCATCAAACGCAGTTCGTTGCCTCGCTCTTTGCCGCGGACCTTGCGGCGCTTGCCGTTTGGTTTGCGATGTCCACTGTGAGTACGCTATTCGGCGTACTTGCGGTCGCACCGCTTCTACTTTCGCCATATTTTTGGCAGTCCGGTTTGTGGATGCTCAACGATGCGGCTGCGCTGTTTTTCGGATTGGCTGCGCTGATCCTGGTCGTTCGCCGTGATCCGGGAAATGTATTGTCGCAATTCGGAGTTGGTCTCCTCTTGGCGGCCGCAGTTGCCACCAGGCAAACGTATGTCTGGGCCGTGGTGCCATGCGTCGCGGTTACGGGGTCCTCGATGAATGGATCGGCCACCGCAGCCAAGATGGGGGCGATCTGCAGAGTTGCGGCCCCCGCGTTTTTCGTGCTCGCTGTACTTGCAACTGCCTGGCACGGTCTCACACCCCCAGGGTTCCGTGAGATGAATGCAGCGAATCGCAGCCCCGTATCACTGTCCTACTGTTTTGCGGTCGCCGCCATGTTCTTTGTGCCCATCGTGATCGGTGTTGTCGGTCGGCCCGTCCGGAGGACCCTGGCTCCGCTGGTGCTGGGGACCCTGGCGGCTGTCCCCGCCATCGTGTTTCCCAGTGTCGCAACCGTTCCACCGGACAACACCCGATACGGTGGCCTGATCTGGATGCTGGTTGCACACGGACCATCGTATGGAGATCGCTCAATAGTGCTGGCAATACTCGCGTTCATCGGCGCGTGGTCGGTGTGTCACGTCCTCATGACACTGGACCAGCCGACGAAAACTCTTGCTGGTACGGCGTTGGTGGCGTTGGCCGTCTGCCTGAGTGCCGGCGGTCAGCTGTACCAGAAGTATTTTGAACTACCGGTTGCAGCGATCGCGATGATGACGATAGTCGCCCTTGCGCAAGGGGGTTTGATCAAACGCAACTGGCCGCTGATTGCCTTGATTCTTCTACAGGCCACCCTCACAATGGGAATTGTTTTGGTGCCATTGGTGGCAGCGCGCTGATGGACAAGTCGAAGTGGGATACATCCTTACGGACTATCGGTACTCTTCAAGGTTTGACGACAGCTGGAAGTGCGATGAGATCAAAATGGTTGTCCTTCGGCCGCGGATTCGGCGTCGCGGTGCTCACAGCGGCTCTGGTCGCCAGTGTGACGGGTTGCGCTGGACCACACACCACCCCAGTTGCCTCAGCAGCCGCCCCGACCTTTGTCGGCGACTTCGAAACGGGCAATTTCAACCAGTGGCCCGTCTGCCAGGACGTCGCGGTGGGAAGTGTGACCTGCTCGAAGTTGGACGGGAGTGGCTATGGCATGCGGGTGGAGGATCAAATCGTCCGGCAGGGCAGGTTCGCGGCCCGATTCGAGCTCCGTCATGGGGATGTTCCTACGGGTATCTGCTGCGGCGCGAGGGCTGAAGTGAGTGGGGACGCGGCCGTCCAAGCCGGCGAGGGTGACGAGCGGTGGTACCAGTGGAGCACGAGATTCGGCGAAGAGTTCCCGAGCGGGGTCGGATGGAGTGTTCTTTCGCAGTGGCATGCCGACGCTGACGGATCGCCGCCGGTAGCAATTCTGGCCAACGTAACTGCCGATCGATGGGGAATCGTCCTGACCAAGTGGGACTCGCCCAACGATCAAGACCCGCCGAAGTTTGCGCCGTGGAGCGCGCCGGTGGTCCGTGGGGTCTGGAATGACATCAAAATGCATGTCAAATGGTCGGCCCGCGACGATATCGGCTTCATCGAGCTCTGGATCAACGGGGCCCCACAGGTCTTCACCGATGCGCCATGTTCCCAGCAGACCCGATGTGCGACCAGGACATTGATGCCGGGCGGCGGTGGTGTCTACTTCAAGCAGGGCTATTACCGCGACAGTTCCATCGCTGCGACCGGCGTCGTCTACCATGACGGCTTCTCGGCAGCCAACGCCGAGGATAGCCTGGTTCCGCTCTAGGCCTGGGCGGTCGCCAAAACGGACCTGACATACCGGTGATCGGGCAGAGGTGAAATCGAAGTGTCGCGAACAACATTGACAGCCGAGGCTGACGATATGATACAGGCGAACTTTGCTGTTCTGCGAGCGCTGGTTGCGGATGCTGAAAATGCCTGCAAGGCAGGCAATCTAGAGCAATCGACAGCTCTCGCATCAGCGGCTGCCAGCTTTGCCTGGTACAACCACGCCGGCGTATTCAGTGACGCCGCCTTGGAGCGGCTTGTTGTGGACCTGGGCGGTCGTGTTCCGGACGCCCGTTCAGCGCGGTTCAGATCGTCCTCGGGCAGCCACGAGAGGGTTGTGCTCCACATCGCTACCGAGCTGTATCCCACGGGTGGGCACACCCAGATGCTCGCAAGATGGATATCGGACGACAGTCGATCAGCGCACCGCGTGGTCGTTACTCGTCAAGGCGGACAGCCGATTCCCGCCAAAGTGTCGGCGCTGCTGGGCGCTGCGCCGGTCTGTCTGGACGGGCGGTACCGAGGTGATCTGCGCCGTGCGGCAGCGCTGCGGCGGCACATTCAGGATGCCGACATTGTCGTCGTACACGCACACCCGGATGATATCCAACCCGCACTTGCCCTCGTCGGGTCTGCCAAGCCGTGCATAGTTGTCAACCACGCAAGTCACGTGTTTTGGTCCGGTACTTCCATCGCGCGGACGGTACTGCATTTACGACGTAGCGCGGAAGAGTTGTCGATACAGCGACGGGGGCTGCCGTCCGACGGCGGATTTGTGGCGAATCGTCCGTTGGTCTTTCCGGCGTCGAGCCTGACGCGAGCAGATGCGCGCGCTCATTTTGGGCTCACGGACACGCACATCGTGATCGCAACAGCGGCATCGGGTAACAAGTATCAGCCCCTTGATGACGGCGACAGCCTGGTCGAGCTCCTCACACAGGCCGTGAACGCTGATCAGAACCTGGTTGTCCTCGCGGCCGGCCCACCGGCGGAAGGCCAGTGGCTGACGGCACACGAGGCCACCGGCGGCCGAATTTGCGCCCTTGGCCCGCTGCCCGACGTGGCAGGTCTCTTTGCGGCGGCGGACATCTACGTCGATTCCTTCCCGTTTGCCTCGATCACCTCATTGCTGGAAGCCGGCGCTCATGGTGTGCCACTGGTCAGCTACCGCGGTCATGGTCCCGGTTGTGAAGTCCTGGGTGCCGACCCGCCGGCAATCGAAGATGACGTCTTCTATCCGAACACCGCTGATGAGTTCCGCCAAGTGGTCAGTGCACTCGCCGCAAGCGCCGAACTCCGGCACTCTCGAGGAGAGACGCTGCGCGCCAAGGTTGCCGCGACGCACAGCAGTACTGCGTGGCAAGAAGTGGTCGACTCTCTGTATGAATTTGCGCAGCGGCCAGGAGCTGCACAAGGCATTGTGGGCACCTGCGACCAGGCCCCGCAGTCGGGCCCGTTGGATCGCACCGTTGCCCAGATACAGCAGCGGACAGGACAAGCTCAAGGAGTCGACGCGGTGTACCGGGAGGTTTTGAGCCACATGCCACTTCGGGAGCGAGTCCGCACCTGGCGGCGTCTGAAGCGTTCTGGAACTGCCGTTCGGCCTCCCGAACTGCTGCGGGATGTCGATCTCGCCCGACTGCGGCAGATACGCGGTTCTATTCGGGCTTTCGGAGCCCGTGCAGGAAGTCCAGTCCGCGCTTCTTCGCGCGCTTGAGTGGCAACGCGGCAGCGTCGACTGCCGTTGCGAGCTTGTATGTCGGGCGTGTGGGATCCACTGCGAGGTAACAGCATGTCAGATCGGCCAGCGTGTGCGTGCGCACAAAGCCGGCTACTCGAAGGCGATGGTCCAGCAGCTTCGGGTCGTTGTGCAGATGCCAGAGGCTGCCGTGATCGTCCCTCTCGCGAACGTCGAAGTTGGCCAACATGTACCCGCCCGGCCTGATGGCGCGATGAAGATCGCGGGCCGTTGCATCGAAATCGGGAACGTGGACAAGCGTGTCCAGCGCGGTGATGAAATCGTATGCGTTGGAGGGCAAGTTCTCGGTGGTGAGATCGATTCGGTTGGCCTGGTCGCCGTGCGCGTCCAGGCGCCAGGTGGCGTAGTCCAGAAGCGTCCCCGAGATGTCGGCCATCGTTGTGGTGAAACCAGAGCGGAAGAAAAGCTGTGCTGTGGTACCCGTGCCGGAGCCGAAATCGAGATGGTCGCGGCCCGTGGTGTTCTGGAGTGCAAAACGTACCGCCGCCACAGATGCGGGGAAGACGTGGCCGGACTCCTGAAGGTAGGCATACCAGGTCAGGTCGAACGCCCATGACTTCACGCGTCGGTAGAAGTCCTGCAAGCCTTCCTCCGTGGAACGGTCGGCAGACTTCCATTCCTGGACACTCCAGTCTTCCCAGTGGAGACAGCGTTTGAGACATTCCTCGGGTGAGGCGCCGTGGTAGTCGGCCAACTCTCTGAGACTGGAGGATCTGACATCGAGGTCGCCGATCCTGAGCGCGGAGCGGTAGGTCTCCATCTCTGGACTTCCGAAAGCCTCTGTCCAATCGGGGTGCCACGAACTCGGATCAGGCGAGACTTCGGCTGGATCCTTGTGTATTCCCTGTGAGGACCAGGTGGCCTGCTTAGACACTGTGTTCTCCGTTTCTGTGGGCCAGGCCCGTGGATGTCTCGTGATAGCTGAGTCCGCAAGTGCAGGTGAGATCAGGTGGGAGGCGGTGGCCGCATTCGCAGGCCCACCCGATGTTTCGGCCGGGGTTACCGACCATGAAGGCATGCGGCGGCACATCCTTGGTCACGACAGTTCCAGCACCGACGAAGGCGTAGCGGCCGATCGTTGTCCCGCAAACCACAACGGTTCCCGCGCCCAGTGTCACGCCTCGCTGCACAAGCGTTCTGGCTAACTCGCCACCGCGGCGCTTGACGTACGCCCGTGGATAGGGGTCGTTGGTGAAGATGACGCCGGGACCGAGGAAGGCGTCGTCCTCGACGGTAACGCCCTCGAACAACAGCACTCGGTTCTTGATCGTCACTCGGTCACCGATGACAACTCCATCTTCTATGTACGCGTGGTCGCAAACATTGCAGCTATTGCCTAACCTGGCGCCGGCCATGACGTGAGCGAACGCCCAGATTCTGGTTCCGGGGCCGATGTTGTTGCTTTCGCAAATTCCAAGAGGGTGAACAAATACATCAATCGCGGCTGGTTGACACATCCGACCTCCCTGGCTGTGCCACCGAATAGTACCTGTTGAACGGCTCTTTGCAACCCGAAATGAGCGGCGTATGCTCCTCGAAGATTCAGCGCAACATCGCGTGGTGGTGCAGAACCAGCGAATTAGCGGTCATCGCGCACTGATGAGGGGGATCGTCAGAATGAAACGTACGTTTCGAATTGCCATTATCGGTGCTGGCTACTGGGGTCCCAAGCTCGCCCGGAACTTCCAGGGTTCATCGGAGTGGGATCTCGTCGCAGTATGCGATCTGGATGAGCACCGTGCTCGCAGCGTCGTGGGGGCGCGGTCGACGGTGGAGGTGGAGACATCTGTCGAGCGGCTGTTGACGCGTGACGACATCGACGCCGTCGCGATCGCGACGCCCGCGGCCAGCCACGCCCCGCTGGCTCTTGCGGCCTTCGATGCGGGAAAGCACGTTCTTGTCGAGAAGCCGTTGGCGCCGACCACGGCGGAGGCGGCAGCGATGATCGAGGCCGGTGAAGCTGCGGGCCTGACGCTCATGGTCGATCACACGTACTGCTACACGCCCGCGGTCGAGTACATCCACGGCATTCTCGCGAAAGGCATTCTCGGGCACGTTCTTTACGTCGACTCGACACGCATCAATCTAGGCCTGGTCCAACCGGACGTCGATGTCTTCTGGGACTTGGCGCCTCACGACCTCGCCATCCTCGACTACACGCTGCCCGGCGGTCTGGTTCCCGATCAGGTATCCGCAACGGGAGCCGATCCGCTCGGCTCGGGCAAGGCGTGCGTCGGATACGCGACGATGCCGCTGCCCAACAGAGGTGTAGCTCACGTGAATGTCAACTGGATGTCGCCGACGAAGATCAGGCGGATGGTCATCGGTGGCAGCCACCGCACCCTCGTTTGGGACGATCTGAATCCTCAGCAACGGGTCGCGATTCACGACCGGGGGATCGACCTCGCGGCGAGCCGCGATATGGGTGATACGGACAAGCGTCGGAAGTCCGCGGTGTCATACAGATTGGGCGATATCACCGTGCCGGCGTTGCCGGAGACGGAAGCGTTGTCATCGATGGTGGCCGAATTCGCCTCGGCAATCAGGGAACAGCGGCCACCCCGAACCGACGGTGCGGCTGGGTTGAGGGTGCTGTCAGTGCTCGAGGCCATCTCGGCCAGCCTCGCGGCGCACGGCAAGCCGGTGAGCCCGGAGGCGCCAGAAATATTGATGCTGAATGAGGTTGGCGTATGAGTCAGTTGACGGGCGCAACCGTATTGGTCACCGGCGGTGCCGGGACCATCGGCTCGACCATCGTCGATCAGTTGCTCGACGTCGGAGTCGGGCGTGTCAGGATCCTGGACAATCTGACCCGCGGCCGGCGGGAGAACCTCACCCTGGCTCTCGAGGATCCGCGGGTGGAGCTTGTCATCGGTGATCTGCGTGACGTCGACCTGGTGCATGACATGACCAAGGGCAGCGAAGTCGTGTTTCATCAAGCGGCGATAAGGATCACGCAGTGCGCCGAAGAGCCGAGACTGGCGTTGGAGGTCCTCGTCAACGGCACCTTCAACGTGTTGGAGGCTGCCGCTAGCAGTGGCGTCGACAAAGTAGTCGCTGCTTCGTCGGCATCGGTATACGGTATGGCCGAACACTTCCCGACCGATGAGCGTCACCACCATCACAACAACGACACCTTCTACGGAGCCGCGAAGAGCTTCAACGAAGGCATGTTGCGCAGTTTCCATGCGATGTACGGTCTGCGATACATCGCTCTTCGGTACTTCAACGTCTACGGACCTCGAATGGATGTCCACGGTTTTTACACCGAGGTGCTGGTCCGCTGGATGGAGCGCATCGCAGACGGTGCCGCCCCGTTGATCTTCGGTGATGGTGACCAGACCATGGATTTCATCTACACCGAGGACATCGCCCGTGCCAACCTCCTCGCCGCTCAAAGTGAGATCACCGAGGGCGTGTACAACATCGCGAGCCAGACGGAAACCAGCCTGAACGGCCTTGCCGAAGCACTGCTGACTGTCATGCACTCGGATCTGCCGATCGAGTACCTGCCGCCGCGCGCCGTCAACAGCGTTGTGCGGCGACTCGCGGACACCACGGCCGCGCAGCGTGATCTGGGATTCTGCGCCGCCGTTCCCTTGGAGACCGGCCTGGCCCGGCTTGTCCAATGGTGGGAACCCCAACGCGACCAGATCGCCGCCGGCCGAGGAGTGGTCGCTTGAACCGCATCAACGTGATGAAGCCCTGGCTGGGGGTTGAGGAAGTTGCCGCGCTGAGCTCGGTGATCGCGTCCGGGTGGATTGCCCAAGGGCCGCGGGTGGCCGAGTTCGAATCCGAGTTCGCACGCACAATGAGGGCCGAACATGCAGTTGCGCTGTCCAACTGCACTACGGCTCTGCATATTTCGCTGGTTCTTGCGGGAATCGGACCGGGCGATGACGTCGTCGTTCCCTCGTTGTCGTTCATCGCGACAGCCAATGCCGTGGTGTACACGGGAGCCCGGCCGGTGTTCGCCGATGTCGACGCCGCCACTGGCAATGTCACGGCGGATACCATTTCGGCGGCATTGACCCCGGCAACGCGTGCCATCATCGCCGTCGACCAAGGCGGCGTGCCGGTTGATCTGGTGTCGATCAGGCACGTGTGTGACCGGCTGGGGATCGTGGTCATCGAGGACGCCGCCTGTGGCGCGGGGTCACGGTATCGCGGTGAGCCCGTCGGCGTGCGCGCCGACATCACGGTCTGGTCGTTTCACCCACGCAAGATCCTGACCACCGGCGAAGGTGGGATGCTGACTACCGACGATGCCGCCTGGGCGGATCGGGCACGCCTGCTGAGGGAGCATGGCATGAGTGTCGGCGCTGCCGAGCGCCACCGCAGCATTCTGCCTCCGGCAGAGCAGTTCCTGGAAGTCGGTTACAACTACCGGATGACTGATCTGCAAGCCGCGGTCGGTCTTGTTCAACTGAGCAAGCTGGACAAGGTCATCGGTCGTCGGCGTGAGTTGGCCGCCGTCTATCAACGCAGTCTCGGTGAGGTGGCCGGGCTCCGCTGCGTCACCGACCCCGTCGATGGCGAGTCCAACTATCAATCGTTTTGGGTTGAGGTCGGCGCCGACTATCCGCTCGAACGCGAGCAACTTCTGGAAAAGCTGGCCGCTGCCGAGATTTCAGCGCGCCGTGGCATCATGGCAGCTCACCGGCAGCCGGCGTATTCGGGCCGTGACTGCGGTGGGGCCGCGCTGCAGATAACGGAGCACCTCACCGACCACACGTTGATTCTGCCTCTGTACCACGAGCTGACTGATGCGCAGCAGCAGCGCGTCATCGACGTACTGGTGCAGTGTTGATGTCGATGCGAGTGCCGCTGGTTGATCTCGCTGCGCAGCAGCGCGAGATCGCCGACGAGGTCGAACCGCAGCTCCTGGAGATATTCGCCAGCGGAGCCTTCATCGGGGGTCCTGCGGTGGCCGAGTTCGAACGCGACTATGCCCAGTTCGTCGGTGTTGATCACGTCGTGGCCGTGGCCAACGGAACAGACGCGCTCGAGCTTGCGTTGCGGGCCACGGGGGTCAAGCCATCCGATGAGGTGATCATGCCGGCGAACACCTTCATTGCGACTGCGGAAGCGGTGAGCCGCATGGGTGCGGTTCCGGTGTTTGTCGATGTCGACGCCGACCAACTCTTGATGGATCCGTTGCGCGTGGAAGACGCGATCACAGCACGTACCAAGGCAATCGTGCCCGTGCACCTCTTCGGGCAAACCGCGCCGATGGAACAGCTGACGAAGCTGTCGGAAGAGTACGCGGTGCCGATCATCGAGGACGCCGCACAGGCTCAGGGAGCACAACGAGCGGGGCGTTCGGCGGGCGGATTCGGAGTCGCCGCGGCGACGAGCTTCTATCCCGGCAAGAATCTCGGCGCGGCCGGAGACGCCGGAGCCGTGCTGACCAACGACGCGGCGCTCGCCGGCAGAGTTCGCAAGATCGCGGCGCATGGCAGTGATCGCAAGTACGTCCACGATGTGGTGGGGTTCAACTCTCGGTTGGATGCGGTGCAGGCTGTGGTGCTCATTGCGAAGCTCCGGCGGCTTGCGGAATGGAACAGATTGCGCCGCAATGCCGCGGTGCGTTACACCGAGATGCTCAGCGACGTTCCCGGTCTGCGGTTGCCGAAGCCGGACCCGGTGAATGCGGACGTCTGGCATCTCTTTGTCATCCAGCTGGAAGAACGGGATCGTGTCCTTGCAGACCTGAACGCGGCTGAGATCGGTGCCGGTGTCCACTATCCAACACCGGTCCATCTCACCGCCGCCTACGCACATCTCGGATATCGGCGCGGATCCTTCCCCGTCGCAGAGACGGCTGCAGGGCGCATTCTGTCACTGCCGTTGTATCCGCACATCAGCCTGGAGCAGCAGCGGTACGTCGTGGAGACACTCGTCTCCCGACTGGCCGGGGTGTCCAAGTGAGTTACGTCAGACGCGCCGCGCGCAAGGTCCGGGATCAGCGCAAGTACGTAGCCACCGCTCGGGTGTTCGGTGAGCGCAATGTTCGGGCTGTCACCCACAATTCGCCCGCTGCGCAACGGCCTCGAATCCTTGCTTATCACTCTGTCGGGACCCCCTTCATGCGCGACAACGATGTCGCTCCCGAACGTTTCCGGAGACATCTCGAATCCGCCCTCGAAGCCGGGTATGTATTCGTGCCGGCAACCGAGATCGCTGACGGACACGCTCCCTCGAACGCGTTGGCCATCACCTTCGACGACGGCATCCGCAGTGCCGCCACGACAGCTGCGCCGATCCTGCGCGAGCTCGGAATCCCGTGGACGCTGTTTGTCGTCAGCGATTGGGTTGACGGCGCCGCACGTGAGTGGGCCGGCGACATAATGATGGGTTGGAAGGAAGTCGAACATCTTGCTTCCCAAGGGGTTGTCATCGGCAGTCATTCACTGTCGCACCCGAACTTCTCCGATATCGACGGTGGGCAGACCGTGCGGGAATTGAAGGAGTCGCGGCGGGTCATCGAGTCGCGACTGGGAATCGAGATCGATGAGTTCGCAATCCCGTTTGGCCAATCGCACGATTGGACCGAGACTGCCGCAGTAGCTGCAGCCGATGCCGGCTATACCCACGTCTACGCGCAGGCCGAGGACACTCGCTACCCGGGAACGTTTGCGCGTACGTTCATCACGCGTTGGGACAACGATCGGGTATTCCGGTCGGCGCTTTCGGGTGCGTTCGACAAGTGGGAAGAGTGGTACTGAACAGTGCCACCTCCAAAACGGCCCCTGCGGCGTCAATTTCAGCAATGCATGCAAGGCTGCGAATGTCCGATCCTGGACGGTAGCCATTCAGGCGGCTACCCGACAGCGTCGCTGCGCCGGGACGTCGCTTCTCGGTCGGGCGTGGCCGGTTCGTCAACGAGGTGAACAAACCCCTCGAACCTACCCTGACTCGAATGAAAAAGCCCTTGTGAAGCCCTTTTTTATGACGTGTCCGCTGACGTTCGACCTGGCGGCCAGGTGCCGGTGATCGGGACCGGGGTCGGTAGCGGCCGGCTGGGTGGAGGTCGCTGTTCGCGGGGCTCACGCGAGGGATAGTTGCGTTCGCCATAAGTCGAAAAACCTCGGTTGACAGTGGATTCAGCAAAGTCTTAGGCTATTTCGACGCGGCATGACGCTAGCAAGGAGACGGCGATGACTGACCAGGCTCATCTCCGACAATTGCCCGTAGCTGGATCGGATGTGAACAATGCGACGCACGCGGGCGGTAGACCGTCGGTTGCTCGTCGAGACTGTCTGATCTTCCTTTCCGCGGTGGTCGCGGTAAACGCGTGGGCACTCTTCCCGGGACCTGTCGAGTCGGGTGGTTACCAAGCACTGCCCGACGCAACAGGCGTCGCCGCCGAGATCGAAACTGCGCTGAGTATGGGTGCAAGCGGTCCGGTCCAGGCGTTCAGTTCGGCGAACATCGAACTCGCGCAGTTCATGAACATGGCAGTCAGGTCGTGGACGGGTGCAGTGTCGAACCTGGGTGTGGCAGTGGGCTCGGGCTTGTCAGGCGCGTGGTACGAGGTGCCGCTCAAGACAAAGCTGCAGGGTTTGTTCGCCCTGCTGATGTCGGAAACCGACGAGGCCGCACGCACCGCCCTTCTGACGAAGCTGCAAGTTCTGCTGAGTCTGCCGGATGCGGCGCTGCAGCAGGTGCTTCAACATCCAGATCTTCTGGATTTCAACAGAATGCTGGACGCAGCCCTTCTCGGGCAGGCCGATCTCGGCTGGATCGAGAATCAGCTGGGTGAAGTAGATGTCGTACCTGTGACCACGACCATCCACCGAATTGATGTTCGCGGTAAGCCGGCGTTCTTGCTCGACTCGACCGCCACGGCGCAAGCCAACAGCGGTGGGCCGTCTGAGCCGGTACTGAAGGCACTGCCGGCGACGCCGTCGGAGTCTCCTCCTGCCCCGATGATGGTGTCACAAGCTGCAGTTGCGCCTGGGGTGACAACGCTTGCGGCGCCCGTGACCGCTGAAGCGCAGCTGAGTCAGCTCTCGGTTGGTGTGTCTGAGGTCGGTCCGGCACCGGCACCGGCGGCAGTGGCGGCGCCAAGCCCGGTGTCGGCGCCGACGCTCGCGCCCACCCCCACTCTTGCCGTGGCGCCGGCGCCGGTAGCAGTGGCGTCTGCGGTCCCCACGGTCTCCAGTTCGGAAGCTCCGAGTGAGCCCTCAGGGGCTCGACTATCGACGCAGTCCGGCGTGATCGAAAGCACCAGTGGCGTGGAAACCGAGGCAAAGCGCCCGGAGTCAACTGTCAGTAATTCACCAGCAAGCGAGAGTCTTTCGCATTCCACAACGCCGAGTGCCGGCAAGGATGACTCGGGCGCTTCGGGCAGCAGTGGTTCTACCGGCAGCGTCGGCTCTTCGGGCAGCAGTGGTTCTTCGAACAGCGAGTCGAAAAATGATGGGTCCAGCTCGTCGGGCGGCAGTTCGAACGACGGTGGTTCGTCCGGCGGATCTGCAAGCCCGTGATCTGGGCAAGCTACTTCACGCTTTCACCATCTCCACATCGCTGAGCACTGCGGCCCCGTCCCGTGACGGCGCTGCCACATTCGCGACGAAGCGACCGTCCTCGTCCCATACCCGGGCGATCAAAGTCTCGCCTGGGAAGACCACCCCGGCGAATTTGGCGCTGTAGGACCCGACTGCCGCGGCGTCACCATCGAACAACGCGTCTGTCAACGCCTTGCAGGTCATCCCGTAGGTGCACAGGCCGTGCAGGATCGGCTTGGGAAATCCTGCCGCAGAAGCGAAGTCCGGATCGGAGTGCAGCGGATTGCGGTCACCGCAGAGCCGGTAGAGCAGTGCCTGCTGCGGCAGGGTGACGATGGGGATCTCGAGGTCAGGTGCCCGGTCCGGGACGGTCGAACTGCCGGATGGGCCACGGTCACCGCCGAATCCGCCCTCACCACGGGCGAATATGGAACGTCTCTGCGTCCACAACAGCTTGCCGTCCGGGGCGGTCACTGTGGTCTCCGACCAGATGACCGCCGCCTTGCCCTTGTCCCAGATGTCCGTGAACCGAGTGACGGCGATACCGGTTCCCGAAGGTGGGATCGGAGCGGGTGCGGTGATGCCTTCACTTCCGTGAAGCACCTTCGACAGCTCGATGTCGATCCCGGGGAAGTTCACCGTCGGCGGCTTGGTCATGTGGAAGCTTTGCGCGACACTGCCGAACGTCGGCAGCACCTGCGGGGTCTCGTCAACCAGATAGCGCAGCTCCCGCGGGGAGAGCGGATCGGCGCCGGCCCCGAGTCCGAGGTGATACAGCTGGACATCGCTGCTGCCCCAAGAGAATTCGGCGGGCGGAAGCTCGGCGCCGAGGGCTCGATCGAGATCGATAGGCATGGTCAGGCACCTGCCTTGGCGGCGTCGGCAATGTGCAGGGCCGCGAGGTAACCGAATGTCATGGCGGGTCCGATGGTGCCACCGGGGCCGGGGTAGGTGTGGCCCATCACCGGTGCGCTGGCATTGCCGGCGACGTAGAGGCCGCTGATCACCGTGCCGTCGTCGCGCAATGCCCTGCCGTGGATGTCGGTGACAACACCGCCCTTGGTGCCCAGGTCGCCGGGCACCATCTTGGCGGCATAGAACGGTCCCATCTTGATCTCGCCGAGGTTGGGGTTCGGTTTGTTGGTGGGATCTCCGTAGTAGCGGTCGTAGGCGCTTTCACCGCGGTGGAAGTCCTGGTCGCTGCCGGAGCGGGCGAAGCCGTTGAACCGGTTGATGGTTTCGGCGAAGGCGGCCGCGGGCAATCCGGCCTTCTCACCCAGCTCGGCCAGCGTGGCCGCCGTGATGATCACACCTGATTCCAGCCATTTGTTGGGGATGCGTTGTCCCGGCTGCAGTCCGGCGAAGATGTAACGGTCCCGGTACTGCTGGTCGAAGATCAGCCAGGCCGGGATGTTCTCTCCCGGGCCGGGGCCCTGTCCGAATTCACCGCCGTACATGTGGTGGCAGGCCTCGACGTAGGGCATGGATTCGTTCATGAATCGCTTGCCCGCCATGTTGACGATGATCGAGCCCGGCGAGTTGCGTTCCGACAGCGCAAACCACGGCGCGTCGACAAGCGGCACCGTCGGCCCCCACCAGGCGTCCTCCATGACATCGAGGGTGGCGCCCAGCTTTTCGGCCGCCAGGATGCCGTCACCGGTGTTGGCCTTTGCCCCCACGGTCCACTCGGTGGTGATCGGTGCGCGCTGGTACTTGATCCGCATCTGCTCGTTGTGCTCGAAGCCGCCGCTACCGAGGATCACCCCGCGTCGGGCCCGGATCAGGCGCGGTTCCGCCGACTCGGGTGCATCGGCATCGCGGACGTAGATGCCCCGCACCGCACCGTCCTCGACATAGAGATCGGTGAATGCGGTGTTGAGTTGTACCGGCACTCCGGCCTGCTGCAACCCGACCCGCAGTGGGGCGATCAAGGCGCGCCCCATGCCGACGAGGTTCTTGCCGGTGGCCTTGGCCCACACGGTCCGGGCGCCCACCTTGAGGCTGCGCAGCACGCCGCGTGGATGACGTTTGAGCTGGTTGAGGCGCACATAGTCCTGCTGCATCACCACCACGTTCAGTGGCACCTTGCCGTACGGCGGCTCCAGTCCGGGAAGATCGGCCCCGAGCTTCTTGGCGTCGAAGGGTTTCGGTTCCACCGAACGACCACTTGCTTTTCCACCCGCGGCCTCGGGGTAGTAATCGGAGTACCCCGGCACCCAGCACAGCTTCAGGGGGGAGTGTTCCGCCACGAACCGGAGCATCTCGGGGCCGCGCTGCAGATAGGTGTCGATCCGCTCTGCCGGGACCACGTCGCCGATGATCGCGTGCAGATACGTGCGGGCCGCTTCGGCGGTGTCGGAGACACCCGCCTTCTTGAGCACGTGGTTGTTCGGAATCCAGACTCCGCCACCCGACCGCGCAGTGGAACCACCATAGTGCGGAGCCTTCTCAACGATTAATGTTGATAGCCCCTGGTGAGCGGCGGTGAGGGCAGCGACCATGCCGGCGCCGCCGCTCCCCACCACCACCACGTCGAATGCAGTGCACTCCTGACCAGTCATGTAGAACACGTTATAGAATTGCCCGGGCTGCGGACAACTGCCCCGGTCAAACAAGTGAGGGGAATTCACGAGATGCTGGGCGAAGAGACCCGTGCGAAGCTGGCCGCCGACTTGGCCGAAGCCGAGCGCAGCCGGGTGCCGATCGATCCGTTGACCGCAGTCAATCCCGATATCGACGTGGTGGACGCGTACGAGATCCAGCTGATCAACATCCGCCAACGGGTGGCCGAGGGTGCCCGGGTGATCGGGCACAAGGTCGGGCTCTCCAGCGAGGCCATGCAGAAGATGATGAACGTCGACGAGCCCGACTACGGCCATCTGCTCGAAGACATGGCGGTGTTCCAGGATCGCCCGGTTCTGGCGTCGAAGTACCTCTACCCACGCGTGGAGGTGGAGGTCGGATTCATCCTGGCCGACGATCTGCCCGGTGCCGGGTGCACCGAAGACGATGTGCTTGCCGCGACAGCGGCGTTCGTCCCGTCGATCGAGTTGATCGACACCCGGATCAAGGACTGGAAGATCAAACTCTGCGACACCATCGCCGACAATGCGTCCTCGGCCGGCTGGGTGCTCGGCACGGAACGGGTGTCGCCCAAGGACATTGACATCAGGAACATCGATGCCGTGCTGCGTTGCAACGGTGAGGTGATCGCCGAAGGGCGCAGCGACGCGGTGCTGGGCAATCCGGTCACCGCGGTGGCGTGGCTGGCGCGCAAGGTGGACAGCTTCGGTGTCCGTCTCAAGGCGGGCGACGTGGTTCTTCCCGGGTCTTGTACCCGGGCGATAGATGCACACCCCGGCGATCATTTTGTCGCCGATTTCACCGGTTTGGGTTCAGTAGAGCTGTCATTCGAATAGCGAGGGTTTCATGCCGCAGAAGCTGCAGGTTGCGATTGTCGGGTCGGGAAACATCAGTACCGACCTGTTGTACAAGTTGTTGCGCTCGGACTGGCTCGAGCCGCGCTGGATGGTAGGTATCGACCCCGACAGCGAGGGGTTGGCGCGAGCTCGCAAACTGGGGCTGGAGACCACCCACGAAGGGGTGGACTGGCTGCTTGCCCAGAACGAGAAGCCGGACATGGTATTCGAGGCCACCAGCGCCTACGTCCACCGTGATGCGGCGCCACGTTATGCCGAGGCCGGGATCCGCGCGATCGACCTCACCCCGGCGGCGGTGGGCCCAGGGGTGATCCCGCCGGCCAACCTGCGCGAACACCTGAACGCCCCGAACGTCAACATGGTGACCTGCGGTGGCCAGGCGACGATTCCGATCGTGCACGCGGTGTCTCGCGTCGTGGAGGTGCCCTACGGCGAGATCGTGGCGTCGGTGTCGTCGGCCTCGGCCGGCCCCGGCACCCGCGCCAATATCGACGAGTTCACCAAGACGACCAGCGCGGGTGTGCAGAACATCGGCGGCGCCCGGCGCGGTAAGGCGATCATCATCCTCAACCCGGCCGATCCGCCGATGATCATGCGCGACACCATCTTCTGCGCTATCCCCGAGGATGCCGATCGTGACGCCATCGCGGCATCCATTCGGGATGTGGTGGCCGAGGTGCAAACCTATGTGCCGGGCTATCGGTTGCTCAACGAACCGCAGTTCGACGACCCGTCGATCAACTCCGGAGGGCAGGCCCTGGTCACCACGTTCATCGAGGTGGAGGGCGCCGGCGATTATCTGCCGCCGTATGCCGGAAACCTGGACATCATGACTGCCGCAGCCACAAAGGTCGGCGAGGAGATCGCCAAGGACGGCCTGAACGCCGCGCGCGAAGAGCAGACAGTTTCAGGAGGCCAGGCATGAGCACCGACCAGATCTACTTCGACCCGATGTGGGACATCCGGATGACGGACACGTCGCTGCGCGACGGGTCGCACCACAAGCGACACCAATTCACCAAGGACGAGGTCGGTTCCATCGTCGCGGCCCTGGACACCGCCGGAGTGCCCGTCATCGAGGTCACCCACGGTGACGGGCTCGGTGGATCCAGCTTCAACTACGGGTTCTCCAAAACTCCGGAGCAGGAGCTGATCAAGCTCGCGGCCGAGACCGCCAAGAACTCCAAGATCGCCTTCCTGATGTTGCCCGGGGTGGGCACCAAGGAGGACATCAAGGAGGCGCAGAACAACGGCGGATCAATCTGCCGGATCGCCACGCATTGCACCGAAGCCGACGTCTCCATCCAACATTTCGGGCTGGCCCGTGAGCTCGGACTGGAGACGGTCGGCTTCCTGATGATGAGCCACACCATTTCGCCGGAGAAGCTGGCCGCCCAGGCCCGCATCATGGCCGATGCCGGTTGCCAGTGCGTGTATGTCGTCGACTCGGCGGGCGCGCTGGTCCTGGAAGGCGTGGCCGACCGGGTGTCGGCTCTGGTCGCCGAGCTCGGTGACGACGCGCAGGTCGGTTTCCACGGCCACGAGAACCTCGGGTTGGGTGTTGCGAACTCGATCGAAGCGGTGCGCGCTGGTGCCAAGCAGATCGACGGTTCCTGCCGCCGCTTCGGTGCGGGTGCCGGAAATGCCCCGGTGGAGGCGCTGATCGGAGTGTTCGACAAGATCGGTGTCAAGACCGGCATCGACTTCTTCGACATTGCTGATGCCGCCGAAGAAGTGGTGGCTCCGGCGATGCCGCAGGAATGCCTGTTGGATCGCAACGCCCTGATCATGGGCTATTCCGGGGTGTACTCGAGCTTCCTCAAGCACGCCATCCGCCAGTCCGAGCGTTATGGGGTGCCGGCGCACAAGCTGCTGCACCGCGCGGGGCAGCGCAAGCTCATCGGTGGTCAGGAAGACCAGCTGATCGACATCGCGCTGGAGATCAAACGCGAAATGGACGCGGCCAGCTAGAAGGGTGGTGCGTCCTCGTCGGGTCCGTCGTCGGGTCTGGGTGGGGGTGGTTGCCAGTCGGCGGGGATGTGTTCGTCTTCGAGAGGGTCGTTGATCCAGGGGCACCATCGGCTGGTGCTGGTGTGGCCGCCGTTGAGGACGAGGTGGGTGCGGCGGAAGTTGTTGCGCCACTGGCGGAGTTCGATTTTGTGGGTGCGGGCGCGGCTGAGCTGTCGGGTTTCGGTGTTGGCGGCGCGTTTGGCGGCCATGCCGGCGCGGGTGGCGGCGGTGCGTGTGGCTTTGGTGAGGCGGTGGTTGGTGCGTCGCGGGGTGGGGCTGGCGGCGGCGATGTC
>NZ_JBARXZ010000062.1:0-23258 GCF_049647605.1 Mycobacterium sp. | reverse complement strand
GCCCGACAGCATGTCGCAACCACGACGCCAGCAACCGGGCGTCGAGTTCGGTGACGGTGTCCTGCGCGACCGTGACATCGGCAAGGCCGCGCAGGATCTGCGACAGGATCATCCCGGAGTTGCCCCTGGCGCCGTGGGCCGCGCCCCGAGCCAGCCCGGCCGCCACCTCGGCCACGCCTACGGGATCGATCGCCGGCGCGGTGGCCGCCGCCAGCGCCGCCCGCATCGTGAACAGCATGTTGGTGCCGGTGTCGGCGTCCGCGACGGGGAACACGTTGAGGCGGTTGATCTCGTCGGCGTGGGTGATCAGGTCGCCGACGGAGGCGTGTGCCCACGACAGCAGAGCGGCGCCGTCGAGTCGACGATCCGCCATCACTGCCTCCTACCCCCGCCGCCAGCGCGTGCGGGCGCTAGCCTAGTCAGAACCACCGACGTGGGGCGTCGAACACCGGTCCCCCGGGCGCGGCTGTGCACAGCGTTTTGGTGATCATCGCGAAGACCGGTATTCTGGTCGGGTTGTCGGGTCACCCGCACCGCGGTTGCTGGCCCCAGTAGTCGATTTCTTGGATGAGGAGTTCTACATGGCTGCCGTGTGCGATATCTGCGGGAAAGGCCCCGGCTTCGGAAAGTCGGTGTCGCACTCTCATCGCCGGACCAGTCGTCGCTGGGATCCGAACGTACAGTCCGTCAATGCCGTGACCCGTCCGGGCGGCAACAAGAAGCGCATCAACGCCTGCACTTCCTGCATCAAGGCCGGCAAGGTCATCAAGCAGGGCTGACACCTGTAAGTCATACCGCCTGAACATCCATGTTCAGGCGGTATGACTCTGTCTCAGGGCAATCAACCTCAGGGCAGACGCCAGTCGATCGGCTCGGCCCCGCGCTCGGCCAATGCTGCATTGGCCCGACTGAACGGACGCGACCCGAAGAAACCCCGGGACGCCGACAGCGGCGACGGATGCGGCGATTCGATGGCCACACACTGTTGACCGAGCATCGGTTTCAGGGTCGCCGCATCGCGCCCCCACAATATCGCCACCAGCGGCGTGGACCGCTGCACCAAGGCGCGGATCGCGCACTCGGTCACCGCTTCCCAACCCTTCCCACGATGTGACGCCGGCGTCCCCGGCTGCACCGTGAGTACACGGTTGAGCAACATGACGCCTTGCTCCGACCACGGGCTCAGGTCACCGCACGACGGTCGCGGGTAATCGAGGTCGGCGGTGTACTCGGTGAAGATGTTGGACAGGCTGCGCGGCAGCGGACGAACATCCGGGGCCACCGAGAAGCTGAGCCCGATGGCGTGGCCCGGGGTCGGATACGGGTCCTGCCCGACGATCAGCACCCGCACCGCGTCAAAAGGAAATGTGAACGCCCGCAACACATTGGATCCGGCAGGCAGATAGCCACGGCCATCGGCGATCTCGGTTCTGAGAAACTCCCCCATCTGGGTGATCTGCTCGGCAACCGGTGCCAGCGCCCGGGCCCAACCATCGTCAACGAGTTCGTTCAAAGGGCGCGCCGTCACGTCCGACAACCTAGCAATCGCCCCGGAACGACTCCCAGCCCGTGGACCCGGACCAGGCCCGGCCGTCCACGAGTACCCCTGCCGCACCGGCGGCCACGGCGCCGATCACCCGCCAGCCGGGTGGCACGTCAGCCGGAAAACACGCCACCAGGGCGTGGTCTTCCCCGCCGCCGAGCACAAAGTCCCGCGGGTCTGCCCCCGTTGCCGCCGCCACGGCGGCCAGTGGCCGCCAGAAAGCCTCCAGCGCGGCCCCCGACAAGTCGATCACCACACCTGAGCCGTCCGCGATGTGCCGTAGATCGGCGGCCAAACCGTCGGAGGTGTCGGTCATCGCCGACGCACCCGCCCGCGCCGCCGCCGACCCCTGCCCGTACGGGGGTTTCGGAACGAGATGACGACCACGCACCTCGGCGAAGTCGTCCACACCGGCCGAGCACAACGCATAACCCGCCGCCGACACCCCGGGTTCGCCCGCCACCGCCACCACCTCGCCTGGGCGTGCACCGGTGCGGACCACCGGTGGGCGCCCCTCGAGGTCACCGAACACCGTGACCGACACCACCCAGTGCGGGCTGGCCACAAGATCGCCACCGATGATCGGCGCGCCCGCCAACCCGGCTTCGACCCACATCCCGTCGGTGAGCTCGATCGCCCAGTGCGCCGGCGCGTCCGGCGGGGCGCCGATGGCGGTGACAAACCCGGTGACTCGGGCCCCCATGGCTTCGATGTCGGCGGCGTTCTGCGCGATCGCCTTCCGGCCCACGTCATGCGGAGTCGACCAGTCGAAGCGAAAGTGTCTGTCCTGCACCAGCATGTCGGTGGACACCACCAGACGCCCATCGGGAACGACAAGCACCGCCCCGTCATCACCGGGGCCCACCAGCACGCTGTCCGGGTACGGACGCCCGGCCGTCAGCCGGTCGATGACGGCAAACTCACCGACTTCGGCCAGTGTCGGCTCCTGCTGATCGGCCATGGTCCGTCCCGCCTTCCGCCCGACCTGAACGCCTGCCCCGCCTGGGGTACGTTGAGTCCACATCGAGACAGGGAGAGTACCGGGTGGCCGAGGCGTTCATGCTGATCCAGACCGAGGTGGGCCGCGCCGAGGTGGTCGCCAAGCAGATCGCTGCGCTGCCCGGTGTGCTGTCGTCGGAGTATGTGACCGGCCCCTATGACGTGATCGTCCGGATCCGCACCGACCCCGCCGCCGCCACCGGCGAGGCCGCCACGGCCGCCGTCCACCGGACGGTGAGCACCGTGCAGGGTATCGAGGGAATCACCCGCACCCTGACCTGTCCCATCGCCGGAGCCCCGCACTGAATCTGATGACCGACACCCACGATCCGATCGCATCCACCGACCACGACGGCCCGCCTCGCGGGATCCTGATCGCCGGGGTGGCGATCGCAGTTGCCGCCGTGGTGGCCGTACTCGCCATCGCAGCCACCCGCACCGCCGAACCCACACCGGTGGCGATCGCTGCCGCGCCCGCGCCACAAGCCGAGAGTCCGGACTGCGAGCGGCTTCTCGCCGCCCTGCCCGATCAACTCGGTGACTATCGGCGAGCCGTTGCCGTCGAGCCCGTCCCGGCCGGCGCCGCCGCCTGGCAGGCCGAACCCGGTGGCGAGCCGGTGATCCTGCGCTGCGGCCTGGACCGCCCTCTCGACTTTGTGGTCGGCGCACCGCTGCAGGCGGTCGACGCGGTGCAGTGGTTCCGGGTCACCGACCCCAGCGGCACCCTCACCACATGGTTCGCCGTCGACCGACCGGTGTACGTCGCACTGACCTTGCCGGCCGGCTCCGGCCCCACCGCCATCCAGATGTTGTCGGCGGCCATCACCAAGACGTTGCCCGCCGAGGAACTCGATCCGGGCTCGCCGCGGTAACCGTGCTCAGCGCAGCCCGGTCCCCCGGGCCAGCGCAGTGTCCACCATCGCGGCCAGCAATGTCGGGTAGTCCACTCCGCTGGCGGCCCACATCCGCGGATACATCGAAATAGTGGTGAATCCGGGCATGGTGTTGATCTCGTTGAGTACCGGGCCGGTATCGGTGAGGAAGAAGTCCACCCGGGCCAGGCCCTGACAGTCGATGGCGTTGAAGGCGCGGATCGCCAGCTGCCGGATCTCGTCGGCGACGTCATCGTCGATCTTGGCGGGCACATCGAGTTCGGCGGCGTCGTCGAGGTATTTGGTGGTGAAGTCGTAGAAGCCGTCTTCCCGACCGCGCACCCCGGCAACCCGGATCTCGCCGACGATGCTGGCCTCGATCCGGCCGTCCGGCATCTCCAGCACACCGCATTCGAGTTCACGCCCCACCACGGCGGCCTCGACGATCACCTTGGGGTCGTGCTTGCGGGCTTCGGCTATCGCTTCCGGCAGCTGATCCCACGATGTCACCCGGCTCACACCGATCGAGGAGCCGCCGCGGGCCGGCTTGACGAACACCGGCAATCCGAGTCGTTCCTGCTCTTCCGGTTCCAGCATCGGTCGATGGGCCCGCAGCACCACCTGATCGCCGATCGGCAGCCCTTCGGCGGCCAGCAGCTTCTTGGTGAACTCCTTGTCCATCCCCGCGGCGCTGGCGAGCACCCCGGCGCCCACGTAGGGCACTCCGGCGAGTTCGAGCAGCCCCTGGATGGTGCCGTCTTCGCCGTAGGGGCCGTGCAGCACCGGGAACACCACGTCGACGGACGCCAGGACGTCCCCCGCACCTTGGCCCAGCGACACCAATTCGCCGCTGCGCCGCGGATCGGCCGACAGCGCCAGCGCCTGCCCGGACCCGTCGGTCACCTCGGGCAGTTTTCCGCCGGCGATCGCCAGGCTGTCCGGGGTGGCATCACTGAGCACCCACGAACCGTCGGGGGTGATCCCCACCGGGACGGCAAGGTACCTGTCCGGGTCGAGATTACGCAGAATGCTTCCAGCAGAGACGCATGAAATGGCGTGCTCGCTGCTGCGCCCGCCGAAGACGACGGCGACACGGATGCGATCCGATGGGTGGGAGCGGGCAGTCACAACCTAGAGAGGCTACCGCCCCCACATCCCGGCGGGCGATCTGAGATCACCGAGCCAGCGCGGCGAGGACATCGGAGACGATGTCCTCGGTGTCCTCGATCCCCAGGGAGATCCGCACAAATCCCGGACTCACCGAATCACCCCACCGCGCCCTGCGGTCCACCGCGGTGTGCAGGCCCCCGAAACTTGTCGCCGCCACCAGCAGGTCACTGCGACGCACCAGTTCGTCCGCGGCGATCGCATCGGCCAGCTCCACCGACACCAGTCCCCCGAAGCGCTGCATCTGCGCGGCGGCCACCCGGTGGGCCGGATCACCGGGCAAGCCCGGGTAGCGCACCGACCGCACCGCGGGATGGCCGTGCAGCGCGGTCGCCAGCGCCAGGGCGTTGTGACATTGGCGTTCGTGGCGCAATCCGGCACTGCCGAGGCTGCGCAACAGCAGCCACGCCTCGAACGCGCCGAGGATCCCGCCGGCCAGGGTCCGTTCCCGCTCGACGGCGGCCATCAGCTCGGGATTGTTGCCCGTGACGTAACCGGCCAGCAGGTCGCTGTGCCCGGACAGGGCTTTGGTGGCGCTGGCCACCACCAGGTCGGCGCCCAGCGCCAGCGGCTGCTGCCCCAGCGGTGTTGCCGTGGTGTTGTCGACCACCAGGGTGGCGCCCCGGTGCCGGCAGATCGATGCCAGACGGGCCAGATCGACGACATCCAATCCCGGATTTGTGGGCGTCTCTGCGAAAACCACGTCGGCCTGCCCGGCGGCGTCGCAGATGGTTTCCCAGCCGGCTTCGATCACCGTGACACCAAGCGGCACAAGATATTCCGCCGCATATGCGCGAACCTGGTAGTAGCCGTCGGCGGGGACGACGAGTACCGAGCCGGGCCGCAGGAGGACCCGCAGCGCCGCGGTGACGGCGGCCATCCCGGAACCGAACACCAGCGCCCGCGCGGCACCTTCGAGGTCAGCCAACGCCGACTCCACTTGGCGCCAGCTGGGATTGGTTGCGCGGCCGTAGAAGTCGAGCCCCGCCCCCTCGGCGCTGCGGTGGTCCGCCAGATGATAGGTGGCCGCGAGCACCGGCGACGGAGCCACCGGCTGCCCCGGAACCGACTGCGAAGAGGCCGCTTTCAGGCTGCGGGTGGACGCGCCGTATGAATCTGCCACTGCCCTCACTCCGGTTTGGTGCTACGTCCCAACAACAGCAGTATCGCCTCGTCCACCGACAGGCCTCGATGACAGACCCGGTGTACCGCATCGGTCAGCGGCATTTCGACGTCATAACTCGATGCCAACGCCAGCACCGATTCACACGAGGTGACCCCTTCGGCGACGTGGCCCCCACCGGCCAGTTGAGCCTGCTCGAGTGTCTGCCCGCGGCCGAGCCGTTCACCGAAAGCGCGGTTGCGCGAGCGCGGCGACGAACAGGTGGCCACCAGATCACCCACCCCGGCAAGACCGGCCAGAGTGGTCTCCTTGGCGCCGAGCGCAACACCCAGCCGCATGGTTTCCGCGAGCCCGCGGGTGATGATCGCCGCGGCGGTGTTCTCACCGAGTCCGACCCCCGCGGCCATCCCGCACGCGAGCGCGATGACGTTCTTGCACGCCCCACCGATTTCCGTGCCGATCACATCGGTGTTGGTGTACGGCCGGAAGTACCCGGTGTTCAACGCGCGCTGCAGTGCCACCGCACGGCCCGAGTCCAGGCAGGCGATCACGGTGGCGGCAGGTTGTTCGACGGCGATCTCGGCAGCCAGATTGGGCCCGGACAGCACCGCCACCTGTGTGGGATCGGCGCCGGTCACCGCAGTGATGACCTGACTCATCCGCATCAGGGTGCCCAATTCGATCCCTTTGGCGGTGCTGACCAGCGTTGCACCGGGTGTCAGCAGCGGCGCCCACCCACTCAGGCTGGGCCGTAACTGCTGCGAAGGGGTGGCCAGCAGCACCGTGGTGACCCCGCTCAGGGCCTCGGCCGCGTCGGTCGTCGCGCTGATCGCCGTCGGCAGTTCGACGTCTCCGGTGTACCGGGAATTGCGCCGGAACCGGTTGATCTCGTCGGCGACGGCCTCTCGCCGAGCCCAGATCCGCACCTCACTTCCCGCATCCGCCAGCACCTTGGCCAGTGCCGTGCCCCAGGCGCCCGCGCCCATCACCGTTGCGATACCCACCGTGCTGGTCATACGTTCGTCAGAACCCCTCAGTGCAAGCGTCGACGGTCAAGCATCTACCCAGCGTCAGCGTAGCGAGCGGCGCTGGCAGGATGAACCACATGACCGACACGCAGTCGGATGGCACGGCCCGTGTTGGGCTGATCATCGCAGTCAAACGAATCAGCGCCGCCAAGACACGGCTGGCGCCGGCATTCGCTGCTGCCACCCGTGAGAAGCTGGTCCTGGCCATGCTGCTCGACACCATATCGGCCGCGGTGAAGTCACCCGGGGTGGAGTCGATCACCGTGGTGACTCCGGATGCGGCCGCGGCCGCCGCCGCTGCCGCGCTCGGTGCGCAGACACTGGCGGACCCTACCGCGGACGGGCACCTCGACCCGCTGAACAACGCGCTCCTGGCCGCCGAGGCGGCCGTCTCCCGATCGACTCCGAACATTGTTGTCCTACAAGGAGATCTACCAGCGCTGCGGCCGGAGGAACTGACCGATGCCCTCACGCAGGCCCGCCGGTACCCACGCAGTTTCGTCGCCGACCATCACGGTAGCGGCACGGCGGCCCTGTTTGCGCTGGGAGTTCCTCTCAATCCCCGATTCGGTGCCGATTCCGCTGCGTTGCACCGAAATTCGGGCGCAGTCGAGTTGATCGGCGGCTGGCCGGGGTTGCGGTGCGATATCGACACCCCCGCCGATCTGACGACCGCGCAGAAATTGGGTGTGGGTCCGGCCACCAGCTCGGCGGCCGACCAGAGCACCCAAGGAGCTAGCGACCACCACCACGATGAGGAATGATCGACACCGTGACCGACGCCCCGCAGATCGACGACGCCAAACCCGACGACCGCGCCGAGTCCAACGGCTGGGTCTCCGGTGACTCGGTGCCCGAAGTTCCGCCCGCGGCGACCGCCGCCGCCGCGGACAACGCGCTACCGGAGGATCGCTACCTCAACCGCGAGCTGAGCTGGCTCGATTTCAACGCCAGGGTGTTGGCGCTGGCCGCCGACCCGTCACTGCCACTGTTGGAGCGGGCCAAGTTCCTGGCGATCTTCTCCTCCAACCTCGACGAGTTCTACATGGTGCGCGTCGCCGGGCTGAAACGCCGCGACGAGATGGGACTCTCGGTGCGATCAGCCGACGGGCTCTCACCCCGGGAACAGCTGCGCCACATCGGGGAACGCACACAGCAGATTGCCAGCAGGCACGCGAGAGTGTTCCTGGATTCGGTCCGTCCGGCACTGGCCGAAGAGGGCATCCTCGTGGTGAACTGGGCCGATCTCGACGAGGCCGAGAAGTCGCGGCTGTCCACGTATTTCCACGAGCAGGTGTTCCCGGTACTGACCCCGCTCGCCGTCGACCCGGCACACCCGTTCCCGTTTGTCAGCGGACTCAGCCTCAACCTCGCGATCACCGTGCGCCAACCCGAGGACGGGACCCAGCACTTCGCCCGAATCAAGGTGCCTGACAACGTCGACCGTTTTGTCGAACTCGACGGTCGCCACGGCGAGGGCAGCAACGGCACCAGGAGCGCGGTGCGATTCCTGCCCATGGAGGAATTGATCGCCGCGTTCCTCAACGTGCTGTTTCCCGGCTTGGAGATCGTCGAGCACCACGCGTTCCGGATCACCAGGAACGCCGATTTCGAGGTCGAGGAAGATCGTGACGAAGATCTCCTCCAAGCACTCGAACGGGAACTGGCCCGGCGCCGGTTCGGGTCTCCGGTCCGGCTCGAGGTCGCCGACGACATGACCGAGAACATGCTCGAGCTACTGCTGCGCGAACTCGACGTCGCCCCCAATGACGTCATCGAGGTTCCCGGCCTGTTGGATCTGTCGTCACTGTGGCAGATCTACGGGGTGGATCGCCCCGCGCTCAAGGACCGCGCCTTCGTACCCGCGACGCCGCCTGCCTTCGGTGAGCGGGAGACTCCGAAGAGCATCTTCTCGACACTGCGTGACGGTGACGTGATGGTGCACCACCCCTACGATTCGTTCTCCACCACGGTGCAGCGTTTCATCGAGCAGGCAGCCGCCGACCCGAATGTGCTGGCGATCAAGCAGACCCTGTACCGCACCTCAGGTGACTCTCCGATCGTCAACGCTCTGATCGACGCCGCCGAAGCCGGTAAGCAAGTGGTCGCGCTGGTCGAGATCAAGGCCAGATTCGACGAGCAGGCCAACATCAAGTGGGCCCGCGCACTGGAGAAGGCCGGTGTGCACGTCGTTTACGGGCTCATCGGACTCAAGACCCACTGCAAGACCGCGTTGGTTGTTCGCCGGGAGGGCTCGACCATCCGCCGGTACTGCCATATCGGTACCGGCAACTACAACCCGAAAACAGCTCGCCTGTACGAAGACGTCGGCTTGTTGACCGCCTCTCCCGACATCGGCGCCGACCTGACCGACTTGTTCAATTCGCTGACCGGGTACTCACGAAAGGTCAGTTACCGCAACCTGCTGGTGGCACCGCACGGGGTCCGCAAGGGCATCATCGAGCGGATCGAGCGCGAGGCCGCCGCGGCCGCCGACGGTGCCGAAGCGCGGATCCGGTTGAAGGCCAACGCACTCGTCGACGAACAGGTGATCGACGCGTTGTACCGAGCGTCGCAGGCCGGGGTTCGCGTCGAAGTCGTGGTGCGTGGCATCTGTGCGCTACGGCCAGGGGTACCGGGTTTCTCCGAGAACATCGTGGTGCGATCGATCCTCGGCCGTTTCCTGGAGCACTCCCGAATTATTCATTTCCGCGCCACCAACGAGTTCTGGATCGGCAGCGCCGACATGATGCATCGCAATCTCGACCGCCGGGTCGAAGTGATGGCCCAGGTGAAGGATCCGCGACTGACCGCCCGCCTGGACGACATGTTCGAGTCGACGATGGATCCCGCCACCAGGTGCTGGGAACTCGGAGCCGATGGTCACTGGACCGCCAAACCCAATGAGGGGCAGTCGGTGCGCGACCATCAAGTGTCGTTGATGGAGAAGCACCGAAGCCCCTGACATCGCACGACTTGACTCGCAGGAGTAATTCAGGTGTCGAAAGACTCGAAGAATGCCGAGATCGACACCGCGAACCGGTCGGGCGCAATGGTGCGTGCCGCCGGCGCGGTGCTGTGGCGTCCCGCGAACCCACTCGGCGCCACACCGGATGTCGAGGTCGCAGTCATCCACCGGCCACGCTATGACGATTGGTCGCTACCCAAGGGCAAGGTGGACCCGGGTGAGATCGAACCGGTGACGGCGGTGCGGGAGATCGCCGAGGAGACCGGTATCCGGGCGCACCTCGGTCGACGGCTGATGTCGGTTCGTTATCCGATCGAAGCGGGTACCAAACGTGTGTGGTACTGGGCGGCCCGCGCCGAGTCCACCGCCGGTGAATTCATTCCGAACAAAGAAGTGGATGAGCTGCGCTGGGTGCCGGTCTCCGAGGCGATCGACCGGCTCGGCTATCCGCACGACCGGAAGGTGTTGCGCCGGTTCACCAAACAGCCGGCCGATACCAAGACTGTGCTGGTGGTGCGCCATGCCACCGCAGGCCGCAAGAGCCGGTACTCCGGCGACGACCGAAAACGGCCGTTGGACAAGCAGGGCCGGGCCCAGGCCGAATCGTTGGTCAGCCTGCTCCTGGCCTTCGGCGCCACCGATCTTCACGCCGCCGACCGGGTCCGCTGCGTTCAGACCCTCGAACCCCTGGCCGACGAGCTCGGCGTCGGCATCACCGAGGAGCCGATCCTCACCGAGGAAATGTATGCCGACAACCGCAAACTCGTACGGCAGCGGATCCTGGAGATCGCCGAGGAACCCGGCACCAGAGTGATAAGCACCCAGGGCAAGGTCATTCCCGGGCTCATCGAATGGTGGTGCGACCGCGACGGGGTGCGGCCGGACAAGTCGCGGAATCGCAAGGGCAGCACCTGGGTGCTGTCGTTGGAGAGATCGGAGTCAGGGGCCCGGCTGGTCGCCGCCGACCACATCGGCAGCCCACTGGCCGTCGACTGACTCAGAACATGAATACGCCGCGGGAGGACTAGCTTTCTCCCGCGGCGTATTTTGGTGTGCTGGTGTCGAACGCGCCTTACTTGCGTCCGCGCTTGGCCGGAGCCTTCTTGGCCGGAGCCTTGGCGGCAGCGGCCTTCTTGACCGGAGCGGCCTTCTTGGCCGGGGCGGCCTTCTTGGCGGGAGCCGCCTTGGTCGCGGCCTTGCGGGCCGGAGCCTTGGTGGCGACCGTCTTCTTCACTGCGGTGGCCTTCTTGGCCGGTGCAGCCTTGGTTGCGGTGGCCCGCTTGGCCGGTGCGGCCTTCTTGGCGGCGGCGACCTTGACCGGTGCGGCCTTCTTGGCGGCGGGGGCCTTCTTGGCCGGTGCAGCCTTGGTGGCGGCCTTGCGGGCCGGAGCCTTGGTTGCGACCTTCTTGGCGGTGGTCTTCTTGGCGGCACCACGCTTCGCCGGACCGGCCACCACACCGCGCTTGACGGCGGGACCATCGGCCGGGAGGCGCTGTGCGCCAGAAACAACCGCCTTGAACTGCGCACCGGGACGGAACGCGGGCACGGACGTGGGCTTGACCTTCACGGTCTCTCCGGTGCGCGGGTTACGGGCCACACGGGCTGCGCGCTTGCGCTGCTCGAAAACACCGAAGCCGGTGATCGTGACGCTGTCGCCCTTGTGCACTGCCCGCACGATGGTGTCGACAACGTGCTCGACGGCAGCCGTGGCTTGCCGACGGTCTGAGCCCAGCTTCTCCGTGAGTACGTCGATGAGCTCTGCTTTGTTCATGCATATCCTCCGAAGCCTGTGGTCCTGTCTGAACCGACTAGAGGACACGGTAAACCCTGTCAAGGCTGATTTCCAAGAGCCACGCGCAATTTCAGACGGTATTGACGGAAATCTCGGCAATCCGGTTGCTGCCCTTGGGCGGTAATCGGTGATTCGGCGCCGATTCTGGACTGCTTCGAAACCTTACTCGGCCACCCCGAATTCGGGGTGGCCGGACCACTCAGAGGGCAGGCAGAGTGCGCGGTTTCCAGCTCGGCCGCGACGCCTCGAATTCCGCTATGGCATCCTGTTTCCGCAGCGTAAGACCTATATCGTCGAGACCTTCCAGCAATCTCCAGGCCGTGTAATCGTCAATGCTGAACGGCACCACCACCGTTGCCGCGGTGATATTCCGATCTTGAAGATTCACAGTGATTTCCAGGCCAGGGTTCTGCTCGATCAGCTTCCACAGCAGTTCCACATCATCTTGTGTGACTTCCGCCGCTAACAGACCGGCCTTGCCGGCGTTGCCCCGAAAAATGTCGGCAAACCGTGGCGAGATCACGACCCGGAACCCGTAGTCCATGAGCGCCCAGACGGCATGCTCCCGGGAAGACCCGGTGCCGAAATCGGCGCCGGCGACCAAAACCGAGCCCTTGTCGAATGGGCTGAGATTCAGAATGAAGCTCGGATCGTTTCGCCATGCGGCGAACAAACCGTCCTCGAATCCCGTTCGGGTCACCCGCTTCAGATAGACCGCCGGAATGATCTGATCGGTATCCACATTGGACCTGCGCAGCGGAACCCCGATGCCGGTGTGTGTTTGAAAGGCTTCCATCGAATTACTCCTAATGGCCGGTGTTTATCGGGCTGGGGTATCGAGATCTGCGGGCGAGGACAGGGTGCCGCGCACCGCCGTCGCAGCCGCCACCACCGGCGACACCAGGTGCGTCCGGCCCCCTTTGCCCTGGCGGCCTTCGAAATTGCGGTTCGACGTCGATGCACAGCGTTGCCCCGGCTCGAGTTGATCCGGGTTCATTCCCAAGCACATCGAGCAGCCCGCCTGACGCCATTCCGCGCCCGCGGCCAGGAACACCTCCGCCAGCCCTTCGGATTCGGCCTGCGCCTTGACGCGCATCGAACCGGGGACCACCAGCATGCGCACCCCGTCGGCCACCTTGCGGCCGCGCAGCACCTCGGCCGCAGCCCGCAGATCCTCGATTCGGCCATTCGTGCAGGACCCGACGAACACGGTGTCGACCGTGACGTCCCGCATGGGCATACCCGCCCGAAGGTCCATGTATGCCAACGCCTTCTCGGCTGCCTGCTTGTCGGCGTCGCTGGTCATCAGCTCCGGGTCGGGCACCGAGGCGCTCAGCGGCACCCCCTGCCCGGGGTTGGTACCCCAGGTCACGAAGGGGCTCAACGTCGCCGCGTCGATGTAGACCTCGGTGTCGAATTCGGCGCCGTCGTCGGTACACAACCGGTCCCACGCGGCCACGGCATGATCCCAGTCCGCACCTGCGGGGGCGTGCGGGCGTCCCTTCAAGAATTCATACGTGGTCTCGTCGGGCGCAACCATGCCGGCTCGCGCCCCGGCCTCGATGCTCATGTTGCAGATCGTCATCCGGCCTTCCATCGACAATGCTCTGATGGCACTGCCGCGGTATTCGATGACGTGCCCCTGTCCGCCGCCGGTGCCGATCTTGGCGATCACCGCCAGGATGATGTCCTTGGCCGTAACACCCGAGGGCAGTTGGCCATCGACGTTCACCGCCATGGTCTTGAAAGGTTTCAACGGCAGCGTCTGCGTGGCCAGCACATGCTCGACCTCGGAGGTGCCGATTCCCATGGCCAATGATCCGAACGCGCCGTGCGTCGAGGTGTGGCTGTCGCCGCACACCACCGTCATACCCGGCTGGGTGAGTCCGAGCTGGGGTCCGATGATGTGCACGATCCCCTGCTCGGCGTCACCCATCCGGTGCAACCGGATGCCGAACTCGGCGCAGTTGCGCCGCAACGTCTCCACCTGAGTGCGCGACACGGGATCGGCGATCGGCTTGTCGATGTCGATCGTCGGGACATTGTGATCTTCGGTGGCGATCGTCAGATCCGGACGGTGTACCGGTCGGCCGGCCAGTCGAAGTCCGTCGAACGCTTGCGGGCTGGTGACCTCGTGGACGAGGTGCAGATCGATGTAAATCAAGTCGGGTTCGCCGGCCACCGAGGCGACGACGTGGTCGGCCCACACCTTTTCGGCCATGGTCCGCGGCTGTTGTTTGTTGACCATCACATCTCGATTCGCTTGGTTCTGCCCCGCAGGCGCTGCGAAACACCGGGCTGGTTATCTCAACATGCGGGACGCTAGTATCTCTCTGTGAGACAGGATAGCGGCATCGGCGTTCTCGACAAAGCGGTGGGCGTGTTGCACGCGGTGGCCGATTCCCCGTGTGGCCTCGCAGATCTCTGCGAGCGCACCGGTTTACCGCGAGCCACCGCACACCGGCTGGCCGCGGGGCTGGAGGTGCACCGGCTCCTGACTCGCGATGACGAGGGCCGTTGGATTCTCGGGCCCGCCATCAGCGAGCTGTCCTCGCGGGTCAGCGACCCCCTGTTGGCCGCAGGTGCGGCGGTACTGCCCCGGCTACGGGAGATCACCGGCGAGAGCGTTCAGCTCTACCGACGTGACGGCACCGCCAGGATCTGCATCGCCGCCCTGGAACCACCTGCCGGACTGCGAGATACGGTGCCGGTCGGCACCAGGCTGCCGATGACCGCCGGTTCCGGCGCCAAAGTCCTGCTGGCCTACAGCGATGCGGCCACCCAGCAGGCCGTGCTGCCCTCGGCGATGTTCACCGACCGCACACTCGCCGAAGTCCGCAAGCGGGGCTGGGCACAGAGCGCGGCCGAACGCGAGGCCGGGGTCGCCAGCGTCTCGGCACCGGTCCGGGACGGCAAGGGCGCGGTGATCGCCGCCGTGTCGGTATCCGGCCCGATCGACCGCATGGGGCGCCGCCCCGGCGCCCGCTGGGCCGCCGACCTTCTCGCAGCGTCGGAGGCACTCTCCAGGAGGCTGTGACCCCCGGCCCTGTGAGAGGGCTGTCAACATGTGCTCAACGCCACTCTGCGACACTCACGGAATGGGAACCAACCAACGCACACAGATCGTGATGTCCGCCGACGAGATCACCAATTTTGTTGTCACCAGCCGCACCGGGACTCTGGCCACCGTCGGCGCCGACGGCCAGCCGCACCTGGTCGCCATGTGGTACGCGGTCCTCGACGGCGAGATCTGGCTGGAGACCAAGGCCAAGTCGCAGAAAGCGGTGAATCTGGTTCGCGATTCGCGATTCACCTTCTTGATCGAGGACGGCGACACCTACGACACGCTGCGCGGTGTGTCCTTCGAAGGACGGGCCGAGATCATCGATGACCCACAAACGTGCTTCCGGGTGGGCGTCAGCGTGTGGGAACGCTACACCGGGCCGTACTCCGAGGAGATGCGCGCCGGTGTGGAGATGATGATGAACAAGAGGGTCGCGGTGCGACTCGTTGCCGCTCGGACACGTTCGTGGGATCACCGCAAGCTCGGGTTGCCCGCCATGCCGCTGGCCGGCTCGACGGCGCCGAGCGCCTGAATCAGGTGAGAACTAGATTGGTAGCCCCGATGGGATTCGAACCCACGCTACCGCCGTGAGAGGGCGGCGTCCTAGGCCGCTAGACGACGGGGCCAGAACCAATCTGTGTGGTCCGGCGAGTAGAACTCGCGCGAACCGGGAGTCAGCATAGCTCAGCGGATTGCGCTGACCTAATCACCGACACCAGCTGGGGTACCAGGACTCGAACCTAGAATGAGGGAATCAGAATCCCTAGTGTTGCCAATTACACCATACCCCAATACGACCTATCCGTGCTGGTCAGAGGCTAGATCCGCGATTTCAGCGCGGATCTTGTCCTCTGTTCCGACTCTTCAGGGCCGACGAGCAGACTACCAAACATTCTGACCCTGTTTTACCGGGGTACCCCCCGCAGCCGTGCCAGGCTGCGTTCACGGCCCAGCAACTGCAGTGATTCGAACAGCGGTGGGCTGATCGTGGAGCCGGTGACACCGACCCGGATGGGGCCGAACGCCTTACGCGGTTTGAGCTCCAGACCGTCGATCAGGGCCGCCTTCAGGGCCGCCTCGATGTTCTCGGTCGACCACTCGCCCACCGCTTCCAGCGCGGCGACGGCGGCGTCGAGGACCGGCGCGGCGTCAGGACCCAATTCCTTGGCCGCCGCTTTGGGGTCCAGCGTGAACTCAGAGTCATTGAGGAACCGCAGGAGGGGCCAGGCGTCACCGAGCACCACGATGCGCGTCTGGACGAGCGCAGCGGCCTCGGCGAAACCGGACGCGTCCAGGCCGGTGTCATGGCCGTGGTCGGTGAGAAACACGTTCAGCCGGTTGGCAAAATCCTCCGGCGACAGCAGCCGGATGTGCTCGGCGTTGATGGCGTCGGCCTTCTTCTGGTCGAAGCGGGCCGGGTTGGAATTGACGTTGCGGACATCGAAGGCAGCCACCATCTCCTCGAGGCTGAACACATCGTGGTCGTCGGCGATCCCCCATCCCAGCAGCGCCAGATAATTCAGCAGCCCTTCCGGGAGGAATCCGCGATCGCGGTGCAGAAACAGATTCGACTGCGGATCGCGCTTGGACAGCTTTTTGTTGCCGTCCCCCAGAACACTTGGCAGGTGTGCAAACTCGGGTACCCGGTCGGCGACGCCGATGCGGATCAGTGCCCGGTAGAGCGCAATCTGGCGTGGCGTCGACGGCAGGATGTCCTCGCCGCGCAGCACGTGGGTGATCTTCATCAGCGCGTCGTCCACCGGATTGACCAGGGTGTACAGCGGATCACCGTTACCGCGGGTGATCGCGAAGTCCGGCACCGATCCGGCCGCGAACGTCGTCGGCCCACGGACCAGATCATCCCAAGACAGGTCCTCGTCGGGCATCCGCAGGCGCAACACCGGATTGCGGCCCTGGGCCACAAAATCCGCCCGCTGCTCATCGGTGAGATCGCGGTCGTAGTTGTCGTAACCGAGTTTGGGATTG
This sequence comes from Mycobacterium sp., assembly GCF_049647605.1. Classification (GTDB taxonomy): domain Bacteria; phylum Actinomycetota; class Actinomycetes; order Mycobacteriales; family Mycobacteriaceae; genus Mycobacterium. The sequence goes on along the minus strand of NZ_JBARXZ010000062.1, from coordinate 6,716 downwards.
CGCCCCGCGGCCACGTGGCGGGCCTCCACCTCCTCGGCGGTGGAGTAGGCCTCGTAGACCTCACCGGCCTCCAGCAGTTTGGCCACCACATCGCGGTAGATCTGGCCACGCTCGGATTGCCGGTACGGCGCATACGGCCCACCGATCTCGGGCCCCTCGTCCCAGTCCATCCCGAGCCAGCGGAGGGCATCCAGGATCGCCGCGTAACTCTCGGCGCTATCGCGTGCCGCATCGGTGTCCTCGATGCGGAACACGAAGTCTCCGCCGGTATGACGGGCGTAGGCCCAGTTGAACAGCGCAGTGCGCACCAACCCGACATGCGGGGTTCCCGTCGGCGACGGGCAGAACCGGACTCTTACTTTGGTCATCATTTCCCTTTACGCACAACAGGATTTGTCAGGGTGCCGATACCTTCGACAGTGATACCCACGGTGTCGCCGCCCTCGATCGGCCCGACGCCTTCCGGTGTTCCGGTCAAGATCAGGTCGCCCGGCAGCAGCGTCATCACCGCGGACACCCACTCCACGATGGCACCGACATCGTGGATCATCAGCGAGGTTCGGCTGCGTTGGCGCACCTGCCCGTTCACCTCGGTGCGCAGTTCCAGGTCGGAGACGTCGAGATCGGTGACGATCCACGGCCCGACCGGGCAGAAGGTGTCATGGCTCTTGGCCCGCATCCACTGGCCGTCCTGCTGCTGCTGATCCCGGGCCGAGACATCGTTGGCGATGGTGTAACCCAAGATGTTCTCCGCGGCCCTGGCGGCGGGCACGTCCTTGCACGGACGGCCGATCACGATCGCCAACTCCCCCTCGTGATGCACGGGATTCGCGTCGGCGGGCAGCACGATCGGCGCGTTCGGGCCGACGATCGCGGTGTTGGGCTTGAGGAAGATCACCGGCTGTTCCGGTGCGGCACCACCCATCTCCTGGGCGTGGGCCGCATAATTCTTGCCCATCGCCACGACCTTGCTGGCCAGGATCGGGGCGAGCAGCCGCACGTCGGCCAACGGCCAGGTACGCCCGGTGAACGTCGGCGTACCGAAGGGGTGCTCGGCGATCTCCCGGACCACAGCGTCCCCGGGAGCATCGCCGGAGCCGACATCCCCTTCGATACTGACAAACGCGACACCGTCAGGACTGGCAATTCGACCCAAGCGCATGGGCTCAGCCTAGAGCCACCACCAACGGCGCCGGTGGTGGGCTAGCGAGCGCCGAAGGCGCGCTCCAGGAACGGGGTCGAGTCGGGCATCGAGGCCAGTACCGTCCCGCTGTGGTCCTCGTCGGGATAGACCCGCAGCTCAAAATCCTGGCCTTCGGCACGCAGCTCGTCGGCGAAGGTCAGCGTCAGATTCGGAGGGACGTCACGATCGAGAAGTCCCACACCCAGGAACAGCGGGCGGTCGTAGCCGTCGACCGGAACCCCCATGTAGGCATCCAGGGCAGCATCGATTCCCGGAATGGATTCCAGCGGGGCGCTGAAGAGCGCGGCGGGTGTCAGCTCGGCGAGTTCGTCGGTGAGCGCAGCGAGGCAGAGCGTCTCGCCAAGCGCGGCAGCCTTCTTGCCCGTGGGGCTGAGCACGCTGTCGAGGTCCAGATCCGGGCGGGCCTCCCGCAGGGCGGCGGTGATGTAGGCGGTGTAGGCGTTGGCCACCGGCGCCACTTCGGGAATCGAGAAATCGGGTCCGACGCGTTTGACGATCCGCTGGACGTTGGCGGGTGTGCCCGTGGCCACCACCCCGCGGTAGTCGAGGCCGGAACCCTGGCTGAACTCGTTGGCCCAGCGTGCGGTGCTGACAGCCCCTGCCCCGCCCTGTGATTGGCCGACAACCGCCCACTGCGGTGACAGCGGCACATCCAGGTGATGGGCGGCGATGACGGAATCGACGACGCCGCGTGCGGTTGTCACGCTGTTGAGATAGCTCATCAGACCGGGTGTGCCCAGGCCCACGTAGTCGGTGGCAACCACCGCGTAACCCTGATCCAGCCAGTGCGTCAGATATTCGTTGTCGCGTTGGCTGCGCGGCTTCGCCGATGGCGTGCAGTCGTCGCCGAGGCCGACGGTGCCGTGGGCCCACGCCACCACCGGCCACCCGCCGGCCGGCGGCGCACTTCGCGGGAGGAAGACCGCCCCCGTGCTCACTGCGGGTGAATCATGTTGGTCGAGTGTCGAGTAGAGGATCCGGTAAGCCTGCGCCGCGCCGCTGACCGACAGCGCGGGATTCAACGGCACCGAGTTGATCAACGCCCCCGGCGCCGGGATGGGTCCGTTGTAGGACGTGGCGTCCAAGCCCGACCAGTCGGGCGCCGCCGCCTGGGCCGGCGCCGCAGTGCCGATCACCACGGTTCCCATCACCAGAGCCAGGCACGCCGTCGCCGACGTGATCGCTCGTCTCATTGCCCGCGTCATCTCCAAAAGTTGCACCACGCAACGGTACCCGTTTCATATTCCGGGATTGGTGTTCAGCATATTGAGATAGCCGTGGCACGATGGCGATCATGTCCAGCGCTTCGATCGGCCCGGTGCGCCGTTGGTCGATGCTGGTGCTCGCGCTGCTGTCCACGATGTTCACCAACGTGTTCATCAATGGTGTCGCCTTCATGATCCCGACGTTGCATTCCGAGCACGGACTCGATCTGGCTGCCGCCGGCCTGATGGCCTCGCTGCCGAGCTTCGGCATGGTCACCACCCTGATCGCCTGGGGTTATGCCGTCGACCGCCTCGGCGAACGGATCGTGCTCACCTCGGGTGCCGCATTGACCGCCGCAGCGGCTGGTGCGGCCGCATCGGTCGATTCACTTCTGGCAATAGGTATCTTCCTGTTCCTCGGCGGCACTGCGGCCGCGAGTTCCAATGCCGCCAGCGGAAGACTTGTCGTCGGCTGGTTCCCGCCACATCAGCGGGGCCTGGTGATGGGAATCCGCCAGACCGCGGTGCCGCTCGGCGCCGGGCTGGGGGCCCTGGTGATCCCGCGACTGGCAGCCTCCGAAGGCGTTGCGGCTGCCCTGCTCTTTCCGGCGGCCATCTGTGCGGTCTCGGCCGTGCTCTGCGGTGTCGGCGTGCTGGATCCGCCCCGGCCGACGCGCGCCCAAGCCCCGGCAGAACACCTCGCCAATCCCTACCGCAGCTCGGACGGACCGTCGACATTGGTGCGCATCCATGCGATCTCGGTGCTGTTGGTGGTACCGCAGGCGCTCGTGTGGACGTTCACCTTGGTCTGGTTGATCACCGATCGCGGCTGGACCCCCGCCGCAGCGGGGCTTCTGGTCGGCGTGGCCCAACTGCTGGGCGCGGCGGGCCGGGTGGCGGCGGGCTATTGGTCCGACCGCGTGGGACAACGGCTGCGGCCCATCAGGTTCATCTCGCTGGCCGCGGCCGCCACCATGGGTATGTTGGCCTTGACGGACTGGCTGGACTCACCGCTGAGCATCGGGTTAATGCTGGTCGCCTCGGCGATCACGGTGTCCGACAACGGGTTGGCGTTCACCGCGATCGCCGAGATCGCGGGCCCGTTCTGGAGTGGCCGGGCCCTGGGCACCCAGAACACCAGCCAGCACCTGGCATCGGCGTTGTCCGCACCACTGTTCGGCGGGCTCATCGGCGTCGCCGGATTCCCCGCCGCCTTTCTGGTGTGCGCGCTGTTCCCGCTGGCCGCCGCACCTCTGGTACCCGTCGACGCCGATCCCCTGACCCACCCCCGGAAAACCGACACCTGAGCGGCTTTTCACACCTCGCTGGGTTCGGCGACCGGCCGGGCATGCCGGAATCTCGGCAGCACCAACAAGGCGGCCACCAGGAAACACAGCGCGCCGACAAACGTGCCGAGATCAGCCATCGAGGCGTTTTCGGCCGCCCCGCTCTTGAACACAAACGCACCGACGGCCGACGCCCCGAACGCGATACAGCCGATCATGTTGGTCCACGCCGCAGCCCGGTCCCGCAGTTGGGCGGCGGCACCCAACGCCACCAGCCCCAGCACGCCGCTGACCAGAAACGCCACCGATCCCGTGGCATCCGGCGCCCAGACGAATCGACGCTCGGTACTGACCGCCGTCGCCCATACCGCCGACCCCGTGCTGACATTGAACAGCACGGTGCCGGCGAACTGGGTTGCCGCCGAAAGCCATTCACTGCGAGCCGCCGGGTTCGACAGCACCAGCTGCATCCAGCCCGCGGTGGTGAAGAACCAGGAACCGATGAAGCACAGCACATTGGCCGCCACCGCGGGCGGCCCGAGCTCCGGGATCGTTGCGATCGCGAACAGCGATGACCCGATGGCAAAACACCAGCACTGTCTCGACAGGGTCGCGAGCCTGGCGGCCACCGGCACCGGTGTTACAGCTTCCCCACGATCCGGTCGCCGACGGCTGAGGTCGACAGCTTCTCGTCGCCCCGAGTGGCCAGATGCTCGGCGACGGCCCGGTCTACGCGGGCGGCCGCTTCGGTCTCGCCAACGTGGTTGAGCAGCAATGCCACCGACATGACCGCGGCCGTCGGGTCGGCGATGCCCTGACCCGCGATATCGGGTGCGCTGCCGTGCACCGGCTCGAACATCGACGGGTTGGTCCGGGTGGCATCGATGTTGCCGCTTGCGGCCAAACCGATTCCACCGGACACCGCCGCGGCGATATCGGTGACGATGTCTCCGAACAGGTTGTCGGTGACGATGACGTCGAAGCGGCCGGGATCGGTGACCAGATGGATGGTGGCGGCGTCGACGTGCTGGTAGGCCACCTCGACGTCCGCGAACTCTTGGCCGACTTCGGCCACGATCCGCGACCACAAGCTGCCGGCGAAGGTCAGCACGTTGGTCTTGTGCACCAACGTCAGATGCTTACGACGCTGCTGGGCGCGGGTGAACGCGTCCCGGACCACCCGCTCGACACCGAACGCCGTGTTGAGGCTCACCTCGGTGGCGACCTCATGCGGGGTGCCGACGCGGATGGCGCCACCGGTTCCGGTGTACGGGCCTTCGGTGCCCTCGCGGACCACCACAAAATCGATATCGGGGTTGCCCGCCAACGGGCTGTTCACCCCGGGATAGAGCCGCGACGGCCGCAGGTTGACGTGATGGTCGAGCTCGAACCGCATCCGCAGCAACAGGCCACGTTCGAGCACGCCGCTGGGCACCGACGGGTCACCGATGGCGCCGAGCAGGATCGCGTCATAACCCTTGAGCTCGTCGACCAGTCCGTCCGGCATCACCTCACCGGTGGCGTGATAGTGCTTGGCGCCCAAGTCGTAACTGGTCTTCTCGACGCCGGGGAGCACGGTGTCGAGCACCTTCACGGCTTCGCCGATGACCTCGGGGCCGATGCCGTCACCGGCGATGATCGCTAACTTCATCTGTTTCATGACAGATCAACCACTTCCAGGGTGAGGGCGTCGACAGCGGCACTGATGGCCGCACGCACGTTTTCGGGCACGTCACGATCCAGGCGCAGCATGATGGTTGCGCCCTCACCGTCGGCGTCCTGGCTCAGCTGCGCGGCGACGATGTTGACCTCGGCCCCACCGAGCAATGTGCCGATCTTGCCGAGCGCACCGGGCTGGTCGCTGTAGTTGATGATCAGGTTGACGCCCTCGGCCCGCAGGTCGAAGTTGCGGCCGTTGATCCCGACGATCTTCTGGACCTGCTGCGGGCCCGAGAGTGTGCCCGCGACATTGATCGACGAGCCGTCGGCGTAGACGCCGCGCACATCGACGACGCTGCGGTGGTTGGGGCTTTCCGTGGCGGTGGTCAGCTCGGCGGCAACACCACGCTCGGCGGCCAGCGCCGGAGCATTGACAAATGTCACCTGATCCTCGATGACCGCCGAGAACAGCCCGCGCAGCGCCGAGAGCCGCAGCACGGCGACCTCTTCGGCGGCCAGCTCACCGCGGACCTGCACGGACAGCGACACCGGCAGCTCCGCGGACAGCGCACCGATCAGCACGCCGAGCTTGCGCACGATCTCGAGCCAGGGAGCAACTTCTTCGCCGACCACACCGCCACCGACGTTCACCGCGTCCGGCACGAACTCACCGGCCAAAGCCAGTTTCACGCTGGCGGCGACGTCGGTGCCGGCCCGGTCCTGCGCTTCGGCGGTCGAGGCACCCAGGTGGGGGGTCACCACAACCTGCGGCAGCGCAAACAACGGGCTGTCGGTGCACGGTTCGGTGGAGAACACGTCCAGACCGGCGCCCCGCACGTGCCCGCTGGCGACCGCATCGGCGAGTGCGTGCTCGTCGATCAGCCCGCCGCGGGCGGCGTTGACGATGATCACGCCGGGCTTGGTCTTGGCCAGCGCCTCCTTGCCGATCAGACCGGCCGTCTCCGGGGTCTTGGGCAGGTGCACGGAGATGAAGTCGGCCCGCTGCAACAGGTCGTCGAGGCTCAGCAGTTCGATGCCCAGCTGCGCGGCCCGCGCCTGGGACACATAGGGGTCGTAGGCGACGATGTGGGTGCCGAACGCGGCCAGGCGGGCGGCGACCAGCTGGCCGATGCGGCCCAGTCCGACCACTCCGACGGTCTTGCCGTAGATCTCGGCACCGGAGAACGACGAGCGCTTCCAGGTGCGCTCACGCAGCGTCGCGTCGGCGGCGGGAATCTGCCGTGCCGCCGAGAGCATCAGCGCGATCGCATGCTCGGCGGCGCTGTGGATGTTGGAGGTGGGCGCGTTGACCACCAGCACACCGCGGGCGGTGGCGGCGTCGACGTCGACGTTGTCCAGTCC
>NZ_JBARXZ010000061.1:0-16070 GCF_049647605.1 Mycobacterium sp. | reverse complement strand
GCCCGGGCCACCTCCGGCGTGGGGCCCCAGCGGCAGTGTCGCCCAGGCGCCGCAGCGTCCCCATCCACAGCTGCCGCCCCCGACTGGTGGCCCCGATGGCCTGGTCGGAATCGCCCCGGACTCAGTGATTTTGGCGATCCGACAGAGCTCGCAGAACTTCGGGCTGAAAGATCCCCGCATCGATCAGGACCAAGAACAGGTCCGCAGAACCGGCGACATCAACACGCTGGCGCGTGCGATCGTGCATGCCGCCAACCTCGGCGCACGAGTCATCAACATCTCGCTGGTGTCCTGCATCCCGGTAACCAAGCCCACCGACCAGGCAATCCTAGGCGCGGCACTGCGCTATGCAGCGGTCGACCGCGACGCGGTGATCGTCGCGGCCGCTGGCAACGCGGGCACCCAGGGATGCAGTCAGAATCCGCCACCACCGACCGGCGCATCCGGCTGGGATGAAGTGGTGACCATCGCCTCACCGGCCTGGTTCGACGACTACGTGTTGGCGGTGTCGGCCACCGACAACTTCGGCACACCGCTAATGGGCCAAGCTGCGTCGCTGCACGGGCCGTGGGTAGACCTCGCGGCGCCGGGGTCTGACATCGTGGGCTTGTCGACCTCAGGAAACGTCATCAACGCCTCGATCGACGAGGACAAGTTCAAACCCATCATCGGTTCCTCGTTCTCGGCGGCCTATGTCTCTGGAGTGGCAGCACTGGTGCGGGCCAAGTTCCCGCAGCTGCCCGCGGCCGAAGTCATTCACCGACTCACGGCCACCGCGCACGCACCTGCGGGCGGGCGCGACAACGTGATCGGCTACGGCGTGGTCGACCCGCTCGCTGCACTGACCTGGGACGTGCCGCCAGCTCCGGCCAAAGCACCGACACCCACCGAAGCGCCCTTGCACGTTCCGCCACCCCCACCGCCGCCGGATCCGCGACCGGCACGCATGCTGGCTGCCCAGATTGGGGCTGGCGTGGTGCTGGTTGGCGCGGTGCTGTGGGGGACAACTGTCTGGCGAAGGAAGCATCAACGATGAAGGAACGCACCTGGAGCGCGCGCGCCGATCTGCGCGCGGCATTGCCCACCGAAATTCTCGCCGTTGTCGGCACGGCCATCGCCATCGCCTTCGACGGGCCATGGTGGGCCGGTGCAGCCGGCGGCGCGGTCCTCGGCGCACTGCTGCTGATGGTGAAGGTGTCGCGGCTGACACCCTGGCAGTGGCTCACACGATCCATCGGACGGCTCCGCCATAAGGAACACCGTGTGGAAACCGGCGAGTACGTCGACGTCGACAGCGATGGGCAGCCCTTGGGCGTGCACGTCAATGAGCACACCCTGGTCACAATGGTCAACGTGTGGGGTCGGCCCTACATCCCCACGCTGCTGCGTCCGCAGGGTGCTGAGACCCCGAACACGTTGCCACTGAGCGTGATTGCTGAGCAGATGCAACGGTTTGGACTTGGTGTGGACGTCGACGTCATCGCTCAAGGCCGCCGCACCGCCAGTGACAACTATGGCCAGTTCTACGCCCAGCTCCTAGCCGACCGACCCGCAGCCGGACAGCGCAGCACCATGCTGATGATCCGCATGGACACCCGCGCTCCGGACACCACGGCCGGGCTGATGTGGCGCACCGATGCCGCTGGCGCCGTCGCCGCAGTCACCCGTCGCATCACACGTGCGTTGCGCCAAAGCGGTTGCCGCGCAGAACCAATGACGGCCGCCGACATGCGCCAGGCTGTTCTGGACATGCACGGCGGCAGCAAGGAAGACATCGAGAGCACCTTCCGCGAGGGCTGGAAAGACCTCACCCACCGTGGGGCCCACGTCACCAGCTACTACCTCAGCTCTGAGGACCTCACGGCGGAACGCCTCGATGACATGTGGGCAATCGCCTCAGAGCACACGCTGCTCGCGCTGCACTTGCGCCGCTCGAGCGAGGGGATCACCGTGTCGGCCACGGTGCGATTCACCACGGCGCAGCCGCTGCTCACCCCCCCAGCGGTCATCCTCAACCGCTACACAGGTCGCCAGTGGTGGGCGCTGTCTGCGCTGCTGCCCGGATCCGACCGGATCAACGGAATGCCGGCGCGAACGTTGACATCCGATCTCGACGCAGCCGTGGCCATCGGCTCGTCGGGGGTCATGCTGGGCAAAGTCGACGATGCGCTGCTACTCATGCCGCTGCGCGACCCGGCTGGGCCCACCCGCATCGTCATCGATTCCGACGACGATTTCGCTGTCCGGCAGCTCATTCGCCGCGCCTCTGCCAGCGGTGAAGTGGTCGCCGTGTATGACCCGCGCCGCCGGTGGGCCATGGCAGCCGCGTCGTCGCGGATCTGGAACACCACCGATCTGCGCGCTCAGCCGCCGCGACCCCCAACGGTGGTGGTGCACAACGGGTCAGCCAATCCCTACCCCGGCGCTCTCGTCAGCATCAGCGTCGGCGCGGGACCCCGGTCGGTTGAGCCCGACGTACGAATCACTCAGCGCAACGGACGAATCCGCATCGAAACCGAGCGCTTCACCGCTCGCCTGGACGCGGTGACCTTCCGCAACGAGCAGACCTTCCTGAACTGAGGAGGAGAGGTCGTGCATGCACGACCTCATCAGCGGACAGGTGCGGGGCGAAGGGCGCGGCCTGGTTCAGCAATGAACGCCTTTCCGTGGACCGCCACGACATGAGTCCACTGTGCGCCATCCCACCAACGGTGCGCGAAAGCCGCCGAGGGGTCGGAATACCAACCCGCGACGGGCAACGCGGCCTGCTCAAGCATTCTGTCCCCACGCGCCCCCTCCAGAGTCTCTGCCGCCACCTCTCGCCGCTCGTCCTTTGCAGGTGGGCGCTGCAACTCGATGTCAACATCGCGGAGAATGCTCAGATCCAGCGTCCAATCGATACGCGAGCGGCGCTGCCAGATCCTAAACGCCTGCTGGACATGGAGTTCGGCGGCATCACGCGACCATCCGTTGACGGCTACTAGCTGCATCAGGGCACGGCTGCGGAAGCCGCGCACTTCGGCCAGGCCAAAGTGGGTCGCTTCGTGACACCAGGTGCACAAGCACACCAAGCGCATCAGTCGCTGAGTCGTTGACGCCTCGTCATAGAGCCATCGCTCGTGGGCTTCAAGGTGGACACCGGCGCTAGGGTCCCTTCCCTCGCCACATATCTCACACCTCTGTCCAGCGCGCCGATAGATCACCTTCCGCAGCCGGTCCCAGTCGCTAGCGACAACGCAACTGCGGACATTGGTAAACCAGCACGACTCTGGGATGAGATCGACAAACAGTCCGGCCCCGAATGAGCGGTCCTCGCCGGGCAGAAGCTCAGGAAGTGGTTCACGGCCTGCCCAGCGCTGCAGCTGGGACATGTTGGGGCGGGGGGCGTACCAAGAGCGCCGGGATGCATCCCAGCGTGCTCCGGCGGCTTTCGCGGCCTCCTTTTCGGAGAACGGTACCTCCAACCACAGCCGGGATTCTGTGCCCGAATCCGTCATGCCTCGATTACAGCTCACCGGGGCGACAAGCGCTGGCGCTGCAACTAACCAAGCAGCGCGGAAGGGATGGCTATGGCCGCGGCTAGCACGGCAGCCAGGTACCAGATGGTGCCGGCGCCAGCGACGGTGGCGGGGAGGGCAAGCCGGGTCCAGTTGACCGGCGCCGGCCTTCGGCGCGGGACGGGCAGGGCGTCTGATGAGCGGTTCCCCGTAGTCGGGGCGGGATCGAGCAGCGTCGGCATCGACACGGGCGCCGGGCCGAGTATCAGGGTGTCGTCAACGTCGCGTTGGGCGGGCGTCAGCGGCCACCAGTCGCTGGAGCCGTCGATGGCCAACCATCCTTCGAGGACTCCGTAGGTGGCGGCGGCGGCAAAGGTGGCGGGGATCTGGGCGAGCAGCCACGGGATGAGCAGCGTGCTGGCCAGCGAGGGGTTGGGGTCATACAGCAGCGGCAAGGGTGCGCCGCTGATGATGGCGGCCCAGAGCAGCGCCGCAATGGGGTACGCCTGCAGACGCTCGGGGATCAGTCCAATGATCAGCCTGTACAGCATCTGGCCGGCCGGCCAGCCGATCGGTGCGGCCGCGGCGAGGACGGCGACGACACCGGTTTCGAGGGCACCGGTCGTGGTGGAGGACGTGCGGAAGATCAGCGGCGGAGTCACCTGATCGTCGTGCGGGTCGGGTCGGGCACCCACTTTGGCGCGGCTCCGGGCACGGATGCGCTTGCCGAGCAGCTCGGCGCGGCGCTTCTGGAACATCCAGATGCCGGCGCGCGCGGCGATCCAGGCACGGCGCTCCTCGTCAAATACCTCAGCGGGCATGGCCGGACCCAAGCAGATCCTCCACCAGCTGCTCGGCGGTGTGCAGCTGGGTCCGGATGCTTTCCAGGACTGTGACCACGTGCTCATGCGCAGGGCATGCCGCGTCACTCGGCGCCGGAATGCGCGAAGTGGGGGCACCGCCGCTCATCACAGTCTCGGCCGAGCCCGGCGCCCATCCGAGCGCGCGGTCGATGCGCTCCAGGGTGGATCGAGACAACCCCCGGTCCCCGGTGAGGGCTTTGTTCATCGTCGAGGGTGACGGCCCGCCGCGGGCGAACATCTGCGCGCGGCTGATGCCGAGTGCGCGTCGCCGCTCGGTGACGAAGTGGTGCAGCCGCTCGATGCCCTGTTCTGGTGCCTCCATGCGCTAACAGAATCATATTTCGCCCTTAGTCGTCCATGAGTGTGGACACATTTGCCCCTTAATGGATACGGTGCGGTCACAGAGTTGAGCATAAGCCGATTCGAGGGAGGCTTGACGTGAAGATCGTGCTGATGGTGGCGGCGGGGGTGGCGGTCGGTCTGACCGTTGTCGTGGCCGTACTGGTCCAGATACTTGTCCAGCTAGCCCCGGTCCTGGCGGTAGTGGCGCTCGCCGCCTTGGTGCTGCATGTGCTCCGCCGGCGTGGGCGCGGCCGAGTCGCTCCCGCCGCGCAGTGGGCGCCATACCCCGCGGTTCCCCCGCAGCCCGCTCCTACCGCTGCGGCGCTACCGCTCGCTGAGATGAATCCCGCAGAGGAGCTGCATCTGCGGTGGGGGCCGCCCGAGACGGAGGAGGACCTCGACGTCGCTCCGGCCATGACTCACGCAGCGGGGACGCACGTGCGGCGTCCTCGCGCAGGAAACCGCCCGTCTGGCGCAGTCCGGGGCCGGCGGCCATGACGCGCGGTATCGACAACGACGAGTGGCTGAAGAACATCGGGGCGGTCACGGTTCACGATGACGATGACCGCGATGGCACCTTCGGCGCCGACAACGGTTCTCGATCGGCGCCCCCCTCGGGCGACGAGGAACCGCAGCCCGACACAGCCGACGACTCCGCGTCCGAACGACAGTCCCCAGACTTCGATGACGACGGCGACGGCGAGGAATCACCGCTGGGCTATGCCGAGGATGACTACGACTACGACGGTGACGGGCCCGTACTGCTCGGCGCACCCTTCGATGTCGGCGGGTCATTCGACGTCGGCGGTGCGGTGGTGGATCTAGACAGCACATCCTCTGACGCCGCCGCCATTCCCTCCAATGATTCGTCGCCGCGCCGATACACCCCGTGGGTAGTCGCCGCGCTCGGCGCTGCGGCCGTCCTGGGCACAATCATCACCCTCGTCGTCACCATGGCCAACTCGCCGAGCGCGGAACCATCCAAGCCAGCCTCCGCCCCGGTCGCGCCCCGTGTGGTCGAGGTGGCGCCACCCAGCCCTCCCCCGAACACCGATGGGCCGCTTCCCTTTACGGCGTCCTCGGACTGCCCACCGGGATCGACCTCAGCGCAGTCGGTAGCCGACCCCAGCTCCACGACTCCGTGGGTCTGTGTGCGGTCGGTTGACGGTCAAGTCCTGGAGATCGACCTGGGACGAACCTTCGTCATCACCGCGGTGTCCATCGTGCCGGGCGCAGTCAACAAAACCGAGGTCAGCCCGGATCAGCCGGACCCGTGGCTGCAGCACCGCGTGGTCACCCGTGTGCAGTGGCAGTTCAACGACACCGACCGCACGGTGAAGAACCAGAACACCGGCAATGTCCGTGGCGAAGCCGTGGAATCCATCCGCCCCGGCGTGCTGGCCTCGAAGATCACGCTGATCATCCAAGAAACCAGCCGCCCGCCCGCGATCGCACCAACTAACTCGCCGGCCGCACCGCCACCGAGCGCCGGCCCGTCAATCCTGGGCGACATTCTCGGCGGCAACCAGGGTGCCGCGCCGACACCAGTCCCCGTGTTCCCCGGCGGGTCGACGCCGCGGGATCCGGCTGACGGCACCTTCGCCGTGTCGAGCATCAAAATCATTGGACACAAGGCGGTTTGACAATGCAACTGACCAACACCTGGCGGCGACGACTCACCACGACCGGCCAAGGCAGCGCCAAGGTGATCGTGACGATTCTCGTGGTCTGCTCGGTCATCAGCGGAGTGTCCACGCTGTGGCGGTGGGTGTTCCCGCAAGACGAGACCCCGGTGGCAGTGACCGCGCGCTCGGTGGGCAACGAGACCGCCCTGGTGGAGAGTTACGCAATCGACTGCGTGACAGTGCTTCTGACAGCCAGCAGCAGTCGGGCCGGTGAGGTGGCGCGCTGCTTTCCCAACAGCACCGATATGTCGCTGCCCACCACCTCCCCGCTGATCGTTTCGGCGCAGGCTGCATCTGCGACCTTCCTCGGCCAAACGACGCCTGGCGTCGCGACCTACGGCGTCATCGTGTCCGTGACCGAGCAGTCCTATACCAACGCCCCTCCGGTGCGCAGCTACTACCAGCTCCCGGTCAGTGTCTACAACGGTGCTGCTCCCCGGGCTATGGCCAAACCGGCACGCCGCGACCCGCCACCACCCGGGGTCGACGTGTCGCTGGACTACCCGGTGACCATCACCAACGATGCCGTTCTGGCGGCGGTGATCAGCGGCTTTGTCACGTGCTACCTCACCGACGCCAACGGGATCGAACGATTCGTCACCGTGGACTCGGGGCTGGGTCCGCTGCGCGCCTACTCCACCGCCGCGGTGACCTCAATCCGCGCGCAAAACCCGGTCCCGGAGGCCCCGGCCGAAGGCGGCGAGCTGCGGGTCTGGGTGACGGTCAGCGCGCGAGCAGCCGACTACACCTCCACGCCACTGGAGTATCCGCTCACCCTGCGCGCCACCGGCGGCGCCTGGTCGGTCGCGGCCATTGACGTGGTTCCGGCGATCGACCCTGATGCCCCGCCCACCCCCGTCGCCGTGGGCACACGGTGAACATCCCTTCGTAGCTGCGGCACCCCGCCGCCAGCTCGGTCCATCCACCATCACACTGAAAGGGAACACCAATGGATATCGCCTCGAACACAACGGTTCTGGCAGCACAGGGGATCGTGGGCATGTCCCAAGAGATCTTCTCGATCGTCGTCGTCGTCGGCGGTCTGGCCGCCATGGCGCTGGGCATCGCGGTCGGCCTGCGCAACGGCTTCAAGCAGGGAATCGGATCGGCCATCGGCGCCGTGGTCGGCGGCATCATCTTGTCGCTGATCATCGCCAACGTCGCCGGCTTCCAACAGTCAGGCAACCAAGAGCTGGAACAGCGCGGCATCGTCTCCGTCTACGGGCGATGACGCAACGAATGTCTGAGCTGGCCGCGTCGCTGCTTGGCTTCCTCATCATCGCCGCGCTCATCTACGCCACCACCGGGCTGATAGACGACGCGAACAACCAACCCATCCTCATCAGCCACCACGAAGAGAGCTGACCATGCCCAACAACGAGGTACCCACTGGGGAGCCGGCGAAGGTCTTCACCGGCATCCGCGATGTCCCGATCTACGCCGGGGAGTCCTCGACCGGGAACCGCCTGCCTGGCGGCCCGTACCGCAGTGCCGAACTCCTTGCGATCGGCATGATCATGTTGCCCGCGCTGTGGTGGTTCCGCACTCACGAAGGCGCCGGGTTCAGCGTCCTGGGCATCGCTGCCGTGGCAGCTGTCGTCGTGACGGTGATCCTGCGGATGGTCATGCCCAAGCGGCGACCGTCGCTGGCCGCGCGCGCCAGCTTCGCCCTGGCGTCGATTCTGCCCAAGAACGGATGCGCAGCGCGCCCGGCGACCAGGAGCGGTCATGGCACGCAACGCTGATCCGCGCGTCGATCATCTCTTCGATCCGCCGCTGGCCGTGATCGGCAACCTGCGCTTCACCCGCGGCGGGGTGTATGCCGACTACCTCATCGACGGGCTGCCGCTTGTCCTGCGACCGCTGCGCACCCACGAACGGGGCAGCCGGTTCTACCGCAATTTGGCCCGCGCACTGCCCTCGGGGTGGTCACTGTCCGGACTGTTGGACACCACCGATCCAAACCGACTGATGCGCAACATCGTTGGCAACCACAGCCACCGACCAGGCTGGGTAGAGCACTGCCGACTGTGGGAGCCCACCTTCAACCCCGCCGCCGCACCCGCGGGCGCACCGGTGTTCCTGGAAGAGCGACGTCGCGGCTGGCTGACCTTCCCCGTCGATAGCGGCAAAGGCGGTCGCACCGCAGCCGGAGCTGCCACGAAGGCCAAGGACTGGGTAGTCGGTCGCGACGTCGATTCGGACACCTCGGTCGCCGCCTATGCACGCCTGGCCGCCGAGGTGGTCGCCTCGCTGCCTCAACAGTTCAGCGTCCGACCGGCAAGTCCACTGCAGATTCTGTGGCAGCACCGACACAACGTCTTTCGCGGGACCCTGCGCGATCCGATGCCGCCGGCCTCGGCCGGCCCAGACCGGCTCACCGCCGCTGACTTCCTACGCCCTGGCGTCGACGAGGGCGCCAACGCTGTGCGCTCCTCCTGGTGGCCGACGATGCGCCCCATCGTGCGCCTCTATGACGCCGACCACCCGGACGGTCCGTGGAGCTATCAGGCCCTGCTGCCAGTCACGCACTTCCCCGACACCGGCCTACGGTTCACCAAGGCGGCGTACCTGTATGCCCTCGATAACGTCGACACCGAAGCCGCCATCGACTGGATGCAGCACGTCACCGTGCGCAGCCCCGACCGCGCGGAAGCGCTCAACGCGCGCGCGGCCAAGAACATCAAAGACCAGATGCGCCAACGGGGCCGGATGATCGAAGAGGACGACGAACTCGACATCAAGCTGGCCAACACGCGCGAGTACAACGCGCAGATCAAGGCCAATCCCAGCGAGCGGGAGCTGGACGTAGCCACCCTGATCGCCGTGGGCGCTCCGACCTTGGAGATGTGCGAGGACGCGGTGAAACAGGTCCGCCACGAACTCGACCAGGCCGAGATTGCGGTCAGTCGGTGGCGCGGCGCGCAGTCCAAGCTGTGGTCGGCTTTCAATCCGGGCAGTGAGAAGCACGCACACCTTGACGAGTTCCGCGATCCGACCTCGGCGCACCTGTGGGGCCGGTTCACACCGCTGATCTCGACGCGGGTGGGCGACTCCCGCGGGACACCGCTGGCCGAGAATCAGAACACCCTGCGGCGTAGCCTGATCCTGCACGATCCTGAGGGCTGTGCCCGCCGCCACAAGAACACCGGCCTGATCGTCATCGGAGACCCTGGAGCGGGGAAGTCCAACCGCGCCAAGCTTTCTGGGATTGAGGTAGTCCTGCGCGGCGGCAAGGTCGACGTGTTCGACCCGGGCACCCACGGGGAATGGGGGCAGGCGTTCCGCAACGTCACCCACACGACAATTATCGATCTGGGCGATTCCCGGTTCAGCCTCGACCCGCTGCGTATGTTCGCCTTCCAGGAGGCCGGCGACGTCGCCGGCAACCACATCCTCCCGATGATCGGCGTTCCCGCCGACAGCGACATGGAGAATCGGTTTACGCTGCTGGTAAGCCCACAGATGCGTGAAGCCAACGGCATTCACTCCATGCGCTCACTCATCGGCTACCTGCGAGCTCAGCCCGACGCCAACAACGACATGCTGCTCGCGCGCCTGGAGGCCTGGTCCACCCAGCAAGCCGCCCGGGCCATCTTCGACGAGACGTTGCCGCCGTACTCACCGTCAGAGTCACTGGCCACGATCTGGCTGACCAACCGACTCGGCTTGCCCGATGCCGACGACATTCTCAACCCGCATCTGTACGACAAGCTGCCCAAGAGTGCTCGCGCGGGGATGGCGATTTATGGCCTGATCATCGACACCGTGCAGCGTCACCAGTTTCTGCACCGTGAGCAGTTCTCCACGATGATTTTCGAGGAGGCTGCCGAGCTGATGGCCTATCCCGCGGGCGCACGCACCGCCCACCGCATCACCCGCCAGGGCCGCAAGCATGCGACCGGTATCTGGTTGATTTCCCAGGACTACCGGGATTTCGCCCGGATGGGGGATAAGTTCATCACCCAAAAATGGCTGTTCGCGATCCGCAACGAGGAATTGGCGACCAAGACGCTGGAGTGGGCAGGGGTCGATCCCGAGCTGTACCCCGAAGTGGTGCAGTCCTACTACGAGGACACCAGCCCGGCCGAGTCGGCCGACGACGAGGACAGCGACGACGAAGCATTCGGCAAAGTTCACCCCTCACGAATGGGGGAGGGGTTCATCGTTGATGAGCGCGGCCGGCGGGCCCGCTGCCGCTTCCTGGGTGCTCCCACCACGCAGATGGCCGCCGACGTCGACAGCACCCCGCCTCAAGAGGTTTTCGCATGACCTCCGGCGCGCTGACCCTGTGGTTGGCTGACCACCCGCGCGCACGACGCACCCTCGTGACGATGACGCTGACCTACACGCTGTCGTTCGTTGCCCTGCTGTGCGCGCCGAATGCTGTCGCCGCGGGCGGCTCCGCAGCGCTGGGCTGGACAGGACTGCGCGACAACGACGGTGTGCCGATCGCGTTCTACTTCCTGTCGATGGTGTCGGCGCGGGAGGCCGCGACCAACAACGGTCAAGACATCTCGATGATCGATCCGAGCACCTGGATGCCGTGGATGGCCGCGGCCATGGAACGCGCGGTCGACAACGCGACGGCGGCATGGTGGCTGGGCATGATCGCCGGGACGTTCATCTTCATCATGGCCGCTGCGCTGTGGTTTCTGCGCTTCGCGCTCTCCACCGGCTGGCTGGTCGCCATCGCAACCTTCGGCCTGCCGCTCTACAACGCGGTCGCCTCGCTGGTCAGCTCAATGATGCTGGCCCCCATCGCGATTACGGTCTGCGTCACCGTGGCGGGCTACCACATCCTGCGTGGCCACCCCGGCCGGGGTTGGGCCATGCTGGGCACCGCCCTTGTCCTGACGGTATTGCTGGCCACGGTGTTCTCCGACCCCATTGGCGACCTGTACAGCGAGCACGGTCTGCTGGCGCTGGGGCGTGGCACCGGGCTGGAGATCGCCCAGGCCGCCACCGGGGCACCGTTCGCCTCGGGCACCTCGCTGGACGCCAAGCTGGATGCCCTGATGGCCGACGTCGTGACGGCGGGCGTGCGCCATCCGCTGCAGGTCCTCAACTTCGGCATGGTCGTCGATGACGTCGGCGGATGCCGGCAGGCATGGAACTCGGCCATCACCAGCGCGGGCGGCGTTGATGGTCCCGGCCCGGCGCACGCCATGGCCAACTGCGGCGCCCCGCAGGCTCTGGCCTATGCCCAGCGCCTCGGGGGCTCGGACGCCACCATTGGTCTCCTGCTGGTCCTGGTCGCGATCGTGGTGGCCTTCTTTTACTTCTACGTCGGCCTGTCGGCGATGCTGGTCGGCATCAAGTCGCTGTACTTCGGCATCCTGGTCGGGCCGTCCTTCCTCATCGGCATGCTGGGTTTCGGACGGGCTCTGGCGTTCGCCAAGCACTGCGGCACAGAGCTTTTCATGCATGTCATCCAACTGATGGTGTTCGAGGTCTACCTCGCCGTTTCCGCAATCGGCATTACCTGGGTGCTGACCACGGACGCCTTCGGCGCATCCACGGCGACAGCGATTCCTCGGGTGCTCATCATGGCCGTGGCCGCCGGCGTTCTCTGGCTGGGTTTCCGGTTCGTCGACCGCTCCTTCCACGCCGACAGCATGGGCACCATCGGCCGTCAGGTCACCGGCGCGTGGCATGCCGGCACCGGCGCCGTCCGCAACGAAGCGGGCTCGTACCGCGACAAGGCGCAGTCCGCGAGTGCGCGTCTGGGACGGGGCGGCGGTAACGACACCGCAGGCGGCCAAGACGATGGCTCTGGCTCCTCGTCGGCACGGCGCACACCCGGCATGGAGTGGTTCAAGCCGCGCTCGTCGAGCACGGGGCGCACCGTTGTCACCGGTAGCGGAGCCGGGACCGGCAACGACGCGTCGCCGGCGAAGTCTGCTGTGAAATCGGCGGCCGCGACCGCCGCAATGAGCGCGGTGAAGGTCGCCGCCCCCGAGGTGGCCGTCCCGGTCGCGGCCGCGGCCAAGGCGGCCGGTGTCGCAAGCACCGCCGGGCACGTGCTCAAGAGCGCGAAGAACACCAGCAACTCGGCGTCCCGCGCCGCCCAGGGGGCGGGGGGTGAGGCTTCACCGGCCCCGCTGCGCCAGCCACGCCCGGACACCACTGGTGGCTCCGCGCCTTCTCGTGAACCCGCACAGGCGCCGACCCTGGCCAGTCGCAGCACGGCGCAGACACCCGGGCGGCCCGCAGATGCGGGCTCTCAACCTCCGCGCGGCAACGGTGCCCCAGCAGGGACAATAGACATCGACGAGCGCCGCCAGAACGACACCGCGGCGCCTCGCGCCGCCCGACCGCCGCGACCACCCCGAGAGATTGGGTCATAGACGATGAGCACTGCGCGCGACTTTCTCGACGCCGGATTCGATGCTTTGGGCCTGCTCGGCAATCCAGCAGACCCCGCTACCGCGCGGGAGCGGTTCCGCCAGGCGGTCAGCATGGACCCCGGGATGTGCGACGCCTGGCTGGGGCTCATCGCCACCGGCGATCACTCCAGCCAGACACTGCGCCACGCCCACGAAACCAGCGCCACCGTGCACCGCGAGACGCGGCGCCTGGGTCTGCAGGACACTGCTCTGGAGGCCTCGGTGCCCTCGCCGGGCTTCATCGAGGTGTTCCCCTACACCGCGGCGACGATCACCCTGGCCTACATCGCGGCGCTGCTGAGCGAGAAGGACTACGACGCCGCCGAGAAGCTGCTGGAGTCCTACGACACCGCCCGCGAACCCACGCAGACGCCCATCTGGCGCTGCCTGGGCACCACCTTGCACTACGTCACCCAGCGCTGGACCGACGTGCTGGACTGGGCCGACCGGCCGGTTGCCGGGACCCTGAGGGCCGTGGACGCCGCCACCGACCTGATGGCCGGGCTCGCTCACGTCAGTCTCGGCGAGTTCGATGCCGGCCTAGTCGTGCTCAAGGGCGTCCCCGCTGATCAAGTCAGCCCGCACGCCGCCGCCCTGGCGGCCCTCTACCGCGGCTTCGCGCTGCGTCTGTTGGGCCGGGAGGACGACGCCCGCGTCGAGTTTGGCAGGGCCAGCGTCGGCGGGCGCATTCTCCCCGAGGCCTCCTCGGCTCTGGCCGACCCCACCTTCGGACCCAGGACCACCACCGCGCAGGCCATCACTGCCCGGACCAGCCGCTGGGATCCGGAGTCCGGGCCGACCACCGAGGAGCTGCGCCAAGCCGAGCAGGCTCAGGCTGCTGAAGCCGTCCTCGAGAAGGCCGAGCGGGACCTACAGTCCTTCATCGGCCTGGGCAAGGTGAAGGCCCACGTCTACAAGCTTAAGAACGTGCAGATTTACGACCGGGCGATGGCCGCGCGCGGCGAGGGAGTCGGGCAGCGCAACGCGCTGCACATGACCCTCGTCGGTCCCCCGGGAACGGCCAAGACTTCTATCGCGCGGGTCATGGGTGAGATGTATTTCGGCCTGGGCATCCTGGACTCTCCAGACTTCATCGAAGTCTCCCGTCCGGACCTCGTTGGCGGCGTCATCGGCGAAACCGAGGTCAAGACCCGCCAGTATTTGGAGAAGGCCAAGGGCCGCGTCTTGTTCGTCGATGAGGCCCCTGACCTGTACAAAGCCGACAACGAGCGTGATTTCGGGCGTATCGCACTCGACATCATCATGAAGTTCGCCGAGGACCACCGCGACGACACCATGATCGCCCTGGCCGGCTACGCCAACGGTATGAACCGGCTGCTCTCGGCCAACCCCGGTCTGCGGTCGCGGTTTCCCACCCAACTGGAGTTCAGCTCCTACAGCGCTGAGGAGTTGGGCCAGATCGCGGCGATGTTCGCCGAGAACTTCCGGGTACTGGTGCATCCCGGCGCGGCCGCCGCCTTTGACCGGTACACGAGCTGGCTCACCGCAACCTCGACCAACAATCCCGAGAACCCGGCGGAAATGCTCGTCGACATCGCGGGCAACGGCCGCTACGTGCGCAACGTGGTGTCCGAGGCGGTGGAGAGGATGAAGGCGCGGATCGTTTCCGACCCGTCGATCGACTTGGCTACCGCTGACTCGGATCTGCTGCGGACCGTCGTGGAGGCCGATATGACCGACGCTCTGCGCGAGGTCCTCATCAGTGCAGGAATCCAGACCCGCGAGCAAGGGTAACCGTGGCACGCGATGCGGAAGTTGCCGCGCTGAGGGCCGTCGAGGACGCCTACCAACGGTGGACGGTCATTAGTGATCAGCTGCACCGGGAGGTCGGCGAAGCCGCCGAGCGTCACGCCGGCGCACCGGTGGAGTCATTGCGCGCCGATTTCAACGCCCAGCTCGCCGTGACCCGCGCGGTGGCCGCTTTCGCCCGCACGTGTGCCCAGGCCGGGCCCGATGTCGACGGGCTGCCCGGCGCAGCCTTCGTCCAGGCTCTTCACCATGTGGGGAACCAACCTGGTCTCGATCAGGCCTTGGTGGAGCTGACCCACCAGTGGCAGTCCTGGCTGGCAGACATCGGCAGATGGATGCCGAAGACCGACAGCCCGCCGCCGGCCCGGCCCACCTCGCCGGAACACAGCAGAGTCTTGGCCGCAGTGAACGATTGGTGGGGCTTTGCTGCCGATCGGCTGCATGAACAGCTTGTCGACTCGCTGACCGCCCAGGGGCACCGCGTCGCCGAATCGCTGACCACCGGCTCTGACGGCGAGCTGGTTCAGTCAGCACACGTGATGTTCGAGCCGGACCGGTCAAGCGAGGCCTCCGGCGCGCCCAAACGCGGGGCGCGAGCGCGTTTGCACGCACTGTTCGGGCCTCACAGAAGGCGCTGAGGGCCACGGATGATTGGGAAGGCAGCACCGGACACGCCCCGCCTCACCGGCCGGGCCACCCCATCAGTAGGCGATGCTGTGTCTATGTTTGCGGTGGGCTCGCTGGTGGCGGGGTATCGGATTGAGCAGGTCCTGGCCACCGGCGCCACGGGAACGGTGTATGTGGCGAAGAATCCGACCTTGCCGCGGCGCGACGCGCTCAAGGTGCTCAGCGCCGACCTCTCCGGTGACGAGGCCTTCCGTGAGCGGTTCGTGCGCGAAGCCGATATCGCCTCGCTGCTGGACCACCCGAACATCGTGTCGATCCATAACCGCGGCGAAGCCGAGAACGGCCAGCTGTGGATCGCAATGCAGTACGTCGCCGGCACCGATGCGGAGGCTGCGCTGCAGGCCGGGACCATGACCGCTGCACGCGCTGTCCGCATCGCCGGCGAGGTCGCCAAGGCACTGGACTACGCCCACCAGCGCAACGTGGTTCATCACGACGTCAAACCGGGGAACGTACTGCTCGCTCACGGGTCGCCGGACGATGAGCAGGTGCTGCTCAGTGATTTCGGGGTGGCGAGGGCAGCAGGTGGCCCAGACGATGGCAGCGACGACTCAACGCTGGCGGTGACACTGGCCTATGCCGCTCCTGAGGTCATCACCGGCGACGCGATCGACGGCCGAGCTGACATCTACTCACTGGCCTGCACGCTGTTCCGTCTGCTGACCGGCAAGCAGCCGTTTTACAACGCTGAGGGAACAACCGCCCTGGCGCTCGCGCACCTGCACCAGCCCCCGCCCCGGATCTCCGATCATCTGCCAGAGGCGACCCGCCAAATGGATGTGGTCATGGCCAGGGCGCTGGCCAAGAATCCGGCCGACCGTTTCAACTCGGCACGCG
>NZ_JBARXZ010000060.1:0-13227 GCF_049647605.1 Mycobacterium sp. | reverse complement strand
GTCGGGGCGCCGGACCCGGGCGGTGCGGCCGGATCCAGTACCAGGGCTGCGACCACCCGCTGGCCCAGCCGGTCGTCGGGGAGTCCGAACACCGCACATTCGGCGACGCCCGGGTAGGTGGCCAGCGCAGCCTCCACCGGCTGCGGCAGGACCGTCAGCCCGCCGGTGGAGATCGCCTCGTCGATCCGGCCCAGCACCTGCAGCACGCCGTCGTCGAGCGCCCCGGCGTCATCGGTGCGGAACCAGCCGGGTTCGGCGAACGGGTCGATCGCCACCGGGTTGCGATAGCCCTTGGCCAACGTCGGCCCGCCGAGCACCACCCGGCCGTCGTCGATGCGGACCCGTACTCCGTCGAGAGCGTGGCCGTCGTATACACAGCCACCCGCGGTCTCACTGGAGCCGTAGGTCCGCACCACTGAGATCCCCGCGGCAGCGGCACCTTCCAACACCGCGGCGGGCGCGGGCCCGCCGCCCAGCAGCACAGCGTCCAGCGAGGCCAGCGCTTCGGCTGCCGCCGGATCGGTGAGGGCCTTGGCCAGTTGTGCGGCCACCAGTGAGGTGTAGCGGCGTCCCGATCCCATGGCCGCCACCGCGGCGGGCAGCAAACCCACATCAAAACCGGCGGACACATCCAGTTCCACGGCGGTGGTGCCGGCGAGCACACTGCGGATCATCACCTGGAGACCGGCGATGTGGTAGGCGGGCAGTGCCAACAGCCAGGTGCCGGGGCCGCCCAACCAGCTGTGGGTAGCCGACGCGCTGGCGGTCAACGCCGCCGCGGTCAGCATCGCCCCTTTGGGCGTGCCGGTGGTTCCCGAGGTGGCGACCACCAACGCGATGTCGTCGTCGATCGGTTCGCCGGCCCGCAGTGACGTGCACAACAGGTCGGATTGCCGGGGGTCTGACCCAGGTACCGGAAGCAGGGCGCTGTCGCGGCCGGTGAGCACTCCCTCCAGGGCGGCGGTCAGGGACGCTCCTGTCGGCGGAACGACAAGGGCGCGCAGCGTTGTTATGACCGATCCTCGGCTTCGCGCGGATCATCCAGCGGCCATCCCTTGGCGGCCAGTCGCTCTCGCACCCGTTCGATGTCTCCGGGGGAGGGCAGTTCGTCGGTGAGCCGGACGATCTCGGCGCCGATGTCGGCGTCGTCGAGTTCGCTGCGGTTCAGCAGTTCCCGGGCGATGAGCTTGACCTCGTCGGTGCTGAGCTCGCTGGAGAGTAATGCGAACAGCGGCAGATAGTCGGTGCGCGGGACACCGTCGGGATAGCCCGCGCGCAGCCACGACACGATGGTGTTCAGGAAGCGATTCACGAGGCAGCTTTCGATTCGGGGACCGTGGTTCTCGGGCACGTGCTGTGTCCACTACGGAAGAGGTGTACCAACGCGTGGCATGGTCAAGGTTAACAGGAGATGAACGTCCGCTGGGAGTATGTATAAAGCCAGCTCGCGCAGTGGTTTTCGGTCCCGCTCGGTTAGTGGAAAACCGCACCTTGGTCTCAGAATCATCGGTATGAGCGCAGAGATGATCATTTTGATCCTGCTGATAGCAACGGCTCTCGCGTTCGACTTCACCAACGGCTTCCATGACACCGGAAACGCCATGGCGACGTCGATCGCGACCCGAGCGCTGAAGCCCAAGACCGCAGTGTTGCTGGCCGGTGTACTGAACCTCGTCGGTGCCTTCCTGTCCGTCGAGGTGGCCGTCACGGTCACCACGTCGGTGCTGAAGATCCAGGACGGTAAGACCGGTTCGCTGCTGCCCAACATCGACGCGTCCACCGGGTTGACGATCATCTTCGCGGGCCTGATCGGCGGGATCCTGTGGAACCTGCTGACCTGGCTGTTCGGCATTCCGTCCAGCTCGTCGCACGCACTTTTTGGTGGTCTCATCGGCGCCGGTCTGGCCGCTATCGGGCTGGCCGGGGTGAACTGGCAGGGCGTCACCCAGAAAGTGTTGATCCCCGCGCTCGCCGCACCGCTGATCGCGGGCGTCGTGGCCGCCGCCGGCACCTGGCTGGTCTACCGGATCACCCGCAACGTGGCCAAGAAGCGCCGCGAGGAGGGCTTCCGCTGGGGCCAGATCGCCACGGCCTCGCTGGTTGCGTTGTCGCACGGCACCAATGACGCGCAGAAGACGATGGGTGTCATTGCGCTGGCACTCATCACCACCGGCCACCTCACCGGCAATGTCGCCGAGGACGGTCTGCCGTTCTGGGTCATCGCCAGCTGTGCGATCGCGATCGGCCTGGGCACCTACCTCGGCGGCTGGCGGGTGATCCGCACACTCGGCAAGGGCCTGGTGGAGATCGAATCGCCGCAGGGTCTGGCCGCGGAGGCCTCGTCGGCCGCGATAATCCTGAGCTCGTCGGCCGCCGGTATGGCGCTGTCGACCACCCACGTCGCCACCGGCTCCATCCTGGGCAGCGGTGTCGGAAAGCCTGGCGCACAGGTTCGTTGGGCAGTTGCGGGTCGCATGGTGCTGGCTTGGCTGATCACCCTGCCGGCCGCCGGCATTGTCGGCGCCCTGTCCTTCTGGGTGTCCCATCTGGTCGCCGGTATGACAACACAGCTGGTGGGTGACGGCCTGATCTTCCTGATCCTGGTCGGGTTGTCCTTCTACATGTGGCGGCGCGCCCAGCAACAGAAGGTCGACAGCAGCAACGTCAACGCCGATTGGGACGAGTCGACCAACTCCGTGGTCCCGGCCGGTGACGGCACCGACACTTCCAAGCCCGCGACCGTCTGATCCGGCCGACCACTAACTAAGGACTCCTCATGATCTATCTGGAAAGCATCTTCCGGGTGCTGGTGGTGGGCCTGCTGCTCGGCGCCGGTCTGCCTGCGCTCTTCGCCTTGGGCCTGGTCGCCTACTCCGACGGGGCCGGCGTCACCGAGGCCGACGGCACTGTGCACACCACCAACCCGGCGTTGAAGTTCCTCGGGCTGGCGCTGTTCACCGTGGTCGGCGCCGTCATCTTGGTGGCGCTGCTGTGGATCACCCGCACCACCATCGAACACCATTTTGGTGTCAACCTCTTCCCGTTCGCGAAGTGAGAGAGGCTGCGATGACCAACGATCACAGTGTTTTTGCCGATGTCATCGCTTGGCTGAACGCGGGCTTCCCGGAAGGGGTGCCGCCCAAGGACCACTTTGCGCTGCTGGCGCTGCTGAAGCGGTCACTGAGTGAGGACGAAGTGGTGACCGCGACGCGTTCGATCCTGCGCAGTAACGACGCCGACACGCCCGTCACCGATGAGCAGATCCGTGACGCCATTCACTCGCTGATCGACAAAGAGCCCAATCCCGAAGAAATGCATCAGGTTTCGGCACGGCTTGCTTCGGTGGGCTGGCCGCTGGCCCAGTAGTGTCGCGGCCGCGTCAGCCCCGGCTGTCGCGGCGCAGCGGATGGTCCTCGGGGATCTGCACGAAGATCAACGTGACACCGTCGGGGTCCTCGACATGCATCTCGTGCAGCCCCCAGTGTTCCCGGGTGGCTTCGCGGGTGACGGTCACGCCGCGGCTGCGGAGCTCGTCCTGGGTGGCGTACACGTCGCGGACCTGCAGCCAGAGCGTGGCGGCCCCGGAGCCGGCCCCGCCGTGGCCGGAAAGCTCGATCAGTGACTGCCCTGCGTAGAAGACAGTGCCGCCGGTGTACTCGCGGGCGATCGCCAGTCCGATGCTGTCGCGGTAGAACTCGACGGCACGCTGGTAGTCCGCCGGCCGGAACAGCACACGGCTGGCCAGGATTTCCATGGCCCCTGTCTATCACCCCCACCATCCCCGCGTGACGGCCGACACCCGCCTCTGCCCCAGGATGGTTGGGAGCCACCCGCTTTCAGCCCGGCTGGAAGTTCTGCCGCTTCATGATGGCGGTCATCACTCCGGGAGCCACCACATCGAGGGCGCGCGCGGTCATCGCGATCCGCGGGGCGATCCGCACCGGCCGGGTGCGGGCCGCGTCCAGCATCCAGCCGGCGGCCTCGTCGGCACTGAGCGCCGGCAGCCCGTCGTAGGCGCGCGTCGGGGTGATCATCGGGGTGGCCACCAGCGGGTAGTACAGGGTGGTCGATTTGATGCCCTTGGCCGCCCACTCGGATTCGATGACCCGGCTCACCGCGCTCAGCGCGGCTTTCGAGGCGTTGTAGACGGCGAACAACGGCGTCGACTCGTTCATCACACCCCAGGTGGCCACGTTGATGATGTGCCCGTCGCCGCGCTCGAACATGCCCGGTGCCACGCCACGGATCAGCCGCAGCGGGGAGTAGTAGTTCAGGGTCATCGTCCGTTCCACGTCATGCCAGCGGTCCAGGGACTCCTCGAGCGGACGGCGGATCGAGCGTCCCGCATTGTTGATCAGGATGTCCACGGGCCCAACTTCGTCGATCAACCCGTCGATGGCATCCAGATCGGCCAGGTCGCACGGCATCGCGCGGGCGTTGCCGCCGGCGGCGGCGATGGCGCCCACCACCTCGTCGAGCAGTTCGGCGCGGCGCGCCACCGCGATCACCGTCGCTCCCGCGGCCGCGAACTGGCCCGCGGCCGCCGCTCCGATGCCCGATGAGGCCCCGGTCAACAGCACCCGCTTACCGCGCAGATCGATCGAAGTGCCGGTGGGCAGGCTCAGCGGGGGCCGCATGCCGGCCATCGCGACGGCATGGGACAGGCGGCGCAGCGGGTTTCGGCTCACGGCCTGTCAGTGTATGGAGCAGTCCGCGCAGCCGCTACGGCCGACGCCACGATGAGTTCTGTGGGCGCGGCCGGTCAGAACCGTCATGACCTTCACCGCATCTCTGGACACCCGGTTCAGTGAGACCACCGAACCTGCTTCCTGGCCGACCGTGCGGCAGGCACTGCAGACCGCCGAGCTGTACTGGTTGACCACGGTCCGCGCCGACGGCCGCCCGCACGTCACACCCCTGGTCGGGCTGTGGGCCGACGAATCGTTTGTGTTCTGCACCGGGGCGGGCGAGCAGAAGGCCCGCAACCTCGCCCATGCCGCACAGGTTGCCGTCACCACCGGATCCAACACCTGGAATCAGGGATTGGACATCGTGGTCGAAGGCACCACCGAGAGCGTCACCGGCAAAGCGGTGCTCACCGAACTGGCCGACGCCTACCGCACCAAATACGGCTGCGCGTGGGACTTCGATTGCGACGATACGGTGTTCGATCCGGCTGGTGTGACCGCCCACGTCTTCCGGGTCACCCCTGTGAAGGTGCTGGCATTCACCAAATCGCCGCATTCTCAGACGCGTTTCTTGCGCTGAGTGCGGCGGGCCTGGGTCAGTTCCCGGTTCTGGCGTTTGGTGCGGCTCACCTTGGATTCGGTCCACCACAGCGTCAGCGGCAGCACGATCAGCACCACCAGCGGATAGACCAGGCCCCACACGTCACCGTCATAGGCGGCGACGATCAGCAGGAAGATCGCGATGGTCACCAGCACGCCGGTCATCACCTGATTGCGCCGCCGGTTGGCCTTGTGCTGGTCGAGGTAGACCGTGCCCAACCGCAGCGCGGCCTTGACGACCTCGGCGTCCGCGGGAAGTGGACCGCCGGTGGTCGCCCGGATCGCCGCCGACCGCTGTTCGGATGTCAGGCCCGCCACCTGAGCGGTGTACGGCAACCTGCTGGTCTGGCTCCGCCAGGTCAGGGCGGCGCCGAAAACCGCGGTTACCGCGATGTAGCTCGCCGTGCCCACCGGCCAGTCGAGGACCAGAGGTCGACTCGACGCCGTGAAGACGCCCGCCAGCAGGGCGACGATCACCGCACCGAGCACGGTCCAGTAGAGCGCCCGCGCCCACAGCGGAGCCAGCAAAACACGCATGATGCAGCATTATCCCCGCGGTGCTGGTGTGCTCCCAATCACCACAAACCGACCACCGGCACGCGACACCGTCAGAAGTAGCGGGGGTACGGGGTCCAATCGGGGTCGCGCTTCTCCAGGAACGCGTCGCGGCCTTCGACGGCTTCGTCGGTCATGTACGCCAGCCGGGTCGCCTCTCCGGCGAACAGCTGCTGCCCCACCAGCCCGTCGTCGAGCAGGTTGAACGCGTATTTGAGCATCCGCTGCGCCTGCGGGGACTTGCCGTTGATCTTGGCGGCCCATTCGAGGGCGACGGTCTCGAGGTCGGCGTGGTCGACGACGCGGTTCACCGCACCCATCTGGTACATCTGCTCGGCGGTGTAGTCCTCACCGAGGAAGAAGATCTCGCGGGCAAACTTCTGCCCGACCTGCCGTGCCAGGTACGCACTGCCGTAGCCGCCGTCGAAGCTGCCGACGTCGGCGTCGGTTTGTTTGAAACGGGCGTGCTCGCGGCTGGCCAGCGTCAGGTCGCACACCACGTGCAGCGAATGCCCACCGCCGGCGGCCCACCCGTTGACCAGACAGATCACCGGTTTCGGCATGAACCTGATGAGCCGCTGCACTTCGAGGATGTGCAGCCGGCCGGCGCGGGCCGGATCGACGGTCTCGGCCACTTCGCCGGAGGCGTACTGGTAGCCGCTGCGGCCGCGGATGCGCTGATCGCCACCGGAACAGAACGCCCAGCCGCCGTCTTTCGGGGACGGCCCGTTGCCCGTGAGCAGCACCACGCCGACCGACGGGTCCATCCGGGCGTGATCGAGTGCCCGGTACAGCTCGTCGACGGTGTGCGGCCGGAACGCGTTGCGCACCTCGGGCCGGTTGAACGCCACCCGCACTGTCGCGTCGTTCACTGCGCGGTGGTAGGTGATGTCCGTGAAATCGAAGCCGTCCACCTGCTGCCACAGGGACGGGTCGAAGGGGTTCTCGCTCACGAGGTCACACGGTATCGAACCGGAACACCGCGCAGCGCCCGGCCAGGGCTTCGAACTCTTCCGGGGTGCCTTCGGTGACCAGGCCGGCGTTCTTCATGAAACTCACGCCGGTGGGCACCTCCACCGGGAACACCCGCAGCAGCGGCTTGGCCTGCTCGACCGACATCTCCACCATCCGCACCTGCTGGCTGCGGCGGTTCTGGGTGAGCACCGCATTCGGGTTGGCTTGGGCGTTTTGCACCCAGTCCGCGCCGGGGAAGCCGGCCACCACGTACCGGCTGCCGTCGACGGTCATGGGGGTGACGGGAGTTGACCGCGGCTTGCCCGAGTTGCGGCCGATGACGGTCAGCACCACCGGTCCCTCTTTGCCGAACAGCGGGATGCCGAGCCGCTGCGCGGCCATGAAGACCTTGTTCATCGGCTTGAGCCAGAAGGGCGGTCGGATCCGTTCTTGCGCCATGTTCCGAGGCTAGACCGAAATTCCGTACTCGCGGAGGCCGCGGAACAGGCCGTCGCTTCGCTGTGCCGTCGGCAGTGGATCGACCAGGATGAACCCGCAGCCCAGCGCGCGGGCGCCGCCATCGGCCTCGTCGCTGTCACCGACCATGAGGGCGTCGGCGGCGTCGACTCCGAGCCGCTCCAGCGCGGTGGTGAAAATTCGCGGATCCGGTTTCACCGCACCCACTTCGAAGGACAGCACGAACTCGTCGATGTGCTGTTCGGCGCCGATTGCGGCGAACGCGGGCCGGAGGTCGAAGGCGATGTTGGACACCACCGCCGTCTTGACCCCCAGCGCCTTGAGCGCGGCGAGCACTTCGGCGGTATCGGGATAGGGCGTCCAGCACGCCGGATCGATCACCCGTTGGTACAGGGATTCGGCGTGGTGGTCGGCGATTCCGGATTCGCGCAGCACATGCAGGTAAGCCTCGCGGTGCAGATGCGGTGCCAGGTCTCGGTTGACCCAGGCGTGGTATTCCTCGGGGCCCATCTCCACCGAACGGCCGGTGGGGGCGGTGAGTCGGCGCATCAGCTCGGCCTGAACGTGCCCGTCGACCGCTTTGTCGTCCACCGACATGCCGTCGAACCAGCTGGCATCCTCTTCGAGTCGGAACAGGGTGCCGGAGAAGTCGAACAGGGCGGCGGCGGGTTGCATTGGGTCCATCCTGCCACCAGGGGCGTGTGGATCCCGCAAAAATGGGCATCCACCTGCCGTGACAGCAATAGCAGGCGTTGCGGTAGTGATCCCGGCGCACAACGAGGAAGCCAGTTTGCCGCGGTGTCTGCGGGCGGTGCTCACCAGCGCGGCGTGCCTCCCGGTGCCGGTGCACGTCGTGGTGGTGTTGGACAACTGCGACGACGCCAGCGTGACACTGGCCGGTGACTACGGGCCCGACGTGCACTTCGTGGAGGTCGACGCCGGCAATGTGGGTGTCGCCCGTGCGGCCGGCTTCAGCTATGCGGCCTCGCTGTGCGGCGAGAATGCCTGGTACGCCACCACCGATGCGGACACTCGCGTCGACCCCGACTGGTTGATCAAGCAGGTCTCGGCCGCCGAGGACGAGTCCGCCGACATGGTGTTGGGGGTGGTGCGCATCGCCGACTGGCGGGCGCTGCCGACCCGGGTGCTGCGCCGCTACCTGCGTGGTTATCACCAGGGGACCGGCGAGCACCCGCACGTGCACGGCGCCAACATGGGATTCCGGGCCGACGCCTATTGGCGGGTCGGCGGGTTCCGTGGGCTACCCACCGACGAGGACGTGGAGTTGGTGGCGCGGTTCACCGACGCCGGTCTGACGATCCGCCGTGACGGCGGGCTGTCGGTGGCGACTTCGGCGCGACGGCAGGGCCGGGCCCCGGGTGGGTTTGCCGCCCATCTGCGTTCGCTGACAAAGGATTCCGCGTGACAGAGCGGGTACTGCGGTGGTTGGCCGACGGTGCGCTGAATCTGCCGCTGCCTGGCTGCGGGGCCACCGCGGCACGCTGGCGCGGGTTGGCGGCGTTGGCGGAGGCTGATCTGGTGGCGGGCCGGCTTGCCGAAGCGCATGCCGATGCGGTGGCGATTCTGGCCGAACTCGGGGGCGCCGCAGCACAACCCGGCCAGCTGTGGGGAGTGTGGGCTGCCGAATCGCCGGACTCGGCGCTGACCGTCGACGCCGCCGACATGGTGCTGGACGGCGTGAAACCGTGGTGTTCGGGGGCGGGGTTGTGCACTCACGCCCTTGTCACCGCCCGGCGCCCCGACGGGAACCGGGCGCTGTACGCGGTGGCGGTCACCGATCCGGCAGTGCGTCCGCTGCCGGCCACCTGGTCCAATCCCGGTATGGCTGGAAGTGACACGCGTTCAGTGCAATTCACCCAAGCTCCGGCCGTTGCGGTCGGGGAACCCGGCGAGTATCTGAGCCGGCCCGGATTCTGGTACGGCGCCATCGGGGTGGCGGCCTGCTGGCTCGGCGGTGCTCGGGCCGTCGCCGCCCCGCTATATCGGAAGGCCGCCGACGATCATGCGCTGGCCCACCTGGGTGCCGTCGACGCCGCACTGACCGCCGCGGAGGCGGTGCTGGCAGCCGCGGCCACGCAGGTGGACGGTGCCGCGGACCCGGCCGACGCGGAGCTGGTGGCCCGCCGGGCCCGTGCTGTTGTCGAACACGCCGTCGACGAGGTGATCACGCGCACCGGCCGGGCGCTCGGACCCGGGCCGTTGTGCCTGGACGCCGAGCACGCTCAGCGGGTCGCCGACCTGACGGTTTACGTGCGACAGAGCCACGCCGAACGAGACCTGGCGGCACTGGGGCGGGTGGCGAGGCGATGAGCAACACGGCCAGATTCGCCGAGTGCCCGCTGTCCGGCGGCGGTACCTCGATCGGCCAGTGGCTTGCCGGTGAGCGCCGGCCTGAGCTCAGCCTTGCCGCCTGTCCCGCGCTGGTGGTGGTGGCACCGCATCCCGACGACGAGACCCTGGGGGTCGGCGGGTTGATCGCATCGCTGGCGGACCGTGGTGTCGACGTCACGGTGGTGTCGGTCAGTGACGGGGGCGCCGCCTACCCGGACATCCCGGAACTCGACCGGATGAGGCTGGAGAGTACCCGCAGAGCGGAATTGGATTGTGCAGCAGCTGTTCTCGGAGTGCGGCAGGTGATCCGACTGGAGATGCCGGACGGGCAGCTCGCCGAGCACGAGGAGCTGCTGGCGCAACGGCTGGCCGAGGTGCTGGCCGCCGCGCCGTTGGGGGTGTGGTGTGCGGCGACCTGGCGCGGGGACGGGCATCCCGACCATGAGGCGGTGGGCCGTGCCGCCGCGGTGGCCAGCGCGATCAGCGGGGTTCCCCTGGTCGAGTATCCGGTGTGGATGTGGCACTGGTCGACACCTGGGGATCCGGCGGTGCCGTGGCGGCGGGCACTGTCGGTGCCGCTGGATCGTCGGGCATCGATCCGTAAACACAATGCGGCCAAATGCTTTCGGAGTCAGTTCGAAGCCCCGGCGCCGGATGTCGAGCCGGTGCTGCCGCCGTTCGTGATGCGTCGGATACTGGCGGTGGGAGAGGTGCTTTTCGGATGAAATTGCCGGCAGCGTACTTCGAGCGCATGTACGCCGACTCCGAGGATCCGTGGAAGCTGGACAGCCGCTGGTATGAGCAGCGCAAGTACGCGATCACCCTGTCGATGCTGCCGCGACTGCGCTACCGGCATGCGTTCGAGCCGGGCTGCTCTGTCGGTGTGCTCACCGAACTGCTGACACAGCGATGTGATCACGTCACCGCCGTCGATGTCGCCGCTGCCGCCTTGGCCACCGCAACCGCCCGGGTGAGCTCGGGTGTCACCTTTGCCCAGCGCGGTCTCGACGCGCCGTGGCCGGCCGGGCCGTTTGATCTGGTGGTCCTCAGCGAAGTGGGCTACTACCTGGACGCGGCCCTGCTGGCCGAGGTGCTGCACCGCGAGGTTCCCCGGCTGGCCCCGGGGGCGACGGTGGTGGCTGCCCACTGGCGGCATCCGGTGGCCGACTATCCGCTGACCGGCGACCAGGTGCACGAAGTGGTGGCGGCGACGCCCGGGCTGACGCCGCTGGGTCGTTACCGGGACCGGGATGTGGTGATCGACGTGCTCGACGTCGGCGACGGGCAGTCGGTGGCGGCGCGCGAGAAGGTGCCTGGCTCACTCTGATACGCCGAGCAGACGCAAACTCGCGTGTTTTGAGCCCAAAACACGCGAGTTTGCGTCTGCTCGCGGGGCAATTGTCAGCCGATCGAGCGCGCTGACCCCTCCCAGAACCGGGCCCGGACCGCCTTCTTGTCCGGCTTGCCCAGCCCGGTCAACGGCAGCGAGTCGGCGAGCACCACCTGCTTGGGGGACTGCACCGAACCCTTGCGATCCTTGACCGCCGCCTGGATCTCGGCCGTCATGGTCGCGACGGCGTCCTCGTCGGACGGCGCGTCCGGGCGCAGCACCACCACCGCGGTGACGGCCTCACCCCACTTGTCGTCCGGGGTGCCGACCACACACACCTGTGCCACGTGGGGGTGCTCGGCGATGACGTCCTCGACTTCGCGGGGAAACACATTGAATCCGCCGGTGACGATCATGTCCTTGACCCGGTCCACGATGAACCAGAAACCGTCGGAGTCCTCACGGGCCATATCGCCGGTGCGCAACCAGCCGTCTTTGAAAGTCTCGGCGGTCTGCTCGGGCAGCTGCCAGTAACCTCCCGCCAAAAGTGGTCCACTGACACAGATTTCGCCGGGCTCGCCCTGCGGCACCGGGTTGCCCTCGGCGTCCAGCAGCGCACAACGCGCGAACAGCGTCGGGCGCCCACACGAGGACAGCCGCTTCTCGTCGTGGTCACCCTTGGCCAGGTACGAGATGGCCATCGGCGCCTCGGACTGTCCGTAGTTCTGGGCGAAGATCTTGCCGAACCGCTCGATCGCCTCGGCCAGTCGCACCGGGTTGATCGCCGACGCGCCGTAGTACACCGTCTCCAGCGACGAGAGATCCCGGGTGCGCGAATCCGGGTGGTCCATCAGCGCGTACAGCATGGACGGCACCAGGAACGTCGCGGTGATCTTCTGCTCCTCGATCACCCGAAGCACCTCGGCCGGATCGAATTTGGGGAGCACAAACATCTCGCCGCCCTTGACCGCGGTCGGCAGGAAGTAGGCCGCGCCGGCATGCGACAGCGGGGTGATCATCAAGAACCGGGGGCTTTCCGGCCACTCCCACTCGGCGAGCTGGATCGTGGTCATCGTCGTGGTGGCCTGCACCGTCATGATGACGCCCTTGGGTTTGCCGGTGGTGCCACCGGTGTAGGTCAACCCGCCGATGTGGTCGGGCGGCAGGTCGGCAGCCACCAGCGGGCGGGGCTGGTACTTGGCGGCTTCGGCGTTCAGGTCGATCACGGTCGCGCCCGATCCGGTGAGCTCCGCAGGTGCCGGACCGATGGTGAGGATCTGCTTGAGGGAGTCCACCTTGCCCAACAGGGCCAGCGCCCGCTCGACGAACATCGGCTGCGGATCGATGATCAACGACGTCACCCCGGCGTCGCTGAGCACGTAGGCGTGATCGTCGAGCGAACCGAGAGGGTGTAGTGCGGTGCGCCGGTAGCCTTGGGTCTGGCCGGCGCCGACGATCATCAGCACCTCGGGACGGTTCAGGGACAGCAGGCCCACGGCGGTTCCGGTGCCGGCACCCACGGCTTCGAATGCCTGAACGTACTGGCTGATGCGCTCGGCGAGCTGACCGCCGGTCAGTGTGGTGTCGCCCAGATGTAGCAGTGGCTTGTTTCGGTGCCGCTTGAGCGCTCCCGCGAGCAGGTGGCCGGAGTGGACGGGATGGCGCAGCAGTTCGTCGCTCATGGAACCCAACATTAGAACGTGTTGCAGTTTTTCCCAACCATCTACTTCCGGTGACCACGACGAGTAGTGCGCTACGCGCGCCCCGACGATCGGGGCTTCCTAGCGTCAGAGATGCGCCGTGGAGCCGGTTCGCGGCCGTGGGTCGATCAGCACAGAGCTGGTTTGGCAGCGCCCGGATCAAAGGAGTTCACATGTTGAGATCAACGATCGGATTGTCCGCCGCCGTCCTGGCGGCGGTTACTGCTCTCGGCGGGATCGGGGCGCCGGCCGCCTTCGCCGCCCCGCCGTTGCCGTTCGGCCCGGACACCTGCATCCAGGGGTTCGTGTGGCGGGAGGCCCGCACCGGGGACACGGTGTGTGTGACCCCCGATGTGCGGGCGAGGACCGCGCAGGAGAACGCGGCGCCGTTGGCCAACCGGCAACCCGGCGGTGGGGCATCCGGACCTGATACCTGCCTGCAGGGGTTCGTGTGGCGGGATGCCTTCGCCGGTGACCACGTGTGTGTCAAACCGGATATCCGCGCCCAGGCCGCCACCGACAATGCGGCCGCCGCGTCCCGTAAGCAGGCCAACGCGCCGGTGGCCCCGGC
>NZ_JBARXZ010000059.1:0-62577 GCF_049647605.1 Mycobacterium sp. | reverse complement strand
CGTTCAGCTTGTCGTCGGGGATGTTGAGGTCCTTCTGGAACTTCAGCACCACCGAGGCGAAGGCCTCGTTGAGCTCGAACAGGTCGATGTCGTCGACCGTCAGCCCGGCACGGTCGAGCACCTTCTTCGTCGCCGGTGTGGGACCGGTCAGCATGATCACCGGGTCGGCGCCGCTGGTGGCCGTCGCCACGATGCGCGCCCGCGGCGTCAGCCCCTGGCTCTGGCCGGCCTTTTCGCTACCGATGAGAACCAGACCGGCACCGTCGACGATGCCCGAGCTGTTACCGCCGGTGTGCACGTGGTTGATCTTCTCGACCCAGTGATACTTCTGCAGCGCCACATCATCGAAGCCGCCCATGGCACCCAGGCCTTCGAAGGCGGACTTCAGCTTGCCCAGACTCTCGGCCGTGGTGCCCGGCCGCATGTGCTCGTCGTGGTCGAGAACCAGCAGGCCGTTCTGGTCTTTCACCGGCACGACCGACTTCGCGAAGTAGCCGCCCGACCACGCCGCAGCAGCCCGCTCCTGCGAGCGCGCCGCGTAGGCGTCGACGTCGTCGCGGGAGAAGCCCTCGATGGTGGCGATCAGGTCGGCGCCGATGCCCTGCGGGACGAAGCCGATGCGGTAGTTGGTCTCCGGGTCACTGGCCCAGGCGCCGCCGTCGGAGCCCATCGGCACGCGGCTCATCGATTCCACACCGCCGGCGAGCACCAGGTCGTCCCAGCCGGAACGCACCTTCTGGGCGGCGAGGTTCACAGCTTCGAGGCCGGATGCGCAGAACCGGTTGAGCTGGAAGCCGCCGGTGGTCTCGGGCAGCTTGGCCACCAGTGCCGCGGTGCGGGCGATGTCGCCGCCCTGGTCGCCGACGGGTGAGACGACGCCGAGGATGACGTCGCTGATCAGGTTCTCGTCCAGATCGGGGTGCCGGTGGCGGATCTCCTCGATCAGGCCGACCACGAGGTTGACCGGCTTGATCTCGTGGAGGGCGCCGCCGCGCTGCTTACCGCGCGGCGTACGGATGGCCTCGTAGATGAAGGCTTCTTCGGACATGCGATGTCTCCAGGTCCTGTTCAAGTTGGCGTCGCGGGCCCCCGAACAGAAGAACCCGCGTGGAGGTTGTCCTCTGATCTGCGATGCTAGCAGCCTTCGCCCAACCGCTTGGTTGGGTCCCTGGTCACCCCTCTATGCCGAGCAGACACAAACTCGGACGATCCGTGGCCGGATCGTCCGAGTTTGTGTCTGCTCGCGGGCGGGGTCAGGCAGGCTGCGGCAGCTCCGCCAGGGTCGGGTAGTCGATGTAACCCGCAGGGCCGGGCGTGTAGAACGTCGCCTCGTCGGGTTCGTTGAGTTCGGCGCCCAGCGTCAGGCGCTCGATCAGGTCCGGATTCGCCAGGAACGGCCGGCCCACCGCCGCGGCGCTGATGACGCCCCAGTCGGCGAGCTCTTCCAGCTGGCAGAAACTGTTGTCACGGTCTCGGCCGGTGTTGAGCACCACCGGACCGGGCCAGATTCCGCGCAACGCGCCGAAGGCCGGGGCCTCGGGGTGGATCAGCAGATGCAGGTAGGCCAGGTTCAGCGGCGCGATGCGCTCCAACAGGGCTTCGTAGGCGCTCACCGTGTCGTTCTCGTGCATGTCCCCGGCGGGGTTGCCCGGCGACAGCCGCAGCCCGACCTTGCCGGCCCCGATCTCGTCGGCGACGGCTTCGATCACCTCGGCGGCCAGGCGGGCCCGGTTCTCCGGCGCGCCACCATATTCATCGGTGCGCTGGTTCACCACATCCGACAGGAACTCGTGCAGCAGATAGCCGTTGGCGCCGTGGATCTCCACACCGTCCATGCCGGCGTCGATGGCGCGCCTCGCCGCGGACCGGAACTGCCCGATGATTTCGCCGATCTCCGCGCCCGTCAATGCTCGCGGCACGGGCAGCGGCTGTTTCCCGGTGGGGGTGTGTGTCAGCATGTCCGCTGCGATCGCCGACGGCCCCACGGTCTCGAAACCGCTGATATCCGGGTGCGCCATCCGGCCGACATGCCAGAGCTGCACAAACATCTTGCCGCCGGCCTGGTGCACCGCGGAGGCGATCTCGGCCCATTTCTCCTGATGCCGATCGGTGTAGAGCCCCGGGGTGGACATGTAGGCCCCGTTGGCCTGTTCACAGATGGCGGTTGCCTCGGAGATGATCACACCGGCGGCGGCGCGCTGGGCGTAATACTGCGCCGCCAGCGGCGAGGGCGTGCCGTCCGCATCGGCCCGTGAGCGGGTCAACGGCGCCATGAACACGCGGTTCTCGGCAGTGGTGTCGCCGATCCGGATGGGTTTCAGCAGAGCGGAATCACTGGCCAGTTTGAACGTCACGCAGCACTTCAGCGCAGGGAGAACACAATTCATTCCCGTCACTCCCGGGGCGACATGGTCGATGATGGTGCCATGACACAAGCGAACAGCTGGCCGACGTTGGTGGTCGCGGATTGGCAGGCCACTCGGGACACGGTGCATCTGTGGACCCAGATCGTCGGCAAGGTCAGGATGGCGACCACGCCCCACATCAACCATTGGTGGCATGTCCCGCTCTACGTCGATGCCCGAGGTCTGACCACCTCGCTGATGCCACATCGATCGCGGGGCTTCGAGATCAGCTTCGACTTCGTCGAGCATCGGCTGCACATCCGCGTCACCGATGGTTCATCGAGGAGCATGGCGCTCGAACCCCGGTCGGTTGCCGATTTCTATGCCGAGTTCTGCACCCATCTGAACGAGTTGGATCTTGCGGTGCCCATCCATGCCCGTCCGGTCGAGCTTGTCGACGCCACTCCCTTCGCCGAGGACACCGCGCATGCGAGCTACGACGCGACGGCGATGGCGGACTTCTGGA
Organism: Mycobacterium sp.; assembly: GCF_049647605.1. Classification (GTDB taxonomy): domain Bacteria; phylum Actinomycetota; class Actinomycetes; order Mycobacteriales; family Mycobacteriaceae; genus Mycobacterium. The sequence goes on along the minus strand of NZ_JBARXZ010000059.1, from coordinate 59,706 downwards.
CCTCACTGGTGAGCGCGGATCGCGTCTTCAGCGCGTTCCGCGGCGACTTCAGCGGCAAGAACAGCCCGGTCCATTTCTTCTGGGGCGCATTCGATTTGGCGGTGACAAGATTCTCCGGACGGGCGGCACCACCGCATCCGGGTGGCATTCCCAATTGCCCCGACTGGGTGATGACGGAGGCCTACAGTGCCGAAGTGTCCAGCGCCGGCTACTGGCCGGGCGGCGCCGAGGAAGGCATCTTCTACTCCTACGCCTACCCCCAACCACAAGGGTTCGAGGCCGCCGACCTCGGTGTCGACGGAGCCTACTTCGACACCGATCTCGGTGAGTTCGTGCTGCCCTATCGCACCGTCCGGACCGCGGCCGAACCCGACGCCCTGCTGCGGAAGTTCTTGGATTCCACGGCCGCAGTGGCTCAGGACCTGGCCTCCTGGCCGACAAACAGCTGATTCCCGAGCGAACGCCGCAGACCTCAGTCGCCGGCCCTCACCGGCTCGGGTCCAGACGGGTGCGCGGTCCGGCATCCGGGTGCGCATCTGGTCGACCATGACGACGTGGTGGGCCCACCGATCGAATCAGGCGCGGCTGCAACGTGATAGGAGTTCATGTGAACAACATCGCGCCAGGACGCACCGGTGGCGGCCAGGGTCGGTTCGACGTTGTTGAACGCCGCCACGATTTCATCCTCGAGTGATCAGGGGAAGTTGAGATCGTCGCCCCAGCCACCCTGGCCGGAAATCTCGACCCGGTTGCCGATTCGCCTCTCACCGCCACCGACCTGCCGGCACTGACACGAATCGCGGCCAAGCCGCGCGTGGTACCGAAAGAGATCGCCTAACTGTCGGTGACACCGAGCTGCTTCCGATTGTCGGCCGGCTAGGAGCATTCCGTGAGGACGTACACCATGGGATTGTCGGCCGACATGGGATCTTCGAACAACACCGCCGGCCACGCTCCCGGCAGTCTGTCCACAGAACCAGCGGTGTCCTCCCTCACGGCCCGGACCCGCCGAAGTACCGGGTCGCCGTGGTAGAGCCGGTGATGAACCACATCCTCCAAGCACACCATCGGCACGTCGTGGGCCTGCGCAAACGCCAAGACCGCAGGCCCGCGCAACTCGGCGCCGTCGTTGCCCAACAGTGCCGCGCTCAATCCGACCGGCGGCAGTCCGGCAATGGAGCAGAGATCCACCGCGGCTTCGTGACTGCTCCGGTGTGACAGCACTCCGTACGCGGCGGTTCGGATCGGGAGTACGTGCCCCGGGCGAACCAGATCGTCAGGCCTGCTGGCCGAGGTGGCGAGAACCCTTGCGGTGCAGGCACGGTCGGTGGCGCTGATACCGGTGCCGATGCCTTCGGCTGCGTCCACGGCCACCGCGAACTGCGGTGCCTGGCGAGCCGGGTCGTGACTGCGCGCCATGGGGGGTAGTTCGAGGTGGTCAGCGCGGCTGCCCGGCATGGCAGCACAGAGCAACCCGGAACTGTACTTGATGAGCCATGCGGTCGACTTCGGCGTGGCTTGGGCTGCCGCGATCATCACGTCCGCCACCCGCTGATCCTGATCACCGTGAGCGATCAGCACGGGTCCACCCCGGGTCAACGCCTGTGTCGCCACGTCGATCGAGCGCTGTGCTGCACAGTGGTTGGCGGTCACGATTCGCTCCTGGCTTCCAGGGAACAAAAACGGCTGTCGTGGAAAACAAGTGGCGCGACGGATTTGTCGACTGCGGCGTCGTTGACCTCCAACAGCACCACGTCGTGATCACCTGCGGTGACTGAGGTGTGAACCCGACAATCCAGCCAGGCGGCCGCCTCGGACAACAGAACTGCGGTCGATTCAGTGGCAAACCAGGATATTCCAGCGAAGCGATCGCCCGTCTTCGCGGCGATCTGCCGGCAGGCGGCATCGTGGCTCGAGGACAGAATCGAGACACCAAGAGAGTCCCCTGCGGACAGCACGGGCCAGGTGGTCGACGTGTGTTGCACGCAGATCGATACCAGCGCTGGGCTCATGGAGACCGGCGTGAACGAGGTGGCGACGATCCCCACGGGTTGCCCACCCCGAAGCGCGCAGACCGCCGCGACGCCCGTCGGATACCGACCGTAGAGTTGCCGCAGTTTGGCCGTATCTCGCTGCGGATCGCCGGACACCACGGGATCGAGCTCCATCAGGCCGCCTCTCCACGCTCAGATATGAGCGAACAGCATTCTGCAACAACATATTTGACAGCTATCGATTTGTACATTGCGCAACTCCGATTGGTGACGATCAGGCGCCCCGAGAACGCGCGAACTGGACGATCAAGGAGGTGACGGCGTCAAGACATGCCGTACCGATGACTTGTGAGGCCCCGGCCGGGTCGCCAAGGACACCGCTGGGCGACAGCACATCGATGCCTTCGTCGAACACCCGGGAAAGAAACGGCCCGTCGACGGTGCCGGTGTACCCAGCGGCAAACTTGTCCACGCGCACCTTGTCAGGATGAAGCGCCAGCATCACCGAGGTCTCGGCGATGTCCGCATGGCCCCCGACGTTGGTGCCCAGCCCGGCGACATGTTCGGTGGCGTCACGCCATACGTTCAAAATGGCTGCGCCATCGGTGAAGACAATCACCTGCAACGGGTCCAACGCCTGCACAAGCCTGGTCTCGAAGTCACGCATCACCGGATAGTTTCCGATGTGACCGGAGAACAGCACAACTCGTTCGAAGCCGTGGGCAGCCAGGCTTCGACAGTAGTCCTCACAGATCGCCTCGAGCGTTGCCGCCCGAAGCGACAGCGTGCCCGGGAATTTGAGGTGGTACGGCGAGTAGCCGACACGCACCGTGGGCAGAACCAGAGCGCCGCCGAGCTGTCGGGCGATCCGGACCGCCAGCTCATCGGCGTGATCCGCATCCGTGGAAACCGCGAGGTGCTCACCGTGCTGCTCGACGGCCGCGAGAGGCAGGACCGCCGTGCGCGTTCCGCCGGCGATCGCTTCGCCTATCTCGGCGGTTGTCAGGTGCTCGAGCCGAATCTCGGGCATCCCGCTACCGATTCGGCTTCGCATAGCGCGCCGCTCGAGCGATCGCGTCCAGCTCACCCGCGTCGTACATGCTCTCGATGAGGTCACTGAACGAAGCGAGAACCGCCGCCCGCCGAATGGTGCCTTTGGGAGTCAGTTCACCCGCCGGAGAGAGCGCACGAGGCAACACTCGGTATTTCTTCACCTGTGCCGGCCGGGCCAGTTCGGAGTTCACCTCGGCGATCCAGCCAGACAACGCCACGTCCAGATCCTGCGGCGAAAGCTGTTGTGCCTCAGCGCTGATTCCCAAGAGCACCGACAGGTACTTCCGGCCGTCCCCCACCACGATGGCTTCGTCGACGAGCGGGCTCGCCTTCAGCCGAACCTCGATCGGCTGCGGGCTCACCATCTTGCCGCCGCTGGTCTTCAGCACGTCCTTGAGCCGGCCGATGATCTTCACTTCACCGTCCGGTGCCAGCTCGACCAAGTCACCGGTGCAGTACCAGTCGTCGGAGCGGGCCGCCGCAGTGGCTTCGGGATTGTCCCAGTACCCGACAAACAGAGAAGGACTGCGTAGCTGCAATTCGCCTTCCTCGGAGACCCGGATGGCCCAGCGCGGATCCGGCAGACTCTTGCCGATGGTTCCGGGCGTCGGAAACGACCGGTCCCATTGCGCAAGTACCGATCCCGCCGTCTCCGTAGTACCGAAGAGCTCCCGGAGATCAAGACCCCACAGGTGCCAGAGGGCGGCGACGTCGGGGGTCATGCTGCCCGAGGCGGTCCACGTCACCCGAATGCGATCCATCCCGACTTTGGCCCGCAACGGAACAAAGACGGCCTTTTGGCTCACGCCGTTCAACACTTCGAGATACCGGGGCAGTCGGCGCTGCCGCCAGCGCTGGGCGCTGACCCGCCGCGCGATACCCATCGCGAGCGTGTAGCCGAACCGAAATACCCGACCGGACTCGGAAAGAGCTTGCAGCATTTCGCCGGCAAGCTTTTCGTGCATCCGCGGCGGCCACAGGACGACGGTCGGCCGCACCGCAATCAACGCGTCGAGACGCTCATCCATGCTGCAGTGGGTGACAACAAGTTTTGTCATCACCGGCGTGTAGACCCCCAGCAGGGCCGGCGCCACGTGCGACAGCCCCAAGAAGCCCACCAGATCGTGTCGAGTCTTCCCGAGGTCGGGGTAGGACACGGCAAACCCGAGCACTGAATACTGGAGCGTCCGGTGTGTGTGGGTGACGCCCTTGGGTGCCCCCGTGGAACCGGATGTGTAGAACAACGCGGCGGGCTGGTCGATGTCGCCCGCCTCGACGAGCCTGGTGAAGAGTTCGGGATCTGCTGCGGCCACAGTTCTTCCGGCGCCGCGGAGTTTCTCCCATGTCAGCGCGATGGCGCCGGCAGGCAGACCCGCGGGATCGGTGTCGAAACCGATGACGGCCCGAAGCAGCGGCAAAGTCGAGGCGACAGCGGCAACCTTGGCAACATCACCCGAATTGTCGACAAAAACAGCAGTGGCTCCACTGTTTCCGAGAACATGCTCGATTTCGGGGCCCGAGCTCGTCTGGTGCACCCCCACGGGGACGGCCCCGGCGCTGAGAATCGCCATGGCGGCGATCACCCATTCGCGACGGGTGGAGGCCATGATGGCCACCCGATCCCCCGCTGCGACACCGATGTCGTGGAGGCCCAGCGCAACCTCACGCACTTCGCAGCTGTATTCACGCCAGCTCGTCGGGCGCACCGCGCCGCCCTCCCAGCTGCAGAATGCAACGGCGGTGGGCTCGTGTTCGGCGCGGTCGCAGAGCATTTGCGGAAACGTACGATTGACCGCCTCGTATCCTGAGACACTCGACAGCACGGGCGCGTAAGCGCCCCGATCAGCTCGTGAAGTCATCGCGACAGGGTTCGCTTTCATGTTTGTCAGCCCAGTTCCTCAGCCAAGTCGTACAGTTCGCGGCCCGAGTACCGCTGCGCCACCTTCCACTGTCCATCCACAACCTGATACACGCCGTAGTCCGGGGTGGCCGTGTTCGTGTCCGTGAAGTCCACCGAGCCCGTCACGCCCTGATAGTCAATGGTCTCACCCGCGGCAAGAAGCTCCAGGCCCTGATCCAGGGTGTACACCGGCGTGCCGCCGGGATCGGTTACCTTGTGCAGGTTCTCGGCCACCGCGACACCAGTGGCCTCTCCGCCTGCAGCCATCGCCAGGAGGGCCGAAACGACCGCGTCATAGGCGGTTCCGGCAGAGACCTGGCCGGCGATGTCGATGCCCTCCTGCTCGCCATATGCCTGGACCAACAGCTCACGCATTCCATCCACGGCCGGCGACTCCGCGGCCAGCGGCAGTTGCCCGAACGCCCCTTCGAGGTACTGCGGCCCCACCTCGTCGAGCAGCACCGGATAGGTCAGTTCGGCGATGAACGACCAATTGCCGGGGATTGCCTGCCTCGCCCATTCGCGCACCAGCGTCACCGCCGGCTCGACTGATCCCGCAAGGAACACCATCTCGGGTTCGGGCTCGAAGGCGCTGCGCATCTCGGGCAGATAGGACCCCTGCCCGCCGTTGAAGGCAACCTTGGCAACAACCTCACCACCGAGCTTGGTGTAGAAATCTTCGACCCAGGACGACGTGCTGCGGGCCGAGTCGGAGTTCTCGTACAGGATCGCCAGCGTCTTGAATCCCTGGTCCCAGACGTTCTTTGCAACCGTCAGACCATCGAGGGTGTCTGGACCCACCGTCCGGAACGTGTACGGGTTGGATTGACCGTCGAACTCGACGATGCCCGAGTAGGGCGAGGCGATGGCGACTCCGTTGCGCTCGGCTTGACTCAGCGTCGCCATGAACGTCGCTGACGTCGGACCGACGATGAACTGGGCGTTGTCTTTGTTGATCAGCTTGGTCACCGCACGGACCCCGTCCTCGGCGTTGAACTTCTCGTCCTCGCTGACAACCTTGAGCATCGTGCCGTTGATACCGCCCAGTTCGTTGGCGTGGTTCACCACCGCTCGCGTGACCGTGTCGACGGGCCCGCCGAAAACCGCTGCCTCTCCGGACAGCGGCGCGGCCACCCCGATCACAGCGGTGTCGCCACCGTCACCACCGCAGCCCGACAGCGCTGCGCCGGTCACCGCCGCCACCGCGAGGGTGAGCACTCTCTGAGCAGTTGTGCCGAGTATGTTCATGTTCACATCTCCTGGATGAGAGTTGTTCCGGGTAGGAAGGTTGATCTGGCCTTTTCCCTCCGAAGGAGAGCCGAGGTCAGCAGCTAGATGCGCGCGCCGAGAAACATCTCGGCGAAGCCCGGGTCTGCGAGCAGCTCCGGTCCGTTGGCCTCGTGGCGAACTTGGCCCGAATCCATCAGGTACACGCGCTCGCACAGCGGGAGGATCTGGCTCGGATGTTCTTCGATGACCCAGAGAACTGCCGTTCCGCCCTGTTCGATGACCCGGATCTGTTCGATCAGCGAGTCGACTATCTGCGGGGCCAGTCCCGTGGTCGGTTCGTCGAGGATCAGCAGCCGTGGGCGCATCACCAGTGACGATGCGATCGCGAGTTGCTGTCGTTGACCGCCCGACAGAGTTCCGGCCCGCTGCTTGCTGCGTTCGGCGAGAATCGGGAACAGCTCGAGCACCTCGTCCATACGCTTTCGCGGGAGCCGCATCGCCCGCGTGACGACTTCGAGGTTGTCCTCTACGGACAGCGTGCCGAAGACGTTGCGCAGCTGCGGGGTGTAGCCGAGACCGCGGCGCGCCCGCTCGCGCGGCGCCTGCCCTTCCAGGGCAGCACCGTCGAGTTTCACGCTTCCGCCGCGGGCGTCGACAACCCCCGCGATGGTTTGCACCAGAGTCGTTTTGCCGGCGCCGTTGGGTCCGATGATCGCGGTGATCGCCCCTTCGTCGGCTGACAGGGAAACGCCACGGATGATGTTGTTGCGACCGTAGCCGCTGGTCAGGTTCTCGACGTCAAGTAGTGGCACTACGCACTCCCAGATAGGTCTCGATGACGTGGGGATCACGGATCACCGCAGCAGGTGGGCCGTTCGCGATGACCCGACCGTCGTGCATGACATACAGCGCATCGCAGATCGCATTGATGAATGACATGTTGTGCTCGATCACCAGCACCGTCATGCCCTCTTCGTCGCGCAGGCCACGCACCGTCGTCGAAAGCCGTTGCTGATCCTCGGGATTGAGCCCAGACGATGGCTCGTCCAGCATCAGCAACGAGGGCGCATCCATCAACAGCCGCGCGATCTGAAGCAGCCGCCCCTGCCCGATCGACAGATCCCCGGCGCGCACGTTCGCCAATGCGGTCAGCCCCATTCGATCCAGGAGCCGCCACGCGCGGTGCTCCAGATCACGCTCGCCGGACCGCACGTCGCCCCGGGAAGCGAACAGGCGCCACAGATGCTCACCGGGCACTGTGCGCACACCGGTCAACAGGTTCTGCATCACAGACATGTCGGTGAAGTCGGCGATGTTCTGAAAGGTGCGTTTGAGCCCCGCCCGTGCCAGCTGATACGTCGGCGCACCGGTGATGTCGCGCCCGTCGAAGGTGACCACGCCGGAATCCGGTGTCAGAAACCCCGACACGGCATTGAACAGCGTCGTCTTTCCGGAACCGTTCGGTCCGATCAATCCGGTGATCTTGCCGCGGTCCACTGTCATGTCGACCTCGTTCAACGCCCGGAGTTGCCCGAATGACTTGACCAGACCCGATATTTCGAGCAGATGGTCGATGGAATTCATGAGCGCTCTCCGGCGGAGGAAGTGGCCAGGATGGATGGAGCTCCGGGCAGGTTGCCCGGAACTTCGTAGACCGGGAGTTTCGGCCGGAACAGACCGCCCGGCCAGAACAGCAGGATCACGATGAGCACGAGTCCCTGCAGCGCGTCTTGCACACTTGCCATGAGTTCCGGCGTGATGAAGTCGACGTGGATGTAGGTGAGTCCCTCACGCAATCCCAGGAGGACAACCGCCCCGAGAACTGCTCCCGTGTTGCTGCCCATCCCACCGATGATCAACGCGATGAACACCGTGAAGGTGATGTTCACGTTGAAGAACGTCGGCGTGAGTATCGACAGGTACCAGACATACATGACACCCGCCAGGCCCATGAAGAAGGCGGCGAAGACAAACGCCTTCAACCTGACCGCATAGACGTTGACTCCAAGTGATTTCGCAACGGCCTCGTTCTGATTCAGCGCCAGCAGGCTGCGGCCGAAAGAGGAACGGGTGACACGCTGGAACACCACATAGGTGATGGCCAACACGACAAGCACAATCACGGCGAGGACCAACGACTGTGCTCGCCCCGGAACCCCGTCGAAAGTCGGAACCGGTGCGTCGAGAAGCCCGCGCGCACCGTTGGCGATCGCCGGCTGGTTGATGAAGAGTTGACGGATCACCTCGGCCATCGCCAGGGCCACCACCGCGAGGTACTCGCCGCCCACCCGCACCAGCACGCAGCCGACAACCAGCGCCAGCAACGCCGATGCCAGCCCCCCGACTATGGTGCCGGCCCACCAGGGCAGGCCCAGCCCGAGAATGTAGGTGTAGGTACCTGACTGGGCCGGCATGACAGTCAACGCATACGCGTACGCGCCGACACCGAAGAACGCGGCCACGCCGAAGTTCACCATGCCGCCGACCCCGAACTGGAGGTTCAACGCCAGGGCGGTGACCGCGTAGATCCCCATGAGAGTGGCCAGGCCGCCCAGAATCAACAGCAAGCTCACGCGACACGCTCCTTCGGACCGCTGAAGAGACCATCGGGCCGTACGAAGACCACCAGGGCGATGACCGCGAATACCACCATCTGGGTGTACTCGGATGGGATGACAAGCGTTGCCACACTTGATGTCAGACCGACCAGCACCGCTGCGATCATCACGCCGTAGATACTTCCGAGGCCACCGATGATCGCGGCGGCGGCGATCACCAGCACCTGGTCCCACCCCAGCTCGGGATAGATGCGGGCGGTGACGGCGATGAGCGTCCCCGCCAGTGCGGCCAAGGCACTGGCCACTGCCCAGGTGAGATATTGCAAGTACGAGGTGTTGACTCCACGAACCTGCGCCAGTTCGCGATTGTTCGCCAACGCACGCAGCGCCCGGCCGCTGTAGGAGTGTGAAAGCCAGATGTGCAGTGCCACGACCACCAGCGCGCCCACGACGATGACAGCAATCTGGTCAAGGCCCGCCACTGCGACCCCGCCCACTCGCAACGTCTCCTGCAGCGGCAAGTCCATGGTCTTCACGCCGTACCCCGTGAAGAACTCGACTGCCGCGTGGATGAAGAACGCCAGCCCAACGGAGGCGATCATCGGAATGTGGTGTGGCCGGCCACGCATCGGCCAGAAGATCAGACGGGCCGTCACCACACCCACCACGGTCGTGACCACGATGGCAAGCAAGCAGGCCACTATCCAGTGCATACCGAGCAGGACATTGAATCCGTAGGCGCTGAAGCCGCTGAGCACCAGAAGTTGAGGGTGGGCGATGTTCAGGAAGCCCTCTACCCGGCGGACGAGCTCAAAACCCACCGTGGCCAGCAGCAGGACCGCGCCGCTGACCAGGCCCGCCATCACGACGATCAACACGGTTGCGCCTGTGCTGGTGCACCCGATCCGCCGTTCCAGTTTTCCCGGAGCCGACGGGCCTGCGGATCGTCGAAGTACGTGGCCGCCGCCGCAAGAGTGCGGCTCAGATAGGTATCGTCGAGTGCGTCGTCTGGATCGTTGATGCTGAGTTTCAAGGCGCCGTAGAGCACCCGAGCCTTCTCACCGGCGTCTCGGGCAGCGCTCACGGCGGCCCCGATCAGCTCGTCGGGGTCCAGGATACGATCGACCAGACCGATCTCGGTAGCATGGCGTGCATCGAACAGATTGCCGGTCAACAGTATCGACCGGGTAGCGCGGACGCCGAGAAGTCGGGTGGCGCGCTGCACTCCCTTGTCGGCGGGCAACAGTCCGTGATTGATCTCGGGAAACCCGAAGCGGGCGTGATCAACAGCGACAACGGTGTCCGCAAAGAGCGCGATCTCCATACCGCCACCGACACAATGACCGTTGATCGCTGCCACAACCGGCCGCGGGTAGCGGTCCAATTGCACCAGGAGCTCGTGGAACTCGCGCATCCGGGAATCCAGTTCACACTGATCGGCCCCGTCGAGCGCTTTGATGTCGCCGCCGGCGCAGAAGAACCGCTCACCCCGTCCGGTCAGGACCACCGGCGGCGCAGCCGGCGTGGCGGCGAGTTCGGCAAACAGTGCGGCAAGATCGCGGATGAGTGCACGATCGAGTGCATTGGCCGGTGGACGGTCGAGCGTGACCACCAGCACGCCCTGGTGGTCTTCGGTGCGGAATCCGACCGTCAGGCCGGTCGCCGGCCCCGTCATTGTGTCCCCGGCCGCTGGTCTTCCGCCCGCAGCAGAACCGAGTGCCCCTCGCCACGCGCTGAAGGAAACTCCGGTGAGCGGCCTTCCCGGAAGGCCTGCCGGGCCTCGATGTAGTCCGCACCGGCAAAGCCGAGAGTTTCCAGCGCCGCCGACAACTCGTGTTGCGGAAGCGCATTGGTGATCCAGCCGGTGTTCAGTGAACGCTTTGTCCAGCGGATGGCCTGCTGGGATCCGCTGGCCAGATCGTCGGCGATCGCCAAGGCCCGCTCCAGGACCTTTTCTCTCGGCTCGACCACACTGACCAGGCCGATACGCTCGGCCTCGGCGCCCGTCATCCGCGCCGACGTCAGCTGGTAGTACTTGGCCTTGGCCATTCCGACCAGCAGCGGCCAGATCAGCGACGAGTGGTCGCCGGCAACCACACCGACGCGGGTGTGGCCGTCCATGAGCACGGCGTCCTCGGCGGCGACGCTGATGTCGGCGAGCAGCGCCATCGACAGACCCCAACCCACTGCCGGCCCGTTGATGGCCGATATCAGCGGCTTGTCCATGTTCAGGATGCCGGTGATGCGCCGGCGTTCACATTCCATGAGCGCGATCGCCTCGTCGAGAGTCGGGTCCGGCTGGCGCACATCCATCCCGGTACAGAAGCCGCGGCCGGCACCGGTGATGACGGTGACCCGTGTCTGCGGATCTCGGTCGATGTCTGACCAGATCTCCGAAAGATGTTCGAACATGGGCATCGTCAGCGAGTTCAACCGATCCGGACGGTTGATCGTGATGAGGAGGACCCCATTGGGCTTCCGTTCGATCAACAGCTCTTCCGGGTACTTGCTGAAGACATCGGTATCTGCGGCAAGAATGCTCATCGTGCTTCTCCAATCTCGACAACGTTCTTCGAACCATTCGCGGTCGCTCTGGCTTGTTCGAATCTCTCCAGCTCTGCGTAATGCGCAGGTCGGGCCGCACGAATGTCGTTGAGGATCTCGTCGGGCGTGCGCACCACGGCTTTGGGATTCTTGAATCTCGGGATGACGGACTTGCCGAACAGTTCGATGGACTTCATCAGTTCTCGGTGCGGAAGTCCGTCGATACGCATGACGATGGAATCTGCACCGAGGTCGGCGAATCGCTGTACCTGCGCCGCACATTCATCGGGATCACCGACGATGAATCCCGCTGATTCCTCGAACATGTATCGCTCGTCGCGGAAATCGAGGTGCTTCACCGCGCCCATGTACTGGTAGTCGGCTGACAGCTTCGAAAGGCGTTCGTAGGCATCGGTGGACAGTGCCACCGTCTCGGTCAGCGTTCGCGCCCACTTGATCGCCTCGTCATGCGACTCGGCACAGTGCATGCCACCGGCGATCGCAACGGTCTTCTGGGCCTGCAGCGGGAAGTTCGGGGTCGCATCCGCCAGTGCCTCGTCATAGATGCGCAGCATGTTCTCGACAAATTCGAACCCGAGGTAAAACCCGCCGACGATCGCGCCGATACCCAATTCGGCGGCGGTTCGCACCGACTCAGGGCTGCCGGTCGCCATCGAGATCGGCGGATACGGGTGTTGAATTCCCTTGGGCACCAGGCTGCGTGGCGGGATCTTGTAGTGTTCGCCGACAAACGAGAAGACGTCGTTGTGCAGGGCCCGGCGGATCACCTCGATACCTTCGATCAGCTGGGCCTTGTTCTCCGTTGGCTGGACCTCGAAAGCCCGCAACGCGAGTGTGGTGTTGCCCCGGCCCACACCGAGCTCGATCCGCCCATTCGACAGGATGTCCTCGGTGGCAACCCGCTCGGCAACGCGCAGCGCGTGGTTGATTCGGGTGGGCAACAACGTGACCAGGTGAATGAACCTGATGCGGTTGGTCAATGCCATCAGATACGGATAGATGACCTCCGGTGCGGACGTACTGGCCGTGCCCAGCGCGACGTGCTGTTCCGATGTTCCGAACGCATCGAACCCGACCTCTTCGGCCAGGAGCACTTCATCGACGAGCTCTCGGTATCGGTGCTCGTGGGTCTGGCCGGGAGAGGTCTCGCCTTCGCTCATGAAAATGAACCGCATAGTCATACAACTTTCGTCGAAGTGAACGAGGATTAACGTAAGCCGCGCCACATTGGGTTGTCAACGGCAATCCGGGAAAGCTGCTTCGAAACCAGGTAAATCCTGTGTTAACAGCAGTTCAGAGCGCTCCAGCGGCCCCGGAGCCGGGCGGTCTCGCGTCGATCTCGGCGCCCAGGCTTCGAGACATGGAGGTTAATGTCAATTAATGTCTTGTTGCATGAGGGTCACCAAACACCAGCCCGGAGGGCGAGGTGGGACAGACAGTCGTCGCCGATGCCGATGCCGACCCCGAGACCGCGCTGGCTATCGTGATCGCCATGACGACTGACCGGCCCCGCACACCGAAGCCGAACGCCGGCGGCTCGCGCCGGGAGGTGCTGCTGAAGGCAGCAGCCGACCTCTTCGTGGAGAACTCCTACGACGCGGTGACCGTCGAGATGGTGTGCGCCAAAGCCGGTATTTCCGGCCCCGGGCTCTACAACCACTTCCAGAACAAACAGGCTCTCCTGATTGCCGTGGTGGAGAATCCACTGGATTCACTGCACGAGTTCGCCCGAAAGACCGCCGAAGAGGAAACCGATCCGCGCGCTGCTCTCTCAGCGCTGGTGGAGTTTCACATCCGAAGTGTGCTGCTGGGTCCACCAACGCCACTGATCTTCTTGAAGAACGAACACGCCCTCCCACAGGCCGATCGACGGCGCATCCGGCGTGCGATGAACCTCTATGCAGAGGAATGGATCTCCATCGTCTCGGCGTTGAGACCAGACCTCGCCGAACCGGAGGTGCGGCTGCTCACGCAGACGGTGTTCTCGATGCTCAACGCAGCCGGAACCCTCAACAAGGGCCTGGACCACGAGTCCGTGGTGAAAACGATGTCCACGGCGGCGTTTCAGGCGCTCACCGCACTCACAGCGTAGAAAGTGGCAAACCGGCCGCCGTGCGGCGGCCGGTTGTTCCCAGATGTCACATCAAGTCCGCGGGCGCAAACCCCGACTCCAATCGTGCCCGGACCGCTGACAGGTATCGCGCCGCGTCCGCGCCGTCGACGATGCGGTGGTCATAGGACAGTGACAGAAACGCCATCGATCGCGTGGAGATGAGCAGATTGCCGTGATCGTCACGCTGCGGCACAAGACGTTCCACGACCGAACCGACACCGAGGATCGCCGATTGCGGCTGGTTGATGATCGGCGTGTCGAACAATGCCCCGCGGCTACCGGTATTGGTGATCGTGAACGTGCCGCCGCTGAGGTCGTCGGCGGTGATCGTGCCGTTGCGAACCGCGGCCGCGGACTCGGCGATGGCACGGCCGAGCTCGGCGACGCTCTTGTCCTGGGCATCGCGGATCACCGGCACCATCAGCCCTTTGGTGTTGTCGACCGCAATACCCAGGTCCACCGCACGGTGGTAGGTCACCTCGGTGCAGTCCGGGTCCAGCGAAGCATTGACAACCGGATGCTGCGCCAGCGACTCGACCGCGACGGCAACCACAAACGGCAGAAAGGACAGCTTGATCCCAGTTCTGTCGAGGAACGCCTGTTTCTCGGTGGCGCGCAGGTTGGCGATCGCGGTGAGGTCGACCTCGACGACCGTGGTCAACTGTGCTGACACCTGCAGTGATTCGACCATTTTACGGGCGATGGTGCGACGAATTCGAGGCAGCTTCTCGACCCGGTCCCCCTGGTTTGTGGCGACGTTCGGCACGTCCTGTGCCGGTGCCGACATCGGGGGTGCCTCCGGGGCGGGCGCGGCGCCGTCGAGCCGGGCTATCGTGGCGCCCACCACGACAACAGCGTCCTCGGCTTCGAGGATTTCGGTCAGGATCCCCGCGGCAGGAGCGAGGATCTCCGTATCGACTTTGTCGGTGGCAACCTCGAGTAGCGGCTCGTCGAATTGCACAGCATCACCAACTGATTTGAGCCATCGGGTGATGGTCGCCTCGGTGACGGACTCGCCCAATGCCGGGACAGTGACAGCGGTTCCGGTGGTCACGGTGGTCATGCCGACCTCCCGATCAGGTCGAGGGCCGCGCTGACGATGCTGTCGGTGTCGATGCCGTGGTAGCGGTACACATCCTCGAGTGAACCCACCTGACCGAAGCGACTCACGCCCAGCGCGGTCCCGGGCACCCCGTTGATCCCGGTGAGAAACGCCAACGTGTGCGGGTGACCGTCGAGAACGGTGACCATCGGAGCGGCTCGATGCGCCGGGAACAACTGATCCAAGATCCAGGTCTCGCCCGCGCCGCCTCCGCGGCGGGCTTGCACGGCCTCGAACAGCAGTCCGGGGTTGGTCAGACACACCACGTCGGCGCTCACGCCCTGCTCTGCGAGACGATCAGCCGCAGCGAGGGTTTCGGTCACCATGGCACCCATCCCGACCAGGGTCACCGTCGGGTTGTCGGGCCGTCTCAACACATATCCGCCGGCGATCACGTGCCGACGCCGGCGCTCCCGGGCTGCGGGGTCCTCCGGGACCGCCGCCAGTGCCTGGTCAACCGGTCTGGTCGACAGCCGGATGTAGGACGACGTGCCGTCCGGGCGCCCGAGGCGGCCCAGACACGACAGCAGCGTCCATTCGACGTCGATCGCAAACGCCGGTTCGTAGCTGAGACAGCCGGGCTGTTCCAGACCGATGGAGGGGGTCTTGATCGACTGGTGTGCGCCTCCTTCGGCAGCCAGACTCACCCCGGAAGGTGTGCCGACCAGGATGGATTGCCCGCCCGCGTAGATACCGTAGGACCACGGTTCCAGCGCCCGCTCGACAAACGGGTCGTACAGGACGCCGATGGGGAACAGCGGCTGTCCCCAGCGGCTCCAGGTTGCACCCAGCTCTCCCATCAGGCCAACGAGGTTGGTCTCGGCGATACCGAGTTCCATGTGCTGACCCGTCGGCTTTTCCCGCCAGTGCATGATCGTCTCGGGGTCGTCGTCGAACCAGTTTCGCCGCTCGGTGGGCGACCACACACCGACCTTGTTCAGCCAGCCGGCCAAGTTGGTCGATGAACTGACGTCCGGACTGACCGTCACCACACGTTTTGCGGCCTCCGGAGCCTGACGACTCAGGTCGAGCAGGGCCCGGCCCAAAGCTGCTTGGGTAGTGGCGGTCCCCGACGTCGTACGGCCCAGATCGGTGGGCACCGGCGGAGGAGTCGTGAGCCGCACCGGTTCACGAGCGAGGCGCCGCGCGGTCTGCGAACAGATTTTCTCGGCATCACTGCCCGGTTCGAATCGCGCCCACGGGGCGTCGGCGTCCATCCCCAGTTCAGCGGCCAACTGCTCGTACTGCTCCACTGTCAGCAACGACGAGTGATTCTGCGGATGCCCCTGGGTGGGCAGTCCCCGCCCCTTGATGGTGTAGGCGATGATCACCGTCGGTCGGGTGTCGTCGATCTGCGCGTAGGCGGCGCGGAGCGCGTCCAGATCATGGCCGCCCAGGTTGCGGATCGCACGCAGCACCACCGCGTCGTCGAGCTCAGCCACCAGTGCGGCAATGCTGTCGGCCTCCGGGCCTGCCCCGGGCAGACGCCGCCGGACTTCGGCTGCGTCGCATCGCAACAGGCGTTGATACTCCGGGTTCGGCATCTCCAGGATCCGGGTGCGCAGCCCCTGTCCGCCGGGACGGGTGAACAGCGACTCCAGCAACGTCCCGAATTTGACGGTGATCACCTGCCAGCCCGCCGCAGCAAACATCGCTTCGAGACGGTCGGCGGCAATGTTGGGCACCACGCGGTCCAGCGACTGCCGGTTCAGGTCCACGATCCAGACGATCTCGCCGAGTTCGGCCACCGACGAATCGAGGATGGCCTCCCACACTGCGCCTTCATCGAGTTCGGCGTCACCCACCAGCGAGTATTGGCGGCCTTTGCCGGCACCGCTGATCTGGGTGTCGACATAGCGGCGCGCGATCGCTCCCCAGATCGGTGCGGTGGCGCCGATTCCGACGGAGCCGGTCGAATAGTCCACCGGGTCAGGATCTTTGGTCCGACTGGGATAGGACTGCAGCCCACCGAACTCGCGTAGCGTCGGCAGATACTTCTCGTCGAGCTCACCGAGGAGGTAGTTGACGGCGTGCAGCACGGGCGACGCGTGCGGTTTGACCGACACCCGATCCCCGGATTGCAGCTGGTCAAACCACAACGTGGTCATGATCGACACCATCGACGCGCACGAGGCCTGGTGCCCACCGACTTTGAGGCCACTGGTGTTGGGGCGAACGCGGTTGGCGTAGTGGACGATCGCGGTGGACAGCCACAACACCCGCTGCTCGATCTCGTGCAACGGGGTGTTCGGCTCCTCGGCGGGCGAGGAGATGGGGTCCATTACGGTGGTGCCGGGCATGAAGCGTCCTTGCTGGTGGGCGTTGATCAACAGTTTGATCAAGAGCAACGAGAGTCGACATCGCAAGAGAACTGTCACCCATCACTCAGGTCGTGAGTGCGGACGCACCGCCCGTGGGACCCCTTGTGGGGGCCACTCGGACCCAGGTCGACGAGACATCGCCAGGTTCGCATCCGGGTGCGCAGTAAACACCTACAGTCGATCACCGGCTTACAATTCGAGCAAGGGGTGCACCCGCTTTTCAGCATTCTGCGAATTGGGGTCCCTGACTAGCTGTTGGAGATTGTCACTTTGACCACCACGCCGCGCGTTGACGCTCTCGATGCCAGAATCCTCAAAGCGCTCAACGACGACCCCCGGGCCACGGTGCTGGCGCTGGCCGAAACCACCAAATTGTCGCGCAACACCGTTCAGGCCCGCCTCAACAAGCTCGCACACCAGGGCACACTGCGGTCATCTGATCGCCGCATCGACCCGGCGGCATTGGGTTATCCACTGACGGCGTTCATCCTGACCCGGGTGACCCAGCGCAAGCTCGCTCAGATTGCCCATTCCCTCGAACAGGTGCCGGAGGTGGTCGAAGTTCACGGTCTGGGTGGAGTCACCGACTTGCTGATTCACGTGGTGGCGCGGGAAACCGAGGATCTCTACCGGATCGCCGGCCTCATCCTCGACATCGACGGGGTGGAGCAGACCACCACCTCATTGGTGATGCGAAAGCTGGTGGACTACCGGCTCATGCCGTTGCTCGACAGGATCAACGGCAGTGTCGACTCGTG
Source organism: Mycobacterium sp. (assembly GCF_049647605.1). Lineage (GTDB taxonomy): Bacteria > Actinomycetota > Actinomycetes > Mycobacteriales > Mycobacteriaceae > Mycobacterium. The sequence goes on along the minus strand of NZ_JBARXZ010000059.1, from coordinate 42,112 downwards.
AACGTCGGGACCCCAACGGCCCCTGCCATTGTCGTGGTGAGCGATTTGCTTACCTGACTGCCGGATTCGACGTCGATCGTGAGCAACATGCTTGTCCTGGCGTACCGGAATTGCCCGGCGCTGCCGGCGCACTGTTGACTCACCTCCTGTTGCTGCCGATTGGCAATTGTGCAATTGCGCCCGATGGGCTGCCCTGAAGAAGGGACTACACGATGAGTCGTAACAGGCAGGCACCCAGCCTTCCGTCGATGCATTACGAGCCGTTGACTCCGACGGCGTATCTCGATCGCGCCGCCAGCTGTCACGGGGAGAGAATCGCCGTGGTGGACGGGGACCGCCGGTGGACCTACGCGCAACTCCACGATCGATCGATGAGGCTGGCCGGTGCGCTGGCTGCGCTGTCCGGCGGACGGCCCGTCGCGGTTTTGGCCCCGAACTCACATGTGCTGTTGGAGGCCCATTTTGGCGTCCCGTGGTCGGGTTCACCATTGGTGGCGCTCAATACCAGGCTGTCGGCAGGTGAGATCAGCCATCTCCTAGAGCATTCGGACAGCGCCGTCCTGATCTTCGACCCGATGTACGCCGAGGTCGTGGAGCTGGCGTGCGCTCAGATGGCCGATCCCCCGGCCCTCGTCATCGCGGGCAGCGGCGACGGCGGTGCCTACGAGGAATTGTTGTCGACTGCTGCTCCGCTGCGGCGGGTCCAGGAGGATGAGCTCGGGCTGTTGTCGATCAACTACACCTCGGGGACCACCGGAAAACCCAAGGGCGTGATGTACTCCCACCGCGGCGCCTATCTGCAGGCGCTCGCGATGGTGGCCCATACCGGCCTGTCGGCATCCGCTGTCCACCTGTGGACCCTTCCCATGTTCCATTGCAACGGATGGTGTTTCCCGTGGGCAGTCACCGCCGCTGCAGGCACCCACGTGTGTCTGCCGAAGATCGACCCAACAGAGGTGTGGCGACTGATCCGGGAGCAAGGTGTGACACACCTCAATGGCGCTCCCACGGTGTTGTCCATGCTCGCGTACGCCGAACAGGCGGCCCCCGTCGAAGGCCGAGCCGTTCGGGTGGCAACCGGCGGAGCACCGCCGTCGCCGGCGATCCTGCGGCGGATGGCGGCCCTGGGTTTCGAGGTCACACACCTGTACGGCTTGACCGAGACCTACGGGCCCGCGGTGATCTGCGACTGGCGCCCGGAATGGGATGGCCTCGACCTGGACACCCAGGCCAGGATGAAGGCGCGACAGGGTGTGGCGAACATGATCTCGTGTGAGATCAGAGTGCTCGACGAAAGCGGCGGCGATGTTGCCGCTGACGGCTCGAGCATCGGAGAGATCGCACTGCGCGGGAACAACGTGATGATGGGTTACCTGAACGATCCCGACGCCACGACTGCGGCGGCACCCGACGGGTGGTTCAGAACGGGTGATCTGGGCGTGCGCCACTCCGACGGCTATATCGAACTGCGGGACCGCAGCAAGGACGTCATCATCTCGGGCGGTGAAAACATCGCGTCCGTCGAGGTGGAACAAGCCATCATGGAACACCCTTCGGTCCTGGAGGTGGCGGTCGTCGCGATGCCTGACCCGAAGTGGGGCGAGGTGCCGGGTGCCCACGTCACCCTCAAGCCCGGTGCCCACGCCACTGCCGATGACATCATCGAGCACGTCCGGGGGCGGATAGCGCGGTTCAAGGCTCCCAAGCACGTCATCTTCGGGGATCTGCCCAAGACGTCCACCGGAAAGGTCCAGAAGTATCTGCTGCGGGAAAACGCCTGGGAAGGTCAGGAGAAGCGAATCCAGTAGCTGCGCCCAACCCCGCCTGCAGGCCTCTGGCTGCACGTGTTGACGTACCCCCTACGCTCGACAGTCATGACGGTCCACCGGCTGCGCCCCTACTCGGTCACAGTGTTCGCCGAGATGTCAGCCTTGGCGGCACGCATCGGCGCGGTGAACCTCGGCCAGGGCTTTCCCGACGAAGACGGTCCGCCGGAGATGCTGAAGGTGGCCCAGAACGCCATCGCCGACGGCACCAACCAGTACCCGCCCGGTCCCGGGATCCCGATGTTGCGCCAGGCAGTGTCACGGCAGCGTAAGCGGCACTACGGCGTCGAGTACGACCCCGACACCGAAGTGCTGATCACCGTCGGGGCCACCGAGGCCATCGCGGCGGCCGTCCTGGGTCTCGTCGAGCCGGGCTCCGAAGTCGCGCTTATCGAACCGTTCTACGATTCCTACTCTCCCGTGCTGGCGATGGCGGGCTGCCACCGTGTCACCGCACCTCTGGTGCCCGACGGCCGCGGTTTTGCACTCGATGTCGACGCGCTCCGAGCCACGGTGACATCCCGCACCAAGGCGTTGATCATCAACTCGCCGCACAACCCGACCGGTCTGGTGCTGAGCCCGGACGAACTTGCGGCGATCGCCGATATCGCCGTGTCGGCCGATCTCCTGGTGATCACCGACGAGGTGTACGAACACCTGGTGTTCTCCGAGGACGGAACAACGCCACAACACCTCCCCCTGGCCGCCTATCCCGGGATGGCCGAACGCACCGTCACCATCTCGAGTGCGGCCAAGATGTTCAATGTCACCGGCTGGAAGATCGGATGGGCTTGCGGCCCTGCGGATCTCATCGCCGGTATTCGGGCCGCCAAACAGTTCCTCACCTACGTCGGCGGCGCACCGTTCCAGCCTGCGGTGGCGCACGCACTGGACACCGAGGACAGCTGGGTCGCCGGTCTACGCGATGACCTGCAGGCCAAGCGCGACAACCTGACCGCCGCGCTCACCGACATCGGTTTTGACGTCCACACCAGCGCGGGCACGTATTTCGTGTGTGCCGACCCCCGGCCACTGGGTTACGACGACAGCACCACATTCTGTGCCGAACTGCCCCATCGTGCCGGGGTGGCCGCGATCCCGCTGTCAGCGTTCTGCGATCCCGGCGGCCCGTACATCGGACAGTGGAATCACCTGGTGCGCTTCGCTTTCTGTAAACGTGACGACACCATGACCGAGGCGATCAAACGGCTACAGGTACTGCGCCGCTGAAGTCTCGCAGGATCTGCGCCGACAGCAACCCCATCGACACCGCATAGGACGCGCACGACGCCCGGTTCGCGGCACCGAGTTTTGCCGAGGCACTCTCCAGGTGGTGGCCGGCGGTGCGGGTGCTGATGAACAACCGAGCCGCTATCTGGGCGTTGGTCAACCCGGACACGGACAAGGTGAGAGCGTCCAGCTCGCGGGGGGTGATTCCCAACGGCAACGCCGACCGGGTCACCAACAGCACCGCCCCCAGGCTGTCACCCCGGTACCGCGGTGACGTGGCGATCCGGCGTACGTGAAGCCACGATGTGCCGTCGTGGTGCCGCAACACCTCCGGCTTGACCGCGGGCGCGGCAGCAAGAAAGGCGACGGCAAGATCGCCGACCAGACTCGAATCCAGGGCGGTCTCGAAACTGTCGCCACCACGGAGCAGGTGTGCCCGCCCGGCATCGTCTACGGCCCAGGCCTGCGCGTCGGGCGCTACCAGCTCGGCGACCATCCGTGGCCGCACCGAAAAGTTCAATTGTTCTGCCATCTGGGCACGTAACGCGTTGATCTCCGCTACGTCATCATCGCTGGGGTGGCGCGGGTCGTCACAGTTGACGTGGATGGTGCCGACGTAGGTTCCGTCGGCGGTGACCAGCCGCGCGGAGAGCCCTTCGTCGAATCCCGCCGGCCGGAACACGTTGTTGACCGAGTAGCCCTGGCGATAGTCGGGGAAATCGCGCCACCGCAGCGCTCCCAGCCCCTGAACCCGCATGGCGTCGAACAGCGGATCCTTGTCGACGAACCACGAGTTGAAGTGCTCCATCACCGGTTCTGGATAGTCGTGGTTGGCCACTCCCACATGACGGTTCTGGATCGGGTCCCACAGACAGATCGCCGACGCCGACGATTCGGCGCGGGCGGCCAACGTGTCCAACAGGTCATGGGCACGGGTCTCGATGCTGGTGGCGCTGCCCAACACATCACCGTAGATCCCGGTCATAACCCGCTTCCTCCGCCGACGTCCTCGGTCCCGTCCGGCCATCATCGGCAGCCGATGTTTCAACCACGTTTCCTTGCCGATGCCGGGAAGAAACGGTTCGCCGGAAACCGCCGGAATTGGGAGATTCCTCCCATAGCGGTCCCCTTGCGGCCCTTCCTACGCTGGGCGCCACCGAAAGACACGACGCACAGTGCGGTGCGGACGCCAACACCTCCACACAAGGGCGACTAAACATGAAACGAACACACGTCAGCGTGGCGCTACTGGCGGCGGCCTCCGTGTTCGCCGCAGGCTGCGGCAGCCGGGCCGGCGACCAGGCCGCCGTCGAACAGCAGGGCTGCACCGACACCTCCGGTGAGACCGTGACCGTCGGCTCCATCAACTCGCTGTCTGGAGGACTGGCAGTCAGCGAATCCGTCATCCACGACGCCATCGCAATGGCCGTCGACGAGATCAACGACGGCGGCGGGGTGCTCGGTAAGCAGTTGAAGCTGCTCAGCGAGGACGGCGCCTCCGACCCCACGGTGTTTGCCGAGAAGGCTCAGAAGCTGGTCAACAGCGACTGTGTCGCAGCTGTATTCGGTGGATACACCTCCGCCAGCCGCAAAGCCATGCTGCCGGTCTTCGAAGACGCCAACGCACTGCTCTACTACGGCCAACAATACGAGGGCCTGGAGTCCTCCCCCAACATCTACTACACCGGCGCCACCACCAACCAGCAGATCATCCCGGCCCTGGACTATCTGAAGGAACAGGGGGTGAAGTCGCTGTACCTGGTGGGCAGCGACTACGTGTTCCCGCGCACCTCCAACGCGATCGTGAAGGCCTACGCCGAGGCCAACGGCATCGAGATCTTGGGTGAGGACTACGTGCCGCTGGACAGCACCAACTTCGCCACCATCGTCAACAAGATCCGCACCGCCGACGCCGACGCCATCTTCAACGTCGTGGTCGGCGCGTCGCTGACGTCATTCTTCCGCGAATACAACAGTGCCGGACTGAATCCCGAAGTGATGCCGGTGATGTCGATGTGTGTCGGCGAAGAGGAAGTCAAGAGCATCGGCGCCGACACCCTGCTGGGGCAGCTGTCGTCGTGGAACTACTACGAGACCCTCGACACGCCGGCCAACACCGAGTTCGTCGCCGACTTCAAGGCCAAGTACGGCTCGGACCGGGTGACCTCGGATCCGATGGAATCGGCCTACACCGGCGTTTACCTGTGGAAAGCCAGTGTGGAGAAGGCTGATTCGTTCGAGGTCGCCGACATCCAGAATGTCGCCGGCGGGGTCACCGTCGACGCACCGGAGGGCTCGGTCACCATCGACGGCGAGAACCAGCACGTGACCAAAACCGCACGGATCGGCAAGGTGGCCCCGAACGGGTTGATCGACCAGGTGTGGGAATCGCCGCAACCCATCACCCCTGATCCGTTCCTGACGAATTACCCGTGGGCCGAGGGAATCACGGGCTGATGCACCTGACACCGAAGGACGAGGACCGGCTGCTGCTGTTCCTGGCCGCCGAACTGGCGCGCAAACGCCGGGCGGCCGGGCTCGCACTGACCTACCCCGAAGCGCGCGCCTTGATCGCCGACGAGGTGATCGAGGCCGCGCGAGCGGGCGCCACCGTCGCCGAGGCCGCCGCCCACGGCGCCCAGATCCTCAGCGACGACGACGTACTGCCCGGAGTACCGGCACTGCTGGGGTCGGTGCAGGTGGAGGCGTTCTTCGACGATGGGCAGAAGCTGGTCACGGTGCACGACGCCATCAGACCGGGAACCTCCACGTCCACGGTGTGTCCCGGAGAAGTCATCCCCGAAGAGGGTGAGATCGAGCTCAACGCCGGCCGCGAAAGCGTGACCGTGACCGTCGTCAACACCGGGGACCGCCCGGTCCAGGTGGGCTCACATTTCCATTTCTTCGAAACCAACCGGGCGCTGCGGTTCGATCGGGCCGCAGCGTTCGGAATGCGCCTGGACATTCCGTCGGGCACCGCGGTCCGTTTCGAATCCGGAGAGACACAGGAGATCTCGCTGACCAGCTACGGCGGCGAACGTGTGGTGATCGGACAGAACTCGATGACCAATGGGCCGACTGCCGATGCTCCCGATCCGCAGCTGCTGGCCACGATGCGTACCGCGGGCTACCTGGACGAGGAAGACTAGATGACATACCGCATCAGCCGCGCGCGCTACGCCGAACTGTTCGGTCCCACCACCGGAGATCGGGTCCGGCTGGCCGACACCGAACTGCTGGCCCGCGTCGAGCACGACCACACGGTGCACGGCGACGAGGCTGTATTCGGCGGCGGCAAGACCATGCGTGAGGGGATGGCAGTCCACGGCGACATCACCAATGCCGAGGGCGCTCTGGACTTTGTCATCACCAACGTGTTGATCGTCGATCCGGTGCTGGGGATTCGCAAGGCCGACATCGGTATTCGCAACGGCAAGATCGCCGGCGTGGGCAAGGCCGGCAATCCCCGCACCATGGACGGGGTGGATCCCGAGCTGGTCATCGGCGCCGGCACCGACGTCCGCTCCGGCGAGGGCATGATCGCCACCGCCGGCGCCATCGACGTGCACGTGCACTTCGACAGTGCGGGGCTGGTCGAAGAGGCCATCTCCAGCGGCGTCACCACCATGATCGGTGGTGGGCTGGGACCGGTGACCGTGGGCATCACCTCCTCGGGTCCGAACAACCTGGCACGGATGCTGCGTTCGGCCGAGGCGTTCCCGATGAACTTCGGCTTCATCGCCAACGGCAGCTCGTCGAGCACCGCTCCGCTGATCGAGCAGGGCCTGGCCGGGGCCATCGGGTACAAGATCCACGAGGACTGGGGCGCCACCCCGGCCGCGATCAAGGCCTCCCTGGATGCCGGCGACGAGCTGGACCTGCAGGTGCAGATCCACACCGACACGCTCAACGAGTCCGGGTTCTTCGAGGACACCATGCGGGCCATCGGCGGCCGGACCATCCACACCTACCATGCCGAAGGCGCCGGCGGCGGCCACGCCCCCGACATCATGCGGGTGGTCGGTGAATCCTATTGCCTTCCGTCATCGACCAATCCGACCAACCCGTACACACTGAACACCTTCGACGAACACCTGGACATGGTGATGGTGTGCCACCATCTCAATCCCCGGATTCCCGAGGACGTCGCCTTCGCGGAGTCCCGGATCCGACGCGAAACCATTGCCGCCGAGGACGTGCTGCATGATCTGGGGGCCATCTCGGCGATGGGATCGGATTCCCAGGGCATGGGTCGGATCGGCGAAACCATTGCCCGTACCTGGCAATTGGCCTCTCACATGCGCGTCACCCGTGGTGCGCTGCCAGGCGATGAGGGCACCGGTGCCGACAACGCCCGGATTTTGCGCTATATCGCCAAGCTCACCATCAACCCGGCCCGACTCTTCGGGATCGACCACATCGTCGGGTCCCTGGAACCGGGCAAGCTCGCCGATATCGTGCTGTGGGAACCGAAGTTCTTCGGTATCCGGCCTGAGGTGGTGTTCAAGGGCGGCTTCCCGGCCTGGTCGGTGATGGGTGAGGCCAACGCCTCCCTCATGACGTGTGAGCCACTGAAGTACCGGCCGCAGTGGGCGGCATTCGGCAAGACCCCGGCCGATGTGTCGGTGAACTTCGTGGCCGCCGCGGCCGCCGAATCCGATCTTGCACAACGGCTGAACCTGGAGACTCCGTTGATCGGGTGCCGGGGAGCCCGAGCACTGACCAAAGCCGATCTGCTGCACAACAACTACTTGCCGCAGATCACCATCGACCCTGACACCTACCGGGTGGAGGTCGACGGCCAAGTCTGCGACAGCGTCCCGATGCAGCAGGTCCCGCTGGGCCGGCGCTACTCGATCAAATAGGAGGATCCATGCCGGACGTCATTCGGATCGGGATCGGCGGCCCCGTCGGTTCCGGGAAAACGAAACTGGTGGAGTCGCTGGTCCCCGAGTTGACCCGGGCGGGTTTCAGCGTCGCCGTCATCACCAATGACCTGGTGACCGACGAGGATGCCCAACGAGTCCGGCGCAGCGGGGTGATCGACCCGGCGCGGGTGCTGGCGGTCGAAACGGGTGCGTGCCCGCACACCGCGATTCGGGAGGATCCGTCCGCCAATCTGGCCGCCATCTCGCGGTTGTGCGCACAGTTCGACGACCTGGATCTGATCCTGGTGGAATCCGGCGGCGACAACCTGGCCGCGACCTTCACCTCTGACCTGGTGGACTTCTGGATTTTTGTCATCGACACCGCCGCCGGTGACGACATCCCACGCAAGAAAGGGATCGGGCTGCTGCAGTCAGACCTGTTGGTGGTGAACAAGATCGATCTCGCCCCTCTGGTCGGTGCTGACCTGGAGCGGATGCGGCGTGACTGTGCGGTCGCCCGGCCGGTCAAGCCCACGGTGTTCACCGATCTGCGATCGGGAGATGGTCTCGACAACGTGGTGTCCGAGCTGGTGGCGGGCGCGATGCTGGAACCGGCGGCACGGTGATCACGGCTATCCGGCCCGGAGCATTGACGCTGCGGGTGGTCGCCGATGCGACCGGCCGGACTCGCACCGCCCTGATGCAGCAGCGTTATCCACAACGGATGACCACGCCGCTTTACTGCGATGAGACCTATCCCGACGCCGCGACGGTGTGTGTGCAGAGCCCCAGCGGCGGGACATTCTCCGATGATGACCTCACCACCACGGTTCAGGCTGAACCCGGCAGCCACCTCCGGCTGACCACCCAGGCCGCCACTCAGGTGTTCTCCGGCAGCGGCCACGGGGCGCGGCACCGCCTCAGCTTTGGTGTCGACCGGGCCGCCACGCTGGAGTATCTACCAAAAACTCTTATCCCCCACGCCGATTCGCACTACACCCAGGTGATGGACATCGACGTCGACGCGGCCGGCTGCTATATCGGCTGGGAAGCGCTCGCGGCGGGCCGGCTGGGGCACGGGGAACGCTTCCGCTATCACAGCTACAACAGTGCCGTGCGGATCGTCGTCGACGGCCGAACCGTGGCCCGCGACCTCGTTCTGTTGGAGCCGCCGTCAGCCGCCCGCCTGGTCGACGCCGACTATCTGGCGACGCTGCTGGTGGTCGCGCCCGCCACCGACTCGGCCGCGCTGCTGGACGCGGTGCGCCACGTTCTGGCTGCGAGTCCGGTCCGCGGTGGCGCCAGCGAGCTGCCCGCTGCCGTGGGAGTTCTGGTCCGGATCACCACCGATCACGCGCCGGACCTGCACCGTATTCAGCAGCTACTGCTCGACACCGTTCGAGAGAGGGTTCTGACGTGAACGCCGACACCATCCTGGGCTCCATCGACGATCCCGCATTCGCCGGCCGGCGCCGCCATCATGTCGACATCGGCTGGGGTGATGCCGCCAAGCCGCGACAGCTGGTGACCGCCGACACCGGTCTGCAGGTGCGGATCTTGTTGCCACGCGGCACCTTCCTCGACAACGGTACGGTGATCGCCGATGACGGCGAGCAGGTGGTTGTGGTGCGCCGTCCCGCCGAACCGGCAGTCACCGTGCGGTTCGATCAGAACGATCCGCGCAGCATGCTGCTGTTGGGCTACGTCCTGGGCAATCAGCATGCCCCCGTCGACATCGACGCCGACTCCGTGGCGGCCCCGTTGTTCACCAGTGCGCACGCCGCTGAGCACCTGCTGGCCGATCTCGGCGTCACCGGGAAAGTCGCCGACATTCCGCTGGCAGCTCGAGGTTGGTCGCGAACCTCGGCCGGCCACTCGCACTCTCATGACTGACAGTCCCGCCGCACTGGCACTGTGGATGCAGCTGCACGACAGCGCTTTTCCTGCCGGGCGCCTGGTACACAGCAATGGCTTCGAGGAATGGTTGCTGCAGCGTCCCACCGCCGGTGCCGGCGATATCGAGACCGCGGCGCTCGACTACCTGGCATACGGGACAGCCACCCTTGACGGCACGGTGACCGCCGCGGCGTGGCGGTCAGCTCCGGCCCTGGTGTCACTGTGCGATCTGGATGCGTTGCTGTCGTCCTACAAGCTCTCCGGCAATGCCCGAGTGGCTTCCGAGTCCGCCGGCCTGCAGTTGGCGGTGACGGCACAGCAGATCGGATTGTGTTCCTGCGACGGCTATCTTGCTGCCGTGGCTGCCGGGTCGACCTCCGGGAATCTGGCGGTGGTCGAAGGCGCCATTCAGGCTCAGCTCGGCGTGGGCGTCGAGACGGCAGTGCTGGGGTCGTTGCGGTCGGCGTTGTCCTCGGCGCTCAGCGCTGCGGTACGACTGGGCCGACTGGGCCCATTGGAGGCGCAGCGCATCCAGATCCGCAATGTCGACGCGGTGGTGGCCCTTGCCGCGGAGTGCTGTTTGCGACCGATCTCCAAGATCTCCAGCACGACTTTGCAACTCGAGATCGCCGGAATGCGGCATGAGGCCCGGACCCAGCGATTGTTCGCCAGCTGAGCCCGGTTTCGGTGCTCAGGGCGGCGCTCAGCGCAGCGCGGTCCCGCTCAGAACGGCGGGGGTCTGTTGCGCTCGGCGACGTAGGCGTCGTTGAGCGCGCGCTCTGCCTTGATGCGGGCGGCACGTTCTCTGGACCGGTAGCGCTTTTGCCGTTGTGGCATCTTCTGGAGCTTGTCGGCGCCGTTGGGGAATGGGGTGCCGGTGACAATCGTTGCCGACGTGGTGTCGACGGACGGAAAGAACAGGCTGCTACCCGGTTTGGTGGTATAGGTCTGGCCGGTTGGAGTGGTCCACACGACGGTGCCATCCGGATGCTGAACATCGGACCAGCCGGCCCAGAATGTCTTGCCGAGGTGGTGGAGTCGGCACAGCATCTTGCCCCCGGAAGCGTGGGTGGGGCCGGCCGGCCAGGGCACGGTGTGGTCCCAGTCGCAGAACTGGGCGGGCCGATCACAGTTGGGAAAGCGGCACGTCAAATCCCGGGCGCGGACCCACTCGTCGAGGGCGACCTTCGGGCGGTATCGGGATTCGGGTTCTTTTCCTGGCGCGGTGAGATGGCGAATCTTGGCCCCGGCGGCGATCTTTGCGGCGATCTCTTCAGCGGGGGTGTGACCGAAGCCGGGGATGATCCCCGGTGGCGGCCGCCGCACAGGTGAGGATCGTTGACGCCGCGTGCCCGAGCTGCGCGAAGGTTGGGGTCCGTCGCCGGGAGGCGGTCCGCCAGACGGTCCGTCGCTAGGACTACCAACGACAGTCGCGTCGGGACTCCCGGCAGCAGTCGCGTCGGGGCTACTCTCAGCACTCCCGTCTGGACAACCATCAGCGATCGCGTCAGGAGCACCATCAACACTCGCGGCGGGGCTATCAACAGGAGCCACGTCGCCCTCATCGGGAAGCGAGCCGTCGCCATCCATCAGCGGGTCCGGCTGGGCCGCCAGGGTGGCGCCCTCAGCGTAGACATAGACCACCACACTGGAAGCCCGCCCGTCCTCGACGGCAGCGGTACATTCCGGGTTTCCGCAGTCGCACGCCAAGTGAAAGTACCCGGCCCCCAACGCCCCAGCTGAATCGGCGAGCCGCTGCTGGAAAGTGCGCGGGTCGTCAGGGCAGACACCCCTGGCCATCACCGACAGCCGACGGATCAACAGGGCCGCATCAGGGCCTTTGAGACGGGCGACAAGTTCCGTGACACCGCCCTTGCTCTCGACGATCTGCACCCCACGGTCGCGGACCCGAACCCGGGTCTGCCTGAGGGCACCCGGATCATGACGATCCACCCACACATCGATCGCGGCGTCGAGCTTCTGCTGCGACAACCCACCCCAATGGATCGCGCACTCAACGATGTCGGCCTCCACCAAGGCCAGCAGATCCGGGTCCTGGATGTTGGCGGTGCGTTGAACTATGCGGCGGGCGATCCGTTCGGAGATCTGCCCCGTCAACAGCAGCGTGGCGACGCTCTGCAAACGGACCGCCAGCGCCAGCCCCACTTCCATGTCGCCACAGGCGCGTCCATGGGAGATTCCAGAAGCCAGCGAGATCTCGGCGGCAGCGGAATTCCATGCCGCTTCGGTGTCTTCGAGGATTTCCCAGTCCTCGTTGTAATTGCGACTGGTCTTCTCTGCGATGAGCAAAAAACGATGCGCTGATCCAGCAGCCACCGCAGCAGTCCACGCCGAGATGGCAGCATCGATCTCTGCGTCACTCATCTCGGCCCGAGACGCGGAATCCGGCAACTGATCGAACATACATTCGATGATGCCATGGCCCACCGACAAATATGTCCGCCAGAAAAGGCCAAAACAGAAGTGACAGATGAGGTTACGTCTCGCCGGGGCAGCGGAAGCTACCGAAGCACTTTTCTGGCGTACCGCTGCCGCAGGGTCGCCTCGTTGTACTCGTCCCTGAAGAGGCCTCGGCGCTGCAGTTCAGGCACCGCCAGAGCCACGAATCGCCAACGACGGCCAGGATTTTGCCCTTCTCCGCACCCCACGACAGCGGCTCTGGAACAGAGCTGTCCCCGTATCGTTTCAACACGTTTCCTACACGAAAAGTCACGAGCATCTGATCGGCAAGCGGAGTACCAAACCGGCAATCTGACGATCAGCGAATCCAGATGGTGAAGCAGCGGCATCGGAGTAGTTGTTGCACAGCGCAATATGTCAGGTTCCGACCCCTAGGCCGGGGACTGCGGCGCCGATCAGCCCGGCCAGAGCGATGGAGTCGACATCGGCCAGCTGCGCGAGCCAGATCTGGCGCACGCCGGCGTCGTACGCGCGCCTGGCCTGGGTGATCGCGTCATCGACGGTGTTCGCGGCGGACGGGTCCGGGTTGAGTACAACTCCTGTCGGCATACTCCAGCCAACGGGCTTGCCGGCGGCGACCATTTCCCTTTACTCCAGCTGATCGGAACCCTTGCGACGCAAGCCCGCTCATGCCGCCGACATCGGGCCTACCAGCCGATGTCCTCCAGTGCGGTGGTGTGCTGCGGCGGCACACCCGGCGGCCCCGCCGGGGTGCGGGAGAACCGCGGGGCCGGAGCGGCCTGCCGAACACCGTCGACGTCTACCAACGTGTCGCGTGCCAGCAGGTGCGCGTTGTCAGCTGCCTCCGACCAGGTCAGCACCGGCGTCACACATGAGTCCGTGCCGGCAAAAACCGCCGTCCACTCGTCGCGCGTCTTGCTTGCAAAACGTTCGGTGAACGCCGCCTGCATCTCGTCGTACCGGGCGAGCTCGAACTGGCCGGGCAGCTCCCTCTCGGCGAATCCCAGTCCGGCCACCAACTGCGCAAAGAACTGCGGTTCGATGGCGCCGACGGCCATGTACCCACCGTCGGCGGTTTCGTACGCCCGGTAGAAGGGGGCGCCACCGTCGAGCAGGAACGACTCCCGCCGATCCTGTAGCGCACCGGTCAGTTTCATCGTCCACATCATCTGGGCGAGCACACTGACACCGTCGACCATCGCCGCATCGATCACCTGCCCGAGACCCGACCGTTCCCGCTCGAACAAGGCCGCCACGATGCCCAACAATGCAAGCATCGATCCTCCACCAAAATCCGCCACCAGATTCAGCGGCGCCACCGGCGGCCGATCCCGGTAGCCGATCGACGACAAGACACCCGTCTGCGAGAGGTAGTTGATGTCATGACCGGCGGTCTGTGCCAGCGGGCCGTCCTGCCCCCAGCCGGTGATCCGCGCGAAGATCAGCCGCGGGTTCACCGCGGCGCATCCCTCGGGTCCGATACCGAGCCGCTCGCAGGTGCCGGGCCGGAAACAGTCCAGCAGCACATCGGCTTTGGCGATCAGCTCGAGCAGGACCTCGGGTTGCTTCTTCACATCCAGATCGACGATCCGTTTGCCCCGGTGCAGCAGGTCGACGTCCTCGGCAGGCATCGTGAGCCCACCCGGACGTCGCACCCGCACGACATCGGCCCCCAGGTCGGCGAGCACCATGCCCGCATGCGGCCCCGGCCCGATACCGCCGAGTTCGACGACCTTGACCCCGGACAGCGGACCCGTATTCGTCACTGAGGCGGTCAGCCCTTCTTGACCTTGAGCACCTGCTTGCGCAGCCCGTCGGTGGCGGTCTCCATCCCGCCCTTCATGGTCCGCTTGACCACAAACCCGGGCAGCGGTACCGACAGATCGATCGCCATGTCGAACTTCACCTTGGTGGTGTCACCGGTGGACGTCAGCGTGTAGCTGGCGTCCTGTGCCTTCAACTGCCCGGCCGACACCAACGTCCAGCTGACCTGGTTCTCCGACCAGGTGTACTCCACGACCTGCTCGTCGGTGAGCCCGGCCGCCTTGACGATCATCTTGACCTGTCTGGGCCTGCCGTCATCGTGGGTATCGAGGACCTCGGCGCTCTGGAACTGCGGGGACCAGCTCGGGGTGTTCTCGACGTCGGCAATGACGTCCAAGATCTCCGCCGGAGTCGCTTCGATGGTCACTTCACGCGAATCGTTGACTGCCATGACGGCAACGTTAGCGAGCTCGAGTCAGACACACGTCAGGTTTGGCTCATCGCCATTAAGCTCAGCGGTTATGAGCACCGATATCAACCCGGCCGCGGCACCCAGCGGGACCGGTTGCGTCGAATGCGATGAAGCCGGCGGCTGGTGGGTGCATCTGCGCCGCTGCGCGGCATGCGGCCACATCGGCTGCTGCGACGATTCCCCGAAACGGCATGCCAGCGCACACTGGCGGGACTCGGGCCATCCGATCATCCAGTCATTCGAACCGGGCGAGGATTGGTTCTGGGACTTCTCCACCGATGACTACGCGGACGGGCCGCAGCTGGCGCCGCCCCACTCCCGGCCCGCGGATGAGACCGTGCCCGGTCCACGCGGCCGCGTTCCCGAGGATTGGTACGAGCAGCTTCAACGCCGCGGCGACTGAGTCGGGGCCGGGTACAGCCGGATCTCGGCACACACCGCCTCGATGCTGGACCCACGCACCACTATCCGCTTCTTACGCAGCACCACCGGGCCGGTGGCGGTGAAGGGCACCGCGTATGGAGCCTCGGCAATCTTGTTCTGGCCGTGGATCTCCCGGATGGCCACCGTGTCGTCGAACCGCCTGCCGAGATCCTCTGCGGTGAAGTGCGCGGTGTAGCTGACGGTGAACAGCCAACTGTTGTCGTCGCGTTGTTCCCGACAGACGATCAAGTGATCCTCGCCGATGCGCGCCATCCTCCGATGGTCGGCCGGATGACGCAACGACTCACGCGTAGTTCGCTACCCGAGGCCCGTTTGTGGTCGGGCTACGGAGCGCCTTCGGCTTGTTTCAATGCCGCCGCTTGGTTCAATGCCGCCGCGAACTCGACGGACATCTTCTCGGCGAAGGCGGTCACCGCCTTGAGTGGGCGCAGCATCACCGTGAACTCGTCGATGAGCCCGTCGGCGCCGGTGTGCAGGAAGTCGCAACCGTTGATCTCCAACTCCCCCACCCGGGCGGTGAAGATCAGCGCGTGGTTCGTGTCGTCACCGAACTCCCGGACGTAGGTCAAATCTTCGAACACCCGGGAAACGGCCGCCAGGATCACCGCCAGGGTTTCGCGGCCCTGATACGGCTGGTGCGCGATGGGGCTGCGAAAGACGACGTCCTGCGAGCACAGCGCCGGAATTGCAGCGAAGTCGCCGGCTTCGACGGCGGCACGGAAGGGATGCATGATCTCTGAATACCAGAACGGGCCGGCCACCCGAAGGTGACCGGCCCGAACTCGGAGTAGATCGGTTAGCTGGGATCCTTCTGACCCGGAATGCCCTCGTAGGCGATATCTCCGGTCTCGAGGTTCTTGTTGGTCAGCTCGACCAGGCCGTCGAGGAAAGCCTGGCGGTCGGTGACGACGTGCTGGATCGCGACGTCGACGTTGTCCTGCGTGATGGCCGGCATGATGTAGATCGGCTTGGTGTCGACCTCTTCACCCAGGGCCAGCTTGTGGGCCACGGCCAGACCGGCCGACAGCTCCACGGTGCCGTTCTGCAGCGAGGTGCCGATGAAGTCACCGCTCTTGACGGCGTTCAGACCGTCCTCGATGCCGTCGATACCGACGACCGGGACTCCGGTGCGGCCGGCCTCTTTGAGCGCCTGCAGAGCACCAAGGCCCATGTCGTCGTTCTGCGCCACCACACCGTTGATCTCCGGGCCGAAGCTCGAGAGCCAGTTCTTCGTCTTGTTGACGGCCTCGTCGCGCTTCCAGTTCGCGGTGTCCTTGGCCAGCACCCTGATATCCGGGTACTTGGCGAGCACGTTGTCGATGCCCTTGCCGCGGTTGATCTCACCCGAGCCACCGAGCGGGCCCTGCAGGATCACGATGTTGCCGCGCCCGCCGAGAGCGTCGGCCATCATCTGCATCTCCTGCTCACCGGCGGCCACGTCGTCCGGCTGCACGCTGCCGGCCAACTGGTCGCTGTTGAGCTCGGCGTTGACCGCCAGCAGCGGGATGCCCTTGTCCTTGGCCGCCGCGATCTGCGGGGCCAGCGAATCCGCCTGCACCGGAACCACGATGATGGCGTCGACACCCTGGTTGATCAGGGAGTCGACCTGGGATGCCTGGGTGGACACATCGTCATTGGCCGAGTTCCACACCAGTTCGATGTTGTTGGCCTTGGCGTAGGTGTCCATGCCCTCCTTGCCTTCGGTGATGAAGGAGCTCATGTTGTACACCGTGACACCGATGCGGGTGGTGTCCTCGTTGGCCGCGGTGTCACCGGCGCCACAGGCGGTCAGGCCCAGACCCAGTGCACCGGCGGCTGCGAGCGCGCCGATCTTGGTGGTCAGTTTCATTCGATCTCTTTCCTTGCTGATGGGTATCGCGGAGTACGGGGTGTTACGGAGCCGTCTGTCCGGGGATGCCCTCGTAGGCGATGTCGCCGGTCTCGAGGTTCCGGTTGGTCAGCTCGGTCAGACCTGCCAGGAACTCAGCCCGCTTGGTGACGACGTGCTCGATCGCGACGTCGACGTTCTCCTGGGTGATGGCGGGCATGATGTAGACGGGCTCGGAGTTGATCTCTTCACCCTTGGCCAGCGCGTTGGCGACAGCCAAGCCGGCCGACAGCTCCACGGTGCCGTTCTGCAGCGAAGTGCCGATGAACTCGCCGCTCTTGACAGCGTTCAGACCGTCCTCGATACCGTCGATGCCGACGATCGGCACCGTGCGTCCGGATTCCTTGAGCGCCTGCAAGGCACCAAGACCCATATCGTCGTTCTCGGCCACCACACCGTTGATGCGGTCACCGAATCCGGAGATCCAGTTCTTCATCTTGTTGACGGCCTCGTCGCGCTTCCAGTTCGCGGTATCCATGGCCAGCACATTGATGTCCGGGTACTTCGCCAGCACGTTGTTGATGCCCTCGGTGCGCTGAAGCTCACCGGACTGACCCAACGGCCCCTGCAGGATCACGATGTTGCCGCGGCCACCGAGCTCGTCGGCCATCATCTGCATCTGCTGTTCACCGGCAGCCACGTCGTCCGGCTGCACATTGCCGGCGATGTCCTTGCTGTCGAGAGCGGCATTCACCGGGACCAGCGGAATGCCCTTGTCCTTGGCTGCCGCGACCTGCGGGGCCAGCGAATCCGCCTGCACCGGAACCACGATGATGGCGTCGACGCCCTGGTTGATGAATGAGTCGACCTGGTTGGCCTGGGTCGCGACGTCCAGATTGGCCGAGTTCCAGATCAACTCGATGTTGTTGTCCTTGGCGTACTGATCCATACCCTCTTTGCCTGCGGTGATGAACGAACTCATGTCGTACACCGAGACGCCGATCCGGGTGGAGTCGCTTTCGGCCGCCTTGTCACCCGCCCCACAAGCCGTCAGACCGAACCCCAGCGCTGTGGCCGAGGCAATGGCGAACATCTTTGTTGCCAATCTCATGTGATCTTCTCTCCCATTATTTTTCGGTGGTTGTTACTGAATTCTTGTACTGCGTCAAGTTCGTCGCTTCGAGGACCACACGTCGATGGCCACAGCGGAGACGATCAGAACGCCCTTGATCACGTCCTGCCAGTAGGCGGGCACCACGAGGATGTCCAAACCGTTGTTCAGCGTCTGGATCATCAGCAGGCCCAAGGCCGTTCCCCAGATCGACCCGCGGCCACCCATCAGGCTGGCGCCACCGATGACGACGGCCGCGATGGCGTCCAGCTCATAGCCCTGACCCAGGTTGGGCGGGCCCGAGATGACGCGGGAGGCCAACATGACGCCGGAGAGTCCGGCCAGCAGGCCCGACAGCGCGTAGACACTGAACAGCACGTTCTTGGCGTTGATACCGGCGATCTCGGCGGCATTGCGGTTACCGCCGACCGCGTAGACGCGCATGCCATAGGTGGTGCGCTTCATGACGATGGCAAGTGCGATGATCCCGAAGATCATCAGCAGAACCGGGATCTGCAGGCCGAAGATCTTGGTGTTGGCGATCGTGCCGAACTCCGCGGGCAACCCGTTGATGGGCGCGCCGCCACCTATCACGTACGCCGCACCCGAGCCCGCTGTCAACGTACCCAATGTCGCGATGAATGGTGGAACATTCAACCGCGACACCATGAATCCGTTGAGGCAGCCGACGGCAAGGCCGACCAGCATCGCCACCAGCACCGTCATCCAGACCTGGCCGGGATTGGCCTTTGCGGTGGCCGCACCCGCCATCGCCGATACCGCGATGACACTGCCCACAGACAGGTCGATGCCGCCGGTCAGGATCACCAGGGTCTGTCCCAGGGCGATCAGCGCAAACGGTGCCGCCGCCACCAGGATGGTGATGAGGTTCTCCACCGTCGAGAACCGGGCGCTGCGGTAGCTGAAGTAGAAGATGACCATCAACAGGATGATGAACATGGCGTACCGCAATGCCATGGCACCGAACCAATCTCGGGAGAACAGTTTCACCGGTTCACCGGTGATCGGCGATGCCACTACTGTCGCGGCACCTCCGGACTCCGGTGCGGTGTCTTCCTTCGTACTCACTGCTGCGCCTCCTGGTTCCTGGTATCGGGTTTGGCCTCCAGCGCGGTCGCCAGCCGGAACACCGACTCCTGGACCTCCGGATGGTCAAGTGCGTCTCGATCGAGCTCGCCGACGAGTTCGCCGCCGCGCATCACAAATGCACGGTGGGACAACCCGACGACTTCGGGCATGTCCGACGACGCCATCAGCACGGCCATGCCTTGTTCTGCGAATTCGGTGATGATGCGGTAGATCTCGCTACGCGCGCCGACGTCGACGCCACGGGTCGGCTCGTCCAGCAACAGCACGTTCACCGTGCCGGTGAGCCAACGGGCCAGCACCACCTTCTGCTGGTTGCCGCCGGAGAGGGTGCCGACTTCCTGGGACAGCCCGCGACTGCGCAGCCGCACCGACTTCATCACCTCGGACACCAGATTGGAGCGGGACTTGCCTTTGAGCCAGCCCCCCACCGAGAACGCGGACAACCGCGGCAGCGAACCGTTGTCGAGCACACTCATCGACAGCACCACACCGGAGAGTTTGCGGTCCTCCGGCACCATGGCCATACCCTCGGTGATGGCCGCCGCCGGCGCGTTGCGCTTCACCAGCTTGCCCCGTACCAAGACCTCGCCTGACGAGGAATGCTTGGCACCGAAGATGGCTTCCAGCAGTTCGGTACGGCCGGCGCCGACCAGTCCGGCCAGACCGACGATCTCGCCCGCCCTCACGGTGAACGACACCGGCCCCGAAGCGCCGTCGACCTGGAGGTCCTTCACCTCGAGCACCACATCATTGCCGGGTTCGGGGCGGTCCGGGAACAGCGCGTCGAGTTCTCGACCGATCATCGCGGTCACGATGTCGTCATCGGAAACATCGGCGATGCCCTTGTCCAGGATCAGCCCGCCGTCACGCAACACCACCACCCGGTCGGCGATGGCGCGGATCTCGGCCATCTTGTGGGTGGTGTACACCATCGCCACCCCGTGATCCTTGAGCTGGCGGACGATCTTGTAGAGCCCCTCGACCTCACGCTCGGAGATGGCCGACGTCGGCTCGTCGAGCATCACCACCTGCGCGCCTGTCCGGGCGGCCTTGACGATCTCGACGATCTGGCGCAGACCGACGGGCAGGCTGCCCATCCGCGCGGCCGGATCGATCGTCACGCCGAACACGGCCAGCGAATCACGCGCCTCATCGATCATGGCCCGCCGGTTCAGGAACGGACCGGTGGTGATCTCCCGTCCCACGAACAGGTTCTCGTAGACGGTCATGTCCTCGATGGATGCCAGTTCCTGCGGCACGATGGCCACACCGTGCTTCACCGCGTCCTTGGTGTTACCCGAGGACATTTCGGTGCCCTTCACGGTGACAGTGCCGCGGTCGGCGGTGTACTGACCGCTGATGATCTTCATCAGCGTCGACTTGCCGGCACCGTTCTCGCCGGCCAGTGCCGTCACCGTGCCCGGCTCCAGATCCAACGTGATGCCCTTCAGGACCGGCACACCGCCGAATCCCTTATGGATGTCCACGCACTGCAGCAGTGCCTGAGTCATACCTGGCCCCCAACCGTCACAAGCACTTTGACATTTTCTGGGTCGGCAGAGGCAGTGAACGCCCGAGCTGACTCCTCGAAAGCAAATTCGGCACTGATGAATTCTTCGACGGGCACCGCCCCGGAGGCGAGCAGATCGACGGCCGCGGTGAAGTCCTCGCGGACGTACATCAGGTTGCCGATCAGCGCCAGCTCGCGGTCCTGGATCAAACCCAACGGCACCGGCGTGGAACCCTCCGCGACACCGACGATCATCACGGCGCCGCCCTTGTCCACCAGATCGACGGCCTGCGCCACCGAGGACTCCCGCGCCACGCAGTCGATCACGACGGCGGCGGGCCCACCCAGCAGTTCCAGCGCGGTCTGCACGGCATCCGGCTCGGTCGGATCGAAGGTGCCGGCTGCTCCGAGGCGTTGGGCTCGATCACGCTTGGAGGTCAGCAGGTCCGCGACCACCACCTTGGCTCCGGCCTGGCGCGCGGCCAGCAGCACGAACAGCCCGATGGGACCGGCGCCGATCACCACGACCGGACGGCCGTTGAGGTCACCCACCGCCTCGGCCGCGCGGCGCACCGTGTGCACCGGGGTGGCCAGCGGCTCGATCAGGATGGCGTGCCGATCGTCCAGGTCGTCGGCCAGCGGCACCAACCGGTCCACCGCGACGGTGAAAGAATCTGCCAGCGCACCGGGGGTCTGGCACCCGAGGACCAGCAGATCCTTACAGATGTTGTAGCGACCGGATTTGCACTGCGTGCAGTGACCGCAGGCCAGGTTCGGTTCCACCACAACACGTTTGCCAACCCACGAGCCGTCGACCCCTTCACCGACGGCGTCGACGACACCGACGGCTTCATGGCCCGGGCGGTACGGCAGATCGATGAACGGGTGCCGCCCGCAGGCGGCGTGCAGATCCGACCCGCAGATACCGACGACGGTGGTTTGCACCCGAGCCTGTCCGGCGGCCGGCTGATCCTCGGCCACCGATTCGATGGTGACATCGTCGAGGGCAGCCACGACGACTCTCCGATTCACACCGGCGTCGTGGCTCACCATGCCGTGTAGCCCCCGTCGGCGACCAGCACCGAACCGGTGATGAACGACGCGGCGTCGCTGGCCAGGAACACCACGCTGGGAGCGATCTCCTCGGGCAGGGCGTAACGCACCATCGGGGTGTCGTCGATCCAGTGGCGCTTGAACTCCGGCTTGTCCACCGGGGCCATCTCGGTCTTGCAGTAACCCGGCGCCAGCGCATTCACCCGAATGCCGAGCGGACCCCATTCGGCGGCCAGCGATTTGGTGAGGTGATGCACCGCAGCCTTGGAGGCGTTGTAGGCGGGCTGCATCTGCGGCCGGTTGACGATCATGCCCGACATCGAGCCGATGTTGACGATCGAACCGCTGCCCCGCTCACGCATGTGCCTGCCCGCCGCCAGCGAACATGCCCACAGCGCTTTGACGTTGAGGTCGAAAACGTTGTCCCACTGCTCCTCGGTCACCGTCCAGGACTCACCGTGGTAGCAGGTGCCGGCGTTGTTGACCAGGATGTCGAGATGCCCCAGTGCGGCGATCGCCTCATCGGTCATCCGCTCCACGTCCGCGGACTGCGTGATGTCGGCGGTGATGGGGTGGAACGTGTATCCGGCTTCGGCGGCGTCGGCGACCACCTGGGCGTTGCGCTCGGCACTGCGGCCGGAGATCGCGACCCGCGCGCCGGCCTGGGCCAGGCCGAACGCAAAGGCCCGGCCGAGGCCTTGGTTGCCACCGGTTACCAACGCGGTGCGGCCGGTCAGATCAAAGGGGTTGCTCATGCGGGGTTCACAATCGATTTGAGGCTGGAAGGATCGGTGTCACTGTCGAGTGCGTCTGCGACGTGTTCGAGGTCGTAGCGGCCGGTGACCAGAGCGTCGAGATCAACGGCGCCAGACTCTACGAGATGAATTGCCGCAGGCCAAGTATCGGTGTAGCGGAACACCCCGGTGACCGTGATCTCCCAGTTCTGGATGTAGCCGACGGGCAGCGTGACGTCCTCGGCACCCATACCCACCAACACCACTTTGCCGGCGGGGCCGACGGCCTTGATGCCGCTGACGACCGCGGGTGCGGCACCGCTGGCGTCGACAAACGCGTCCACCTTCGGGTCCAGCGCGGTCACGTCGTCGACACTGGGGTCGATCACTTCGGTGGCACCGAGCTGCAGCACCCGGTCCCGGCGCGCCTGCAGCAGATCCGAAACCACGATGCGGGAGGCACCGAAGGCCCGTGCGGCCTGTGCGCAGATCACGCCGATGGGGCCGGCGCCGGCGATCAGGATCGACGAACCGGGAACAATGCCCGCCTTGCGCATGGCGGCGACCGCCACCGACAACGGCTCCAGCAGGGCCGCGGCATCATCGGACATGGAATCCGGTACCGGATAAGCCATGTCGTCGTCGATGGTGACGTACTTGCAGAACGCACCGTCGATCGGCGGGGTGGCGTAGAACTTCATCTCCGGGCACAGGTTGTACCGGCCGGCCTTGCACTGCTTGCAGCGCCGGCACGGGTGCTGCGGCTCCACCGCAACCCGCTGACCCACCCGCCCGGGATCGACTCCGTCACCGACGGCGGCGATTTTTCCGGACAGCTCGTGGCCGAGGATCATCGGATCCTCGACGATGAAGTCCCCGATGCGGCCGTGCCGGTAGTAGTGCACGTCCGAGCCGCACACGCCGACCGCGGCGACCTCGACCAGCACCTGATTCGGGCCCGGCGACGGCACGGGGCGCTCCTCGATGACGAGGCTACCCACCCCGGTCATCACGCTGGCGCGCATGGTTTCTGCAGTACTCATTTTGTCCCTTCCTTCGAAGCTGCGGGCGGACCGGCGAGCAGCGCTCGGCCGACAACGATGGAACTCGCCCCAGCGGTGACACACAGTTCTGCTACTGATTCGGTGACCCCGCCGTCCACCGCGACCGGGAGGTCGACGGCGCAGGCGGTGACGACAGCAAGCTGTCCGAGTGCACATCGATCCCGGGTGCCGGGCTCGATGAGCATGACAAGAACACCGTCGGGCATGGAAGGCCAAGCCGGCGATGATGATTCGTCGAGGCCATCCCACTCCTGCCAGAGCGCGATCCAGGCCTGCGCCCCGGCGGCCCGGATGGCATCGGCCCGTTCGGCGGAGAACGCCGCCCACGGCAGGAAAACGACACCGGGCCGGACCGCCAGCACGGATGCCAAGATGGTGTCGACAAAATTCGCCGACCCGATGAGATGCACCCCGATCCGAGCCTCGTCGACGGTGACGGAGATGCGGTTGAGCTCGGCGAGGCTCACCCCGGCCGGCAGGCCTTCGGCTTCGGCCATCACATCGACGTGGATGTCCAGCCCGGCTTCCGAGAGTGCTTGGGCCGCCTCCACTCTGGATTCCGGGGACGTCGCGTAAACCGAGCCTGCCAACCGCCCCGGGAAGCGCTGGTGCCACGGCGCCAGCAGCTGCGCGGCGGTCATGCGCCGGCTCCGTCGATCAGTGGCGACTCCGCCACCGCGTGCCAGCGGGCCCGCAACGCGGCAAGATCACGACCGGTCTCGCGCGGCGAGGCCGCACCCAAAACCGCCGGCTGCCAACGCTTGGCCACGTCGATCAGGGTGCTGGTGCCACCCCCGGCAGCCACCGCCGCAGCCTGCACGCAGGCGCCCCGGGCGGTGGCCTCGTCGGCATCCAGGGTGACAACCTCGTCGCCGGACAGGTCTGCCAGGAGCTGGCGGGTGGCTTTCGACCGGGCGCCACCTCCGACCGCGGTGATACCGCCGGAGAACTCGACACCGGCTGCACGCAGGTGATCGCGACCGCTCAGCAGCGACAACAGCGGGCCCTCGACGAAGGCGCGCGCCAACTCTTCCCGCGTGGTGTGCGAGGTCATGTCGACAAAAGCGCCTCGGGCATCGGGGCGGTCGGGCTTGCGTTCGCCGTCGAAGAAGGGCACCAGAACCGGGCCCCGGGTGTCACCGGCGCTGAGCGCCAACTCTTCCAGACCCGCGCGATCGGTACCCAACAGCCGGGCGGCGACGTCGCCGACACGGGCGGCGTTGAGCGTGCTGACCAGCGGCAGGTAGCCACCGGTCAGGTCGGCCACCCCGTCGACCATGCCCGTCGGGTCGAACACCGGACTCCGCGAGGAAGTCGCCACCACACCGGAGGTACCGATCCCGAAGTACTGGTCACCGTCGCTGAGACCGAGACCGAGGTAACCGGCGTGCTGGTCGCCACCACCGGGGGCCACCACCACACCGGCAGGCAAACCGAGCTCGCTGGCGGCGGCTTCGCGAATGACACCCGCAGCCTCCGTCGGCCCCAGCACCGTCGGCAGCTTCGGCACCCAATCACAGGCTCCGGCAGCCAGATTCAGGTATTCGGTGATCCACTCACCGGCCGTCGCATCGAAGTAACCGGTCCCGGAGGCATCCGAACGATCGGTGACCCGGTTGCCGGTCAGCCAGTAGGTCAGATAGTCGTGCGGCAGCAGAACGGCGCCGACCCGGTCGAGCAGCTTCGGCTCGTGCTCGGCGATCCAGGCCAGTTTGGCGATGGTGAACGCGGCCGTGGGCAGCGAGCCGATCCGCAGCACCCAGCGACGGGATCCGATGCGATCGACCAGCCGGGCCAGGTTGGGCGCACCGGTGGTGTCATTCCACAGTTTGGCAGCCCGCAGCGGCTGTCCCGCGCCGTCCAGCAGCACCAGTCCATGACATTGGGCGGCAACAGAAATCGCCTGCACGGCAATCGGTTCGGCGCAGGCCGCCAGTGCGGCCCGAGTCGCCGAGACAAATGCGGTCACCCAGTCGATCGGATGCTGCTCGCTGCTGGGCGGGAAGGCCGGCGGATGCGGAGCCGAGCCGGTGCTGTACAGCCGGCCGGTGTCGGCGTCACGAATCTCGACCTTGCAGGACTGGGTCGACGAATCCACACCGAGTACAACACCTCTGGAGGTGGAGCCGTCCGTCATGACTGCACCACCGAGACAGCTTCGTCGCCGGGGCGGACACCGCGGTGGCCGACCCCACCGGCGGGGTGGCTGTCGACGACGTCGGCCAACGTGTGGCCGCGCATCGCCATGGTGACCACCGACAGAGCGTCACCCCAGGCGCCGACCACCAGGGTGCTGGCCATCGCGATCATGTCACCGGGATCTGCGTCCGGCGCGGTGGCCGGCAAGGCCACCACGGTGGTGGCTGCTTGAGCAAACGGAGAGAGGGCGTTTTCGGTGACGGCTACGACGTCGATACCGCGGCGCACGAAACGCTCGACAAGAGTGGTCAATTCACTGGAGCGACCGGTCTTGGAGATTCCCAGCACCAGGTCGGAGGCGGTCACCGCGCCCATGCCGCCGTGCAGCGCGTCCATCGCGGGCAGGTAGACCGCGGGCGTTCCGCACACCGACAGCAGATGAGCCAGGCGCTCGGCCATGATGCCCGAGGTGCCCGAGCCGGTGGTCACGACCTTGCCGGGGGTGGCGAGGACGCGGCGTGCCACATCGACCACCCCCGCCTCCACGGCGCCTGCGAGCGCCGACAGCGCCCGGGACTCCCGGGACAGCACATCACTGGCCAGCCCGGCCAGCTCCGTGTCGTCCATGCTCATTTGATCTCTCCGATACTCAGATGATCTTGTGATCCAGATCATGCAGGGTCTATGCTCACATGTCAACACGCATGCGCATATGAGCACAGCCGATCAATGAGGGTCAATTTCGACCACATGAGCTGCGCCAACTGGAACCGCGAGGAGGGCATCGATGGGTCCGGATGAGCTTTTTCAACGCGCCGTCATCGCGCGCCGGTACTACCTCGAAGGCCGAACCCGCATCCAGATTGCCGAGGAATTCGGCATCTCCCGCTTCAAGGTTGCCCGCGAACTCGACGAAGCACTGGCAACGGGCATGGTCGAGATCACGATCCACAGCCCCGGTTCGATCGATGTCGAGATGTCCACCGAGCTGCAACGGCGCTTCGACCTCAAACACGCCTATGTGGTGACCACCGACGAGAACAGCCCGCAGGAACGGGCCGACGCCGTGGCGAAGGTGACGGCCGAACTACTCCAGTCGGTGGTGCAGCCCGAGGACGTCATCGGGGTCGACTGCGGCCGGACCCTGACCAAGATCGCCGACCACCTGACGACGCTGCCCCGAGCCGATGTGGTCCAGCTGACCGGCATGGCGGGCACCCTCACCTCCAATGGCGCCGATCTGGTGCGCCGAATCACCGAGATCAGCGGCGGCCGGTCCTGGCCCATGTACGCACCTCTGGTGGTCTCCGATGCGCGGACGGCCGAAAGCCTCACCGGCACCCCGCAGATCCAGGAAACCCTGGCCCGGCAGAGCAAGGTCACCTGCGCGATCGTGTCCGTCGGCGCCTGGTTGCCCGGTGCGTCGCAGGTCTACGAGTTGCTCACCGACTCCGAAACCAAGGAGCTCAACGAGGCCGGCGTGTGCGGAGAGACATGCGCGTTGCTGCTCGACGCCGACGGCGTCCGCCTTCCCGGACTCGACCAACGACGGATGGGGGTGGACGAGCACGTCCTGCGCGGTATCCCCACAGTCATCGCCCTGGTGACGGGCAGCAAGAAGATCGCCGCGACGCGTGCAGTATTGCGATCCGGGCTGGTCTCGTCGTTGGTCACCGACGCCGAGATCGCCTCCGCGATCCTGGCGTGAAATCCGTCCACAACAACAGATTGGTGCCAACATGCCTGACCACTCGGTAGATCTCGACTTCCGCCTCGACGGCCGAGTCGCCGTTGTGACCGGAGGTTCCTCCGGAATCGGCGCCGCCATCGGCGCCGCCCTGGCAGCCAAAGGTGCCACCATCGTCGTGGCCGACCTCTCCGAACCCGCCGACGGCACCCGCGGATTCCAGTGCAACGTCGCCGACCCAGAATCGGTGCGTCAGGCCGTCGACGGAATCCTCGCGGAGTTCGGCAAGATCGACATCCTGGTCAACAGCGCGGGCATCGCCCGGCTGGCACCGGCCGACGAGATCTCACAGAAGTACTGGGACGACACCATCGCCGTCAACCTCACCGGCACCTTCCAGATGAGCCAGGCCGTGGGCAAGCACATGCTGGCCGCCGGACGCGGTGTCATCATCAACATGGCCTCACAGGCCGCCACGGTCGCCATCGAAGAGCACGTGGCCTACTGCGCCTCGAAGTTCGGGGTCGTCGGGATCACCAAGGTCCTGGCCGCGGAATGGGCCGGCCGTGGTGTTCGGGTCAACAGCATCTCACCGACAGTCGTACTGACCGACCTCGGCATCAAAGCCTGGGACAACCCCAAGGGCGATGCCCTCAAGAAACTGATCCCCACCGGCCGGTTCGCCTACCCCGACGAAATCGCCGCCGCGGCAGTCTATCTCGCCTCCGATGCCGCCGGCATGGTCAACGGCGCCGATCTTGTCATCGATGGCGGGTACACCATCAAGTAGGTGGGTACTCCCCTGCAATGGACAAGAACAAGCCTGAGACCGTGCCTGCCAACTCGGACGTGATGAGCGATCCGGGCAAGGGGGCGGGAGAGCGTTCCGACTGGGCCGACGAAGGCGGTGCCACCGCCCAGGACGCCGACACTGCCGAAGAACACAACAGCTGAGAAGTCCGAGCCTCACAACTCGAAGTTCACGCCCCGCCCACCTGCCCGGCCCCGGTCAGGTGTGCGGGGCTTCTTTGATCCTGGTGTCCTCGTTGCCCAGGACCTGGCAGTAGCCCTGTGCGGCCACCCGGGTCGCCGTGATCTCCAGGTTCGACGGGTCCGTGCCCTTTTCGTCCTTGAGCATCTTGCTCACCGACTCGTTCTGGTCCTTCTCCTCCGCGGTGAGGAAGTCCTTGCACTTGGTGTCGCCACCCTGGTTGATGACGCCGCCCGAGCAGCCACTGAGCAACGCCACTGCAGCCAGCCCGGACACCGCCAACATCGAGAAGCTCTTCATGGCCCACCTTTACTTGGTCGTGGAGAAAGTTGATGACAGAACCGGCCCCTCTTGTTGCCAATAACCGCGCTGGCCAAACCTCTTCACGGGCGCTTCGACGGTGCCGATGCCGACACCTCGTCACCGACGAGGGCAACAAGTCGCTTTCCGGCGCGGCGCAACGGTGTCGGCGGGTGCCTCGGCCCTTCCGAGTGTCGCGGCCACGATGAGACAGCATGCGGTGTAGTCACTGTCGTCGAGCATCTGCTCCCACATCTCGACAAACCCGGCCAAGGCCCGAACCGGGTCCGGGTCGGCGATGTGGCTGCGGACTGCGGCGCTGACGGCAGCCGCAGCGGTCTCGGTGGCAGCGGCCATGAGTTCCGGCTTGCCGCCGGGAAAGTTCAGATACAGGGTCCGGCGTGCTTGAGCAGTTCGGACACGCTCGCTCCGGCGATACCGACATTGCGCATGAGGGCAATAGCACTGGTGATCAAGGGGATCCGCAATGGCGCAGCAGTCTTCGACAGCGCTCGCAGCGCTGAGCCGCTTCGGTGTGCGCTCCCCCTGGCATGGTGCTGGTGGGCTGGGTCGTCGTTGCCGGCGCCCTCAACCTCAGCATCCCCCAACTCGAAGAAACTGTCAGTGAGCATTCAGGTGCCTTTCTGCCGCACAACATTCCGTCGTCCCAAACGCTGCGGGACATGTCCGAGGCGTTTGGCGTCCCGCCGTCGTCGTCCATCGCCAGCATCATCCTGACATCGCAGGACGGCTTCGACGCCGCCGGTGAACACGCCTACCGGGAGCTGGTCGCCGCCCTGCGCGCCGACACCGACAACGTCGCCTACGTGCTGGATACCTGCCACACCGAGGGCCTGCGCTGGTGGCGCTGGTCACCATCGGCATCGCACTGGCCGCCGCCCGGCCCGTCGTCTCGCTCCTGGACTCACCGACACGATGGCGGTGTCGAACTTCACCATCGCGCTGATGACGGCGCTGCTACTCGGCGCCACCACCGACTACGCGATCTTTTCCCTCGCCGGCTACCACGAGGGCCGGCGCCGGGGGTTGACCGCCGAACACAGCCTGGAGCTGGCCGCCCGACGAACCAACCCCATCCTCGTCGCCTCCGCGCTGACCATCGCGGCGGCCGCCACCGCAATGGGTTTCGCCGAACTCGGCTTGTTCCGGGCCGCCGGACCCCCGATCGTGGTGGCGATCCTGATCGCACTGGCGGTGTCGCTGACCGTCCCGTACTCCGCGACCTGGCAGCACTCGACCACATCGCCGCCGCGATCGCCGCACTGCCCGAAATCGCCTACGTGCGCTTCCTGACCCAACTCCAGTCGCTACTGGACCAAACCGCACAACGCTCCCCGCAACAGACCCGCCACGACCTCGAACGCCTCATCGCCAGCACCGATCGGCTCACCGCAGGCATGACCCAACTGCGCGACGGACTTCAGATCGCCGACCTCACCGGCGGCCTGGTCGGCGACTACCTCGACGATCTCGGCGGCGCGACCAGCACCGGCACCGCGGCCGGCTTCTACGTCCCGCCACAAGCGTTCGCCGATCCCGCCTTCCAGGCCGGCCACGAACTGCTGTTCACTCCGGACGGCCGCACCGCCCGCATGGTGGCGGTCTGGCAGATCAACCCGTACGGCTCCGACGCACTCGACGCGGTACCCCAGATCGCAGCCACGGCGGCACTGGCCGCCACCGACACCTCACTGACGTCGGCTCACTTCGCGGTCGCCGGGTTGGCCTCGCTGTCGGCCGACATGCGCGACCAGATGTGGATCGACTTCGCCGTCTGTGCGCTTGTCGCGCTCATCGGGGTGACCGTGGTGTTGATGGTGCTGCTGCGCAGCAACCTCCACGAGTACCACGGCAGAAGTGGGATACATGAGGGCGGCATCCAGGTCGGCGTCCGCGCCCCCTGGACTGGCGACAACTCGAATCGACCGCCGGTGACACCAGTCGCCGGTGCAACGCCGATGCAACCCCTACGTCTCTACGATCCCCGGCAGGTCAACAAAATGTGATCTGCACCACTCCTATCTCACACGTACCCCCAAGGAGATCCATCAATGTCTGCTGTGCCCTCCAACCAGCTCGATCTGACCGTCGTCGATACGAGTCGGATGCCGTGGGACACCCTTGAGGTTCCTCAGATCAATGCACAGATCCCGGTCAAGGTGCTTTTCAGCGATCCCGACACCGGCATGGAGATCTACCTCATCCGCTACGCCGCCGGATTCGTCAACACCTGGCACACCCATCCCCATGCTCACGGGATGTACATACTCGACGGCGTGCTGCACACCCACAAGGGCGAGTACGGCCCCGGAAGCTTCGTCTGGTTTCCGGAGGGCGGCTGGATGGAACACGGCGCCACCGCAACCAACGACGTCACGTTGCTATTCATCACCAACAAGCCATTCGGCATCTGCTACGAGGTCGATGACAACCACCCCTACCCGATGAACGCCTAACCGCCGACAGTGTTCACGTGAGGTGACGCGAAGACCTTCTCGGTAGCACTCCGCGGAGTCTTCGCGCACCACCCCGACAACTGGTCAGGGCCGGGCACTGCTCCTCAGTCGCCGAGAAAGAGCTGCCGGGGCCCCGAAATGCATCAGCGCGTTGCCCCAAATCGAGAAAGCCCACCTGCTACCAGGTGGGCTTTATGGTGGCCAGGGCCGGGATCGAACCGGCGACCTTCCGCTTTTCAGGCGGACGCTCGTACCAACTGAGCTACCTGGCCGGAAGGCGCCGTTCGGTGAAGAACGGCAGACCTTTCGTCACATTACTGCGACCCTGACGGGACTCGAACCCGCGACCTCCGCCGTGACAGGGCGGCGCGCTAACCAACTGCGCCACAGGGCCTTGCTTTCCTGCGTTACTACTCACACCTCTTACTACCTACACCCCGACGTTGCCGTCGTTGCGCGTACCCCCAACGGGATTCGAACCCGTGCTACCGCCGTGAAAGGGCGGCGTCCTAGGCCACTAGACGATGGGGGCCTAATCCGAATCTCTCCGGGGCACTCGCTAACGCTTTCACGTTGGGAGCTCCGATAGCTTAGGGCACAGGCCCCGGAATCCTCAAATGACCACGACAACGCGTGTTTTTCAGGCCATCTTCGGCCTCACGCCGCCATCACCCGGTGTCGATTCGGGAGCGCGCGAGACAGACGCTATTCTTGTGCATCGCGCCCCTATAGCTCAGTTGGTAGAGCTACGGACTTTTAATCCGCAGGTCGTAGGTTCGAGTCCTACTGGGGGCACCACAACGGCCGAAAGGCCATCGTTTACTCACCGACTGGGCAGAGGTCCGGCATGGGCCGCTGCGCCACAATTCGGATGCACTGAGGGTAAATTGCCCGGTCGACCAGTACAGCCGCCTGACAGGCCGCTGGCGGCCCCAGATGGGCCATCAGGTCACGGCCCACGCCCCGGACCGTCAAAGAGCGGGCAGCCGGGCTCTCAGCCGGGACTGCCGATCCGCGGCGAGACCACCACAGCCGTCGGTGTGTTCTGGCCCGGGAAACAGGGGCGGCCGTCCGCCGCAGGAATTCTCACCGCGGCACTGGTGGCGCCCAGGGCACGGGTATACAAACGGCGTCGAGGCGCTACCAGGTGGCAGCGCCTCGACCGTTCAACTCAAGTAGCGCAGCCGTGTGCCCCGCAAAGTCCTGCTATCGCTGCGGCACAACGTCTTTACGGTTCTTTGCGGCCTCGTCTAGTGGGACCTCCCCGCGTCACCCGTCAGAAGATCTCGCGGTAGAGCTCGACGATCTCATCGTGGCTGGGAATGCGCGGATTGTTGCCCGGAGACCCAGAGGCCAGCGCTTGAGTTGCCATGGTGTCCAGCCGCGCCTCCCAGGTCGCCGCGTCGATGCCATACGACTTGGGCGTCGGCACTTCCACATCGACACACAGCTGCTGCAGTTCGGTCACCAGCGCTTCCGCGGCTTTGTCATCGCCGGCAGACTCGGTGACAATCCCCATCGCCTTTGCACAATCGGCGTATCTGTCGACTGCCGAGGCGATCGAGAACTTGGTGACCGCCGGCAGCAGCATCGCGTTGGACAAGCCGTGGGCAATGTGGAAATGCCCACCGATGGGCCGGCTCATCCCATGCACCAACGCCACACTGGCGTTCGAGAACGCCATCCCGGCCTGTGTTGATGCCAGCATCATCGCCTCACGCGCGTCGCGGTCCGTTCCGTCGACGTACGCCCGGCGCAGGTGCAGCGAAATCGACCGCATCGCCGCCAACGCCAACGCGTCGGAGAACGGGCTGGCCCGC
The DNA here is from genome assembly GCF_049647605.1 of Mycobacterium sp. Lineage (GTDB taxonomy): Bacteria > Actinomycetota > Actinomycetes > Mycobacteriales > Mycobacteriaceae > Mycobacterium. The sequence goes on along the minus strand of NZ_JBARXZ010000059.1, from coordinate 9,346 downwards.
CGGCTCACATAGGCCTCGATGGCGTGGGTGAGCGCGTCGACCCCGGTATCGGCGGTCAGGCGAGCCGGCATCGACATCGTCAGTTCGAAGTCGGCGACCACGGCGACCGGCAGGAACGACAGTCCCGGACAGAGCATCTTCTCGTCCGTCTCACCATCAGTGATGACCGTGAATTGAGTTGCCTCCGAACCACTTCCCGATGTCGTCGGCACAGCCACAATGGGAAGCGCCGGACCTTCGTAGCTGCTGGGCGCCTTGTACGACGCGATCCCCCCACCATTGGCAGACAACACCGCCAGCGCCTTGGCGGTGTCCATCGGACTGCCTCCGCCGAAACCGATGACGCCGTCGGCGCCATGCGTTCGAATGAGCGCCAAACCGGCCTCCAGGGAGGCGACCGTCGGATCCGGCACCGTCTCGGAGAAGACCGCCGGCTCCGATCCCGCGGCCTGCAGGATCTTGACGAGGCGCTCGGTCTGCCCCGTTTCGGTGAGGTACCGATCGGTGACCAGCACCGGCCTGGTGATGCCGAGCTGAGCAACCACAGATCCAAGCTGATCGATCGAACCTGCGCCGAACTTGGAGAAACGGGGTAGCGCGATGTTGGTGACCATTAGTTCATCTGTCCTTTAGGTGTTTTGGGGGAATCCGAGTTCGATGCCGCCATGGCTGGGATCAAGCCATCGCTGCGTGATGGCCTTCTGGCGGGTGAAGAACTGCACGCCGTCCATGCCGTGGGCATGGTTGTCGCCGAACAGCGACGCCCTCCAGCCCCCGAAGCTGTAGTAGGCCATCGGCACCGGGATCGGAACGTTGACGCCGACCATGCCGACCTGGACTTCGTTCTGGAACCGCCGGGCCGCGCCGCCGTCGTTGGTGAAGATGGCGGTGCCGTTGCCATAGGGGTTGGCATTGATGAGCGCAACGGCCTCGTCGTAAGTGTCCACACGCACCACCGACAAGACGGGACCGAAGATCTCGTCGGTGTAGATGCTCATCTCCGGTGTCACGTTGTCGATGAGCGTCGGGCCCAGCCAGAAACCGTCCTGGCCGCCGTCGGCCGTGACGTTGCGGCCGTCGACGACGATCTTGGCGCCGACCTCCTCGCCGGCGTCGACATAGGAGGCCACCTTGTCCCGGTGCGCCTTGGTCACCAGCGGACCCATGTCCGAATCCTTGGTGCCGTCACCGATTTTCAGGGTCGTGGTGCGTTCGGCGATCTTGGCGACCAGCTCGTCGGCGATGGGGCCGACGGCCACGCAGACGGAGATCGCCATACAGCGTTCCCCGGCGGAACCGAAGCCGGCGTTGACCATCGCGTCGGCGGCCAGATCCAGGTCGGCGTCGGGCAGGATCACCGCATGGTTCTTGGCGCCGCCGAGGGCCTGAACACGCTTGCCCGCGGCAGTCCCGGTGGCATAGACGTACTGCGCGATCGGGGTGGATCCGACAAAGCTGACGGACTGCACCTTCGTGTTGGTGAGCAGCTCGTCGACGGCGACCTTGTCCCCCTGCAGCACGTTGAACACTCCGGCGGGCAGGCCGGCCTCGGCCCACAGTTCTGCCATCCACAGCGCCGCCGACGGGTCTTTCTCCGACGGCTTGAGGATCACGGTGTTACCCGTGGCGATGGCGATCGGGAAGAACCACATCGGCACCATGGCCGGGAAGTTGAACGGGGAGATGACGCCGACAACACCGAGCGGCTGGCGAATCGAGTAGACGTCGACGTTGGTCGAAGCGTTCTCGGTCATCCCGCCCTTGAGCAGATGCGGGATACCGCAGGCGAACTCGACAACTTCCTGGCCGCGGCTGACCTCACCGAGAGCATCTGAGAGCACCTTGCCGTGCTCGGCGGTGATGATCGCGGCAAGCTCGCCCTTACGCTCGTTGAGCAACTCGCGGAACTTGAACAGGATCTGGACTCGCTTGGCCAAGCTGGTGTCCCGCCAGGCCGGGAACGCCTCGGCCGCCGCATCGATGACCGCTTGGGCATCGGCGACGCTGGCCAGTGCCACGTCCCCGGTGACCTCGCCGGTGGCGGGATTGGTCACCGGAGCGGTCGCACCGCTGGTACCCGGGAAGACCACATTGTTGCGCCAATGGGAGATGGGGACGACACGATTGCTTTGAGTGACTTCAGTCATATCCATATGATCGATCTCGTTTCTGCACCGGTCAATGACGAATACCGCACTATGACGTGCAAATTTGCACATGTAAGTTGTAGGCATGGTCAGTGCCGACAACCTGCGCTTCTTCCTCGAAGTTGCCCGTACCGGGCGACTCAACGAAGCCGCCCGAAATCTGGCGGTGGATCACACCACGGTGGGGCGGCGGATCACCACACTCGAGAAAACCCTGGGAGAGCGGTTGTTCGACCGCTCCCCCGGCGGGTGGCTGCTGACCGAGGCCGGCGCGGCCCTGCTTCCGCGCGCGGAATCGGTGGAGTCAGCGGTGCTGGCCGCATACGCGTCCCGCACGTCGAAACTGGGACCGCTGACCGGCACCGTCCGCGTCGCCACCACCGACGGCTTCGGCGCCTTTGTGGTCGCGCCACATCTGGTCGAACTCCGACGCCAGCACCCCCACCTCGAGATCGAACTGGTCACCGCCACCGAACACGGCTCGCTGTCGGCCCGCCACTTCGACGTCGCCGTCACACTCGAAGAGCCGCCGCCACGGTCCGTGCACGTCCAGCAGCTGGCCAGCTACCACCTGCGGCTGTACGCCTCCGACGACTATCTGTCCGCGGCACCACCGGTATCGGAACTCGCGGACCTCAAAGACCACACCCTGATCTGGTACATCGACGCCCTGCTCGATGTGGCCCCGCTGCGGATCCTCGACCAGCTGCCCCACAAGCAACGAGTCGCCATCCAAACCAACAACATCGCCGGTCACTGGACCGCAGCCCGGAGCGGGCTGGGCATAGCCCCGCTGCCGGAGTACGTGGGTGAACCAGATGAATCATTGAGAGTTGTTCTGCCGGAATCATTCTCGGTGCGTCGCAGCTACTGGCTGGTGATCCCGCGGGAACTCCAGCAAGTCGGGCGAGTCCGCGCCGTCGCGCAGTTCCTTCGCTCGTTGGCGACTTCCAGCCCGTACCTCACGCAGGGCTGGTAGCCGACCTCACAGCGCGGGGTGTCGTTTGTTCCACGGCGTCGCCGCCTGGAACGCACCCACGATGTCGACAAGCCGATGCTCGTCGAACGCGCTGCCGACCATCTGCAGCCCGACCGGGAACGGCAGTCCTGCCTCCGTGGTGGTGAAGCCACCGGGGAAGGTGATGGTCGGGAGTTGAGAGAGGGTGAAGGGAACAGTGAAGCGGTGCACCCCTGCCGTCGTCTCGTCGTCCATACGAATCATCTTCTCGACAGGCGGCGCGATGAACGACATCGCCGGGATCAGCGTCCCGTCCACCTGAGCAATTGCCGCTTCCATCTGCGCCTTGAACGCCAGCCGGCGCTGCAGCAGCACGTCGTAGTCGATGCCCGACATCGCGATCCCGAGCTCGATGAGTTCGGCGAGGGCGGGTCCGTAGGTGTCCTTGTGCGCGGGGTACAGATCGCGGTGCGCACGTGCCGTCTGCACTGCACACACACCGAACCAATCGGTGATGGCCTCGGTCGGATCAGGCAGACGGATGGGTGTCAGCTCAGCACCCAGGTCGCGCAGCGTCTGCTCGGCCTCCCGATGCGCCTTCTCCACGTCAGAGCTGACCTCACGATAGCTCCATTCCGGGTCGATGCCGATCCGAATCCCCTTCAGCGACACCGGGGCTCGAGTACCGAATTCCGGTACCGGGCGCAATGACGCCGTGGGATCCCGGGGATCCGCGCCGGCGATCGCGGCCAGCACCAGGCCGGCATCCACCGCGGATCGACAGATGGGCCCGATATGGTCCAGCGTTGCCGCGAGTTCGACGGCACCGGCCCGGCTGACCCGGCCCCAGGTCGGCTTCAGACCCGTTGCGCCATTGGAGGCCGACGGCATCCGGATCGAGCCGCCCGTGTCGGAGCCGAGAGCCCCGAAGCACAACCCGGCGACCGGAGCCACCCCACTACCACTCGAGGAGACACCCACCCAACGGTCGGCATCCCAGGGGTTCAGGGGCGCCCGGAACGGGGGCGTGTGCTCGGTGTAGACCCCCTCGGTGGTGTGCACCTTGCCCACGATGACGGCGCCGGCCTCCTCGAGCCGGTCCACCACCGTCGCGGACGTCGTCGCCACCTGCCCGACGCGGGCCGCCATACCGGCCTCGGTGCGCCACCCGGCCTTGTCGAAAATGTCCTTGATCGCCAGAGGCACTCCGTCGAGGGGGCCACGTGCCGCCCCGGCGCGACGTCGTGCGTCGGATTGTTCAGCCTGGGCCATCGCTTGCTCACCGGCCACGAAGGCGAACGCCCCAAGGCGCTCACCCACCGTGGAGATCCGGTCCAACATCAATTCGGTGAGCCCCTGCGAGGTGACGTCGCCGCCGGCCAGCAGGTCGACCACCTCGCTGATCTCCCGGTACTGCAGGTCGTTTGCCGAGTTCTCATCAGTCATGTCGTCAATCTCCCTATCAGGAAAAATGTTTCACGCACGTCCGTCGGCTGCTTCCGCCAACCCGGCCTGGTCATCAGGGGCGTCGTCGTCAGCAGCCCCCGTGTAGGAACCGTACTGCGAGCCCTTGGTCATGATGGTGAGCGGGATGTACACCAGCGGCCCCACCACCATCGCGGCGAACGAAGCGAAGTGCATCGGGTAGACACCCAGAACTCCGAGTGCCCCGATGGCCACGCCGACGGCCAGCGCCGTCATGCCACACAGGTTCCAATCCTTGACCCGGCCCTCGCGGTATTCGATGTTGCTTCCCGGGGCCAGCTTCAGCAATTTACGACAGATGAAGTAGTCACTGAGCAGGATGAAGATCCACGTGTTGGTCATGACGCCCGTGACAGCAAGGAATTTGTCGGTGTACTGCAGGACGTTGATCGGGTACAGCAAGATGCCGAGCCCTACCAGCAGGACCATCCACCATTGTCGCCCAACACGTTTGACGGACAGCACATCCCAGGCGTTCGCCAATGCCAACGAACCCGAGTAGAGGTTCATCACATTGATCCGGACCTGCGTAAGGACCGCGAATATGACGCCCAGGACTCCCATCACAATCGCGAATATGAGGCCCGGATCGGTGGCTGCAAGTTCTTGTTCAGCCCTGGTGCCGTCGAAATGGGAGATCATGGTGAAACCGAGGAACACGCCGATGATCATCACCACAGCGATCATCAGCAGCTCGACAAGCATCACTCCGCCGGTGCCGACATACGAAACAGATCGCTTCACGAAGCGCCCGTAGTCGGTGGCGATCAAAGCCTGGAACACGACCTGCCCGTTGGCCAGGCTCAACGCCTGCCACATCGCGGTGGCGGACACCCCGTCCTGAACGACCCACTCCCCCGGCCCAACCAGCACGTAGCCGTTGGCCAGCATCACCATGCCGATGACAAACAAGACCAGGAATATCGGCATCCCGTATTTCTGCAGGAGATTCATGGAATGCATACCGCGCCAAGAACAATAGAGTGCAACGAGGGCGACGATTGCGAACACCACACTGGCGCCCGCCGAATTGATTGATATTCCGGCGATCTCGCTGAGACCGTGCGAGACGATACTGCCTTCGAAGATGAAGTAGAAAACGTAGTTGACGGCGTAGACAAACGAGGCGATCGCAGAGCCCCGCCCGCCGAACCCGAGGCCGCGCGAGAGCAGCGGCAATGAAAGGCCCTCTTGGCTCGCGATTCTCATCACCAGCGCGCCGACGATGGTGGCGCCGATGACCATGTAGGCGATCGGCACGAGCACCATCGGCCATCCCACCAGGAAGCCCATTTGGCCACCGAGGGCAAACCAGAACATCGCAGTCACGTTCCCGGTGAGAACGAGCAGGATCGCCGGCCGCCGCCATCGCTGACTGTCGGGGACTCGCGTGGTCGCGTAGCTCTCTATCTGGTCATCGAGGCTTGTGGCAGGGCCCCGAAAGTAATTGCTGAAGCTCGTTGTGTGACTCCCTTTCTCACCACCGCCATGGGCGGAGGCGAAATGCACGCTGCCACGGCGTGCGTCATCCAAGGCCGGAGTCCTCGAGTGGCCGAACACACACTGGACTGCGGCACGACCTCTCATCAAGTGAGGTTAGTTACATCTCAACCGACCGGTAGTGGTGCGTCAACGGACAGTACTGCAGATGGACGTGCATAAATGCACGGACATTCAGGCGTGCCGAGCCGGCCACCCAACACCCGGGAGCGAATCGGGTTCCGTGACAGCCACCACGATCACGCCGCCACCAGGGGTCGGTCACAGCTAGCGGTAATCTGCTGTAGCCGAGCTGATTTCCAGCAAAACCGGCCTCGTCGACAACTTCTTCCGACCCCAGCACCGCAGCGGCGAGCTGGTCGCTCGGCCGAACCGAATCGAGTGTCTGCACTCCGGGCGCCGGGCTCTGCCGACCAACCGCGCTTGCGTGGTCACCGACTCACCTTTTTGCACAACAGAATCGGCCAGAGCGCCACCTGGACAGCAGCCCGTCGCCCCCTGCTCCTACTTACTCCGAGGACGCCGGACGCTGCAGCTCCTCGTCGATGCCACCTGGCAGAACCGGCGGTGTCGCGCGTGACACCGCGCGTGACACCGCGCGTGACACGACGGGCAGGTGAGGCGCGAGTAACGACACGTCAGCCGTTCTCGATACTCACCGAGAGACACCCGTCACACGCCCACTATCCTCAACTCCAGCCGCCGCACCCCGAGGAGCCCCGATGTCCAGCCGCCACACCGCCCGTACCACCGCCTCGGCCATCGCCGCCGTCGTGCTGGGCGCTACCGCGCTGGTAGGCGCCGGGACAGCGGCCGCCACCACCGCACAAGACGAACAGTTCACCAAGGTCGTCGCGGCGCTCGGCATCCCCGTCGAGTCCCCGGAACAGGCCGTCAAGCTCGGCAACGACATCTGCGTCCTACTCACCCATGGCGGCGCGTCGGGCCCCAACCCGGTACCGGTGGTGCGCGGCGTGGTGAGCACTCTGACCAACAACGGCCTGAAGAAGGGCCAGGCGGTCCCAGTCATGCGCGCCGCGGTGAACCTCTACTGCCCGCAGTACGCCACCATCATCGGGCGGTAGGCCCCCGACACCGTGGCACCCGAGCGGCTGCGGGCCCTCTACCAGGGCGACAACCTGACGATCCTGCGACGTCACGTCGCCGATGCCTCGGTGGACCTGGTGTACGCCGACCCACCGTTCAACTCCAACCGCGACTACGCGACATTTGTCGACACCTGGCGTTGGACCGCCGAAACCGAACGTGCCTGCACCGAGCTCGTCGACGCCTTGCCGGCGCGGCTGGCGCAGACCGTGACCGCCTTTCAGACGCTGCTGGGTCCCGGCGCGGCGATGGCCTATCTGGTCACGTTGCTACCGCGACTGATCGAACTGCACCGGGTGCTCAAGCCCACCGGGTCGCTGTATCTGCACTGCGACCCGACGATGAGCCACTACGTCAAGATCCTGCTGGATGCGGTGTTCGCCGAGGACCGTGGCGGCTTCCTCAACGAGATCGTCTGGAGCTACCGCACCGGCGGCACCAGCAAGCGATGGTTCAGCCGTAAACACGACACCCTGCTGTTGTACGTGAAAGACACTGCCGCACACACTTTCAACCCGGGCAAGGAAAAGTCCTACCTGAGCCACAAGTACGGCTTCAAGAATGTCGAGATCCATCAGGAGCCGGCGCCGGATTCCCGGCACTACACGCTGGTCGGGCTGCGTGATGTCTGGACCATCGACGCGATCCGCGGTAACCAGCCCGAAGCGCTGGGATATCCGACCCAGAAGCCGCTGACCCTGCTCGAACGCGTGATCACCGCTTCGAGCAACCCCGGCGACGTCGTGCTCGATCCGTTCTGCGGGTGTGGCACAACGCTGCTGGCCGCCGATCAGCTCGACAGATCCTGGATCGGGATCGATATCGGGCACACCGCAATCGAACTGACGCAGCAACGTCTGGGCTGCCCGCTGAGCTAACCGGAGGTGTCGTGCAACGATGCCGGGAACAGCCCGGCATCGCCCTGCGACCGCTGCGTGGCGGCACCGACCAGGAACGCACCTGCGGCCACCAACAGCGCAACCAGGAATGACACCACAAATGCCAGGAGCAGCACCGTGGCACCCGATCGGCGGCGGCGCGGCACTGTCAGCGGCGGCATCGGCATCGGCGCCGGCGAAACCGGCGGCGAGACCGGCGGCAGCACCGCCGCAACCGACGGTCGCGCGATCGGCAGCGGTTCGGTCACCGGATCACCACCGACATCGTTCAGTTCGGCACGCATCGTTTCGGCGTCGTCGAACCGCGACGCCGCTTCCCGTGCCATCGCACGGTCCACCAGGGCAGTCAGCTGCGGATCGATATCCGGGCGCAGCACCGACACCGGAGGCGGCGGGTTCACGGTGATCGCCTGTGCCAGCGCCACCAGGTTCTCCTCCGGGAAAGCACGCCGTCCGGTGAGTGCCTCGTACCCGACCACACCGACCGCGTAGAGGTCGTCGGCGATGGTGGCGTCACGGCCGGCGAGCCGCTCCGGGCTCATATAGGCCATCGTGCCCATGATCTGACCGGTCTCGGTGCGGTGGGTGTCGGGCCCCTTGGCGAGTCCGAAATCGGCGACCTGCGCGTCACCGGCGGCCGAGAACAGGATGTTCGCCGGTTTGACATCGCGATGCAGGATGCCTGTCGCATGCGCGGTGGCCAGCGCGTCGAGCACATTGTCGAGCATCGTGCGCACCGCCTCCGGCGCCACGGGTCCTTGCGCGATCAGGTCGGCGAGGCTGCGTCCGGGCAGCCGCTCCATCACGATGAAGGGCGTGCCGTGGTGCTGCCCGCTGCCGTACACGGTGACGATGTTGGGGTGTCGCAAGGATGCCGCGGATTGGGCTTCCCCCCAGAACCGCCGCAGGTAGTCGGGATGGGTGTTGTAGCCCGGATAGAGCAGCTTTATCGCGACGGGTTGCCCGGTCTGGACATCCCAGCCCTCGCGGACCTCGGCCATGCCACCACGGCCGAGGATGCCCCGCAGCTCATAGCGGCCGCCGAGCAACTCGGGGGCGAACATGGTTCCACCGTAGCCGGTGACCGCTGCCACGCTCAGAGCCAGCTGTCGGCGCTGAGTCAGACGTCGGGGCTGTAATGCATCCCGTTGTGCCGGTGCTCGACGGGCGGCAGGTTACGAGCCGGGGTGTGCGGCAACGGCGCGTCCCCGGGCAACCGGCCGGCCGCGCGATCCCACGCGGCGCGGGCC
>NZ_JBARXZ010000058.1:0-10299 GCF_049647605.1 Mycobacterium sp. | reverse complement strand
GGCGAACACCGTGCCCGCCCCCTGAGCGATCGCGCTGCGCACCGCACACAGGCCCACTGCCCCCAGCCCGAACACCACCACGGTGCCGCCCGGCGGAATGTCGGCGCGCTGCGCACCGGCCCAGCCGGTGGCCAGGTTGTCGGTGAGCAGTAGCGCCGTCTCGGTGTCGATGCCGTCGGGAATGGTCAGCAGTTGGAAGTCCGCGGCGGGCACCGCCAGCAGATCTGCCTGGGCGCCACCGAGGGCGCCGGATCCGAAGATTCGCGGTCCCGACAGGCAGGTGACCGGGTCCAGGGTCGCGCACCCGACACAGGCTCCGCAGCCGGCCACCGACGACACCAGCACCCGGTCGCCGACCTTGACGGTGCGCACCTGGGCGCCCACCTCGACGACGGTGCCCACCGCTTCGTGACCGAGCGGGACGTGTTGCGGCAGCGGATAGTCGCCCTCGTAGAAGTGCAGATCCGAGCCGCAGATCGCAGCGGTCTCGACGGCGACGACAGCGCCGCCGGGGCCGGGCAGCGTGGCATCGGCCACGGTGTCGACCCGGATCTCACCGGGTGCGACGATCACGACTGAGCGCATGGCTGCCTCCTGGGCGGGGTCAGGCGAACAAGAAATCGTCGGGTTGCGGTGTGCGGGTCCAGGACCAGTAGTCGACCAGCCGCCAGGGGCTCAGTGAGTGCACCAGCCCGGCGGCATCCTTGTAGAAGCTGTGCTCGATGCTCGGGTGCGACCACACCAGGGTTTTCAGCTCGGCCTGGCACTGTTGGTACCAGTGGTCGTACCGCTCCTGGCGGGGCTCCATGGTGTGGCTGTCCGAGTTGATCAGCAGATCCAGGCAGCCGATGATGTAGCGAACTTCGCACTCGGAGTGGAAGATCAGACTGCCGCCGCTGGCAAGGTTGGTGCCCGGCCCGTACAGGCAGAAGAAGTTCGGGAAGCCGGGAACCGTCATCCCGAGATAGGCCGAAGGGCGAGCGCCCCAGAAGTCGTGGAGGTCGATGCCGTCGCGTCCGATCACCTGGAACGAGGACAGCATGTCGTTGACGCGGAATCCGGTGGCGTAAACGACGACGTCGGCGGGGTGCCGGCTGCCGTCGGTGGCCACCACAGCATCGGCTTCGATACGGGCGATGCCGTCGCGCACCAGGTCGACGTTGTCGCGGGTCAGGGTGCGCAGCCAGCTGCCGTTGTCCTGAAGGGTGCGTTTACCGGTGGCCGGATAGTCCGGGAGCACCTTTGCGAGAAGCTCGGCGTCACCGTCGATCTGGCTGGTGATCCAGTCGGTGAACATCATCCGCGCCAGGTCGTTGACGGCGCTGACCGCACGTTGCTGATCGGGCCAGTCGGGGTCGATCTTCGCGGCCGCCAGCCCGGTGTCGCAGCCCGGCCAGAACAGCAGGAAGCGGTACCAGCGGCCGTAGAACGGCAGGTGCCGCAGCGCCCACTGCACGCCCGGGCCCACCGGCGCGTGGTAGTTCGGATTCGGGAACATCCACTGTGCGGTCCGCTGGAACACCGTCAGGTGCGCGACGTCCGGGGCGATGGCCGGGGCGATCTGGAAACCGGAGGCGCCGGCGCCGATCATCACGACGTTCTTGCCGTCCAGGGATACGTCGTGATCCCACCGTGCGGTGTGAAAGGCCGGTCCGGCAAAGGTTTCCGCGCCGTCGAACTCCGGTACATGTGGGCTGTTGAGCTGGCCGACGGCGCTGATCACCGCCCGGGCCGTCAGTGCTTCCTCGGTGCCGTCGGCGCCCGTCACGTACACCGTCCACGCCGGGTCCGCCTCGCCCCACACGGCGCGGGTCACTCGGGTGCTGAACCGGACGTGCTCGGTGATGCCGTGTTTGTCCATGATGGCCTGGAAGTAGGCCTGCAGTTCGGGTTGCCGGGCGAAGAACTCTGTCCAGTGATCGTCGGGTTCGAAGCTGTAGCAATAGAAATGGTTCCCGACGTCGACCCGCGCACCCGGGTAGGTGTTCTCCCACCAGGTACCACCGACGCCGGAGTTCTTCTCGATGACGGTGTACGGAATTCCGGCCTGCTGCAGCCGGATTGCGGCCAGCAGGCCGGACTGGCCGGCGCCGATCACCACCACGGGGAAGGCGGCGCGGTCAGCAGGTTCCGAAACCAAGGTGGCGCCGCGCTGGTCACGGCCGTCGAGCTCCATCTCCTCGAACATCATGGGCACGTACTCGTCGGGTACCTCGGCGGCGACCAGCCAGTCCATCATGGTCTTGAGTTCTGCGGTGCCGATAGGTCCCGGCTCCGGGCAGCCGCGGTCCCGGTACTCGCGGATGATGTCGAACGCCAAAGCGCGGGCCGTCGCCTTGTCCGGCTCGGACAGGAAGCCCTGCACTTCGTTGAGGAAGATGCCGGCGGGTTTCACCGGGCCGTCGAGCAGGCCCAGATCTCCGGTCATGTGAACACAGGACAGCAGCAGCGCGGGCACCGACAGATCCTCGAGCGCGGCCTTGATCTCGGCGTCGGACTCGGTGAACGGAATACCTGCGTGCGGGTTACGCGCGATCACCACGAGCGGAAGGCTAGGCGATCCCGGGCCACCTGTATGCAGATCCGGGAAAGTGTCTACTTCGGGCGGTGGCGCATCGGGGGATCATTCGAGGAAATAGTTTCTGTTGAGGTAGGAGGTGGCGGCATGGTGCTGTCCGCGGAAGAGCGAGCCCTCGTCGACACGGTCCGTGAATTCGTGGAGAAACAGGTCAAACCGGTGGTGCGGGAACTCGAGCACGCCAACACCTACCCCGAGGACCTCATCGCGATGATGAAGGAGATCGGGATCTTCGGCCTGGCGATCCCGGAACCGTACGGCTTCGGACAGGTCTCGATGCCCTGCTATCTGGCCGTCACCGAAGAGCTGGCCCGGGGCTGGATGAGCCTGGCCGGCGCGATGGGTGGCCACACCGTCGTATCCAAGCTGATCCTGATGTTCGGCACCGAGGAGCAGAAACAGCACTACCTGCCGCGGATGGCCACCGGTGAGCTGCGCACCACGATGGCGCTGACGGAACCCGGCGGTGGCTCGGACCTGCAGGCCATGCGCACCACGGCGCGCCGAGACGGCGAGGCCTACATCATCAACGGCAGCAAGACCTGGATCACCAACGCGCGCCGGGCCGGCCTGGTGGCGCTGCTGTGCAAGACCGATCCGGCAGCCCAGCCCGCGCATCACGGGGTGTCCATCCTCCTGGTGGAGAAGGTTCCCGGATTCACCGTGTCCAAAGATCTGCCCAAGCTCGGATACAAGGGTGTGGAGAGCTGCGAGCTCAACTTCACCGATTGCCGGGTACCCGCCGGCGCGTTGCTCGGCCCGGTCGAGGGCAGCGGCTTTGCACAGATGATGAAGGGTCTCGAGGTCGGCCGGCTGCAAGTGGCCGCCCGTGCGACCGGAGTTGCCCGCGCCGCCTTCGACGACGCCCTGAAGTACGCCCAGGAGCGCGAGAGTTTCGGTAAACCCATCTGGCAGCATCAATCGGTGGGCAACCTGCTTGCAGACATGGGCACCAAACTGGCGGCGGCGCGGGCGCTCTTGAACAGTGCCGCAGAGAAATTCGACACCGGCGCGCGATGCGATATGGAGGCGGGCATGGCCAAACTGTTCGCCTCCGAGGTCTGCATGGAAGTGGCGCTGGACGCCGTACGGGTACACGGTGGCCACGGCTACTCCACCGAGTACGACGTCGAACGCTACTTTCGCGACGCACCGCTGATGATCGTCGGCGAAGGCACCAACGAGATCCAACGTGGTGTGATCGCAGAACAATTGGTGAAGCGCGGCGGGTTGGACCGGTGACACCCACGCATCGCGGGGCCGAGATGCCCGGCACCGGACTCGAACAGTATGTGCGGGACTGGCGGTCCGGCCCGGTGCACACCACCGACGTGATGTCCCCGCAGCGCGCCGATGAGCTGGCCGCCACCCTGGATCTCGAGTTCTCGGCCCACCCCGGGGATCCGCTGCCGCCGCTGTGGCACTGGGTGTACTTCGGTGACTGGCCGCCCACCGCAGACCTCGGTGCCGACGGGCATCCCCGCAACGGCCACTTCCTGCCGCCCATCCCGCACCGCAGAAGAATGTTCGCCGGTGGCCGTCTCAGGGTCGCCGAACCGTTGCTACTGGGTGAACCGGCAACCCGGCGGGCCGCCCTGGTCTCCACCGCGGTCAAACACGGCAAGACCGGCGAATTACTTTTCGTGACAGTGCGTTACGAGTTCAGCCAGGACGGCCAGTTGCGGATCACCGAGGAACAGGATCTGGTTTACCGCAGCGACGCAGGCTCCGGTATGTCATTCGGACGGGTCACCGAGGCGCCCGCCGTACCGAGCGCCCCCTGGGTGGCCGAACCCGTCACCCACCCGGCGTTGTTGTTCCGGTTCAGCGCCCTGACCTCCAACGCCCACCGGATCCACTACGACCAGCCATACGCCACAGGTGTCGAAGGCTTTCCCGGGTTGGTTGTCCACGGGCCGCTGCTGGCCATCTACATGGCCGAGCTGGCGCGGGTCAACAGTGACCGACGATTGTCGGAGTTCCACTTCCGGCTACAGCGGCCCGTTTTTGTCGGAGATCCGATCCGTGTGCAGGGTCGGATCGACGACGACGACACGGCGGTGCTGACGGTGTCATCAGGGGCGGGCACCGTGCATGCCAGCGCTACGGCCGGATTCGCCTGAGCGCATCGTCACTCGTCGGCGTCCCGGAGATTCTCGATCCGTCCGAGGTGCTACTGGTCGGTGACGGACTGGAGGACGACGATGGCTCTGGCGCCCACCGTCAGTGTTGCGGCGGCTGCGGCGCTGTCGGCTTCGGTGCCGGCGTCGGTGTTGATCACCGGCTGCCAGGCGGCGCCGAACTCCTTGGGCGGCAACGTGAATTCGATGGCTTCGTGATGGGCGTTGAAGCACACCACAAACGAATCATCGGTGACGCGGTGACCGCGCGGGTCCAGATCGGGAATGCCGTGGCCGTTGAGGTAGGCGGCAACCGACTTTCCGAAGCCCGAATCCCAGTCCTCATCGACCATCTCCGAGCCGTCCGGGCGGAACCACGAGATATCCGGTACCCCAGCGGTCCCGCGACGCCGCACCGGACGGCCGGTGAAGAAGCGACGCCGCCGGAACACCGGGTGCTCAGCCCGCAGCGTCGACACCGTGCGGGTGAACTCGATGAGTTCGGAGTCGGCGTCATCCCAGTTCACCCAGGTGGTCTCGTTGTCCTGGCAGTAGCCGTTGTTGTTACCGCCCTGGGTGCGGCCGAGTTCGTCGCCGTGGCAGATCATCGGCACACCCTGCGACAGCAACAGCGTGGTCAGGAAGTTGCGTTGCTGTTGTGCACGCAGCGCATTGATCTCCGGATCGTCGGTGGGCCCTTCGACGCCGCAGTTCCACGACCTGTTGTGGCTCTCGCCGTCGTTGTTGTCCTCGCCGTTGGCTTCGTTGTGTTTCTCGTTGTAGGACACCAGATCCCGGAGAGTGAATCCATCGTGGGCGATGATGAAGTTGATGGACGCCACGGGACGGCGAGCGGTGTTCTCGTAGAGGTCGGCCGACCCGGTGAGTCGCGAGGCGAACTCGCCGAGGCTGGCTGCCTCGCCGCGCCAGAAGTCCCGCACGGTGTCGCGGTACTTGCCGTTCCACTCCGTCCACTGCGGTGGGAAGTTGCCCACCTGGTATCCGCCGGGTCCGACGTCCCACGGCTCGGCGATCAGCTTGACCTGGCTGACCGTCGGATCCTGTTGCACCAGTTCGAAGAACGTCGACAGTTTGTCCACGTCGTAGAACTCGCGGGCCAGGGTCGACGCCAAGTCGAAACGGAAGCCGTCGACGTGCATCTCGGTGACCCAGTACCGCAACGAGTCCATGATCAGCTGCAGCGAATGGGGGTGCCCGACATTGAGGCTGTTGCCGGTGCCGGTGTAGTCCATGTAGTAGCGCTTGTCGTCATCGACGAGCCGGTAGTACGCGGCGTTGTCGATACCGCGCATCGACACGGTCGGGCCCAGGTGATTGCCCTCGGCCGTGTGGTTGTACACCACGTCGAGGATGACCTCGATCCCCGCCTCGTGCAGTGCCCGGACCATGGCCTTGAACTCCTGTACCTGGCCGCCCGGGGTGGGGCTGCTGGCGTACTTGGAGTCAGGGGCAAAGAACCCGATGGTGTTGTAGCCCCAGTAGTTCGACAGTCCTTTGTCGATCAGCGTGGAATCGTTGGCAAAATGGTGCACCGGCATGAGCTCGATAGCGGTGATGCCCAACAACTTCAGGTGATCGATGATCGCCGGGTGGGCGATTGCGGCATAGGTGCCGCGAATGTGCTCCGGGATGTCGGGGTGAGTCTCGGTGAGCCCCTTGACATGTGCCTCGTAGATGAAGCTGTCGGCGTACTCACGCTGTGGTGGTCGATCGATGCCCCAGTCGAAGTACGGGTTGATCACCACAGACTTCGGCATACTCGCCGCCGAGTCGTCGTCATTGCGGCTGTCCGGATCGCCGAAGTCGTATCCGAACAGCGACTGGTCCCATTGGAAGGTGCCGTCGATGGCCTTCGAGTACGGGTCGAGCAGAAGCTTGTTCGGGTTGCAGCGGTTCCCGGCGGCGGGGTCGTAGGGCCCATACACGCGGTATCCGTATCGTTGCCCCGATTCGATCCCGGGCAGGAAACCGTGCCAGACGAAGCCGTCGACCTCGGGCAGTGTGTAGCGCGTCTCGGTTCCGTCGTCGCTGAACAGGCACAGTTCCACCCGCTCGGCGACCTCGCTGAACACCGCAAAGTTGGTCCCGGATCCGTCGTAGGTGGCACCCAGGGGATAGGCCTTGCCCGGCCAGACCTCGGCAGGTATGAGTACTGGACTCACCTGGTCCGTCGCTTGCGCCGGCCGGCCATCGCGGTCAACTCCTCGGGTAGGGGACAAGTTACTCAACCTATCGACTGGCCTATCCGGGCGCACATTGGTCTGTTTTTGGGGACCGGTCTCATTCGCCAACGCGGTGCCGACCGTGATAAAGGGAATCGGTGGTGGTGGCCGAGCTTGACGAGACGGCCGACCCGGGGGTGCCGCCACCGAATAGCACCAGGCCAGGATCACCGAACAGCCGCATGTCGGACGCACTGACCAGGTGGTCGAGCGTCAACAGATCAGGTGGGGGCACAGGTTCGGGTGTGGTGTTCGCCATGTGGTCTTCCTGCCTGGTCGTCGCGGTTCTCGGCGGCGGCACGGAGGCGTTCCCCCGCCTGCGCGCCGATGCCGGGTAACCCAAAACGGAGGGTTCGAAACTGACTGCTCCGCAGCTACCGGCACCGCCCGGGCTCAGCTCGGCGCGGCCTCGTGCCCGGGCCGGCCTTCGGTGCGCCGCGCCTGTTTCATCTCGGCTTCGAAGACATGGCGGACTCCGTTGACCAAGGCCTGCCGGACGGCGCTCTCGTGCGTGCGGAACACCGACCAGTAACAGTCGTCGAACTCTTCGACCACCTGGAAGGTCCACCGTCCAGGCAGGACATTTCGGCCCACCAGATCGGTGTCCAGAAGATCAGCGATCTCCGGGTGTCCCGCCGCCCGCAGCAGGTCGCACGCTTCGCCGGCCTGCAGGTCGGCGTGGCCCATCAGCTGATGGAAGTCGTACAACGCCCCGCGGGCGCGCTCGACGGTCTCCAGCGCCTCCGACAACTTGCCCACCGCTGCCACGGTGTTGTCGTCGACACCGGCGGGCCGGCGATCCAGCCCCTTCTCGGACGGGCTGCCGTCGGCAGCCGAATTCGTAGCGGGAGCCATGTGACACCGCATACCCGATAGTGGTCCGTTGCACCGGTGGGGCTCACGCCGGGTCGGCGGCCGGCGAGCGCACGGATACTGCCATGCTTTCTCGGCGTGTTGCGTACGGACGCGCGCGCTCGCGGACTGCCACTCAGGAATGGAGTTCTGTTGTCGTCGCCGGGCTCAGGATTTCCCCGCGGACTGGCGCTGCTGGTGGCCGGGGCCTTTTTCATGGAGATCCTGGACGGCACCATCATCGCCCCGGCGATCCCCCTGATCGCGGCCTCGTTCGGCGTCGCCCCGGTCAACATCAACGTCGCCATCTCGGCCTACATCGTCACGGTGGCGGTGTTGATCCCGGCCAGCGGCTGGATGGCGGACCGGTTCGGCATTCGCCGGGTGTTCCTCGCCGCCATCGTCATCTTCACGCTGGCCTCGGTCGGCTGCGCCCTCAGCGTGTCGTTGCCCATGCTCGTCGCGACCCGGATCCTGCAGGGAGTGGGTGGCGCGATGATGGTGCCGGTGGGCCGGCTCGCGGTGCTGCGCCACACCAGCAAATCCGATCTGATCCGGGCCATCGCGCTGTTGGTCTGGCCGGCGCTGGCAGCGCCGGTGATCGCCCCCGTCCTCGGCGGCGCGATCGCCACCCTGGGATCGTGGCGGTGGATCTTCCTCATCAACGTCCCGATCGGCATCGTCGGACTCGTGTTGGCGTTCAAGCTGGTCCACGGCGGGCCCGCCGAGACGCCGAAGCCACTGGACTGGCGCGGCATGCTGGCGCTGGGGTCCGGCATCGCCGCCGCGCTGGTCGCGCTGGAAAGCATCCGGGTCTCGGGCACCAACTGGTGGATGGTGGCCGGCGGCGCGCTGTCCTCGGCGGTGCTGCTGACGGCCGCGGTGGTGCACCTCCGGCGGGCCGAGAACCCGCTGGTGCAGTTACAGGTTCTACGGTTCCGGTCGCTGCGCATCACCGTGTCGGCCGGGTCCGTCTACCGGATGGTGATCACCGCCGTCCCGTTCCTGCTGCCGTTGCAATTCCAGCTGGTGTTCGGCTGGAGTCCGTTCCTGGCCGGGCTCATGGTGGCCACACTGTTCGCCGGCAATCTGACGATCAAACCGCTCACCACGCCCCTGATGCGGCGGTTCGGTATCAAACGGGTGCTGCTGGTCAACGGGGTGTTGTCGGTGCTGTGGTTCGGCCTGCTCGCCCTGCTACAACCGGACCTGCCGATCTGGTTGATCATCGTGATCCTCTACGTCAGCGGTGCGCTGCGGTCGATCGGATTCACCGCGTACAACAGCCTGGCGTTCGCCGATGTCGACGGCGACGACCTGACCCACGGCAACACCCTCAACGCGTCGGTACAGGAGCTGGCGGCCGGCGTCGGTGTCGCCCTGGCCGCGGTGTTGCTCGGCCAGTTCACCGTGCTGGCCGGCGCCGATCCCGGACTCGCCTATTCCTGGACCTTTGGCACCCTCGCCGTGGTGCTGGCCCTCACCCTGATCGAGACGCTGCGGCTACCCGGCGACGCCGGAGCCACGGTCAGTGGTGCCCGGCGCTGACCCGACTACCGTGGACTGCGATGGCACGCACATACGCAACCGCCGACCACGTCGACCTTCCCGCCCTGCTGGCATTTGTCGCCCCACGGCACCGCATGGTGCTGACCACATTCCGGGCTGACGGCTCGCCACAGAGCTCGCCGGTCACCGGCGGGGTCTACGACGGCAAGCTGGTGATCTCGACGTATCCACAGCGGGCCAAGACCACCAACATCCGGCGCACCGGCACCGCCAGCGTGGTGGTGCTGTCCGACGACTTCGACGGCCCCTACGTTCAGGTGGACGGCGACGCCGAGGTGATCGACCTGCCCGATGCGGTCGAGGCGCTGGTCGACTACTACCGGGCTGTCGCCGGTGAACACCCCGACTGGGATGAGTACCGGCAAGCGATGCAGGTCCAGGGCAAATCCCTGATCCGGATCACGCCGCGGCGCTGGGGGCCGGTGGCCACCGGAGGGTTCCCGCCGGCCACCTGATCAGCCCCGCAGGTTGTCCAGGCGGGCTCGGGCGGCCGCGATCCGGTCAGTGGCCTCCACACCGTCCTGTTCGGCGTCGGAATAGGCCCGCTCGGCGTCGGCCAACGCTGCCTCCGCGGCCCGCAGCGCCCGTTGGGCTTCGTGGTGGCGCACCCGGGCGGCGGCCAGTTCCCGGTGCCGGTTCAGCAGGGCCGCGTCGGTTGCGGTCTTTGCTTTCCGGGCGGCGGCCAGCTCGTTGCGGGCCGCATTCTGGTCCCGGCGCCGTTGCGCCGAGGTGTCCTTCTCCGCGGTGGTCTCCGCAGGTCGGGTGGGTGCTGATGTGTTCCCGGCCGTTGTCTTCCGGGCCGGGGAACCGGCAGCGATCGCGGCGGACTCGCCGAAGCCCGTGCCGAAGCCCGACCAGCGTTCGGCCTTCACCAGGGTGCCCAGGCGGGCGGCGACCCCGGCGTCGGCGATGGCGGCCAGCAGGGTCCCCGCCACGT
>NZ_JBARXZ010000057.1:0-3594 GCF_049647605.1 Mycobacterium sp. | reverse complement strand
CTTTTGCGCCCAAACGTGAGTTTCGGCGCGGGTGGTCAGGTCGTCAGGTCTGGCGGTTCCAGCGGCCGTGGGCCACCTGGTCGCGGGGGCGGATGACGATGGTGTCGAGGTCGACGTGCGACGGCCGGGAGGCGACAAAGCCGATGACCTCGGCGATGTCCTGGGCCACCAGCGGTGTGATGCCGGCGTACACCTTGTCGGCGCGTTCCTGGTCGCCGCCGAACCGCACCAGCGAGAATTCCGTCTCCACCGCGCCGGGGGCGATTTCGGTGAGGCGTACCGGTTTCCCGAGAAGTTCGCCGCGCAGGGTGCGGTGCAGCGCGCCCTGGGCATGTTTGGCGCCGGTGTACCCGCCGCCACCGTCGTAGGTTTCGAATGCGGCGATGGAGGTGACGGAGACGATCAGCCCGTCACC
Organism: Mycobacterium sp.; assembly: GCF_049647605.1. Taxonomy (GTDB): domain Bacteria; phylum Actinomycetota; class Actinomycetes; order Mycobacteriales; family Mycobacteriaceae; genus Mycobacterium. The sequence continues at coordinate 3,179 of NZ_JBARXZ010000057.1, read as the reverse complement.
GGATTCGATGAGTTTGGGTAGGAGCGCCCGGGTGACCCGCAGGGTGCCCAGCACGTTGGTCTCCCACATCCAGCGCCAGTCGTCGAGGTCTGATTCCGCGATTGTGGACAGTCCTTTTGCACCGCCGGCGTTGTTGATCAGCACCGAGACGGGTCCGGGGATCCGCTCGGCCAGGGCGGCCACCGATTGATCATCTGTGACGTCCGCCACAACAGCGGTGCCGCCGAGTTCGGCTGCCAGGGCCTCGATCCTATCCGCCCGGCGGGCCGCAACGATCACGTGAAAGCCTTGTGCGGCAAGAACTCTCGCTGTAGCTTCGCCGATTCCGGAGCTGGCGCCGGTTACGACGGCGATTCGGCGATTGTCGGAATCGGTCGATAGCGCGGGGTGCGGGGCAGATTCGGTCGTCACCTGACCAACTCTAGTTACCGTGTTATCTTTCTCTACGTGTCGAGGGGATTCCAGAGCGCGCTGACCGGGATGTGTTGTCGTCCCGGTATTTGCTGCGCCTGACATTCCGGGGTCTCCCGAAGTCGCACGGCGTGGCGTGAAGCCCGCCGCTCCGACTATCGAGGACGCCTCCCATGACTGCCGCCATTTCCCGCAAGATCCCCGCCAAGACGGCTACCCGTACCGCGCGTACCTCGGTCCACCCGCTGCGTACCCGGCACGCCATCGTCGCGCCGGCGCTGCGCATCGGTGACGCTGCCGCAGCGGCGGTCTTCAACGCCGCACGGCTACGGGGGCCGATCGCCCGTGACGTCATCGCCCAGGTCACCTCGCTGTCGATCGCGACAGTGAATCGCCAGGTCACGGCCCTGTTGGACGCCGGCTTGCTGCGCGAACGCGCCGATCTGGCCGCCTCCGGAGCGATCGGCAGACCCCGGGTGCCCGTCGAGGTCAACCATGAGCCCTATCTGACATTGGGTGTGCACATCGGCGCCCGCACCACCAGCATCGTGGCCACCGACCTGTTCGGGCGCACCCTCGATGTGGTCGAGACTCCCACTCCGCACGGCCCGCAGGCGCAGGCGCTGGCGTCGCTGGCCGGCAGTGCCCGCCGCTATCTGGCGCGCTGGCATCGCCGCAGGCCGCTGTGGGTGGGTGTGGCGATCGGCGGCACCGTCGACGGCGTCACCGGGCATGTCGACCATCAGCGCCTCGATTGGACTCAGGCCCCGGTCGGGCCGGTGTTGGCCGAGACGCTGGGGCTGCCGGTGTCGGTGGCGGCGCACGTCGATGCGATGGCCGGCGCTGAATTGCTGTTGGGTATGCGTCGATTCACCACTCCGGCGGCCACCAGCCTGTACGTCTACGCCCGCGAAACAGTCGGGTACGCACTGGTGATCGGCGGCCGGGTGCACAGCCCGGTCAGCGGGCCCGGCACCATTGCGAACTTGCCTGCGCACTCCGAATTGCTCGGTGGCACAGGGCAACTGGAGTCCACCGTCAGCGACGAGGCGGTTCTGTCCGCGGCGCGCAGGCTCGGCATCGTCGGCGATCGGGAATCCTCGGTCGCCACCGTGCTGCGGGCCGCGCGTGACGGCAACGCCGCGGCCCAGGAGCTGCTGGCCGAGCGGGCGCGGGTGCTGGGCGAGGCGGTGGCGCTGCTGCGTGACCTGCTCAACCCCGACGACCTGGTGGTGGGCGGGCAGGCGTTCACCGAGTATCCCGAGGCGATGGCCGGTGTGGAATCGGCGTTCGCGGCGCGTTCGGTGTTGCCGCCCCGCGATATCCGGGTCAGCGCATTCGGGAATCGGGTGCAGGAGGCCGGAGCCGGAATCGTGTCCCTCGGCAGCCTCTATGCGGATCCGGTGGCGGCGATGCGCCGCTCGGCCACCAGCGCGCGGGTCCTCGCCGCGCCGGAGGCCACCGCCTAGCTGCGCTTCGCCCCGAGGTGCAACGATGGGGGAGTGCGTGTCGCCGTGCTGTCCGTCCACACCTCACCGCTGGCCCAGCCGGGAACCGGTGACGCCGGTGGCATGAACGTCTATGTCATGCAGAGTGCGTTGCATCTGGCGCGGCGTGGTGTGGATGTGGAGATCTTCACCCGGGCCACCTCGTCCGCCGATGATCCGGTGGTACAGGTTGCTCCCGGCGTGCTGGTCCGCAACGTGGTGGCCGGGCCGTTCGAGGGTCTCGACAAATATGACCTGCCGACCCAGCTGTGCGCCTTCACCGCTGGGGTGTTGCGCGCCGAGGCCACCCACGAGCCCGGCTACTACGACATCGTGCACAGCCACTACTGGCTGTCGGGTCAGGTCGGCTGGCTGGCCAGGGACCGTTGGGCGGTACCTCTGGTGCACACCGCGCACACGCTGGCCGCGGTGAAGAATGCGGCCCTGGCTGTCGGTGACGCGCCGGAGCCGCCGTTGCGCGCAGTGGGTGAACAGCAGGTGGTCGACGAGGCCGACCGGCTCATTGCCAATACCGACGACGAAGCACGCCAACTCATTTCGCTGCATCACGCCGACCCGGACCGGATCGACGTGGTACATCCCGGGGTGGACCTGGAGATGTTCCGGCCGGGGGCTCCGGGCGCGGGCAAGCGCGCTGCCCGGCGGTCACTCGGGCTCGATGAGACGGCGCCGACGGTGGCGTTTGTCGGCCGGATTCAACCGCTGAAGGCTCCTGATGTGTTGCTGCGCGCCGTTGCCCTGCAGCCGCAGCTTCGGGCGGTGATCGCCGGCGGGCCGTCCGGAAGTGGTCTGTCCGCGCCGGACGGCCTGGTTGCCTTGGCCGCTGAACTGGGTATCAGCGACCGGGTGACCTTCTTGCCGCCGCAGTCGCGCGAACAGCTGGTCGGCGTCTATCGGGCTGCCGACCTGGTGGCGGTGCCGAGTTACTCGGAGTCCTTTGGACTGGTGGCCGTCGAGGCCCAGGCCTGTGGCACCCCGGTGGTGGCTGCCGCGGTCGGCGGCCTGCCGGTGGCGGTGCACGACGGTGTCACCGGTGCCCTGGTGTCCGGGCACGATCCGCGGCAGTGGGCGGACCGGATCGAGGCAGTGCTGGCGGGGGATCTGGACGGGATGGGCCGGGCCGCGGTCGAGCATGCGGCGAAGTTCTCCTGGGATCGCACCGTCGATGACCTGCTGGCGTCCTATGGCCGTGCGATCGCCGAGTACTCCCGCACCCACGACCGGGCGCCGCGTGAGCCGGCGGCCCGCCGTGCTGCGCGG
>NZ_JBARXZ010000056.1:0-13376 GCF_049647605.1 Mycobacterium sp. | reverse complement strand
ACGTTGTCCAGTCCGACGCCCGCGCGGGCGACGATCTTGAGTTTGGGGCCCGCCGCCAGCACGTCGGCGTCGACGGTGGTGGCCGAGCGCACCAGCAGCGCGTCGGCGTCAGCCACGGCAGCGAGCAGCTTTTCCCGGTCCGGTCCGTCGACCCAGCGCACCTCGACCTGGTCGCCGAGAGCGGCGACGGTGGACTGAGCGAGTTTGTCGGCGATGAGTACAACAGGCAAGGTCACGGCAGACAGCGTAATGGGCTGTACTCGACGGGCGGCGCGAGGGAGACTAGACGCGATGGACGTCACCATTGTCGGCAGCGGCCCCAACGGGTTGGCGGCCGCTGTCATCCTGGCACGTGCCGGTTTGTCCGTGCAGGTACTCGAAGCCCAACCCACGTTCGGCGGCGGGGCCCGCACCCTGGTGGACCCGGAGTTCTCCGGCATCAGCCACGACATCTGTTCAGCCATCCATCCGCTGGCGCTGGCCTCGCCGTTCCTGGCCGAGTTCGACCTGCCCGCCCGGGGAGTGGCGCTGGCGGTGCCGGAGATCTCCTACGGCAACCCGCTACCGGGGCTTCCGGCGGCCATCGGCTATCGCGATATCGACCGCACGTGCGCCGAGCTCTCCGATGGTGCGTCGTGGCGACGTCTGCTGGGGCCGCTGGCCGAGCGCTCCCCCGGTGTTGTCGGGTTGCTACTCGGCGACAAACGCTCGCTGCCGCCGGATCCGGTGGCAGCGGTTCAGGTCGCGCGCCGCGCCGCCGAACAGGGCACCCCCGCCTGGGGTCTGTTACGTGGCGACGATGCCAGGGCGTTGTTCAGTGGCGTCGCCGCACATGTGATTTCACCGATGCCGTCGTTGGTCTGCGCCGGCGCCGGGTTGATGCTGGCCACTCTGGCCCACTCGGTGGGGTGGCCGGTCCCCGTCGGCGGCAGCCAAGCAATCAGCGATGCCCTGATCGCGGACCTGCAAGCGCACGGTGGGGTGTTGTCGGCCGGGCAACCGGTCACCACGGCACCGCGCGGGGTGGTGCTCTACGACACCGCCCCGACCGCGCTGCTGGATCTCTACGGCGACCGGATACCGGGCCGCTATGCAAAGACATTGCGTGGCTACCGGTTCGGTCCGGGTGTCGCCAAGGTGGACTTTGTGCTCTCCGGCGAGATCGGCTGGACGGATCCGCGGCTGGCGCAGGCCCCCACATTGCATCTCGGCGGTGGACGCGAGCAGATGGCCTTGGCGGAGCGGGAGATCGCGGCGGGCCGGCACGCCGATTGGCCGATGGTGCTGGCCGCCTTGCCGCATCTGGCCGACCCGGGCCGCATCGATGCGGCGGGCCGGCGACCGATGTGGACGTACGCGCATGTCCCGTTCGGGTCGACGGTGGACCAGGCCGAGGCCGTCACTTCCGTCATCGAGCGGTTTGCCCCCGGATTCCGGGATCTGGTGGTGGCGGTGCGCAGCACACCCGCCAATCGGCTGGCCGAGCACAATGCGAACCTGGTCGGCGGTGACATCGGCGTGGGCGGCAACAACATGCTCAGCGCGATCACCGGGCCGGCGCTGCGGCTCAACCCGTGGTCCACCCCGATCACCGGGGCCTATCTGTGCTCGTCGGCAACTCCCCCCGGCGGCGGCGTGCACGGCATGGCCGGCTATTTCGCGGCCCGGACCGTACTCCGGCGCGAGTTCGGCATCAAGACGCTGCCGTCACTTGCCCCCTAGAACACTCACCCCTGGAAACAACGGAACCCCGGGTCGGTGACCCGGGGTTCCCTTGGTACTGGTGACTAGGCGGTTTCGGTGATCGGCCGGTCGACCCAGCTCATCAGGTCGCGCAGCTTCTTGCCGGTGACCTCCACCGGGTGCTCGGCGTTCGCCTTGCGCAGGGCCTCGAGCTCCTTGTTGCCGCCCTCGACGTTGGCGACGAGGCGCTTGACGAAGGTGCCGTCCTGGATGTCCTTGAGGATGGCGCGCATGCGGTCCTTGGTGTCCTCGTCGATGACGCGGGGACCCGAGATGTAGCCACCGAACTCCGCGGTATCGGAGATCGAGTAGTTCATCCGCGCGATGCCGCCCTCGTACATCAGGTCGACGATCAGCTTCAGTTCGTGCAGCACCTCGAAGTAGGCCATCTCGGGGGCGTAGCCCGCCTCGACCATGATGTCGAAGCCGGCCTTGACCAGTTCTTCGGTGCCACCACAGAGCACGACCTGCTCACCGAAGAGGTCGGTCTCGGTCTCTTCCTTGAAGTCGGTCTTGATGACGCCGGCGCGGGCGCCACCGATGGCCTTGGCGTAGGACAGACACAGCGCCTGGCCCTCACCCTTGGGGTCCTGGGCGACGGCGATGAGCGCGGGCACACCCTTGCCGTCGACGAACTGACGACGCACCAGGTGGCCCGGACCCTTGGGCGCGACCATGCCGACGGTGACGTTGGCCGGCGGCTTGATCAGGCCGAAGTGGATGTTGAGGCCGTGCCCGAAGAGCAGCGCGTTGCCGTCCTCGAGGTAGGGCTCGATGTCCTTGGAGTAGATCTCGGCCTGCGCGGTGTCGGGCGCCAGCAGCATGATGACGTCAGCCCACTTGGCGACCTCGGCCGGGGTGTCCACACCGAGGCCCTGCTCCTCGACCTTCTCGCGGGACTTGGAGCCCTCACGCAGGCCGACCTTCACGTCGACACCGGAATCGCGCAGCGACAGCGAGTGCGCATGCCCCTGGCTGCCGTAGCCGATGACGCCGACCTTACGTCCCTGGATGATCGACAGGTCCGCGTCGTCGTCGTAGAACATCTCAACTGCCACTGTTAGTTTCCTCTTCCTTGTATTGCTTGCTCATGCGCTCTATTTGCCGATGCCACGTGGTCCGCGCGCCAGCGTGACCATCCCGGACTGGGCGATCTCGCGGATCCCGTAAGGCTCCAGCAGGCGCAGCAGCGCCTCGAGCTTACCGGGCGTGCCCGTGGCCTCGACGGTCAGTGACTCCGTGGACACATCAACCACCTTGGCTCGGAACAGGTTCACCGTCTCGATGATCTGACCGCGGGTGGCCGCGTCGGCGCGGACCTTGATCAACGCCAGCTCACGCGAGACCGAGTTCTCCTCGTCCTGCTCGACGATCTTGATCACGTTGATCAGCTTGTTGAGCTGTTTGGTGATCTGTTCGAGCGGAAAGTCCTCGACCGAGACGACGATCGTCATCCGGGACAGGTTCTTCTGCTCGGTGGCTCCCACCGCCAGCGACTGGATGTTGAACCCTCGCCGGGAGAACAGGGCGGCGACGCGCGCCAGCACGCCGGGTTTGTCCTCGACGAGCACCGACAGAGTGTGTGTTGTGGTGACGGTCATCAGGCGTGTCCTTCTTCGATGTCACCGAACAGCGGCCGGATGCCCCGCGCCGCCTGGATCTCGTCGTTGCTGACCCCGGCGGCAACCATCGGCCACACCTGCGCGTCGGCGCCGACCACAAAATCGATCACCACCGGGCGGTCGTTGATAGCCCGGGCCTGCGCGATCACGCTCTCGACGTCTTCTTCACGCTCACACCGCAATCCGACACAACCCAAGGCCTCCGCCAACTTCACGAAGTCCGGGATGCGATGGCTGTGGGTGGACAGGTTGGTCTGGCTGTAGCGCTCGCCGTAGAACAGCGTCTGCCATTGGCGCACCATGCCCAGGTTGCCGTTGTTGATCAACGCCACCTTGATGGGTGCTCCTTCGAGGGCGCAGGTGGCCAGTTCCTGGTTGGTCATCTGGAAACAGCCGTCTCCGTCGATGGCCCACACCTCGGCCTCCGGACGCGCAAATTTGGCACCCATCGCCGCGGGCACGGCAAAGCCCATGGTGCCCAGACCGCCGGAGTTCAGCCAGGTACGCGGATTCTCGTACTTGACGAACTGCGCCGCCCACATCTGGTGCTGACCGACGCCGGCGACGTACACCGCGTCGGGCCCGGCCATCTCGCCCAGCTTCGAGATGACATATTCCGGGCTCAGGCTGCCGTCGCTCTGCGGGGGGTAGCTCAGCGGATAGGTGGACCGGACTCCTGACAGGTACTCCCACCAGCTGCCCATCTCGAGCGAGGCCGACGAGGTGCCGTCGGCGCGCAGCACCTCGAGCAGATCGGTGATGACCTGCTTGACGTCACCGACGATCGGCACGTCGGCGTGGCGGTTCTTGCCGATCTCGGCGGGGTCGATGTCGGCGTGGATCACCTTGGCCTCGGGGGCGAAGGAGTCCAGTTTGCCGGTGACCCGATCGTCGAAGCGGGTGCCCAGCGCGATCAGCAGGTCGCTGCGCTGCAGCGCGGCCACGGCCGCGACGGTGCCGTGCATGCCGGGCATCCCGAGATTCTGCGGGTGGCTGTCGGGGAACGCGCCACGCGCCATCAGGGTGGTGACAACCGGGATTCCGGTGAGTTCAGCCAGGTCCAGCAGTTCGGCTGATGCGTCACCGCGGATCACACCGCCACCGACGTACAGCACCGGCTTGTGGGAGGCCGCGATCAGTTTGGCGGCTTCCCTGATCTGGCGGCTGTGCGGCTTGGTGTTCGGCTTGTAGCCCGGCAGATCCATCTGCGGCGGCCAGCTGAACGTGCACTGGGCCTGCAGGATGTCCTTGGGGATGTCGACGAGAACAGCTCCGGGGCGTCCACTGCTCGCGATGTGGAAGGCCTCAGCCATCACCCGCGGGATGTCATCGCCGTCGCGCACCAGGAAGTTGTGCTTGGTGACCGGCATCGTGATGCCGGAGATGTCGGCTTCCTGGAAGGCGTCGGTGCCGATCAGGCCCCTACCGACCTGGCCGGTGATCGCAACGACGGGGATGGAGTCCATCTGGGCGTCGGCCAGCGGGGTCACCAGGTTGGTGGCGCCGGGTCCGGACGTCGCGATCATGACACCGACCTTGCCGGTGGCGTGGGCATATCCGCTGGCGGCGTGTCCGGCACCCTGTTCGTGGCGGACCAGGACATGGCGCAGCTTCTGCGAGTCGAACAGCGGATCGTAGACCGGCAGCACCGCGCCGCCGGGGATGCCGAAGATGACATCGACATCGAGTTCCTCGAGGGACCGAATTACCGACTGGGCACCCGTGAGCTGATGCGGTGCAACACGTTTCGGTGTTGCACCTGACTTGACTGCGGGCTTACCAGCCTGGACCGGCACCCCGTTCGCCGGCGTGGGCGGCGTGGGTTCCGGTGGTCGCTTTGTAGGTGCGCTCACGGTGTCCTCAATTGTCTTGGGTGTTCGGTTGTTTTCTTCTACGTTCCGACGACAGGCAACAAAAAACCCCCGTCAGCAAATGCTGTACGAGGGTTGCGCGTTGGCGGTGCTTGCAGGCTAAATGCGGTCACACACCAACGCGCTGACCAATTACTACAAGGTTGTCGAAAGACCGCATGACAGGTGACGTTAGCTTCCATACAGGTCAGGAGTCAAATTCCTGCCGGTGTCGCGGTGCGTGACAGGATGGTGGGGTGAGCTCTCGATCATCAGCACGTGGTTCTGCCCGGAGTGAGACACCCGTCAACGAACCGGTTGTCATCAGGATGTCGCAGATGGCTCACTTCGCGGTGGGGTTCTTCACCCTCGGGTTGTTGATTCCGGTACTGCAATGGCCGTGGACCACCCCACTGCTGGTGATTCCGGTGCTGCTGTCGGCCTCGATCGTGCGGTGGCGGACCGTGGCCGACCGTGACACGGTCACGGCGCGCTCCCTGTTCGGCAGCAAGACGGTGCCCTGGGAGCAGGTCCAGGGGTTGCGGTTCGTCAAGAGCGCCTGGGCGCGGGCGCAGCTCACCGACGGCTCCCAGTTGCGCTTGCCCGCGGTGACGTTCGCGACGCTGCCGCTGCTGACCGAGGCCAGCGGCGGCCGAGTACCGAATCCGTACGCTCAGTAGATCTCTGGGGCGGCTACGCCAGCGGGTTGGCGCCGTTGAGCAGCACCCACACGGCGATTCCGCCACCGATTCCGACCAGTAACGCAACAAAGGACCCGATGAACGGGCGCCGGGCCCAGCCACGGCCGGCGTCGAGACCGTACTTGCCCGGGCCGATCAGGATGATCGCGGCGGCGATGACGATCAGGGTGAGCTGGAACTCGTGCCCGTCGGGCAGGAAAAAGGCCAGCGCGCGGGGGTTCTCCTGCAATGACACCGCGGCGATGAGTCCGTTGACCAGGTACGCCAGCGCCGCCGCCGCCGCCAGCGGGGTGAACAGTCCGAGAACCAGCAGCACGCCGGCGACGACCTGGGTCCCCGCTGCGGCGTAGCTGAGGATTTCGGCGTGCTGGTAGCCGAGTCCTGCGACGGTCTCCCGGAACCCGCCCAGGCCCTGACCGCCCCACCAGCCGAAGACCTTCTGCAGTCCGTGCGCGATGAGCAATGCGCCGAAACCCACCCTCAGGATCATCAGCCCCAGATCCTGGGTGCCGCGACGCTGGGTGTTGCGGACGCTGTCGTAGTCCTCGGGTTCGATCTCGGTCGGGCCGATCATCCCCCCACGTGCCGGCTGCGGCTGCACATACGGCAGCGGCTCGGGGTCGCTGAGCAGGCCCAGGCCACCGCTGGCGGGCTGATTGCTGTATCCGACTGATCCATAGTGCGGGATCGTGGTGGTCTCGAAATCTCCGCCGTACGTCGCCGATGGCAGGTCGTCCTCGGGGTCGACCAGACTTGCTGAGCCCGGCGTCGAGCTCTCCGTCTCCGGCGAGGTTCCCGCGGCGATGTCCGGCCGCTGCCAGAGTGGGTCTTGCGATGGACTCGTCACGGGAGCCAGAGTAAGTCCAAACTTCCAGGAATCGGGGATTTGAGCGGCTCTTTCAGCTGTCAATCTGGTGACGGACGCCGCCGGCCGGAACAGCGTTGGGCCGTGTGCGTGGCGCGCACCGCGACGCGATCCGTAACCTGACTGGCATGGTGAAGCGGCAACCGGCCTTCTCACGCCGAAAACGTGGTGTTGTCGCTGCGGCATGCGCGGGACTGGCGGTCACGATGACGCTCGCGACCGGCTGCGCACAGTTCGACAGCGCCCAGTCACAACCGTTCACCACACAGCCACAGCTACGGCCGCCCGCACCGTCGAGCCCACCGCCGCCGCCCCCGCTGCCGGCCAAGCCGTTCCCCAAGGAATGCCCGGCGCCCGGTGTGATGCAGGGTTGCCTGGAGAGCACCAGCGGCCTGATCATGGGCCGGGACGGCAAGACCGCGCTGGTGGCCGAACGCACCACGGGCGCGATCATGCAGGTGTCGGTCAGCGCCGAGCCCACCGTGCACCTCACGATCCCCGTCGACGGCTCCGGGGACGGCGGTCTGCTGGACATCGTGAAATCCCCCGCCTACGCCCAGGACGGGCTGATGTACGCCTATATCAGCACCCCCACGGACAACCGGGTGGTGCGAATCGCCCAGGGTGACGTGCCCAAGGAGATCCTGACCGGTATCCCGAAGGGGGCGGTGGGCAATTCGGGGTCGCTGGTCTTCACCAGCCCGACGACGTTGTTGGTGCAAACCGGCGATGCGGGCGACCCGGTGCTGGCCGCCGATCCCGGTTCCCTGGCGGGCAAGGTGCTGCGTATCGAACAACCCACGACGGTCGACCAGGCACCGACGACCACCGCGATGTCAGGACTGGGGGCCGGCGGCGGCATGTGTGTCGATCCCGCCGACGGCTCGCTCTATGTCACCGACCGTGGACCGACCGCGGACCGCCTGCAGCGGGTCACCAAGGATTCTCAGATCACCACCGTGTGGGAGTGGCCCGCCAAGCCGGGGGTCGCCGGCTGCGCCGCCCTGGACGGCACCGTGCTGGTCAACCTGGTCAACACCAAGCAGACGGTGGCGGTCCGGCTGGCCCAGGGAACCGGTGCGGTCACCGGCGAACCAGAGGTGGTCCGCCAGGATCAGCACGGTCACGCCTGGGCGCTACAGCTGTCCCCCGACGGAAATGTCTGGGCCGCAACGGTGAACAAGACCGCCGGGGACGCCGGCAAGCTGGACGACGTGGTGTTCCCGCTGTTCCCGCAGGGCGGCGGCTTCCCCCGCAGCGAGGCCGAGATCACCTAGGGTTCGGTGACGCTAGCTCTGACCGCACGCGGTCAGGACGAGCTCACGAACCCGCGCCGCGTCGGCCTGCCCCTTGGTCGCCTTCATCACCTGGCCGACAATGGCGCCCGCGGCCTGCACTTTGCCTCCGCGGATCTTCTCCGCGATGTCGGGACTCGCCGCCAGCGCTTCGTCCACCGCAGCCTGGATCAGCGAGTCATCGCGGACCACCGCCAGACCGCGCGCCGTCATCACCGCCTCGGGCTCGCCTTCCCCGGCGAGAACACCTTCGATGACCTGCCGGGCCAGTTTGTTGGACAGGCTGCCCGCGTCCACCAGTTTGATGACCGCGGCGACCTGCACGGCGGTGATGGGAAGCGCCTCGAGTGCCACGCCGGCCTCATTGGCCTTCTGCACCAGGAAGTTTCCCCACCAGGCGCGGGCCTGATCGCTGGAGGCACCCGCGGCAACCGTCGCGGCGACCAGGTCGATGGCACCGTTGTTGACCAGGTCACGCATCACCTCGTCGGAGATGCCCCACTCGTCCTGGATTCGCTTCCGGGACAGCCACGGCAGTTCCGGAATGGTGCCACGCAGCCGTTCGACCAATTCGGCGCTGGGAGCCACCGGCTCGAGGTCGGGCTCTGGGAAGTAGCGGTAATCCTCGGCGGTTTCCTTGGTGCGTCCGGGACTGGTGTAGCCGTCCTCGTGGAAGTGCCGGGTCTCCTGGGTGACCGTGCCGCCGGCTTCCAGAACCGCCGCCTGGCGGCGCATCTCGTAGCGGACGGCGACCTCGACACTCTTGAGCGAGTTGACGTTCTTGGTCTCGGTGCGAGTACCGAACTCGGTGGCGCCCTTGAGCATGAGCGAGGCGTTGGCGTCGCAGCGCATCGAACCCTGATCCATCCGGACGTCGGATACATCCAAGCCGCGTAACAAATCTCGCAGCGCGGTGACGTAGGCCCGGGCGATCTCCGGTGCCCGCTCACCGGTTCCCTCGAGAGGCTTGGTGACGATCTCGATCAGCGGCACCCCGGCACGGTTGAAATCGGCCAGCGACGTGGTGGCCCCGGCGATACGGCCGGTGTCACTGCCCAGGTGGGTCAGCTTGCCGGTGTCCTCTTCCATGTGGGCCCGCTCGATCTCCACGCGCCAGATGCTGCCGTCGTCCAGTGGCACGTCGAGGTGGCCGTTGACGGCGATGGGCTCGTCGTACTGACTGATCTGGTAGTTCTTCGGCTGGTCGGGATAGAAATAGTTCTTCCGGGCGAACCGGCCCCATGGCGCGATATCGCAGTTGAGTGCCAGGCCGATGCGGATCGCGGACTCCACGGCCGCCGCGTTGAGCACCGGCAGCGCTCCCGGCATGCCCAGGCAGACCGGACACACCTGAGTGTTGGGTTCGGCGCCGAACGTGGTCGAACAGGGGCAGAACATCTTGGTGGCGGTGGACAACTCGACGTGCACCTCGAGCCCGAGCACGGGGTCGTACTTGGAGATGACCTCGTCGTAGTCGAGCAGATCAGCGGAAGCGACAGTCATGCGGTCAATCGTAGTGGGGCCGCCCGATGACGCCTCGACCGTGGTGGCGTCGTTCAGCCGAAGAACGCCGCCGCATCGTCGTAGCGGCTCTGCGGCACCAGCTTGAGCTGCCGGGTGGCATCGGCCAGCGACACGCGCCCGATGTTCTGACCGCGCAGCGACACCATGATTCCGTACTCGCCCGCGTGGGCGGCGTCGGCGGCGTTGACCCCGAACCGGGTGGCCAGCACCCGGTCGTATGCCGTTGGGGTTCCGCCGCGCTGGACGTGACCGAGCACCGTCGTGCGGACTTCTTTTTTCATGCGCTTCTCGATCTCGCTGCCCAGCTGAGCGGCGACGCCGGTGAACCGCTGGTGCCCGAACTCGTCGATACCGCCTTCGCGCAGCAACATCGATCCCTCTGCGGGCTTGGCACCTTCGGCCACCACGCAGATGAAATGTGAATCTCCGCGCTGGAACCGCTGTTTGATCAGCCGGCACACCTCTTCGACGTCGAAGGGCTGCTCGGGAATCAGCGTCATGTGTGCGCCCGAAGCAACTCCGGCGTTCAGCGCGATCCACCCTGCGTGGCGTCCCATCACCTCGACCAGCATCACCCGCTGGTGCGACTCGGCGGTGCTGTGCAGGCGGTCGATGGCCTCGGTGGCAATGGTCAACGCGGTGTCATGCCCGAATGTGACATCCGTGCAATCGATGTCGTTGTCGATGGTCTTGGGGACCCCGACGACGGGTACTCCTTCTTCGGCGAGCCAGTGCGCTGCGGTGAGAGTGCCTTCGCCGCCGATCGGGATCAGAACGTCGATCCCGTTGTCTTCGAGAGTCTGCTTGATCTGGGGCAGGCCGGCCCGCAGCCGATCGGGATTGGTGCGGGCGGTGCCCAGCATGGTGCCGCCCTTGGCGAGCAGCCGGTCATTACGATCGTCGTTCTTGAGCTGGACACGCCGGTCTTCCAGCAGCCCGCGCCAACCGTCGAGGAATCCCACGACCGACGAGCCGTAGCGCGCATCGCTGGTGCGCACCACCGCCCGAATCACCGCATTGAGTCCAGGACAGTCGCCGCCTCCGGTCAGCACTCCAATCCGCATGCCCCTATCCTGCCCTGTCAGACAGCACTCGGCAGCGGGCCGCGGGCCGCTTCGTAGGCTGCGCCCACCCGATACAGCCGGTCATCGGCCAATGCGGGCGCCATGATCTGCAGTCCCACCGGCAAGTTGTCGTCGGACGACAGTCCCGACGGCACCGACATGCCACAGTGTCCGGCCAGGTTCAGCGGCAGCGTGCACAGGTCGAACAGGTACATCGCCAACGGGTCGTCGACCTTCTCCCCCAAGCCGAAGGCCGTGGTCGGTGTGGCCGGAGAGACCAGAACGTCGACCTTGGTGTACGCCTCGTCGAGGTCGCGGGCGATCAGTGTCCGGACCTTCTGCGCCTGGTTGTAATAGGCGTCGTAATAGCCCGCCGACAGCGCATAGGTCCCGATCATGATGCGGCGCTTGACTTCTGGACCGAACCCGGCCGCCCGGGTCAGCGCCATCACTTCCTCGGCGCTGTGGGTGCCGTCGTCGCCGACCCGCAGTCCGTACCGCATCGCGTCGAACCGCGCGAGGTTGGACGACACCTCCGACGGCAGGATCAGGTAGTAGGCGGCCATCGAGTGGTCGAAGTGTGGGCAGTCCACCTCCGTCACCTCGGCCCCGAGGGAGCGCAGCTGCTCGACCGCAGCGTTGAACGAGCTCAGCACTCCCGGCTGGTATCCCTCGCCCTCGTGCAGCTGCTTGACCACGCCGACCTTGAGACCCTTCAAATCACCGGAGGCACCGGCGGTGGCGGCGGCCACCACATCCGGCACGTCGGCCCGCACCGAGGTGGAATCACGCGGGTCGTATCCGGCGATCACCGAATGCAGCAGCGCGGTGTCCAGGACGGTGCGCGCGCAGGGACCACCCTGATCCAGTGACGACGCACACGCCACCAGGCCGTACCGCGAGACCGTGCCGTAGGTCGGCTTGACGCCGACGGTCGCGGTCAGCGCGGCGGGCTGGCGGATGGAGCCGCCGGTGTCCGAGCCGATAGCCAGGGGTGCCTGGAAGGCGGCCAGGGCCGCCGCGCTACCGCCCCCGGAGCCTCCCGGCACCCGGTCGGTGTTCCACGGATTGCGGGTGGGTCCGTAAGCCGAGTTCTCGGTCGAGCTGCCCATGGCGAACTCGTCCATGTTGGTCTTGCCCAGGATCGGGATGCCGGCGGCGCGCAACCGGGCGGTCACGGTGGCGTCGTACGGCGACGTCCAGCCCTCGAGGATCTTCGAACCGCAGGTCGTCGGCATATCGGTGGTGGTGAACACGTCTTTGAGCGCCAGCGGCACTCCGGCCAGCGGTGACGGCAACGGGTCGCCGGCGGCGACAGCCGTGTCGACCGCGGCGGCCGTGGCCAGGGCTTTGTCTGCCGCCACATGCAAGAACGCGTGATAGGTGCCGTCGGTGGCATCGATCTGATCGAGATGCGCCTGGGTCACCTCACTGGCGGAAAACTCTTTGGTGGCGATACCCGCCGCCAATTCCGCAGCGGTACGCCGGATGAGTTCACTCACTGGCTCTCTCCCAAGATCTGCGGGACCGCAAAGCGGCCGTCGGCGACACGCGGCGCCTCGGCGAGGGCCTCGTCCTGCGTCAGGCAGGGCGCCACGACGTCTGGTCTGGTGACATTCACCTCGGTCAGGGGGTTACCGGTAGGCGTGACGTCGGTGACGTCGACGGCCTGAATCCGGCTGACATGCTCGAGGATCGCGTCCAACTGACCAGCGAAGCCGTCGAGTTCGTCATCGGTCAGCGCCAACCGGGCCAGTCTGGCCAGGTGGGCCACGTCATCTCGGGAGATCTGCGACACGAGCGCCCAGCCTACAGATCCGGCAGGCAAGCAGCCGAGCCCGCCGTCAAAGCCCGGAGTGCTCGGCGGCATCTGCTGTGAAACAGTGTTGCGCGTGTCTTCGTATCTGCTGCGGGTCCAGCTGGATGACCGGCCCGGCAGCCTCGGCTCACTGGCCGTAGCGCTCGGCTCGGTGGGAGCCGACATCCTCTCCCTCGACGTGGTGGAGCGCACCTCCGGCTATGCGATCGATGACCTGGTGGTCGATCTGCCCCCCGGCGCGATGCCGGACACCCTGATCACCGCCGCCGAAGCGCTCAACGGTGTGCGGGTCGACAGCATCCGGCCCCACACCGGTCTGCTGGAGGCCCACCGCGAGCTCGAGCTCATCGACCACATCGCCGCGGCGCCGGGTCGGGTGGCGAAGCTGCAGGTCTTGGCCGACGAGGCTCCACGGGTGCTGCGGGTCGGCTGGTGCACGGTGGTCCGGCTGGTGGACTCGGGCTTCGAACGGATGGTCGGCAGCCCCGCGGCTCCCGAGACCCAGGCGCAGTCGGCGCCGTGGCTACCGCTGGCCCATGCGGAGGTCCTCGACGGCACCGCCGACTGGGTACCCCAGGTGTGGCGCGACATGGACACCACCCTGACGGCCGCACCGCTGGGGGACCCGACGGTCGCGGTGCTGCTGGGCCGCCCGGGCGGACCGGATTTCCGCCCGTCGGAAGTGGCCCGACTCGGTTACCTGGCCGGGATCGTCGCGACCATCCTGCGGCGCTGACGTTTCATTCCCGGTTCTCGCCGCCGGCGTTGGCGTTGTCCAACAGTCTGCGCAGGCGGTCTTCGGCGGTGCCCCCGCCGAGCTGTCGTCCGGGCTGCGCCCCCTCTGGCACCGGCTCCGGTACGGCCGCCTCGCCGGCGGGCGGCGGTGGCGACCC
>NZ_JBARXZ010000055.1:0-2069 GCF_049647605.1 Mycobacterium sp. | reverse complement strand
CGCTCATGCTGTTGCTGCGGTACCGGGGGCGGCGGCGGATACCGGGGCCGGGAAGCCTTCGGTTGCCGCCGCCGGGCACCCGGGCAGGAGTAGCCGTGCGCGCGGCGTTGTCCAGACTGGGCATGCCGTATGTCTGGGGTGCGACGGGACCCGACAAATTCGACTGCTCGGGGCTGATGCAGTGGGCGTATCGGCAGGCGGGAGTAGGCCTCGACCGCACCACCTATGACCAGATCCACCACGGGGTCGCGGTACCTCGCAGCCACGTCCAACCCGGGGATCTGGTGTTCCCCAACGCCGGCCACGTCCAGATGGCAATCGGCAACGGGCTGGTGGTGGAAGCGCCGTACTCGGGGGCGAACGTCAGAATCAGCCAGCTCGGTTCCGACGGGGTGATCCGCCGCCCGACGTGACGGGCCGGGTCATCGGCGCTGAGTTGTCGACGGGTGAATTGTCAGCGCCAGGCCGCCGGAGTACTTTCACGGCCATGTCGGAGGAAGCGGGTCCGGCTGCGTCCGCAATCGCGGCAACGCAGCAGTCGCTGGCAGCGCGCCACAGCGACCTCGTCGCCGCGGATGAGGTCTTGCTCAACGCCGTCACCGAAGCCCACAGCATCACCGTCGAGTCGCTGCACCGCCTGGACGTCGTTGGCGCCGAAATAGAGTCGGCGGTCGCCCGGCAGCACCTGTTGGCCCTCGACAGTCCGGCAGGAGCGTTGGATTTCCAGCGCTTCCTACTCGGTCGGCACCACGAGATCATCCGAGTTGTCACCGAGGCGATGTCGCGGGCCGACGCCGCGGCGGGCCGAGTCCGCGACCTGACGCCGCGCTACGGTGGCTAGTCGGCGACTGCCGGATTGAACTGTGGAGCAGGCTGTTCCGCGACGGGCGACGCCTCTGCGTCGGCGCTGAAGCAGAAGATGCTGACCGCAAAGCTTCCGACGGCCACCAGCGCGGCGGCAATCGCGAACCCGATCTCACCGTCACCCAGGCCGGCCGCCAGTGCGATCGCAGTGGCGATCACCGCGGTCAACGTCAGAAAAAGTGCGGTGGCACTGCGCGCTTCGGCGAAGCTGCCCCCGGCCGCTGCTGGTGGCCCCGTGCGATCCGACATGGCTAGATCCCTCACCCCTCGTGTCCGTCACCACTCGTGCGGCCGGTCGCCGCGAAACTGCCTGGTTTATACCCCGATCCGGTATTGCCAAACAGCCTCGCCGAAGTGAATTGCCGGGGTATCAGCTCCTGGGTAGTGTCCGCGCCATGGCGGGCTGCAGAAACCGATTCCGGGCGGCTGCGTGACGGCCCAGAGCGAACTCCACGACGCGGTGCGCCGGATCGGCCAGGCCACCGACAACCCCATCGCGTGGACGACGGGGCTGTCGCCGCAGGATATTGCGGTGGTCGGGCTGGTGGTCGTCCCGGATGCCGACGCCGCCGCCGTGCTGGCAAAGATCAAGGCAAACCACCCGGCCCTGTTCGAGTCGGGTGTCGGTGCACCGGTCGTGGCACCGGCGACGCCACCGCCGCAGCCCGGCCGGGAGCAGGCCGGCGCGGGCGTCACCGCCATTCACAAGGCCGAAAGCGATCTGGCACATCAAAACTCGCGGACGGCACAGGTGGATCTGCTGGTGGTGACCGCAATTCTCAACGCGCACACCACCGCCGACCGCGGTGGTGCCGAACTGGACCGGTTGCAGGCCCAGATCGAGGGCGCCGTGCGGACCCGGACGGATCTGGACACCCCGGCCGGCGCCCGAGATTTCCAGCGCTACCTGATCGGCAAGCTGCGCGAGATCGGGGCAGTGGTGGAGACGGCCAGCCTGGATGACCGGTCCAAGGCCACCTTGGCGGCGGCGTGGACAGCTCTCTATGAGGCATCCAGAACGTCGGCAGGTAGTGGCGATACCCCGAATTCATCAGCAGCCGCGACCGATTCGTCCGTCGTGCACTCGCCCGCGGCAGCGGCGGCACCGCTGCCGCCCTACGGCGGGGATCTCGGAGCTGATCCACTGCTGGAGCAGCTGCTGGCGCAGGACCCGTTCGGCGGCGGTGCCGCCGGCGGGCCGGCCC
>NZ_JBARXZ010000054.1:0-26639 GCF_049647605.1 Mycobacterium sp. | reverse complement strand
ACATCGCAGTGCTGCCGGCGGCGCTGGTGGCCGAGCTGGCCGATGCCGAGGCGCGGGTCCTGCTGGCCCGCCGCTTCCACAACGATGCGGTCCGGGACACTCTCGCGCTGCGGGAGCGCCCGGTGGTGCGGTGGCTGCACCTCGGGGGTCACGCGCCGCTGCCGACCTATTTCGAGATCACCGAGGCGGGTGCCGATGTCGCGGTGCGGGCTCCGGTGGGCGCACCGCGGACCTCGGCCCGGGTGGTGCTGCTCGACGAGCAGGGACGGGTGCTGCTGTTCTGTGGCTTCGATCCCGCGATCACCGACGGCACCGCGCGCAGCTGGTGGTTCACCGTGGGCGGAGAGGCGCTGGCCGGGGAACGGCTGGCCCAGGCCGCGGCTCGTGAGCTGGCTGAGGAGACCGGCCTGCACGCCGATGCCGCCGAGATGATCGGGCCGGTGTGGCGCCGCGAGGCGGTGATCGACTTCAACGGCTCGGTGATGCGCAGCCACGAGTATTTTTTTGTCTACCGCACCCGAGGTTTCGAGCCATCGGCCGACGGGCGCACCGACCTGGAGAACCACTACATCCAGGGGCATCGGTGGTGTGATGCCACCGATATCGCGACGCTGGCCGCATCCGGACAGCTGGTGTACCCGCTGCAGCTGGGCGAGCTGTTGACCGCCGCGAACGAGGTCGCCGACCGTGGCTCAGCCGGCGATCCGGGGCAGGCCAGTTCACCGCTACTGGCTATCGACTGACGATGTCCGGCGGCTCGGCGAAAACTGCCTTGGTGTGCACCGATAGACTGGACACTTCCCGATCTTCACACGTTCAACAAGGAGAGATAGCCGTGTCCGCTTCAACTGAGGGGACCGCTCATTCCAATGGGTCCGCCGGCCAGACCGGTACTTCGCGCGTCAAGCGGGGTATGGCGGAGATGCTCAAGGGCGGCGTCATCATGGATGTCGTCACGCCGGAGCAGGCTCGGATTGCCGAGGGTGCGGGCGCGGTTGCGGTGATGGCCCTGGAGAGGGTGCCCGCCGATATTCGTGCGCAGGGCGGGGTGTCGCGGATGAGCGACCCGGACATGATCGAGGGCATCATCTCGGCGGTCACGATCCCGGTGATGGCCAAGGCGCGTATCGGACATTTTGTCGAGGCGCAGATCCTGCAGAGCTTGGGCGTGGATTACATCGACGAGTCCGAGGTGTTGACCCCGGCCGATTACGCCAACCACATCGACAAGTGGAAGTTCACGGTGCCGTTCGTCTGTGGTGCCACGAATCTGGGTGAGGCGCTGCGGCGGATCACCGAGGGTGCGGCGATGATCCGGTCCAAGGGCGAGGCCGGAACCGGTGATGTGTCGAACGCGACCACGCACATGCGCAAGATCGGTGGCGAGATCCGCCGGCTGACATCGCTGTCGCCGGATGAGTTGTATGTGGCGGCCAAGGAATTGCAGGCCCCGTATGAATTGGTGGCCGAGGTGGCCCGCGCCGGGAAACTGCCGGTGACGTTGTTCACCGCCGGTGGTATCGCAACCCCTGCGGACGCGGCGATGATGATGCAGCTCGGTGCGGAGGGCGTGTTCGTGGGGTCGGGCATCTTCAAGTCCGGCAACCCGGAGCAGCGTGGTGCGGCCATCGTGAAGGCCACCACGTTCTACGACGATCCCGACGTGCTGGCCAAGGTGTCTCGCGGTTTGGGTGAGGCCATGGTCGGTATCAATGTGGAGGACATCGCGCAGCCGCACCGCCTCGCAGAACGCGGCTGGTAGGCCAACTCCGGTGACCAGTTGCGCGAAGAGTGGCCTCGTGTAGATGGCGATCGAGGAGATCCTCGACCTCGAACAGCTCGAGGTCAACATCTACCGCGGTGGTGTGTTCAGTCCGGAATCGGGCTTCCTGCAACGCACCTTCGGGGGGCATGTTGCAGGACAGTCGCTGGTGTCGGCGGTACGAACGGTGGACCCGTGCTTCCAAGTGCATTCGTTGCACGGGTACTTCCTGCGTCCCGGAGATGCCCGGGCACCGTCGGTGTACCTGGTCGAGCGCATCCGCGATGGGGGCTCGTTCTGTACCCGTCGTGTCAGCGCCATCCAGCACGGCGAGACCATCTTCACCATGTCGGCGTCGTTCCAGACCGACCAGAGCGGACTCGAACACCAGGATGCGCCGCCGGTGACGTTGCCGCCGGACGACGTGGCGGACTTCAAATCCGTCATCAAGGTCTTCGATGACGCCAGCTTCCGGCAGTTCGACGAGTGGGATGTCCGGATCATCCCACCCGGCAGCCTGAACAGGGTGTCCGGTATGGCGTCTCAGCAGCAGGTGTGGTTCCGTCATCGCGATCCACTTCCGGATGACCCGGTGCTGCACATCTGCGCGCTGGCCTACATGAGCGATCTGACCTTGCTCGGGTCGGCTCAGGTCAACCACCCCGAATCGCGCGATCATCTGATGGTCGCGTCGCTGGATCACGCGATGTGGTTCATGCGGCCGTTCCGGGCCGACGAATGGTTGCTCTACGACCAGTCGTCGCCCTCGGCGTGCGGGGGCCGGTCGCTGACCCAGGGCAAGATCTTCAACCGCTCCGGCGACCTGGTGGCAGCGGTGATGCAGGAGGGGCTCACCCGTTACCAGCGCAACTTCTCCCCGGCCTCGTGACCGCGCCACGTGTTGGGGTGCTCGCCCTGCAGGGTGACACCCGGGAGCATCTGGCGGCCCTGCGCGAAGCCGGTGCCGAGGCGCTGACGGTGCGGCGCCGTGCCGAGCTGGACAGCGTGGACGGGCTGGTGATCCCGGGCGGCGAATCCACCGCGATGAGTCATCTGCTGCGCGAGTTCGAACTGCTCGAACCGTTGCGGGCCCGGCTGGCCGATGGATTGCCGGCCTACGGTTCGTGCGCCGGGATGATCCTGCTGGCTTCGGAGATCCTCGATGCCGGGGTGCCGGGACGTGCGGCGCTGCCGCTCGGTGGTATCGATATGACGGTGCGGCGCAATGCGTTTGGTCGCCAGGTCGACTCGTTCGAAGCCGATCTGGATTTCACCGGCGTCGAGTCCTCGGTGCATGCGGTGTTCATCCGGGCACCGTGGGTCGAGCGGGTGGGGGAGTCGGTCGAGGTGCTGGCCAGTGCGGGTGAGCACATCGTGGCCGTCCGGCAGGGCAAGTCGCTGGCCACGTCGTTCCATCCGGAGATGACCGGCGACCGTCGCATCCACAAGCTGTTTGTGCAATTGATCTCGCAGTAGCTCTCGTCTCGTCGGGACTCAGCGACTCAACGGCTTATCGGCAGGAGCAAGCGGGAGCTCGAGCGCACGGTGTTGAGGCTGCTGGTCCCGACGCTGGCATGACGGAAGTTCATGATCGCCGGTGCGTCCGGATCCTGGTCGTCACTGGTGAGCACCAGCTGGATCCGGTGACCTGCGGCGAAGCGACGGGCATTGGTCACCAACGGGATGCGATAGCTGACGTCGAGTCCCACCGGCACCGCGACGGCCTCGGTGCACGGTAGCGCTGGGGAGCCCTCACTGCTGGCTGCCTCGTCGACCGTGCGCAGGCTGGCGCGCAGCCACCCGGCCGTCACGTCGGTGAGGGTGCCGTCGGGTGCAACGTCGCGGAGCGTCACCAGCCACGCGGTGTCGATGGCGGTCGCGGCGGCCACGAGTTGCAGTTCGATGTCGCCCACCACGTCGAGGTCGGTAACCAGAGGTGCTGAGGTCCAGGTGAGCTGCGGCGGGGGATCGATGGGACTGGACTTGGCGCGATTGAGTCCCGCGCCGAGTGTCAGGTACTTGCGGGCGCCGGGTTGGCCCTCGTCCTCGGCCAGGCCGCCGTCGGCGCGCAACGCCCAGCTCTGATAGGTCGCCTGGGGCGGCCAGGTGGGTGCGGTGCGCCAGCCGTCGGCGCCGGGCAGGACGTAGCGGATCGCCGGTCCGTCCATGATGCCGGTGTCCGCGCCCTTGAGCCAGTAGTCGTACCAGGCCAGCGCCTCGTGGTGCAGGCTTTCCCACGGCCAGGTCAGGCCGTATTGGCCGAGCAGGCCCATCCGGACATTCGGGTTGTGCGACAACATCTTCCAGGCGGTGAATGTCGACGGTAGATGCAGGGGAACGTTTTCCCAGTCGCAACCGAGATAGACCGGGATGTCGACGTCGCGCAGCAGTGGCAGAGCATTGCGCTCCTCCCACCAGTCGTCGCGCAACGGGTGCTTGACCAAGATATCGAGCCACAGGTCGTCCCACGGGTGGGGGTCGTGCGGCAGCTTGAGCAGCTGGCGCATCATCGTGACGGCCGCTTCGCCGTTCATGGTGGCGAACTTCTGATGCAGCTTCGGGGTGTTGAGGATCCGTCTGGCCGCGGCGATGACGGGATTGCGGCGCCAGAAGTCGTCGCTGCGGGCCGACGTCAGCCCCATCATCGACAGGAATGGTGTGATGAACGCGGTGCTGGCCAGCCCGTGGTGGGAGGCGGCGTCGTACAGATCCGCCGTCGCTGCCACCGGGAAGATCGCCTTGAGGTGGGGCGGCCGCTGCACCGCGGCTTCCAGCTGGGTCATCGCGAAGTAGCTGATGCCGATCATGCCGACGTTGCCGTCACACCACGGCTGGGTGGCGGCCCATTCGACGAGGTCGTGCATGTCCCGGCGTTCCTCGTCGTCGAAAAAGCCGAAAGTGCCGCCGGACCCGCCGGTGCCGCGCAGATTGGCGATCACGTGCACGTAGCCGCGGGGAACCCAGAAATCCGTCGCGCCGGCCTCGATGAAACCGGCGGGTGCGCCCAGATCCTGCATCTGTCGGGGGTAGGGCGAGGCGGCGATCAGCGCCGGATATTTCCCGTAGGTGCTGGGACGGTGGACGTCGGCAAGCAGGTCCACGCCGTCGCGCATCGGGACGTGCCGATTGACGTCGTGCGTGATCTCGAAGGTCGGCAGGCTGAGGTTGCGATACTGCCGGCCGGTGGTCTGCGGACCGTTGAGGTGGCGTTCCCCGGGAAGCATGGTGTCACGCTACGGGCACACCGCTGGACCTGCCGATGATGCGCTGTATCCGGTGGAGGGAGCCCCCGGCCTGTGCGCTCGCGGACGCCCTAGGTGGGCGTTTCGCCGCGTTTCGTTGCGGGTGACCTGTCGAAAGTGTGCTCACCGCCGCTCGTGGTCGACAAAACACCAAGTAGACTCGACGACCGGACTCGAAGCAGAGAGGTGCGTAGATGAGCGGCCATTCAAAGTGGGCCACCACAAAGCACAAGAAGGCCGTCATCGATGCGCGCCGCGGCAAGAACTTCGCGAAGTTGATCAAGAACATCGAAGTTGCTGCGCGTACCGGTGGCGGCGATCCTGGTGGCAACCCGACGTTGTACGACGCCATTCAGAAGGCGAAGAAGAACTCGGTGCCCAACGACAACATCGAGCGCGCCCGCAAACGCGGCGCGGGTGAGGAAGCCGGCGGCGCCGACTGGCAGACCATCACCTATGAGGGATACGGCCCCAACGGGGTGGCGATCCTGGTCGAGTGCCTGACCGACAACCGCAACCGGGCTGCCGGTGAGGTGCGGGTCGCGATGACCCGCAACGGTGGCAACATGGCCGACCCGGGGTCGGTGTCCTATCTGTTCACCCGTAAGGGTGTCATCACCTTGGAGAAGAACGGCCTCTCCGAGGATGACGTGTTGAGCGCGGTGCTCGAAGCCGGCGCCGAGGATGTCAATGACCTGGGTGATAGCTTCGAGGTCATCTCCGAGCCCACCGATCTGGTGGCCGTGCGGACGGCGCTGCAGGACGCCGGTATCGACTACGAGTCGGCAGAGGCCAGCTTCCAGCCGTCGGTCACCGTGCCCGTCGACCTCGACGGCGCCCGCAAGGTGTTCAAGCTTGTCGATGCGCTCGAGGACAGCGACGACGTGCAGGACGTCTACACCAACGTCGACATCCCGGACGACGTCGCCGCTGCCCTCGACGAGGAGTAGCGCCTCAGTTCGACGGGGCCGCGGCGCCCAGTCCGGCGACTCGTCGCGGATCCAGGAGTTCGGCCAGTCGCCCTGGATCCACCAGACCGCTTTCGACTGCGAGGTCGAGGACTCGACGGTCTCCGTCCAGGGCCAGACCGGCGATCCGCGCGGCAGCGTCGTAGCCGATCTCGGGGACCAGCGCGGTTGCCAGCGCGGCTGACGACGCGACCAGGTGATCCAGGCGACTCCGGTCGGCGGCGATACCGTCGATACAGTTGTCAGCCAGCGTTCGGCAGCCGGCGGTCAACCGGATGATGCTGTCGAACAGCGATTTTGCGATCATCGGTTCGAAGGCGTTGAGCTGGAGCTGACCCGCCTCTGCGGCGAACGAGATCGTGGTGTCCTTGCCGATCACATCGAACGCTATCTGGTTGACGACCTCGGGGATCACCGGGTTGACCTTCCCCGGCATGATGCTGGAACCGGCTTGCCTTGGCGGAAGCTGGATTTCGCCGAGTCCGGTACGGGGTCCAGAGGACAGTAGCCGGAGATCGTTGCAGATCTTCGACAGCTTGATGGCCACCCGTTTGAGAATCCCCGAGGTGTGGACGAAGACGCCGGTGTCCTGAGTGGCTTCGACCAGATCGCTGGCGCTGACCAGTGCCGCATTGCCGATGATGGCTCGTAGTTCGGCCACGACGATCCGCGGATAGTCGCTGGGGGCGTTCAGCGACGTGCCGATGGCGGTGCCGCCCAAGTTCAGTTCTTGCAGCAGGGAACGTGATTCATCGATCCGGGCCTGGTCTTCAGCGAGCATGACCGCGAAGGTGCCGAACTCCTGGCCGAGGGTCATCGGGACCGCGTCCTGGAGTTGGGTACGCCCGATCTTGAGGATGTCCTTGAACTCCAACGCCTTCCGCGCAAAGGAGGCTTCGAGCCGGCGCATCGCCGTGCTGAGGTCTTCGAGGTAGCGGTCGAGGGCGAGTTTGATCGCGGTCGGGTACACGTCGTTGGTGCTCTGGCACAGGTTGACATGGTTGAGCGGATGGACCACGGCGTAGTCGCCCGGAGGGCGGCCGAGTATCCCGAGTGCCACGTTTGCTATCACCTCGTTGGCGTTCATGTTGGTCGAGGTGCCGGCGCCGCCCTGGATGGGGTCGACAACAAATTGGTCGTGATGGGCGCCCGTGCGGATCTGCCGGCAGGCGGCGACGATGGCCGAGCCGACAGTCGGGTCGAGCAGCTGCAGCGTGATGTTCGAGGTGGCGGCAGCCTCTTTGACCGCTGCGATTGCTGTCACGAATTCCGGGTAGTGGCCCACCGTGGTGCCCGTGATCTGGAAGTTGGTCAGTGCGCGTGCGGTGTGGACGCCGAAGTAGGCGTCCGCCGGGATCTCGACGGCACCGAGGGAATCCCGCTCGGTGCGGGTGACCTGGGGGTGGGGCGCTGACATGGGGGAGCCTGCCTCTCCGGTGCAAGGACTGATGCACAGCCATCGACTACTCGTAGTGAACGTGTTGTTTACTGATGGCGAACTGTACATGTCGCAACTCGCCGTCGGGAGGGGGTCGCGGAAAACCCGCCATGACGTGCGTCGATAACCAGATATCCTGGTGCTGTTGGCGTCGGCGTTGACCTGTATTGAGTGATCGGATTGCCTCAAGGGGTTGCATTGAGGTCTGCATCACGCTCTAATGTTTGTCATCAGTACACAGACTGATCACTCAGCATTGCTGACAACCCGCTGGGCCCGGTCCGGGGAAACTCGAACGGGTTCCGCACGGTTTCCTCGCCGCTGCGTGATTGATCCAGACCCGGAGAGGGCGTCCATGTCCACACCACCCGGCCCCGTCGAAGTGCGGCCGAATCAGTCCAGGCGGGTAGCTCTGTCCAGCCTGGCCGGCACCACCATCGAGTGGTACGAGTTCTTCATCTATGCCATCGCGGCGGCCCTGGTCTTCGACAAACTGTTCTTCCCGAACTTCGATCCTGTGGTCGGGCGCATCCTGTCCCTGTCGACCTTCACCATCGCGTTCATCGCACGACCGGTCGGTGCGGCGGTATTCGGTCATTTCGGTGATCGGATCGGCCGCAAGAAGCTGCTGGTCATCACGCTGTCGGTGATGGGCGGGGCCACAGTGCTCATCGGTGTCCTGCCGACATATGACCAGATCGGGGTAGCCGCACCGATACTGTTGGCCGCCTTGCGATTTGCTCAGGGATTCTCCCTGGGTGGCGAATACAGCGGCGCGGTGTTGATGAGCGTGGAGCATGCACCCGCGAAGAAGCGCGGAATGTTGAGCTCGATCGTCAATACCGGCTCGGCGCTGGGTCTGATGCTGGCCAATCTGGCGTTCCTGCTGCTGGAGCGTCTGCCCGACGAGGCGTTCCTGTCCTACGGGTGGCGGATCCCGTTCCTCCTGGCCGGTGTACTGGTGTTCTTCGGACTCTTCATCCGCGTATCGCTGGATGAGAGCCCCGAGTTCCAGAAGGTTGCCGCCAATGGGAACATAGTCAAGATGCCGGTCAAGGTGGTGCTGACCCGGTATCCGAAACTGGTTGTCCTGATGGCGTTGTCGTATCTGTCGATCGGCACGGTCTTCTATGTGCTGACAGTGTTCTCGATCTCCTATGGCACCGAGCAGATCGACGTCGAGGAGTCGCTGATATTGCGGGTGATCTTGCTGTCGACGATCTTCATCGTCATCGGCATCCCGTTCTTCGGGTGGCTCTCGGATCGTATCGGCCGACGCCGGATCTTCCTCGCGGGTGTGGTGGGAATGGCGGTGTTGCCGTGGGCCTGGTTCGTGATGTTCAACTCGGGCAACCCGGTTGTCGTCTTCCTCGGGTTCCTGCTGATCTTCATTCCGTACTGCGCCAACTACGGAACGATGCCGGCCTACTTCTCGCTGGTCTTTCCGCCTGAGGTTCGCTACACCGGGCTCGCCATCGGGTACACCCTCGGCACTCTCGTCACCTCGATGGCGCCGATCGTGGCGACCTATCTCATGAGCAAAACCGGTGCGTGGCAATCGATTGCGATCTACATGACGGTGTCCGGCATCGTCTCGCTCGGCGCTGCATACCTGATGAAGGAACACTCGCCGGTGTCACGAAAGGAGGCAGCCTCCGTCCAGAGCTGAGCGGCGTCGGTGCCGACGGGGTTGACATCCGCCTTGTACGCTCATGGCAACCAACTTGTTAACTGTGGTGTGGAGGCGATGACTGTGGAGCTTGACGCGGAACGAGTGGCGCTGGGGAATCGACTCCGGGAGTTCCGCACGTCGAGAAAGATGTCGATTCGTAAGCTGAGCGAAATCGCCGGTGTCAGCCCGGCATTCATCAGCCAGATCGAGAATGGGCGCGCAAATGCCAGCATCCCCGTGCTCCGTCAGGTGGCCAGTGCGCTCGGTATCGCCTTCGTCGACCTGTTCGACCAATCCCCGGTTGCCGGCACGGTGCTACGCAAGAGCGAGCGCCCACAGGTGCCCTCGGAGTCGGGAATCCGGAGTTTCAGCCTCACCCGGCCCCCGCTGCGTGAGGTCGAAGTCACCATCTCGGAGTACGAACCCGGTGAGTTCGCCGGTGGAGACGACTACACCCACGGAGACTCCCACGAGGTCCTGGTGATCCTGCAGGGCGTCTTCCGGTTCACCCTCGGGGGAGTCGAACACACGATGAGCCAGGGCGACAGCATCGAGTACCGCACCAACACCCCGCATCGGATCCAGAACATCGGATCCGACACCGGAGAAGCACTCTGGGTTGTCAGCCCGCCGTCGGTTCCTTGACCCGGACGGCGCAGACCCGGACGACACACATTCACTGCCAACGGGATTGGCGCAGCTCACTGCGGTGACTCGCCATCCCTCCAAGATCTACAATCAGGAAGGATCAGTGACTCATGTCCGAAACATCGGACCGCGGTCTGAAAATCAGCAACGTGGACGTCTACTCGCCCGCTCCATTGGGGCGATGCGACGTCTTCGTGTTCGACGGCAAGATCTTGTCGATCGGTGAGACCGTTCCCGACATTCCGGGCGTCGAGTTCCGGCAACTGGACGGTACCGGCCTGGTGCTGGTTCCCGGATTCATGGACTCGCACCTGCATTTCACCGGAGCGGGCAGCATCGGGGCCGGCCCGGTCTCACGAGAGCCCGACTTCTCGGTCTCGGAGATCTTCGCCGCCGGGATCACCACCGCGGTCGGGTGTCCGGGCGCCGACTACCTGTCGCGCTCGATGATCAACCTCTTCCAGAAAGCGCGCAGCCTCGAGGCAGAGGGGCTGTCCACCTACTTCTGGTCCAGCGGCTACAGCAATCCGTCGATCACACTGACCCAATCCCTGTCCAGCGACATGCTGATCTGCGAGAAGGCTCTGGGCGCCAAGATCGCCATCTCTGATTTCATGGCGCCGCCGTGGACTGCCGATGAGCTCCACATGCTGCTGTGGCAGGTGATCAGTGGCTCGCAGATGGCGGCCAAGAAGGGTGTTGTCCACGTCCACGCGGGCGTGTTGCCCGCAGCCATCGATGTGGTCAAGGAAGTGGTGGCGCGCTACAGCTTTCATGATGGGGCGCACTGGTCGTCGATGCACGGCGGTGGCGGCAGTGTCGCCTCACACTTCCAGATCACCCACGTCAACTGGACGGACAAGCTGCTCGCCGAGGCGGCCGAATTTGCCATCGCCGGAGGTGTCGCCGACGTCACGGCCGGATTGTCGCCGAACCACGGGAGCCTCGGCTCGGTTGTCCCATCCGAGGCGGTCATCCGAATGCTCGATGCGGGCGTACCCGACTCGCGAATCACCGTCAGTTCGGACTCCGGCGGCAACATCTCGCACTGTGGGCACGGTGATGTCGACGTCATCCGCCTCCGGCCGCCGCTGATTCTCGAAGTGTTCCAGGAGCTTGCGCGGGCCGAATCCGTGAGTCTGGAAACCGCCGCCAAGGTGACCTCGACCAATGTCGCGGATCTACACGGATGGACGGACAAGGGATACATCAAGGCCGGGCAGCGTGCCGACATGCTGCTCTTCGATGCCGAAGAGTTCGAGTTGCGACATGTTGTCCTGGGCGGTGAGGTTGTCGTCGAGGACGGAGCGACGACGCGATTGGGTCTCATGGAGTCCGGTCGTGGGCTGATGCATCCGGTGGGTGCCTGAACGCATTTCTCCGAGAGGGCGGTTTGGCCTATCGGGTGAGGAACGCGCCGATCTCACGGGCGGTCTGTTCGGGTTGGTCGAGCATGATCAGCAGGCTGGCGTCATCGATGAAACGCACAGTACTGCTGGTCAGCTCGGCCAGTCGTTCGGCGTGCCGGGCAGGCGTCACCGGGTTGTGGCTCCACAGCACCAGCACCTCGCCGTGAAAATCGGACAACCGCTCCCTCGCCCGGATCATGCCGGGCTTGTCGAACCGGTTGCGGCAGTAGCGAATCAGGTCGCGACGAAGGCGGACGTCGGCGATGCCGGCCGATCCGTAACTGCCGCATGGCCAGCGCCACGGTTGCGGTGCTGCGGCTGGCCGCTGCGGCGGTGTTCACCGGCTGGCTCGACGGTGGCACCGCCCACTTCGTTTCCAGAGGCCTGGATCCGGAGGCCACTCGGGAACTGACGGTGGTGTTGGTGTCGACGCTGGATGGTGCCTTCATCCTCGCGCGGACCCTGCGCAGCACCGATCCGTTGGTGGTGGCCGGTCGCGCGCTGGCGCTGGCCTACCGCAGTGTCATGCTGACTCCACCGCCGGTGGCCGTCACCCCTGGAGGATGAGTTCTGCGCACTTCTCGGCCACCGTCATCACCGTGATGTTCGGGTTCACCGAAGGTAGTTTCGGCATCGCCGATGCATCGGCAACCCGTAGCCGCGACACCCCCTTGACCCGAAGTTCCGGATCGAGGACCGCATAACGATCGCTGACCGCTCCCATCCGGGCCGTGGCCGCGGGGTGATACACGGTGTTGTGGCACTGGTAGATGAAATCGAGCAACTCGTCATCGGTGGTGGCGTCGGGTCCGGGTGCGAGTTCGCGTGCCACCCACGGTGCCAGCGGGGCCTGCGCTGCGATCCGCCGAGCAAGCCGCACCCCGGCCAACATGATGCGCTCGTCGTAGCCCTCGTCGTCGGTGAAATACCGCGGATCGACACGAGCCCGGTCGCGGAAGTCGCGGCTGCGCAGCCGCACTGTGCCGCGACTGCGGCCCTGAGTCACATTGGGGGTCAAGCAGAATCCGTTGTCGGTGCTCGGATAGCCCCGCCGGAGGGTGTTCATGTCGAACGGGACGCTGCCATAGTGCATCATCAGGTCGGGCTGCGTCCGATCCGGGTCGACGGTGGTGAACAATCCGATCTCCCACCATTGCGTCGAAGTGGTGACCATCGGCTGGGCAGCGTCCCAGGAAACCAGGCCCTCGACGTGATCGTCGAGGTTCGCGCCGACGCCGGGGGAGTCCACGCGTACCGGGATCCCGATCTGACGCAAATGCCCGGACGGTCCGATTCCGGAGAGCATCAACAACTTCGGGGTGTCGATGGCGCCGGCGCACAGGATCACCTCCCGTCGGGCCGCCACGGTGTCGTAGCCGGTGAGATCGGGGCGAAGGTAGCGTATTCCGGTGGCGCCGTTGTGATCATCGAACAGGATCTCGGCGACCCAGCAGTCGGTGCGCACCCCAAGATTCGGCCTCGCATCCATGATCGGGTGCAGGAAGGCGTGTGAGCTCGACATCCTGGTGCCGTCGGTACCGGCGTTGATCTGGAACCAGCCGGCGCCGTTGTGCACCGTGGTGCCGCGGTTGAACTGCACCGTCGGCAGACCCACGGCCGCGGCGGCCCCCAGTACGGCGGCCCCACACGGATCGACCGGAGGTACATCGCGCAACAGCACCGTCTGGGTCAAACGTGCTGTCAACGGCAGGATCTTGTCCGGTTCCCACCCGGTGGCACCCATGGACACCCAGTCTTCGAGGGCTTCGGCGGGCGGCCAGAACGCGATACACGAGTTGTGCGATGAGCAGCCGCCGAGCACCCTGGCCCGGGCGTGCCGCAGGAACGAGTTGCCCCGCTCCTGCGGCTCCACCGGGTAGTCCCAGTCGTAGCCGGAGTCCAGGAGATGCATCCACTCGGAGAGCATCAGGATCCTGTCATCGCCGACGTCGGACGGACCGGCTTCGACCAGACACACCGTGACGCCGGGATCCTCCGAGAGTCGCGCCGCCAGAACGCAGCCCGCGGAGCCGCCGCCGGCGATGACATAGTCGAAGGTGTCAGTCATGTCGACCCTCGGGTGAGATTGCCTCCGCCGCATGAGATTGCAGGCAGCCGATGTGGTGGCGGCCCTTGATCGCGTACCACAGCAGTCCGGTTCCCACGATGATGCCGATGTAGACGAAGGCGCCCCAGGTGTTGTACCAGGGGCCGCCGTAGATGGCCGTCCGCGGCCACGCCAGGTTCACGGCCATGCTGATACCCCACACGACCGCCACGATGTTCACCGGCAACCCCCAGCGACCCATGGTGAAGTAGCCCTCCGCGGCAAGGTCGCTCGGCGGCCACTGCCCCTGCAACCGTTTCTTGAGCAGCGGCCCGGTGACCATCAGGTACGCCAGATAGATCATGATGATCGCGATCGAGGTGAGCACCGTGAAGATCTTGGGCTGTTCGATGTTGATCACCAGGATGACAACGGAAATGATCCCGATGGTCACCGCGGGCACGATCGGCGTTCGGGTCTTGGGATTGACGGTCGCCAGGCGCTCGCCGAACGGCAGGGCGTTGTCCCGGGCCATGGCGAAGGTCAGGCGGATCGCGGCGGTGTGCACGGCCAATGTGCACACCGTGACCGCGATGACGATGCAGATCAGGAAGACCTTGCTCAGTGGGCCGCCCATCACCAGTTCGACGATGTACTGCAGACCTCCGGAGCTCTCACCGAGGGCCGGGTCCTGCAGGTTGGGCGCGGCCATCACCGCAAAGACCAGGATCGCGCCGCCGATCACAAAGGACGCCAGGATGGCCCGTGCGATGGCCTTCGGTGCGGTGCGTCGAGGTTCGACGGTCTCCTCGCCCAGAGAGCTGGCGGTGTCGAAGCCGTACATGACGTAACCGGAGGCCAGTGAGGCGATCAGGAACGCGCCGAGGAAGCCCATCGATTCGTCGGTGCCGTAGCCGTTGGCGGAGAAGAACACATCCGGGCCGCGCTCGATGTGAATGGCGAGCAAGAAGGCGATGAGAACCGCGGCAATCAATTCGATGAACACCCCGGCGCTGTTGATCCTCGCCATCAGCCGCACCCCCAGTGCGTTCACCAGCGTGGTGAAGGAGATCAAGACGGTGCCCAACAACACGGCATTGGCCGCGTAGTCGTACTCGCCGGTGCCGTCGCCGATGATCTGGAATCCGCTCCACAGCCGCGGCAGGTTGAGCTGATAGGCCAGCGCCACCGCGGAGATGGTCACGATCGACGCGGTGAGCATCAGCCAGCCGGATGTCCAGCCCACCAGCCTGCTGGCCAGTTTCTTGCTCCAGTTGTAGACGGATCCGGCCACCGGGTACTTGGCGGCAAGCTCCATGAAGCACAGTGCCACCGCCATCTGTCCGACGAAGACCATCGGCCAGGACCACAGGTAAGCGGGGCCGGCCGTGCCGAAACCGAAGTAGAACAGTTGGAACACCCCGGTCAGGATCGAGATGTAGCTGACGCCGGCGGCGAAGCTGGCGAATTTGCCGATGCTGCGGTCCAGGGATTGGCGGTAGCCGAAATCGTCGAGGCCGCTGTCGGCCGGTGCTCCTCTGGTGACCATATCGGAGCCTTTCTGGGGTCTATCAGCCCTTGAACCAGCCGGCGGCCTGAGGTGCCGTGTTGTGCCAGATATGCTTGGTCTCTTGATATTCGGACAGGCCGGTCGGTCCGAGCTCGCGCCCGTTACCTGATTTCCCGAAGCCGCCCCACTCCGCCGCCGCGGTGTAGTAACCGAAATCGTTGAGCCATACGGTGCCGTGGCGCAGTGCCCGCACCACCCGCTCGCCCCGCGCGGCGTCGGAGGTCCGCACCCCCGCCGCGAGACCGTACTGCGTGTCGTTGCCGAGGGCGATCGCGCCGGCTTCATCGGTGAATCGTTCGACCGTCAGGATCGGGCCGAAAGTCTCCTCGGTGACGATGCGCATCGACTGCACACATTGGTCGAAGATCGTGGGCAGATAGAAACTGCCGTCGGCCAGTGCGGGGTCAGTCGGCCGGGCGCCGCCGCACACCAGCTTGGCGCCCTCCGAAATGCCGAACGCCACATAGGTTTCGACCTTGGCGCGGTGGGCTTGTGAGACCAGCGGGCCGGTCTCGGTGGCCGGGTCCATACCGTCGCCCACCCGGATCCGGCCGGCCCGGGCCGCCAGCTCGGCGACCAGGTCGTCGGCGATCGACTCCTCGACGATCAGCCGGGTGCCCGCCGAGCACACCTGGCCGGAGTGCAAGAACACGCCGGTCAGCACGTGGTCGACGGCAGTCTCGAAATCAGCGTCGGCGAACACCAGGTGCGGGTTCTTGCCGCCCAGCTCCAAGGCGACTTTGGTGACGTGTTTGGCCGCCACCTCGGCGATGGTCCTCCCGGTGGTCAATCCGCCGGTGAACGAGATGAAGTCGACGTCGGCGTTGTCGGTCAGCGCCGCACCCAGACGCGCCCCGCCGCCGGGTACCAGGTTGACCACCCCGCCCGGTACGCCGGCTTCCTCGATGAGCCTGACAAACGCGATGCTGGACAGCGGAGTGACCTCGCTGGGTTTGCAGACCATGGTGCAACCGGCGGCCAGCGCCGGCGCCACTTTCCAGGACATCTGCAGCAGCGGGTAGTTCCACGGAGCGATCAGCACGCACACCCCGATCGGTTCACGGACCACCCTGCTGATCACGGCCGGATCACCGACGTCGACCACGCGGTCGGTCTGCACCGCAACCAGGCGGGCGTAGTAACGGAACACCGAGATCACGTCGTCGATGTCGATACGACTCTCGACCAGGGTCTTTCCGGTGTCGGTGGTCTCCAGCTGCGACAGCTGTTCCTTGTCGCGGGCCAACAGATCGGCGACCCGGTCGAGGAGGGCGGCCCGGTCGGTGATCGGAGTGCTGCGCCACCGGCCGTCGTCGAAGGCGACACGTGCGGCACCGACGGCGGTGCAGGCGTCATCGGGGGATGCTTCGTCCACCGTGGCGATGACGCCCCCGGTGGCCGGATTGATCACGTCCCGCGTGCCACCGTCAGAGGCGCGCAGCCAGTGGCCGCCGATGTAGAGATCCGGCTCGTCATTCATGGGCCACTCCTTTGCGCACCCGCCGCGCAGTCCCGCCCCAACGAGCCGGACATTACCCACTGACCGCCCGGCGCGGTGATGTTCGGCCACATCCGTTTCCGGCCAACTTGCGCCGGCAAAGTTAAGGTGGGCCAGTGGCAGAGTTCCGTGACGCCGACGGCGTGAAATGGACGGTCCGCCGGGCCTGGTGGCCGCTGCTGGGGCCCCTCGACATGGCCTCATCGGGCACCGGTGCCTTCGGCGTGGTGATGTTTGTCATCGCCGTGCCGATGATCCTGGCCTGGCCGGTGTGGATGTTCCTCAAATTCTGCGGGGTCCCTTGGAAAGTGGTGACCGAGCGTGACGATGTGGAGGTTGCCACCGAGAAGGTCGGAGGCTGGCGGGCGTCCGGCCGGCGGATCGGCGAGATCATCGACGAGCTACGTCATTCGACCGAGCGCGGTCAGTCGACCGAGGGTGGGCGCGAGCTGCGGGAGAGCGACGGCGTGGAACACGGCGCCGACCACTGACCCGGCACGGATCCGGTAACCGGCTTGGCGTGTCCTCACCGCGATGTCGACGGCACCGACTAGGGTATCGAACAGCTGTTCGGTAGCCGGTGTGAATGTGGACCGGGTGAGAATGTGGAGAGGGGCGGGTACGTGCGTGTGATGGGCGTCGACCCTGGGCTGACCCGGTGTGGTCTCTCGATGATCGAGGGTGGCACCGGACGGCAGGTGGTCGCTCTGGATATCGACGTGGTGCGTACCCCGGCCGGTGATCCGCTGCATCGGCGACTGCTCGCCATCAGCAACACCGTGGAGTACTGGATGGACACGCACCGTCCCGATGTGGTTGCCGTCGAACGGGTCTTCTCCCAGCAGAACGTCTCGACCGTGATGGGCACCGCACAGGCGGGCGGGGTGGTCGCCCTGGCGGCCGCCAAACGGGACATCGACGTGCACTTCCACACCCCCAGTGAGGTCAAGGCCGCGGTCACCGGAAACGGCCGCGCAGACAAGGCGCAGGTCACCGCAATGGTCACGAGAATTCTTGAGCTGCAACAGAAGCCGACCCCGGCCGACGCGGCTGACGCCCTGGCATTGGCGATTTGTCATTGCTGGCGTGCCCCGATGATCGCCAGGATGGCCAAGGCCGAGGCGATGGCCGCCGAGCAGAAGAAGCTGTACCAGGCCCGGCTCAAGGCGGCCCGATGATCGCCTCGGTGCGCGGTGAGGTCGTCGACATCGCGTTGGATCACGCGGTGGTCGAATGTGCGGGTGTCGGCTACAAGGTGATGGCCACCCCCTCCACGCTGGCCGGATTGCGCCGCGGTGCCGAGGCCCGGTTGATCGTGGCGATGATCGTGCGCGAGGATTCGATGACGCTGTTCGGCTTCGCCGACGCCGACGCGCGGGATCTGTTCTCGACGTTGCTGGGAGTTTCCGGCGTCGGGCCCAAGATCGCACTGGCCACCCTGGCCGTCTACGACGCCGCGGCGTTGCGTCAGGCGCTGGCCGACGGTGACGTGGCCGCGTTGACCCGGGTGCCCGGCATCGGTAAGCGCAGCGCCGAGCGGCTGGTGCTGGAGCTGCGCGACAAGATCGGCGCTGTCGCCGGTGCTGGTGCCGTCATCGCGGCCGGCGGTCATGCAGTGCGCGGCCCGGTGGTGGAAGCACTTGTCGGGCTTGGATTTCCGATCAAACAGGCTGAAGAGGCCACCGACAAGGTGTTGGCCCTCGACGCCGACGCCACGACATCGAATGTGTTGCGCGCCGCGCTGAACATGCTCGGGAAGACCAAGTGACCGGGTTCGGCGAACCCGACGACACCGCCGATGAGCGGGAGGTCTCCGGTGCGTTGACCGTCGGCGAGGCGGATGTCGATGCCTCGCTGCGGCCTCGCACGCTCGAGGAGTTCATCGGCCAGCTCCGGGTGCGGGAACAGCTGCAACTGGTGATCGAGGGCGCCAAGAACCGTGGCGGCACCCCGGATCACATTCTGCTGTCCGGCCCGCCGGGTTTGGGTAAGACGTCGCTGGCGATGATCATCGCCGCCGAGCTGGGTTCCGCGCTGCGGATCACCTCGGGTCCGGCACTCGAGCGCGCCGGGGACCTGGCGGCCATGCTGTCCAACCTCGTCGAGGGCGATGTGCTGTTCATCGACGAGATCCACCGCATCGCCCGTCCCGCCGAAGAAATGCTGTATCTGGCAATGGAAGACTTCCGCGTCGACGTAGTGGTCGGCAAAGGCCCTGGGGCCACCTCGATTCCACTCGAAGTTGCGCCCTTCACCCTGGTCGGCGCCACCACCCGTTCGGGCGCCTTGACCGGACCGCTGCGTGACCGATTCGGGTTCACCGCCCACATGGAGTTCTATGAGCCGGCCGAACTGGAGCGGGTTCTGGCACGGTCGGCGCGCATTCTCGGAATCGAACTCGGCGAGGATGCCAGCACCGAGATCGCCCGCCGATCACGGGGTACCCCCCGCATCGCCAACCGGCTGCTACGCCGGGTCCGCGACTTCGCCGAAGTGCGGGCCGACGGTGTGCTCACCCGCGATGTCGCCAAGGCCGCGCTACAGGTCTACGACGTCGACGAGCTCGGCCTCGACCGACTGGACCGGGCGGTGCTGACGGTGCTGACCCGCAGTTTCGGTGGCGGACCGGTCGGGGTGTCGACCCTGGCGGTCGCGGTGGGTGAGGAGCCCACCACTGTCGAAGAAGTGTGCGAGCCGTTCCTGGTGCGGGCCGGCATGCTGGCCCGCACCCCACGAGGTCGGGTGGCCACGGCACTGGCCTGGACACACCTGGGAATGAAGCCGCCGGCGGGTGCCGCCGGGGCAGGTCAGCATCAGCTGTTCGAATAGGAGATTGTCATGGTGGTTGCGGCATCGATCTTCGCGGCTCTGGCGGCGCTGTTGCACGTCTACATCTTCGTGATGGAATCGCTGACGTGGACCAGCCCCCGTACCCGCGCGACGTTCGGGACGACGGCCGAGGAAGCTGAGACCACCAAATCGCTGGCCTTCAACCAGGGTTTCTACAACCTGTTCCTGGCCGTGGTCACGGGGGTCGGTGTGGTGATGCTCGGGTTGGGGCACCACGGCATCGGTGCCGCACTGGTGTTCGCCGGGGCCGGATCCATGGCCGCGGCAGCGCTGGTGCTGGTGGCGTCCTCGCCCGACAAGGCGCGAGCGGCGCTGATCCAGGGCACCTTCCCTGCCGCGGCCGTGGTGATCCTGGCACTGAGCCTGCTCTGACGGCTCGGAACCGGCGAGCTCTACAGCAGGCCCAGTAACTGCAGATCGGTCACGTACTTCACGATCACCGCCGCGGTGATGTGTGGAATGTCCTTGTCGTGTCCAATTTTCGAGTCTTGCACCGCAGTCCGGAACCGGTCCACCGGCGCCATCGACCCGCGCATCGGATACTCGGGCCGGGCGTAGTTGTGCAACAGCGGCAGCAGTGACGCATTGCGTTGCCCGTC
Source organism: Mycobacterium sp. (assembly GCF_049647605.1). Taxonomy (GTDB): domain Bacteria; phylum Actinomycetota; class Actinomycetes; order Mycobacteriales; family Mycobacteriaceae; genus Mycobacterium. The sequence goes on along the minus strand of NZ_JBARXZ010000054.1, from coordinate 6,936 downwards.
CGGCAAGCTGCGCAGGGCCGTCTCGAACCGGGCCAGCCAGGTGGCGTAATCGCCGACCCGGTGAATCCCGAACCCGGCCTCGATCAACCAGTCGACGAAGGTGTCCAGGCCGATACCGTCATCGTGGGGGTTCATCACGTGGTAGGTCTCGAATCCCTCGACCACCTGGGCGCCCAGCGTCGAGATGGCCTCGGCGACAAATTCCACCGGCAGCCCGTCATAGTGGGCGGGCTGTCGCGCACCGGTTGCGTCGAGCTCGTAGAACGACTCCGGAGCGATCCCAGAAGCCGCCAGGCTCAACATCATCCGGGTGAGCATGTCGGGAAGATTCAGCTGGCCTGCGTAGGTCACGTCGGCCAGGATCATGTCGCAGCGGAACACCGACGCCGGCAGCCCGCACAGGTCGTGGGCCTCCCGGAGCAGCACCTCGCCGGCCCACTTGCTGTTGCCGTAGCCATTGGCGTAACTGTCGTCGACCGCACGGGTCGGGCTGATCCGTCGGATGTCGGCATCCTCGACAAATGATCCCGGTTCGATCCCCGCCCCGACCCCGATCGTCGAGACGTACACAAATGGCTTGAGCTTTGTGGTCAGGGCGATGCGGATCAGCTCGGCGGTGCCGAGGGCGTTCGGGGCGAACAGCTGGCTGTAGGGCAATACGTGGTTGACCAATGCCGCCGGGTCGACGATCAGATCCACGGTATCGGCCAGACGCTGCCACGTCGTGCGCTCCAGCCCCAGATCGGCTTCGCCCTTGTCGCCGGCGATCACCTCCAGATGCCGAGCTGCCAGGTCGCGGTAGTGGCGCAGCAGCACCGGATCGCCGTTGTCGAACGTGGCATCCAGCCGGCGGCGGGCATCGGCGTCGGATTTGCCGCGGACCAGGCAGATCAGCGTCCCGTCGACCAGGCTCAGTCGTTCCAGCCATTCCAGCGCCAGATAGCGGCCCAGGAATCCGGTGGCCCCGGTCAGCAGCACGGTGCGGATCGGCTCGTCGGGGACCTTCAGGGACGGCGCGGTGGCCAGTGTGTCGGCGTCGAGGAACTTGTCGAGGCTCAGGTCTCGGGCGTGTACGTCGTGCGAGTCGCGGCCGTGGACCGAAGCGTAGGTGGGCCGCCCGGTGCCGCCGGATCGTTCGGCGTCGATGAACGCCGCGATCGCGGCGAGGTCGGTGGCGGGGCTGACGATCACCCCGACCGGCACGTCGACATCGAAGATCTCGTGCAGCAGGTTGGCGAACGTCAATGCCGACAACGAATCTCCGCCGAGGTCGGTGAAGTGCGCGTCCGGTTTCACGTCGGTGGCAGAGGCGCCCAGCAACGCGCCCGCGGCGCGGCCGACGGTCTCGACCGCGGGGCGCCGCGCCCCATCACTGCGCAGTGCCCGCAGCTCGGAGATCTGGCCGTCGGCCAGCTCGGTGTAGAGCTCCTCGAGCCGTGGCCCGTAGTTGCTCTTGAGGTTGGGTCGGGCGAGCTTACGGATGCCGGTGAGCAACCCGTTCTCCAGGGTGAACGGTGTGGTCTCGACCAGGAAGTCCCGGGGAACCTCGTAGGACTGCAGATCCGAAGCCCGTGCCACGCGTTGTAACGACTCGCCGATCAGCCTCTTGAGCTCGGCCGGGTCATGGGTGGCTGATGCATCCTCGGTGGGCACCACTACGGCCAGCAGATACGAGCGGGCGCTGTTGCCGTACAGGTAGATCTGGTGCACCAAGGGTGCGCTGTCGAATATCGCTTCCAGTTTGGAGACGGTGACGAACTCGCCTTGGGCCAGCTTGAGCACGTTGTTGCGCCGGTCCAGGTACTCCAGGTGGTCGGTGCCGAGCTCGGCGACGATATCGCCGGTGCGGTAGAAACCTTCCGTGTCGAACATCTCCGCGGTGATCTCGGGGCGCTTGTAGTACCCGGGGAACAGCTGCTCACTCTTGATCAGCAGTTCGCCACGGGGGAACGGGCGATCGGTCTGGAAGTAGCCGAGTTCCGGGACATCGACCAACTTGTAGTCGGTGACCGGTGGGCGGCGCACGTATCCGTCGACGAACACCGATCCGGCTTCGGTCGATCCGTACCCCTCCAGCAGGTGCATGTCGAGCAGATCCTCCACCCAGGCCCTCATATCCGGGGAGATGGGCGCCGAACCGGTCAACGCCGAGACGAAGCGGCCCCCCAGCAGACTCTGGCGCATCTCGGCCAGCACCGCCTCGGGCTGGAGTCGGCTGCGGTCGAGCCGGCTCTGGTACTCGTTGAACAGCATCTCCCAGATCCGCGGTACGAAGCTCAGCTGGGTCGGGCGGCTCAGCGCCAGGTCCTCGAGGAACGTCGAAAGGTCGCTGCGGGCAGCAAAATACACGGTGCCGCCGGTCGACAACGCGCCGTAGAGGATGCCGCGGCCCATCACGTGGCTCATCGGCATGAAGCTCAGCACGATGGCCGGCAGGACAGTCTGCTGCTCATCCCATGCCGCTCGGGCCGATGCCCGCCACATGCCCGCTGCTTTGCTCTGTGGGTACATCGCCCCTTTGGGCGCGCCGGTGCTGCCGGAGGTGTAGACCAGCAGGCTCAACGCATCCTCGTCGGGGGACTGCTGTGGTGGCGCCGGCGGCAGGTCACAGCCCCGGCTCAGTGCGTCGGCGAGGACTTCGACGGTGACATCGGCTGCGGCGAGGCGGCTCCGGGCCGCGGTGACCGCGTCCCGATGATCGTCGACCTCGGGGTGGTAGTCGAACACCACAAGCCGGCGAGGCTGATGTGCGGTCAGAGCGAGTTCGGTTGCGTCAGAGAGAAAGTCAACGCTCGAGGCGATCACGGTGGGTTCGGTTTCGGCGACGATGGGGCGTAGCTGGGCCGCCGGCGCGCTGGTCTGCAGCGGCACCGACACGGCGCCCAGGCCGATCAGTGCCAGGTCGACACAGGTGTAGTCGACGCTGGTGAACCCGAGGATCGCCACGCGGTCGCCGGTGCGTACGCCGTCGTGATGCCACGTGGAGGTCAGAGTTTGCACCCGCTCCCAGAGTTGGGCGTAACTGACGGTGTCGAATCGGGGGAGCAGGGTCGCCCGGGTGCGCCCGGACTGCGGATCGACGGTGAAGTCGACGGCCCGGTGTGCCAGCGCGGGCCGGTCGGCGTAGCCGGTCATGACGGTGCTGACGATCTGCTGCAGATCGAGTCCGGGTTGGTCGGCGGCCGCGGTGATCGCTTCGAGTGGACTGGCGTCGGCGAACTGCCGGTCGTTGGCGTACAGATCGGCGATACGACTTGTCAGGCGCGTCGCACGGGCGTCCGCGGTCTGGTCGGTTGTCATCAGGGGGTCACCTCGGAATCAGCGGGATTGTGGCAAGTGGGGCGCGCACGGCAACGCCCTAATAAAAACTACGTTAGTAAAACTAACTTTAATCCCGAGGTCGCTGCCAATCGCCTGTGAACTTTCGTCACTGTGGCGCCCGTCACACACGAATTCGGCTGGCATGCAGCGTGATTCGATTCACGCGCAGTGGGCGTCGGCACGCCCGGCGACAGGGGCCGTTAGTGCCCGCGCGGGCGTGGGTAACCACATCACCTACAAGTGGTCGACCACATCTCCTACCAGGAGGAAGCCATGAAAAACGCCGACATCGCCGGTGCTCCGCGGACGCGCGGTGGCCGGATGCAGATTCCGCGCAGCCGGGGTGCGGCCAGCGGATTCCTGTTGATCGTGCTCGGGTTGTGGGGTGCTCTCATCCCGTTTGTCGGGCCGTACTTCGATTTTGCCTACACGCCGGCACAACCCTGGGTCTGGACCCAGGCGCGCGGCTGGCTGGAAGTTCTGCCAGGCGCGGTCGTGGTGGTCGGTGGTCTCCTGCTGCTGACCTCACGTAACCGGGCCAGTGCCACACTCGGCGCGTGGTTGGCCGTCGTCGCCGGTGCCTGGTTTGTCATCGGCCGGGCCTTCGCGACGGTGCTGTCAATGGGGCAGATCGGCGCTCCGGCTGCCACCACAGCCGCAATGGCGGTCGCCATCGAACTGGCGTTCTTCTCCGGACTGGGCTCGCTGATCGTGTTCCTGGCCGCCGCGGCGCTGGGGCGGTTGTCGATTCGCAGTGCCCGCGACGTCGCCTACGCCCAGCAGGCCGTGGAGCCGGTCCCGATGGCCACGCCGCCGGAACCGGTCCCGATGGCCGACCAGCGGACCGAGGTCATCGGTCCGACGGCCGGCTCCGAGCCGAAACGCAGCTGGCGCAACTTCTTCCACGGGAAGCAGTCGGGCGGACACACACTCGTCCACCACTGATCAACGCGGTGAGTTACAGATCAGCAAGGAGTAGAGCCAGGACATCCAAGCCTTCGATCAAGAGATCGTCGCTGATGCTCAGCGGGGGCAGGAAACGCAAGATGTTGCCGTAGGTGCCGCACGTCAGCACGATCACCCCGGCAGCGTGAGCGCCGCCGCTGAGCTTCTTGGCCAGTTCGGCATCCGGTTCGGCGGTACCGGTCTTCACCAACTCGACGGCGATCATGGCGCCGCGGCCACGGACGTCGCCGATGCGGTCGTCGTCGGCCTGCAAGGCGTGCAGGCGGTCCTTCATCAGCGTTTCGATCTGCTGGGCCCGCGCCACCAACCCGTCGAGCTCGATGGTCTCGATGGTGGCCAGGGCCGCCGCGCAGGCCAGCGGATTGCCGCCGTAGGTGCCGCCGAGGCCCGACACGTGCGGAGCGTCCATGATCTCGGCACGCCCGGTGACCGCCGACAGGGGCAACCCGCCGGCGATGCCCTTGGCGGTGACGATCAGGTCGGGTTCGATTCCCTCGTGCTCACAGGCGAACATCGCGCCGGTGCGGGCGAAGCCGGTTTGCACCTCGTCGGCGATGAACACCACATTGTTGTCGGTGCACCAGGCGCGCAGCGTCGGCAGGAAACCGGGCGCCGGCACGATGAAGCCGCCCTCACCCTGGATGGGCTCGATGATCACCGCGGCCAGGTTTCCCGCACCGATCTGCTTGTCGATCACCGAGATCGCCCGCTCGGCGGCCAGCTCACCGTCGGCGCCGAGATCCTTGTTCACCAGGCCGTCGCGGTAGGGATACGACAGCGGCGCGCGGTAGATCTCCGGGGCGAACGGGCCGAAGCCGCTCTTGTACGGCATCGACTTTGCGGTCAGCGCCATCGTGAGGTTGGTGCGTCCGTGGTAGGCGTGGTCGAAGGCGACAACGGCCGGCTTCTTGGTGTACGACCGCGCGATCTTGATGGCGTTCTCCACTGCCTCCGAACCGGAGTTGAACAGCGCCGAGCGTTTTTCGAAGGAACCCGGGGTCAGCCGGTTGAGGTGCTCGCACACCGAGACGTAACCGTCATACGGGGTGACCATGAAGCAGGTGTGGGTGAATTCGGCGACCTGCGTCGACACGGCTTCGGCGACGCGGGGGTTGGCGTTGCCCACCGTGGTGACCGCGATTCCGGAGCCGAGGTCGATCAGCCGATTGCCGTCGACATCCTCGACGATTCCGCCGCCGGCACGTTTGGCGTATACGGGCATCGTGGTTCCGACGGCGCGAGACACCGCGGCACCCTTGCGCTCGCTGAGCGCCAGCGATCGCGGGCCGGGGATCTCGGTGGCCAGGAGGCGGCTCTGTTCAAGGGTGGACACGTGATGACTCCTGTCGGCGCAACAATCGTTTCGGGGGGCGGCTTCAGCGTGAGGCCGTGGGATGAGCCTAGTCGCCCCGCCACGCCGCGCGTACGGAATCCCTGGTTAATTGCCTCTCAGGCGATGGAATGCGTGGAAGTCGCCGCAATTGCTTGCGTAATCGGTCGCGGCCATGGAAATTGCTACCGAAAATCGCGGCCGATATGGCGGGCAACTCAGAGCGGCGCAGCGGCCCTCGATCACCACCGAGAGGGCGGTGCGGGTCGGAAAGACCGCGGCACAATGGCACACTGGTCATTTATGCGGCGCGGACATCCGGCGCAGAAAGTTCGGGACTCAATGCCCGGAACAGACTGAAACTGAACTAGTCGTCAAAGAGTGAAGGACTCCAGCTGCCATGGATTTGGTCATTTTCCTGCCCCTGCTGATCATCATGGGCGCATTCATGTTCTTCGCCTCGCGTCGCCAGAAGAAGGCGATGCAGGCCACCATCGACCTGCACGAGTCGCTGCAGATCGGTGACCGTATCCACACCACATCGGGCCTGAAGGGCACCATCACCGGCGTCGGCGACGACTACATCGAGCTGGAGATCGCCCCGGGTGTCATCACCAGCTGGATGAAGCTTGCCGTCCGCGACAAGATCACCGACACCGATGACGTCGATGAAGATGACGTGTTCGACACCGATGCCGGCACCACAAGTGACACACCGTCGAGCCCGGACAGGCTGACCAAGGACTGATCGCCAGGTATGGCACGTACCCTTTCCGGGTGCGGGCGAACCGATCGCCCTCAAGTCACGGCCCCGGAGAGGGGTCTTAACCATGGATGACCTCCGAGGAGACACAACAACGTGGCATCGTCTACGGCGCCGGTGCGTCCATACCGCTACCTGACGCTGTTCCTGGTTCTGCTGATCGGGGCCTTCGCACTGGTGTTCTTCACCGGTGACAAGCAGCCCGACCCGAAACTCGGTATCGACCTGCAGGGCGGAACGCGCGTCACCCTCACGGCTCGCACCCCGGACGGCAGCGCACCCACCCGCGAGTCGCTGAACCAGGCGCAGCAGATCATCGCCAGCCGCGTCGACGGCCTCGGGGTTTCCGGCTCCGAGGTGGTCATCGACGGCGACAACCTGGTGATCACGGTGCCGGGCACCGACGGTAACGAGGCACGCAACCTCGGTCAGACGGCCCGCCTGTACATCCGGCCCGTCATCCACGCCGTGCCGGTCGACCAGCTCAACGCCGCAGCGCAGCAACAGGGACAGCCCGGTCAGGCGCCGCCGGCAGCACCACCGGCAGGGGTGCCCC
>NZ_JBARXZ010000053.1:0-28774 GCF_049647605.1 Mycobacterium sp. | reverse complement strand
CTCCAGGACCACGTCGACGCCGCGACCGCCGGTGGCGTCCAGAACCGCCGCGGAGCCTTCCTGCGGTGGCCACGCTCGGTCGGCGCCACATCGGATCGCGGTGTCCCGCCGGTGTGCCAGCGGCTCGATCACGAACACGCGGTCGGCGCCGCTGTGCCGTGCCACCTGCAGCGTGAGCACACCGATGGGGCCGGCTCCGACTACCAGCACATCCGATCCCGGCCGCACATGACCGACGCCCACCGCGTGGATGGCCACACCCAGCGGTTCCAGTAGGGCGCCGGCATCGTCGCTGACGTCATCGGGTAGCGGGTGCAGCAGGTGATCCGGCCACACGAGATGCTCCTGTAGCGCACCGTCGAGGTCCCCGTGCCCGGCGAATCGCACAGTGGGGCAGAGATTGTGGAACCCGGCCCGGCACATCTCGCAGTGTTGGCAGGGGATGGCGGGGTCGACGGCTACCCGCCGCCCCGCGTACGGGCCGGTGACGGCGACCGCGGCGAACTCGTGTCCGGGCACCACCGGCTGCTCGAGGCGGTTCTCGCCGATGCCGCCGTCGGTGAACCAGTGCAGGTCGGAGCCGCAGATGCCGACGGAGGTGACGGCGAGTAGGGACCAGCCCGGCTGCGGTTGCGGCGGGTCGGGTTCGGCGGCGATCCGCAGGTCCCCAACGGCATGCAAGCGCGCGGCGATCATCGATTCACAGCCCGGCGGCCACATGGTGATAGACGTCGTTCCAGCGCAGTTCGTGCTGGAATCCGCGCACCGTGGTGGACTCGTCGATGACCAGCAGCTCGGTGGCCGTCATCTCCGCGAAGTCGTCGATCACCTCGGTCCCGATCGCGGTGGACAGCACCGTGTGGTGCGGGGCGCCGGCCATCAACCACGCCTCCGCCGAGGTCGCCCAGGACGGCAGCGGTTCCCAGACGGCGCAGGCGACGGGCAGGTTCGGCAGTTCCGCTGTCGGCTCGACCACCCGAACTTCGTTGGCCACCAGCCGGAATCGGGAGCCCATATCGCTGATGCCGACAATCACCGCGTCGGCCGGGGCGGCGGTGAAACGCAACCGCACCGGATCTTCGCGGCCGCCGATCGACAGCGGATGCACCTCCAGGCTCGGAGTCCCGGCGGCGATGCTGGGGCACACCTCCAGCATGTGAGCCCCGAGGATGCGCTCAGCGCCCGGGGTCAGGTCGTAGGTGTAGTCCTCCATGAACGAGGTGCCGCCGGGCAGTCCTTGGGCCATCACCTTGATGGCGCGCAGCATGAGTGCGGTCTTCCAGTCGCCCTCGCCGCCGAACCCGTAACCGTCGGCCATCAACCGCTGCACAGCCAGCCCCGGCAATTGGCGCAACCCACCCAGATCCTCGAAATTGGTGGTGAATGCGTGAAAGTCACCCTCTTGGAGGAACTTCCGCAGGCCGAGTTCGATCTGAGCCCCGTGACGCAGGGAGGTGTGCCGGTCACCGCCGGCCAACAGTTCGGGTGCGACCCGGTAGGTGAACTCGTACTCCCGGATCAACTTGTCGATGTCTGCGGGGCGCACCCGTTCCACCGCGTTCACCAGATCGTTGACGCCGTAGGTGTTGACCGATGCCCCGAAATGCGCCTCGGCTTCCACCTTGTCACCCTCGGTCACGGCGACATCGCGCATGTTGTCGCCGAATCGGGCCACCTTCAGTGTGGAGAGTTCGGCGCGGCCCAGTGCCGCGCGCACCCAGGATCCGATGCGCGCCCGGGTGCCCGGTTCGCTGACGTGCCCGGCGATCGTCTTGCGTGACGTCGACAGCCGTGACTGGATGTAGCCGAACTCCCGATCCCCGTGAGCGGCCTGGTTGAGATTCATGAAGTCCATGTCGATGCTGTGCCAAGGCAACTCGACATCGAACTGAGTATGCAAGTGCAACAGCGGTTTCCGAAGGTTCTTGAGGCCGCGGATCCACATTTTTGCCGGTGAGAAGGTGTGCATCCAGGCGATGACGCCGATGCACTCATCGCTGGCGTTGGCTTCGCTGAGCACCCGGGCGATCTGCGCGGCGTCGGTCACCACCGGAATCCAGCGCACCTCGACCGGTATTTCGGCACTACCGTCGAGTCGCCCGGCGATCTGGCGGGACTGGTCGGCGACCTGATCCAGGATGCCCGGTCCGTACAGTGACTGGCTGCCGGTGACCAGCCACACCTGGCTGGTGATGAGCCGTGACGCGATCATCGTTGGATCTCCTCGGACGTCTCGGTGCGTGGGCCGGTCTGGCCATACACGTTCTGGTAGCGCTCGAACAGGGCGGCCACATCGGCTGCGTCGAGAGGTGCTGTGGCGCCGAGCTGTCGGCTGATGTGGACGGTGCGGGCCACGTCCTCGACCATCACCGCCGCCTTGACCGCATCGAGGGCGGTGCGGCCGATGGTGAACGGCCCGTGGTTGCGCATCAGCACCGCGGGGGAGTTGCTGTTCTGCAGCACCTCGACGATGCCGCGGCCGATCGAGTCATCCCCGATGAGCGCAAAGGGGCCGACCGGGATCTCGCCGCCGAACTCGTCGGCGATCATGGTGAGCACACACGGTATCGGTTCACCGCGCGCGGCCCACGCGGTCGCGTACGTCGAGTGGGTGTGCACCACTCCTCCCACCTCGGCCATGTGGCGGTACACGTAGGCGTGGGCGGCGGTGTCCGAGGACGGGTTGAGCTCTCCGTCGACCAGGTTACCGTACAGATCGCACACCACCATGTCGTCGGCGGTCAACGAATCATAGCTGGCTCCAGAGGGTTTGATCACCATGAGGTCTCTTCCGGGGACCCGTGCGGAGACGTTGCCGGCGGTCCAGATGACCAGCTCGTAGTGGGTCAGCTGCGCGTGCAGGTCACACACCTGGCGGCGGAGATCGGTGATGACCTGGCTGACATCGGAGGTGATCGTCATGCTGAAACTCCCAGGGCTTCTGCTGAACCGATGCGCCGGAGCCGACGCATCATGTCGTTACCGCGGCCGAACCAGTCATGGGCGGCGACGTATTCGCGGTACAGCCTGTCGTAGACGGCCGCATTGGCGGCAATAGGCCGATAGGCGTGCCGGTTTCGGCGACCCATTTGTTTGGCGGCGGCCGGGACATCTGTGAAGGCACCTGCTGCGGCCGCCGCGTGAATCGCCGAACCCAGTGCCGGCGCCTGCGTCGACGGTACAACAGACAGCGGCAGCCCGGTGGCGTCGGCGTAGATCTGCATCAGCAAATGGTTTTTCAGCAAGCCGCCGGCCACCACCAGCTCGTTGACCGGAACCCCGCTGCTGACAAAGGCTTCCACGATCATCCGGGTGCCGAATGCGGTCGCTTCCAACAGCGCCCGGTACATATCGACACACGTGGTCTCCAGGGTCTGTCCGATCATCACGCCGGAGAGCTCGTGATCGACCAGCACCGAACGGTTCCCGCTGTGCCAATCCAAGGCGACCAGGCCGTGCTGGCCGACGTGCTGGCGGCCGGCCAACTCCGTGAGATACCCGTGGAGCGACAGGCCGCGGCGCCGCGCTTCGACGTGGTAACTCTCCGGCACACAGTTGTCGACGAACCACCCGAAGATGTCACCGACACCGGACTGACCGGCCTCGTATCCCCAGCTACCCTCGGAGATTCCGCCGTCGACCACGCCACACATGCCGGGTACGTCACGCAGCACATCGGAGTTCATCACATGGCAGGTCGAGGTCCCCATGATTGCGACGAGCTGACCGGGTTGCAGCGCATCGGCGGCCGCGACGGTCACATGAGCATCGACATTGCCGACGGCCACCGGGATTCCCGTCGGTAGGCCGGTCCACTGGGCCGCCTGCGCGGTCAGCGAACCGGCGGCTTCGCCGAGCCTGCCGATCCGGTGATCCAGCTTCTCGGTCACAAAATCGGCGAACTCGGGACGTACTTCGGCGAGGAACTCCCGCGACGGATACCGGCCGTCCTGGCGAATGCCCTTGTACCCGGCGCTGCACGCATTGCGGATGTAGCTGCCGCACAGCTGCCAGACGATCCAGTCCGCAGCCTCCACAAAGTGATCGATGGCCGCATAGACGGCAGGGTCCTCGTCGAGGATCTCCAGGGCCTTGGCGAACTCCCATTCGCTGGAGATCAGCCCGCCGTACCGCGGTAACCAGGATTCGCCGCGCCGGGCGGCCACCTCGTTGATGCGATCGGCCTGGGGTTGGGGACTGTGGTGTCGCCACAGCTTGGCGTAGGCGTGCGGTCGATCCGCAAACTCGTCGAGCTCACACAGCGGGGTGCCGTCACTGCTCACCGGCACCATGGTGCAGGCGGTGAAGTCGGTGCCGATGCCGATGACATCGGCGACGTCGATACCGGCCTGGGCGAGGGCTTCCGGAACCGCAGTGCGAAGCACCCTGACATAGTCGGCGGGCACCTGCAGGGCGGACATCGAAGGAAGCCGGACGGTGCCACCGGGCAGGGATTCGGTGATGACGCCGTGCTCGTAGATGTGTTCGGCGCTGGCCAGTTCGTGACCGTCGGACACCCGCACCACCAGGGCCCGGCCCGACAGCGTGCCGAAATCAACTCCTACAGTGTATTTTTCACTACTCACAACGGCTCTTTTCGCTAGTCATGATGGCTCCTTGCGCAGTTCGATGTCTTGTCGTAGAGGTGCCGTGCTGTTCCGGATGATCAGTTCAGGGGCAAGCAGCGGCATGCTGGTGGCCGACCCGTCGAGGGCGGCCGTGACCAGGTCGATGGCACGCTGACCGACGGCGTGGAAGTCCTGCCGCACCGTGGTGAGCGCCGGGTTGAGGTAGGCGGCTTCGGGGATGTCGTCGAAACCGACAACACTGACATCCCCGGGAACCGAAAGTCCCGCTTCGGCGAACGCGTGCAGAACTCCGATGGCCATCTGGTCGTTGGCGACGAACACCGCGGTCATGTCGCCCCGTCGCGCGAGTTCGCGCCCGATCTCGTAGCCGCGAGCCGGGGTCCAATCCCCGGGCCAGGGTTCCCCGACGGGGAGCCCGGCCGTGCGCATCGCGTCCTCGTAACCACAGCGGCGGCCCTTGGCCTCCGTCCAGGTCATGGGGCCGGCGATGTGCTCGATGGCACGGTGGCCGAGTTCGATCAGGTGCGAGGTGGCGTGCCGCGCCCCGGCGATCTGGTCCACACCGACACTGAGCCCGCTGCCGGACAAGTCCCCTTCGACGACGATCAGGGGCAGCCCCGCCTCCGCGGCGTGGGCGACCTCGAGTGCGTCCTCTTGTGCCGCGATCATCACGATCGCCTCGACCGACTGGCGCGCCAGATGGGCCAGGGCATCCCGGAGCGCTTCCGGGGTGACGTCGGTGAGGGGCACCAGGCTGGTGAAATATCCGGCGGCGCGCGCCGCTTCTTGCACCGAACGCTGCACACTCGACGGCCCGTACAGCGCACTGCTGGTGCCGATGATCCCGATGATCCCGGAGCGCCGGGTCACCAGGGCCCGGGCCGCGGTGTTCGGGCGGTACCCCAGCTCCTCGATGGCCTGCTGGACCCGGGCTTTGGTTTCCGGGCGGATGCTGGTGGACCCGTTGATAACCCGGGAGACCGTCTGGTGGCTCACTCCTGCCAACCGGGCGACATCGGCCATCACCGGCTTCGGTCCGCTGGGGGTTGTTGGCTGGCTACTCATCCGGGCTTCCTCACCACTAGTCGCTGAACGAGAACAAACACCAGTAGCAGGACGCCGGTCATGATCCGCGTCCAGTACGAGTCCAGGTTCTCTGCCGTGACAAACGTCTGGATGGTACCGAGCACCAGGACGCCGATCAGCGAGCCGAAGACGAATCCCACTCCTCCCGAGAGCAATACGCCGCCGATCACCGCTGCGGCAATGGCGTCCAATTCCATACCGATCCCGTTGAGGCTGTAGCCGGAGAGCTTTTGCACGGCAAGCAGCAGCCCGGCCAGGGCCGCGCAGAGCCCGCTGATCGCGTAGACCGAGACCCGGGCCCGGGACGCCTCGAGGCCCATCAGCTGGGCCGACTGACGATTGCCGCCGACGGCGTACACGGTCCGGCCGAAGCGGGTCTGGTGCAGGGTGTAGGCGGCGATCACCACCACCGCGAGCGCGATGACCACAGTCCAGCGAATGAACTTGTCCTCATACAGGTAGACGTAGCTCAAGCCGAACTGGCGCAGCACCGGGTCCTTGATGGGCAGGGTGTCGACACTGATCACGTAGCAGAGTCCGCGGGCCAGGAACATCCCGGCCAGGGTGACGATGAACGGTTGGACATCGAAGTACTCGATGATCAAGCCCATCATCAGCCCGAGTAGCGGGCCCACCACCAGCACGGTGCCCACGGCAAGCGGCATCGGCCAACCGTCCTGTAAGGCGGTGGCGACGATCACGGTCGACAACGCCACCACCGATCCGACCGACAGGTCGATTCCGCCGGTGAGGATGACAAACGTCATTCCGACCGCAAGAACGATCAGATAGGCGTTGTCCACCAACAGGTTCAGGAAGACCTGGGTGGGACTGGCGAAGTCGTACCGGATGACGACGGCGGTGAACATCGCGAGGAACAGCGCCAGTGACGCCAGCGGGGAGAGATAGCGACCCCGGGCGCGTCGCCACAGCTCGGCGGCGATCCGGTTGGGTGCTGTTGTGGTGGTGGTCATAGCCGGCTCATCTTGTTGTCGTGGCGTCCGGGCTCGCCTTCTGCCGGCTCCGGGAGCGAGAGCGGCGCGGCGGCGGTGTCGAGTGGGGCGGGGCGGGCACCGGCGGGGCGCCGGAATCTGCGCCGTGACACCACTGCCCGGAACTTCGGGGCCTGCAGCAGGCAGACCGCGATCACCACCAGGGCCTTGAAGACCAGGGTGGTTTCGGGGGTGATCCCGGCGGTGTAGACGGTGGTGGTCAGGGTCTGGATGATCAAGGCGCCCAGGAGGGTTCCGGTCAAGCTGAAGCGGCCGCCCAACAGTGAGGTGCCGCCGATCACCACGGCCAGGATGGCGTCCATCTCGATCCACAGGCCGGCATTGTTGGCGTCGGCGGCCGAGATGTTGGAGGCGATCATCAGGCCGGCGACGCCGGCGCACAGTGCGCTGAACACGTAGACGGCAAAGACGATGGAGCGATGGCGGACCCCGGCCAGCCGGCTGGCCTCCGGGTTGATGCCCACCGACTCCAGCAGCATGCCGAGGGCAGTGCGGCGCACCAACAGGCCGACCAGCACAAACATCGACAGACTCACCAAGATCGCGACGGGCAGTCCCACCGCGTAACCGGCGCCGAGCATCTTGAAGGGGGCGCTGGTGATGGTGACGATCTGGCCGTCGGTGATGAACAGCGCGATTCCCCGGCCGGCCGTCATGAGGACCAGGGTGGCGATGATGGGTGCAACGCCGAAGACGGAGACCAGCATGCCGTTCCACAGTCCCAGCGCCACCGCGACGCCGAGGGCGATCGACATGGCCGTGATGACGGTGCCGGCGGCGGCGGGATCGGGGGAGGCGGCGATGTGGGCGCAGGCCAACGCGCCGCTGACGGCCACCACGGCGCCCACCGAGAGGTCGATACCGCGGGATGCTACGACCAGCGTCATGCCGAGGGCCACCAGCATGGTGGGCGCCCCGTTGCGCAGGATGTCGATCAGACTGCCGTAGAGGTGCCCGTCCTGGATCCGGATACTCAGGAAACTGGGTGTCAGAACAACATTGACCGCGAGCAGCAGGATCAGCGCCAGCGCGGGCCACAGCAGCGGTGAGGCGAGCATCTTCTTGTTCATGGTTGGCTCCCGCCGGCGATCAGCGCCGTCAGTTCCCGGACGGTGCACTCCGAGCCCACCTGGGCGATGCAGTGCCCGTCACGCAGGACCGCGATCCGGTCGCTGATCCGGGCCACCTCGTCGAGTTCGGCGGAGATGAACACCACCCCCATGCCGTCGGCGGCCAAGTCCGTGACCAGCTTCTGTATCTGGGATTTGGCGCCCACGTCGATGCCGCGGGTGGGTTCGTCGAGGATGAACAGCTGTGGTTCGGTGATCAGCCACCGGGCCAGCAGCACCTTCTGTTGATTACCGCCACTGAGGTTCTTCACCAGTGCCAACGGGTCCCGCGGCCGGATGTCGAGGGCGTTCATGTAGCGCTCGACCTGCTCGGTCTTGGTCTTCTTCGACAGTGGCCGGGCGAACCCGCGCCGGGCCTGCAACGCCAGCATCAGGTTGTCGCGCACGGTGAGGTCGCCGATGATCCCCTCGGCTTTGCGGTCCTCGGAGGAGAACGCGAAACCGTTGGCGATGGCGGCGCGCGGGGAACGCATGGCGGCCGGCTCGCCGTTGACCAGCATCCGCCCGCTGGTGGCCCGGTCGGCACCAAAAAGCAGTCGTGCCAATTCTGTTCGGCCCGACCCAAGCAGCCCGGCCAGCCCGATCACCTCGCCGCGGTGGATGTCGATATCGGTGGGGTGGACCGCTGGTGGGCGTCCGAGGTCCCGGGCGCTGAGTACCACCTGACGCTCACCGTCGCTGCTCGCAGCGGTCTCGGCGATCTCCTCGAGCAGGTCGAGCTCGTGGCCGAGCATCGCGGCCACCAGCTGCACCCTGTCGAATTCGGCCGTCCGGTACTCACCGACCAGACGGCCGTTGCGCAGCACCGTCATTCGATCCGAGATCTCGTACACCTGGTCGAGAAAGTGGGAGACGAACAAGATGGCGGTGCCGCCGTCGCGGAGCCGTCGCATCACCCGGAACAGTTCGGTCACCTCGTCGGCGTCCAGGCTGGACGTTGGTTCGTCGAGGATGAGAACCTGCGCCGACACCGCGGTCGCCCGGGCGATGGCGACAAGCTGCTGTAGGGCGATCGGGTGATCACCGAGGGTGGAGCCGGGATCGATGGTGAGGTCGAGTTCGCTGAGCAGCTCGGCGGCTCGCCGGTTCATCGCGCGGTAGTCGATCCGTCCGAGTCGACGTGGTTCCCGGCCCAACAGGATGTTCTCTGCCACAGTCAGATTGGTGCAGAGGTTGACCTCTTGGTACACGGTGCTGATACCGGCGTCCTGCGCCTGGCGGGGACCGCTGAACCGCTGGTCCCGACCGGCGACGGTGATACTGCCCGAGTCGATGGCATAGACGCCGGTGAGCGCCTTGATCAAGGTCGACTTCCCGGCGCCGTTCTCGCCCATCAGCGCGTGGATTTCCCCGGGGAGCAGACGGAAGTCGACGGCGTCGAGCGCCTTCACGCCGGGGAAGTCGATGGTGACGCCCCGCATGTCGACCACCGGGGCGTCGCTGCGCCCGGGAATCGGTGTGGTCATCAAGGGATCCTTCGGTAGTGGCGCGTCAGTACTTGCGGTCCGGGAGGACGGCGGCGGCCTGCTGCTGATCGAACGTCTGATCCTCGGTGACCACCCGGGGCGGCACCGGCTCGCCGGCGACAACCTTCTTGGCAAGGTCCATCAGCTCCGGACCCAGCAGCGGATTGCATTCGACGATGAAGTTGAATTTGCCGTCGGCGAGCGCCTGCATGCCGTCACGGGTGGCGTCGATGGCGACGATCTTGATGTCCTGGCCCGGTTTCTTGCCGGCGGCTTCGATGGCCTCCATGGCGCCGAGTGCCATGTCGTCGTTCTGGGCGAACACCAGGTCGATCTGCGGATTGGCCTTCAGGAACGCCTCCATTACCTGCTTACCGCCCGAGCGGGTGAAATCGCCTGTCTGCGAGGCGATCACCTTCAGATTCGGGTCCGCGGCGATGGCCTCGGCGAATCCGGAGCTGCGTTCCAGCGCGGGGTCAGAACCCGTCGTCCCCTCGAGCTGCACGATGTTCACCGGACCGGGAGCCGCGGCGAATTCCTTGACCACCCAATCGCCGGCCCATTGGCCTTCCCGGACGAAGTCGGCGCCCAGGAATGTGGTGTAGACATCGGGCTCGTCGGTGTCGACGGCGCGGTCGGTGAGGATGACCGGGATTCCGGCGTTCTTTGCTTCCAGCAGAACGGCATCCCAACCGGTGCGCACCACCGGACTGAACGCGATCACGTCGACACGCTGTTGCACAAAGGACCGGATTGCCGAGATCTGGTTCTCCTGTTTGCCGTTGGCGTCGGAGAACTTCAAGTCGATGTCGGCCGCCTTGGCGGCCTCCTGGATCGAGGTCGTGTTTGCGGTCCGCCAGCCGCTCTCGGCGCCCACCTGAGAGAAGCCCATGGTGATGGTACCGGAACCGTCGCCGGTGCCACCGCTGGAATCGCCGGCCGGCGCCGGCCCGCTGCCACATGCCGACAGCACGCTGATGGTCGCGATACCGAGTACCGCGGTCAGTAGTTTTTTCACGACAACTCCTCCGATGTGGTTATTCCCCGAGGTCAAGCCCTCGCCAGTTGCTTCGGCAGGCGCGTTGCGGTCGCGGCAGTCGATGTGACCGGCGTTACACTTTCAGGATGTTAACGTTCACATCGCCGACCTGTCAACGATGGATGTGAACGTTCACATTTCTGCCTGAAGAGTCTTGACAAGCAGTGAGCGTCGTCACAAGATCGGGAATGTGAACGCTCACATCACGAGCGCCCGGCGGTGCCCCGACTGTGATGCGTAGCCAGACCAACCGGAGGATTCCATGCGCAAGAATTTTGTTCGAGTAGTGGGTGCGCTCGCCGCGGTGGCCGCGATCACGAGCGTCGGGTGCGGTCGTTCCACGACCACCGAAGCAGCCGACAGCGGGGGTGAACGCACCGGCACGGTCGGCATTTCGATGCCCACCAAGTCGTCCGAACGCTGGGTCGCCGACGGCGACAACATGGCCAAACAGTTCCAGTCGCTCGGCTACCAGACCGACCTGCAATACGGCGATGACGTGGTGCAGAACCAGGTGTCGCAGGTCGAGAACATGATCACCAAAGGTGTCAAGGTACTGGTCATCGCGCCGATCGACGGCTCGTCGCTGACCGACATCCTGCAACGGGCCGCCGACGCCGACATCCCGGTGGTCAGCTACGACCGATTGATCCGCGGCTCCGAGAACGTCGACTATTACGCAACATTCGACAACTTCAAGGTCGGTGTCCTGCAGGCCACCTACATCGTCGACAAACTCGGGGTGGAGCAGGGCGCGGGACCGTTCAACATCGAGCTGTTTGCCGGATCGCCCGACGACAACAACTCGACCTTCTTCTTCGACGGCGCCATGAGTGTGCTGCAGCCCTATATCGACAGCGGCAAGCTTGTCGTCAAGAGCGGGCAGAGCTCCTTCGGCCAGGTGGCGACCCTGCGCTGGGATGGCGGACTCGCGCAGTCACGCATGGACAATCTGCTGAGCAGGGCCTACACCAGCGGCCGGGTGGATGCGGTGCTCTCGCCGTACGACGGGATGTCGCTGGGGATCATCTCGGCACTGAAGAGTGCGGGCTACGGTACGCCGGCCAACCCGCTCCCGATCGTCACCGGCCAGGACGCCGAGCTGGCCTCGGTCAAGTCGATCATCGCCGGTGAGCAGACCCAGACGGTGTTCAAGGACACCCGTGAACTGGCGGAATCGGCTGTGCAGATGGCTGACTCGCTGCTGACCGGTGGCGAGCCCGAGGTCAACGACACCACCACCTACGACAATGGTGTCAAGGTCGTTCCGGCCTACCTACTGGATCCGGTGAGCGTCGATGCGACCAACTACCAGAAGATCCTCGTCGACTCCGGGTATTACACGTCAGCGCAGCTCGCCTGATGGGCGAGAATGCGGCGCCGATACTCGAAATGCGGGACATCACCAAGCAGTTCGGCAATGTCACGGCACTGAGTCAGGTGAACCTCACCGTGCATCGCGGCGAGATCCACGCCATCTGTGGTGAGAACGGTGCCGGCAAGTCGACGCTGATGAAGGTGCTCAGCGGGATCTATCCGCACGGCAGCTATTCCGGCGAGATCGTCTTCGACGGCCGGCCAGGCGATTTCAAGGACATCCGATCCAGCGAGCGCCGGGGCATCGGGATCATCCACCAGGAGCTCGCACTGGTACCGGTACTGTCGATCGCCGAGAACATCTTCCTCGGCAACGAGCACGCCTCTGCCGGAGTCATCAGCTGGCACGAAACCACGAGCCACGCTCAGCGATTGCTGGATCGGGTCGGGCTGCGTGAAAGCCCGGCCACCCGGATCTCCGACATCGGCGTCGGCAAGCAACAACTGGTCGAGATAGCCAAGGCGCTGTCGAAGAAGGTCAAGTTGCTCATCCTCGACGAACCGACGGCAGCACTGAACGACGAGGACAGCCGACACCTGCTCGATCTCATCGGAGAGCTCAGAGATCAGGGACTGACGTGCATCATCATCTCGCACAAGCTCAATGAGGTGATGCGGGTGGCCGACAACATCACGATCCTGCGGGACGGCCGGACCATCGAGACGCTTGCGGTCGACGGCAACGTCACCGAGGAGCACATCATCCGAGGCATGGTGGGCCGCGACATGGTGGACCGCTTTCCGGCGAGAGCGGCACATCCGATCGGTGACATCGCGTTTGCCATCGAGAACTGGACCGTCTACCACCCGCTGGACCAGCAGCGCAAAGTTGTCGACGGGGTGTCGATCAATGTGCGGCGTGGCGAGGTGGTCGGACTGGCCGGGCTGATGGGGGCCGGACGTACCGAACTGGCGATGAGCGTCTTCGGCCGCAGTTACGGCAAGAAAGCGGGGGGTTCGGTCTTCAAAGACGGCAAAGAGATTCGGACACGAACGGTGTCAGAGGCCATCACCCACAAGATCGCCTATGCCACCGAGGATCGTAAACACTACGGCCTCAACCTGATGGATGACATCGCCCGGAGCGTGACCCTGGCCTCGCTGGCAAAAGTCAGCAGATTCTCGATCATCAACGAACACGCCGAGTCGGTGGTCGCCGAACGGTTCCGCAAGGACATGCGCATCAAGGCGCGGTCGGTGAAAGCGACCACCGGCAACCTGTCCGGAGGCAACCAGCAAAAAGTGGTGCTCAGCAAGTGGATTTTTGCCGATCCCGACGTGCTGATCCTCGACGAGCCCACCCGCGGAATTGATGTCGGCGCCAAGTACGAGATCTACACGATCATCAATTCGCTTTCCGCTCAAGGGAAAGCGGTCATCGTGATCTCCTCCGAGCTGCCCGAACTGATCGGCTTGTGTGACCGCATCTACACCCTCAACGAGGGACGGCTGACCGGCGAGGTGGCCCGCGAAGACGCCGCACAAGAGAAATTGATGCGATACATGATGAAGGGACCAACCACATGACCACCACAGGAACGGTGGACACGGCCGCGAGCACCCCACCGACACCACCCCCGGACTCGCCGGTGACACGATTGCGTTCGGCGCTACGCGGCAATTTCCGGCAGTACGGCATGGTGGTCGCGCTGGTTCTGATCGTCATTCTGTTCGAGGTCTGGACAGACGGGATCCTGCTCAAGCCGCTCAACGTCACCAACATCGTCCAGCAGAACGGGTACATCCTGATCTTGGCGATCGGGATGGTCATCGTCATCATCTCCGGACACATCGACCTCTCGGTGGGCTCCATCGCCGGGTTCATCGGAGCCATGTCCGCGGTGCTGATGATCAACCATGCGATGCCCTGGCCGGTCGCCGTGGTGGTCTGCCTGCTACTCGGGGCGCTGATCGGTGCGTGGCAAGGCTTTTGGATCGCATACGTCGGTATCCCGTCCTTCATCGTGACCCTGGCCGGCATGCTGGTGTTCCGGGGCGCCACCCAGTACTTGCTGGAGGGTCAGTCCATCGCACCGTTCCCGCGCAGCTTCGGACAGGTCAGCAGCGGATTCCTGCCCGAGATCGGTGGCAGCAGCCTCTACCACTGGCCCACCGTCATCCTCGGCGCAGTTGTCATGGTGGCCGCCGTATGGCAACAACTGAGGCAGCGCCGAACACAGTCCCGCTACGGATTCGACGTCCTGCCCACCGGCTGGTTTGTCGCCAAATGCGCTGCGATAGTAGCTGCGCTGGCGGCGTTCACCCTGCTGCTGGCCAGCTACCGGGGAGTGCCCGTCGTCGGGATCATCCTTGTTGCCGCGTTTGTCATCTACGCATTTGTGATGCGCTCCACGGTATTCGGCCGACAGGTGTATGCCGTCGGTGGCAATGTTGCGGCTGCGCAGCTGTCGGGGGTGAAGACCAAACGGGTCACGTTCCTGGTGTTTGTCAACATGGGCCTGCTGTCGGCGCTGGCCGGTCTGCTGTTTGCCGCCCGACTCAACGCCGCAACGCCGCAGGCCGGCATCGGTATGGAACTGGAGGCCATCGCCGCGGCCTTCATCGGTGGAGCCTCGGCCAATGGCGGATTGGGCACGGTGTTCGGGGCCATCATCGGCGGGTTTGTCCTCGGTGTCCTCAACAACGGTATGTCGTTGATCGGAATCGGCAGCGATATCCAACAGCTCATCAAGGGTTTGGTCTTGTTGGCTGCCGTCGGCTTCGACGTCTACAACAAGAAGAAGGGCGGGTCCTGAGATGGCAACGCACGGCGCAGTTCCGTCGTCGCGCCCGCTACCGGCGCGGTGACCACCACGACGCCGACGCTCCGGAAGCTCGCCGACGGACGCGAGGTGTTGTTCTTCGATCTACCCGGCCGGCGCAGCGACCCGGTCCCGGACCGGCGGCCGGTACCGCCACCGACAGATGCGCGGTCCGAGTTACGCTTCGACCGCACCACCGGGGAGTGGGTGATCATCGCGGCATTGCGTCAGGACCGCACCTACAAACCGCCGGCCGAACGGTGCCCGTTGTGCCCGGGTCCGTCCGGGCTCACCAGTGAGATCCCCGCCGCTGACTACGATGTGGTGGTCTTCGAGAACCGCTTCGCCAGTCTCTCCGGCGCCGACGGATCTCCGTTCCAGCCGTCCGCGGGGCCCGGCGAGCGGTTTGTCTGCGAGCCGGGTCATGGTCGCTGCGAGGTCATCTGCTTCTCCAGTGATCACCGTGGATCCTTCGCCGATCTCGGCCACGCGCACGCCCGACTTGTGGTCGAGGTGTGGCGGCACCGGACCCGCGACCTGATGGGCCGGCCCGGGATCGAGCAGGTGTTCTGCTTCGAGAACCGTGGTGAGGAGATCGGGGTGACCCTCACCCACCCGCACGGCCAGATCTACGCCTACCCGTACCTGACGCCCCGCACGGAAGCGATGATGCGGGTGGCGACCGCCCACCGCGCCGCCACCGGGTCCAATCTGTTCTCCGATGTGCTGCGGGACGAGGTGGATGCCGGCCTCCGGGTGGTTGCCCGCACCGATCTGTTCACCGCGTTTGTGCCGTTCGCGGCGCGCTGGCCGGTGGAGGTGCACATCTACCCGAATCGGTTCGTGCGCAACCTCCTCGAACTCGACGACGCAGAGCTGGACGGGTTCACCGACATCTACCAGAACGTCCTGCGACGCCTGGACCGCATGTACGGCGAGCCCCTGCCCTACATGGCTGGGCTACATCAATACGCCGACAACAACATCCAGCGCGAAGGGTGTTTTCACGCCCAGGTGATCTCGACGCGCCGCAGCGCCAACAAGCTGAAGTACCTGGCCAGTTCGGAGTCGATCATGGAAGCATTCATCAACGACGTGAGTCCGGAATCCCTTGCCGTCCTGTTACGGGGGCTGTGACGATGGCAGAGGCCGCAGGCAGCGTCCGGTATTGCGCACCGGGCCGGATCAACTTGATCGGCGAGCACACCGATTACAACCTGGGGTTTGCGCTGCCGATCGCGCTGCCCGACGGCACCGTTGCGACGTTGTGTCCCGACACCACCGACTCGCTGGTGGTGCACAGTGACCGCGAAGACGCTCCGGTCCGGGTCCCGCTGAGCACCACGCCAGGTGCGGTCACCGGTTGGGCGGCATATGTGGCCGGTGTCGTCTGGGCGCTGCAGGCGGCGGGCCATCCCGTTCCGGGTGGCGCCATGTCGATCTCCGGCGGGGTCCAGACCGGGGCGGGCCTGGCGTCGTCGGCAGCGCTGGAGTGTGCGGTGCTCGGTGCGCTGCTTCGTGCCACCGGACGCCGCGTCGGCCGCGTCGAGCAGGCGCAGATCGCTCGCCGGGCCGAGAACGAATACGTCGGCGCCCCAACAGGTCTACTGGACCAACTTGCCGTCCTGTTCGCCGAGCCGCGACGAGCACAGCTGATCGACTTCCGGGATCTGTCCACCGTATCGGTGGTCTTCGATCCCGATGCACACGGCATCACGCTGTTGCTCATCAACTCCCACGCCACCCATCAGCACGCCGGTGGTGAATACGCGGCCCGGCGCCGGTCCTGCGAGCGGTCCGCCGCCGCGCTCGGTGTCTCCTCACTGCGTGAGGTGCAGAATCGGGGCGTGCCGGTACTGGAGGCGGTGCCGAACCCCGAGGACCTCCGCCGGGCCCGCCATATCCTCACCGAGAACCAGCGGGTACTCGATGTTGTCGAGGCGCTGAAGGACTCCGACTTCGTTGCGGTGGGCCGGTTGTGGTCCGCCTCGCATGCGTCGATGCGGGACGACTTCGAGATCACCTCCGAGCACATCGATCTGATCGCCGACACGGCCCTGCGGGCCGGCGCCCTGGGGGCCAGGATGACTGGGGGAGGTTTTGGTGGCTGCGTGATCGCACTGGTGGACGCCGCCGCGGCGGCCACCGTCGGGAAGGCGGTGCACGATGCGGTGCACGACGCCGGATACGGTGAGCCCACCATTGTCCGCACCCATGCCGGCCGGGGTGCCGGTGTCGCGTGACCCGACCGGTAGTGAGGCAGGGACGATGTGCAGTGCGATAGGAACCGAATACGAACTCACCCGGCGGGTTGACGGACGGTGGGTGCGGGGTGTCATCACCGGGGTCGGTGCCGCGGTTCGGCAACTCTCGGTCGATGGCGTCGAACTCACCCCAGGATTCGACGATCCCGGACCGCCACCGTTCTACAGCGGCAAGGTGCTGATTCCGTGGCCCAACCGGGTACGCGAAGGCCGGTGGACGCATGACGGGGACGCCCTCCAGCTCGACATCACCGATCCCCGGTACGGCACCGCGCTGCATGGCCTGCTCTGCAACATCGCCCATTCACCCATCGAACGGTCGGACTCCTCGATCACCCTCGGCGCGCCGGTTCCGCCACAGCCTGGGTACCCGTTTCATCTCGAAACCGAGGTGCGCTACCAGCTGACCGCCGACGGACTGGCGACAACACATGCGGTTCGCAACGCCGGATCCTGCTGTGCGCCAGTGGCCATCGGCGCCCACCCGTTCCTGGCGATCGGTGACGTGCCGGCGGAGACGCTGCTGCTCACCGTCGACGGCGAGCAGCACATCGACGTGGACAAGCAACTGATACCCGTCGGTGTCACCGCGGTAGCGGGCACCGAATGGGATCTGCGCGACGGACGCCGGATCGCCGACCTCGATCTCGACGACTGCTGGTCTGTCCGGCCCGGTCCCAAAGGCGACAGCATCCACACGCTGCGCGCTCCCGACGGGCGCACCGTGTCACTGTGGGCCGACGAGCATTTCGGATTTGTGCACGTGTTCATCACGCGGGAGTACCCCAGGAACGGCGGCTTGGTGACCGCCGTGGCCCTGGAACCGATGACGGCACAGGCGAATGCGCTCGGCGCCGGAGTGGGCATGCGCTGGTTGCAGCCCGGGGAAACGCTGTTCGCCTCATGGGCGATCCGCTACGCCGACGGAGACGGCGGGCACCGACGCACCGCGTGCGACACTCGATCTTCGCGAAGAGGCTGGGGGGAACAACCGGATGGCCTACGTCAAGGCAACTGAGCGCGAGCGGCAGATCGTCGCGGCGGCCAGAAGGGTGCTCTCCGCAGTGGGTGTGTCGTCGACGACGTTGCGTGCCGTCGCCACCGAGGCCGGTATTCCGTTGGGGACCTTGCATTACGTGTTTCCATCCAAGGAGAAGATGCTGCGCGCGGTGATAGCCGCGGTCATCGGCGAGGCCATCGAAACGGTCAGGGCCGAACTCCCGCTCGACCGGGGAGTGGCGAATGCGATCCGGCAAGGCGGTAACCGTTTCTGGGACACGTTGGTCGACGGCGACATCGGTGTGCAGATCATGCAGTACGAGCTGGCCATGTACTCGGCGCGGACGCCTGACCAGAGCGGTCTGGCGCAGCTGCAGTTCGAGCAGTACACGTCCTTGATGACCGAACTCTGCGAGGAGGCCGCCAGTGCCGCTGGTGAGTGCTGTGCCGTCGACTTCGGCACGTTGGGGCGGCTCTGTCTTGCTGTCGTCGACGGCCTGATCGTGCAGTACGTGGCCAACCCCGATGCCGATCGAGGGCGTGGCGACTTGAACCACGCCATCGACATGCTGGTGGCGCTGGCTGACCCGCAGCCCGCTGCCGGCACTCGGACGCGGCGACGCGACTGAATGGTCCCCGGGAGCGCCGGGACAGCTCGTTGCGCTTCGGGTGTGGGTGCGGTTACCGTAAAAGTAGGTCGGTTGACCGACTTAATTGGGCGAAAATGGTAGCTCTTGTGCCGCAGAGGGGCGACAGATGGCCGACAAATCCGCCTCGATGGCCGAAGCGTCACGGCCCAGAGTGGCCACGACGGTGGCGGTGGTCGGGGCCGGGCTCTCCGGACTGACCGCGGCCCGCGAGCTGCACCGTCGCGGTGTCGATGTCATCGTGTTGGAGGCCGCCGACCGGGTCGGCGGCCGAGCGATGACCGAAACGACCACGCTCGGGTCGCGGGTGGACCTCGGTGGACAGTGGATCGGCCACAACCACCACCACATCATGGAGTTGGCCGACGAGCTGGGGGCGGCCCGATTCCGGATGCACACCAAGCCGCTGCCGGTCATCATCGACGGATCCCGCCGGATACGCGTGGTGAGCCCCTCCATGCTGGCGGCCGGGCTCGTTCTTGGCGGAGTCGAACTCCTGTCGCGCAGCCGAGTGTCGCAGCGGCTGAACTCCACCACCGTCGCCTCGGCGCTGCAGAGGCTTCCGGGGCGGACATCCAGAAGGCTGCTCGACGTGATCGCGTCGGTTTCGTGGACGGCCGACCTCGACCGTCTCTCGCTCTACGCCATGGCCAACACAATCCGCTGCCAAGGCGGTCTGCAGACCATGCTGTCCACCAGCGGTGGCGCCCAAGACTCTTTGCTGGCGGCCGGGGCGGGAACACTGGCCGCCAGCTTGGCCGCCGGACTCGGGTCGCGAGTGCAATTGGGCCACCGCGTCACCACCATCGAACAGGACGGCCGGGGTGTCCTGCTCCGCACCACATCGGGGAGTGATGTCCGAGCCGAGAAAGCCATTGTCACCGTTGCGCCGCCTGTCGCCGGACGCATCGCGTTCGATCCGCCGCTGCCCCCCAACCGGCGGGCACTCTCACGCAACACCTACATGGGCTCGGTGTACAAAGCGATCGCCGTGTACGAGCGACCCTTCTGGCGAGACCTCGGGCACAGTGAGTTCATCGTGCTCGACAACCCCGGCAGGGCCGTGTTCGACACCACCGCGCCGAACGGACCCGGGCACCTCTGTGTGTTGGTGGGAGGACCAGAGGCGCGTCGCCTCGATTCCCTGGATGCCGTCGGCCGCCGCGACACCATCCTGCGCCCGCTGGTCCGACACATCGGGCCCGAAGTCCTCGAGCCGGCCGGCTGGCACGAGAAATCGTGGCACCTGGACGACAACGTCGGCGGGGGCTACCTGGCGTTACCGCACCCGGGAACCACCGAAGGTCTCCTGCCGATGCCCGCCGCACCTACCGGGGACATCCATTGGGCGGGTAGCGAAACGGCCGATCAGCACCCCGGCTACCTCGACGGCGCGTTGGAATCGGGCAAGCGCGCAGCCTGCGAAGTGATCGAAGCCCTGCCGGGGCGTGGTGTCACCCCACAGTGACGCCGGTGAGCTCCTCCGACAGCGCCCACACCCGGGCGGCGTCGGAGGTGCTGCGCAGCGGTGCCCAGAGTTTCTGCGTACCGGGAGGGCCACCGGCATTCCCGGGCCACTGCGGCCCGAAGAACTCGCCGTCGGCAGCGGGCGAGGTTGCGGCCAGCAGGGCGGGCAGCGCTGCGCTGTTCACGTTCCCCACGAGGAGGTTCCGTGCCGAGAGCCAGCGGATCACCCGGACCCCAGTGGTGTCCTCGGCCCGCCCCACCTCCGGGCGCGCCGCCAGCAGGCTGGTCGGAGCTACACCGGGGTGGGAGATGGTGCTGGTGATTCCCCAGCCCGCGGCCCTGCTGCGGCGGCTGAGTTCGAGCCCGAACAGACCGAACGCGATCTTGGACTGGCGGTAGGCGCGCATCCCGTCGTACTCCTGCTCCCAGTTGGGATCGGCCCAGTTGATCGCCCCGCTGCGCGCGGCGACGCTGAGCTGCGACGTCACCCGTGCATTCCCGGCTTTCAGCAACGGCAGCAGGTGACCGACAAGCGCAAAGTGGCCCAGGTGGTTGGTGCCGAACTGCAGCTCGAAACCGTCGGCGGTGACCTGCCGGTCCGGCGGGGTCATGACCCCGGCGTTGCCGATGAGGAGGTGGATGGGAGCGCCCTGGGCGCGCAGCTTCTCACCGAGGGCCGCCACCGACGCCAGCGAGGACAGATCGAGCGCTTCTGTCGACAGTTTTGCGTGCGGGTGTCGGGCGCGGATCTGGGCGATGGCCCGCTCGCCTTTCTCCGGATTCCGGACCGGCATGACCACCTCGGCACCCGCGCCGGCGAGGGTGGTGGCGATACCGAGGCCGATACCGTCGCTGGCGCCGGTGACCACCGCCCGCTGTCCGGAGAGGTCGCCGACCGTGATGTTGTACTGTCCGCGTGGCATGTGTTGACTCCTGGGTTGACCTGATGCGGCTGCACCACAGTGGTGCTGTGACAACCAGGTTTGCAGCCGGCACGCGAAGTATCCAGGGTTTGTTGATCCGTGGCTGCCCGATCCGGGCACTGTTCGCTACGCCTCATCCGGCCCGAATGCCCCCATTGCTCGGGTAACGTCGGTGACTTCGGAAGGACGACGAGGTGGCCGATCCAATAGTCCAGCGCGCCAGCGATCTTGCTGCTCTCTCGGTGTTCGCCGACTGCTTCGGCGCTGACCTGTACCCGTTGGCAAAAGAGCTGGTCCCGGTGAGCGCGGATGTCGGCGAGACCCTGATGATCCAGGGAGATGCGGCCGACTTCTTCTTGATCATCAACAGCGGCCGGGTCGAGGTCTCTCATGACAGCGATGACGGCCACTCGTTTGTCACCGACGTCGAAGCGGGCCGCATCGTCGGCGAAATCGCATTGCTCCGGCATTCACCACGCACCGCCACCGTCACCGCGATCGAACCGGTGGAAGGCTGGGTCGGCAACGACGACGCCTTCGATGAGCTGATCGAACTTCCCGGCGTGCTGGCCATGCTGATCCGCACGTCGCGGCAACGGCTGGCCGCGTTCATCACCCCGATACCGATGACACTGGCCGACGGCACCCGACTGCTGTTACGGCCGGTGCTGCCGGGGGACAGCGAACGCACCACAAACGGGCCGGTCGAATTCTCCAGCGAGACGCTGTACCGGCGTTTTCAGTCGCCCCGGGTACCGACACCCGGCCTGATGCGCTACTTGTTCGAGGTCGACTACATCGACCATTACGTCTGGGTGGTCACCACCGAAAGCGGCGACGTGGTCGCCGACGCGCGCTTCGTCCGCGAGGAACGCGACCGCAGTGTCGCCGAAGTCGCGTTCACCGTCGGTGACGAGTACCAAGGGCGGGGGATCGGCACCTACCTGATGGGGGCGTTGGTGGTCGCCGCCCGGATCGCCGGTGTCAAGAAGTTCACCGCCCGGGTGCTCTCGGAGAACCTGGCGATGCGGGCCATCTTCAACCATGCCGGAGCCCGTTGGGAGCGTGACGATCTTGGGGTCGTCACCACTGTCTTCGATGTGCCGGACAAGGTTCCGTTTCGCGGCGAGACCAAGAAACGTATCGAAGATGTTGTCCGCCAAGCTATGCGGGCACTGTAGCCAGGCAGGGGAACCCGATGAGCAAGCCGCCATTGTCGAAGGACACCACGCTGTGCATCTCATTGGCGGCCCGACCCAGCAACATCGGCACTCGATTCCACAACCACCTCTACGGGGTTCTCGGGCTGGATTTCCTCTACAAAGCCTTCACCACCACCGATATCGCCGCCGCGATCGGCGGGGTGCGGGCGCTGGGTATCCGCGGGTGTTCGGTGTCGATGCCGTTCAAACAGGACGTCCTGGCCCTTGTTGACCGTATCGAGGAATCGGCGCGGGTGATCCAGTCGGTCAACACCATCGTCAACGACGACGGGGTGCTGAGCGCGGCGAACACCGACTACCTCGCCGTCGAGCAGCTGATCGCACAGTATCAGCTGGACCCGCAGCAGACGGTGCTGATCCACGGCAGCGGTGGAATGGCCAGCGCTGTGGGAATGGCCTTCCACGACAAAGGGTTTCACCGTGGCACGCTGGTGGCGCGCAACGTGGAAGCCGGACCGGCGCTGGCCGAGCGGCTCGGCTACCACTGGCGGCCACACATCGGTGGCGCCTGCGCATCGATCATCGTCAACGTCACACCCGTCGGAATGGCCGGCGGCCCCGGGGAGCGCGACAGCCCCTTCGATGCCGAGGCGATCGCCGCCGCGGACACGGTTTTCGACGTCGTGGCACTACCTTCGGAGACCCCGTTGATCTCCCGGGCCCGGACAGCCGGAAAGCAGGTGATCACCGGTGCCGAGGTGATCGCCCTGCAAGCCGCCGAACAGTTCGAGCGTTACACCGGCGTCCGTCCGTCCCCGGAACAGATCGCCGAGGCCTCGCGCGTCTCCCGCGCCTGACGATCAGGGAGCGATCGTGGTCTGCGCGTCGATGATGTTGGTGGCCTCGGCCAGGATCGATGACTCGGACTCGTCGGAGTACGCGTTGAGCTGCAGAACGTAGGCGCCGTCCTCAGCCGGGATGACGACCGTCTTCTGCGCGATCATCCCCTTCTTGCCGTCGATCTCGTAGGTGCCGCCCAGCTGTACTGACTCGAAGCCGCTGAGGGTGTCGCGGACACCGTCGTTGGCGCCCTGGTAGCCGGGCATGTTCTCCAGCTCTCCGGGGGCGTAGTCGAGGATCTCCGCCGGGTCGAAGTCTCCGGTGAGCTTGGACATCAGCGCCAGAATCCGCGGGGGATTGTTCGGCACCGCGCTCTCCGGGTAGACGATGGCCCCGTACGGTGCCTCCGGCAGCTGATCGGTCTGCCGCCAGCCGGCAGGCACCGGAATGTTGACCGTCGGACCCGGGTCGCCCCGTCTGACCGCGGACTCCTGGAGGCCGTTCTGCCTGATGAAGTCCGGGATCGTCTGGTTGGGGCCGGCGGGCAGGGCGGCATCGCTGGTCTCGGTGGGAGCTGCTTCCTCATCCTCGGCGCCGGTCGTCTCTTCGGCACTGGTGGTCTCCGAGGAACCGGTCGCCTCAGTGTCCGAGTTCGAGCCGCAACCCACCAGGGCCAGGCCGAGCGCCAGCGCGGTGACACCAGCGCCGGCGACTGAGGTGAACTTCTTCATCGGGGCAGTCTCCTTCAATCGGTTCTTCGCGCAGCCTACGGGCCGGCAATGCTCCACTGGGTGACCAAGGTGCTACGGCAGAATAGCGGTGATCAGTGGAAATCGGTTGCCCCGAGGGTCGGGTCCTTACAGGTAGCGTCGGGTCATGCCCACCCGCACCCTCATCGCCACCGGACTCGGCACCGCCGCCGCCGCCGTGATCGGCAGCATTGCCAGCAAAGCAGGTGTCCAGACCTGGTATCCAACATTGAAAAAGCCGCGTTACGTGCCGCCCAACGCCGTCTTCCCGGTGGCCTGGACCACGCTGTACACCGACATCGCCGTCACCTCCGCCGCCACCATCGACACCTTGCGCGAGCGTGGCGACGACGCCGAAAAGCGTGCTTACACCGCGGCGCTGTGCGCCAACCTGGTGCTCAACGCCGGGTGGAGCTGGCTGTTCTTCTCGGCGCACAAGCTCGGCCCGTCGGCGTTGGCGGCGGGGGCGCTGGCGATCTCCAGTGCCGATCTGACCCGACGGACAGCGAAGGTGAATTCGCAAGCAGGTCTTGCTCTTACGCCCTACCCGCTGTGGTGCACCTTCGCGACCGTGATGTCATCGGACATCTGGCGGCTGAACCGGCGCCGGTGCGATCACTGACGCTGGGCGTCCTGGCCGGCACGGTGCTGGCCGGATGCGCCCAGCCCAGCCAACCCGCCCCCACGCCGCCGGAATCCAGTGCGGCGCCGCAGGCCGGTATCGCCCCGGTGGACCCCGAACGGATCCGGCGGATGCGCTCTGCGCTGCCCGAGGGATACGAGGTCACCGAGGTCGGAGGCTACGCGTCCTCGCCGGTGGCGTTCTGGGGGTTCGGCCGCGGATGGAACGCCGTCCCGGCCCAATGTGCGCCGCTGGTCGACCCGGAGCCCGACGGGCCGGCTCTCGGGGTGTCCGGTTCCGGACCGGGCGGCATCATCCATGTGGTGGTGGTGTCGCCGGCCGTGCCCCTGGGCCCGGGGGCCGGGGGGCCGGTGAGTCTGGATCCGGTCCGGCTCGGTGAGTGCGGCCGGTGGACAGTGAGCTCCGACCGGTCGTCGGCCGAGGTGAATCTTGTCGATGCGCCGGTGATCGAGGCCGCCGCGACATTGGGAACCGTGAGCACCATCGAGAACATGGCGGAGTCCGGGACCGAAACCGATTCGCGGGCCGACACATTCATTGCCTATCTGGACCAGCATCTGGTGTTCGTCACGCTGGTCACCGATCCCGGATCGGTCGAAGCGCCGCTACCGGCAAGCTACGCCAGTGACCTGCTGGTGAAGACGGTCGCCACCTTGCGTGGGTAGATTGACCCGCGATGTGGAATCCCAGAACGCTGGTCGTCGTGCCGGCATGTGTAGGTCTGCTTGTCGGGTGTTCGTCCGGCGAAGCCCCCAGCCCTGAGGGGCCGTCAGCCGATATCGCCAAGGTCCTCGACCTGAAAGCGTCCTTCGGGCCGGAGTTCACCGTCACCGACGTGCCCACCACCGGGATCGAGCCGAATTTGCTGGCCGGCCAGAAGCTGCCCGACGGGCTGGTGTTCGAGCCGGCTGACTGTGCACAGTTCGCGGCCGGCCAACAAATGCCCGCCGACCTGAAAGGCAATATGGCCGCGGTGTCGGCCGAGGGGGCCGGCAACAGGTTCATCGCGATTGCCATGGAGACCTCCGAGCCGATCCCGGTGGTCGCACCGACCGACAACTGCCACAAGGTCAATTTCGCCGGCGGAGCGCTGCGCGGCACCGTCGAGGTGGTGTCCGTCCCAGAGATCGACGGAGTGCAGACCCAAGGGGTACACCGCGTCCTGCAGACGACCGTCAACGGCAAACCGCAGACCGGCGAGATCTTCAGCTACCTGGCACATTTTGGCGACTACCAGGTGATCGTCACCGCGAACCCACTGGTCATACCCGACCAGCCGGTGGCCCCGGTGGACACGGCCCGCGCCGAGAAGCTGCTGACCGACGCGGTGGCCGCGATCCGCTCCTGAGCGGGATTCAGCGCACGTTGCGGGGCCGGAACTGGATGCTGATCCGCGGGCCGGTGGGCTTGCTGGTCTTCGGGATCGCGTGCTCCCAGGTGCGCTGACACGAACCGCCCATCACCAGCAGATCGCCATGCGCATGCTGGATCCGCAGCGACGGGCCGCCGCCCCGGGGCCGCAGCGCAAAGGTGCGGGCGGCGCCCAGGCTGACGATCGCGACCATGGTGTCTTCGGTGCTACTGCGGCCGATGGTGTCCCCATGCCAGGCCACGCTGTCGGTGCCGTCGCGATAGAGGCACAGCCCGGCGCTGGTGAACGGTTCGCCGAGCTCGCCGGCGTAGATGTCGTTGAGGCGGCGGCGCAGCTGCTTGAGCGCCGGGTGGGGCGCCGGTTCGTCGACAAGATCGTGAAAACTGACCAGGCGCGGCACGTCGACGGTGCGTTCATACATGCGACGGCGCTCGGCACGCCACGGAATGGCCTCCAGCAGCTCGTCGAACAGGGTGCGGCCGAACTCGACATCCTCGATCCAGCCGGCCCGGACATCGATCCAGGCACCGTGGGCCAGCGGCCGACGCTCGGCATGGTCGAACAGGGAGTCCTGGACCGCGACTGACACGCTCTGCACTGTATCGCACAGGCGTTCGAAAAATCAGAGACGCACGGCACCGGGCCCGTTTTCGGCGAGGACGTCTTCGGGGTTGCTCAGCTGGCAGCTCTTCAGGCTCAGGCATCCGCAGCCGATGCAGTCCGCCAGGTTGTCGCGCAGCCGCTGCAGGTGCACGATGCGGTCATCGAGGTCCTGGCGCCAGCCCGCCGACAGTCGCGCCCAATCCTTGCTGGTGGGCACCCGGTCGGTCGGCAGGGTCGCCAGTGCCTCGCGGACCCGGGACAGCGGGATACCGAGGCGCTGAGACATCCGGATGAATGCCACCCGGCGCAGCGTATCGCGGGCGTAGCGGCGTTGATTGCCCGCGGTGCGACGGCTGGTGATCAGCCCTTCGCGTTCGTAGAAGTGCAGTGCGGAGACCGCGACGCCGGCGCGGTGAGCCAGGTCGCCTGGGGTCAACTCGGGCGTTTCCATACACCTAAACCTAAGTTCAGGCGCCGAATAGCGCTACGGTGCTAGACGTGAGTGTTGCGGTTCTTGGCTCGAACTCCGAGGTCGGCACGTTGCGTGTGGTCATCCTGCACCGGCCGGGACCGGAGTTGCAGCGGTTGACGCCACGCAACAACGACAAACTGCTCTTCGACGGTCTGCCGTGGGTGGCGCGCGCGCAGGAGGAACACGACGCCTTTGCCGACCTGCTGCGCTCCCGCGGCGTCGAGGTGTTGCTGCTGGCGGACCTGTTGACCGAGGCGCTGGCCAGCGGTGCGGCCCGGATGCACGGGATATCGGCGGCGGTCGATTCCCGTCGTCTCGGACTGCCACTGGCACAAGAACTTTCCGCTTATCTGCGCGGCCTCGATGCGGACTCGCTGGCGCATGTCCTGATGGCCGGGATGACGTTCGACGAGTTGGCGTTCGGGGAGCACGAACTGTCGTTGGTACGACGGATGCACCACGGCGCGGACTTCGTGATCGACCCCTTGCCCAATCTGCTGTTCACCAGGGACTCGTCGTTCTGGATCGGGGCACGGGTGGCGATCACCTCACTGTCGATGCCGGCCCGGGTGCGCGAAACGTCGCTGACCGACCTGATCTATGCACACCACCCGCGTTTCCTGGGAGTGCGGCGGGCCTATGAGTCGCGGTCGGCTCCGGTGGAAGGTGGCGACGTCCTGCTGCTCGCGCCCGGCGTGGTGGCCGTCGGGGTGGGGGAGCGGACCACACCCGCGGGTGCGGAAGCGCTGGCGCGCAGCCTGTTCGACGACGATCTGGCGCACACCGTGCTGGCGGTGCCGATCGCCCAAGAGCGGGCGCAGATGCATCTGGACACGGTCTGCACCATGGTCGACTCCGACGCGGTGGTGATGTACCCGAACATCGTGGACTCGTTGTCGGCGTTCACCATTCGCCGCGTGGACAGCGGTGGCGTGAAGATCGACCGGGCGGCGCCGTTTGTGTCCGCTGCCGCCGACGCCATGGGAATCGAGAAGCTCCGGGTGATCGACACCGGCCTGGACCCGGTCACCGCCGAACGGGAGCAGTGGGACGACGGCAACAACACGCTGGCGCTGGCGCCGGGGGTTGTCGTCGCCTATGAGCGCAACACCGAAACGAATGCCCGGCTCGAGGATTCGGGGATCGAGGTGCTGCGGATCTCGGCTTCGGAGCTGGGGACCGGCCGCGGCGGCCCGCGCTGCATGTCGTGCCCGGCCGCCCGCGACGCACTCTGACGGTCGGTCGGGCGTCGGCAGTGCGCCGACAAGTATTGACAGCAATGTAGAGCAAACTATCTGATGCTCCTGCAGTCCGAAGCCGGGAGCCGATCACGTGGGGACAGCAAAGAACGTTTCGAGGGTCGGAGCCGTTGTCGTCGCATTGGGGCTGGCAGCGGCGACAACAACGACGGCGGGCGGCGTCGCCACCGCCGCGCCGCAGTCGCCGACATCGGGGGCAGCCGCCGGGGCCGAGTCGGGCGACAAGTCCGGGAGTGGGCCACGTCGGGCTGAGGCGTGAGTGCCGCGGCGCAGTTTCTTCGTGGTCAGCACCTTCTTGATGGTCAACCCAACGGACCAACGGTCGGCGAGAGTGAGCCAGGATCAGCTAGTCAGCTAGTCAGCTAGTCAGCTAGTCAGCTAGTCGGCTGGTGGTGGTTGTGGTTGGAAGGGTTGGTACCACCACCAGTTGGCGTGTTCACCGGTGGGGCCGGGGCAGGGTGGGACGTTGGGTGGGGGTGTGGTCGGGGGTCGGGCCAAGGAACCGGATTCAAGCTTTCGGCCCGCCGCGTCGGTGACGACCAGGTGTTCGGCGGGTCCGGTCAGGGTGATGCCGCCGCGGTGATGCAGGCGGTGGTGGAACGGGCACACCAGCACCAGATTCGATAATTCGGTGGGGCCGCCGTCTTCCCAGTGTTGCAGGTGATGGGCATGCAGTCCGCGGGTAGCGCTGCAGCCGGGGACCACACAGCAGCGATCCCGATTCTCGAGGGCGCGGCGGAGTCGGCGGCTGATGGTGCGGGTTTCCCGTCCGGCCCCGATGGGTTGGCCAGCCCGTTCGAACCACACCTCGCAGGTGGCATCACAGGTCAAATACTGCCGGTCCTCGTCGGTGAGCACGGGACCCAGATGCAGGGCACCGATCCGTTTCTCGACATCAAGATGCACGACGA
>NZ_JBARXZ010000052.1:0-7377 GCF_049647605.1 Mycobacterium sp. | reverse complement strand
TATTTGACCTGTGATGCCACCTGCGAGGTGTGGTTCGAACGGGCTGGCCAACCGATCGGGGCCGGACGGGAAACCCGCACCATCAGCCGTCGGCTGCGCCGTGCCCTCGAACACCGGGATCGCTGCTGTGTGGTCCCCGGCTGTGGGGCTACCCGCGGGTTGCATGCTCATCACCTGCAACACTGGGAGGACGGCGGACCCACCGACCTGTCGAATCTGGTGCTGGTGTGCCCGTTCCACCACCGGCTGCATCACCGCGGCGGCATCACCCTGACCGGACCCGCCGAACACCTGGTGGTCACCGACGCGTCGGGCCGAAAGCTTGAATCCGGTTCCTTGGACCGACCCCCGACCACACCCCCACCCAACGTCCCACCCTGCCCCGGACCCACCGGTGAACACGCCAACTGGTGGTGGTACTCGCCGTACCAACCACCGGCGGCCTAAAGCGACGCGATATCCCGCGCTGCTCCCTTGTCGGCCGACAGTGCCAGCGCCGCATAGGCTTTCAAAGCGCTGGAGACGACACGCTCGCGGTTCTTCGGCCGGTAGCCGCCGGACGCCTCGATGACCGCACGCCGGCGATCCAGTTCCTCGTCGGGGATGTCGACCTGGATGCTGCGGTGCGGGATGTCGATGGTGATCAGGTCACCGTCTTCGACCAGGGCGATCACGCCGCCGGCGGCCGCCTCAGGTGAGACATGTCCGATCGACAGGCCCGAGGTGCCGCCGGAGAACCGGCCGTCGGTGATCAGGGCGCACTGGGCACCGAGCCCGCGGCCCTTCAAAAATGCTGTGGGGTAGAGCATTTCCTGCATACCGGGGCCACCCTTGGGACCCTCGTAGCGGACCACCACCACGTCGCCGGGCTGCACCCGCTTGTTCAGGATGGCGTCCACTGCGTCCTCTTGGGACTCCACCACCACCGCGGGACCCGAGAACTTCCAGATGGATTCGTCGACGCCCGCGGTCTTGACGATGCAACCGTCCACCGACAGGTTGCCGCGCAGCACCGCCAGTCCACCGTCGGCGGAGTAGGCGTTCTCGATGCTGTGGATGCAGCCGTTCTCGGCGTCGGTGTCCAGGGACTCCCACCGCTCGGACTGGGAGAACGCTGTCGCCGAACGCACACATCCCGGTGCGGCGTGGAACATCTCGACGGCTTCCGCGGACGGTGATCCGCCACGGATGTCCCACTTACGCAACCACTCTGCCAGCGAGCCGGCATGCACCGAGTGCACGGTCTCGTGCAGGTGTCCACCGCGCCACAGCTCACCGAGGATCGCCGGAATGCCGCCGGCGCGGTGCACGTCTTCCATCAGGTAATGCCCGTTCGGGGCGACCTTGCACAGACACGGGATCATCTGGCTGCGCTTCTCGATGTCTTCGAGGGTGTAGTCCAGTTCGGCTTCCAGCGCGGCGGCCAGCAGGTGTAGCACCGTATTGGTGGACCCGCCCATGGCGATGTCGAGTGCCATGGCGTTGTCGAAGGCGTCGCGGGTGGCGATGGCCCGCGGCAGCACGCTGGCGTCATCGCGTTCGTAGTAGGCCCGCACGATATCCATCACGGTGGCGCCGGCCTTTTCGTACAGCGCGCGGCGGGCGGTGTGGGTGGCCAGCACCGAGCCGTTGCCCGGCAGTGCCAGGCCGAGTGCCTCGGTCAGGCAGTTCATCGAGTTCGCGGTGAACATGCCCGAACAGGAGCCGCAGGTGGGGCAGGCGGCCTCTTCGATGCGGGCGATGTCGTCATCGGAGACGTCGGTGTTGACGGCGTCGGCGATCGCGGACACGAGGTTCAGCCGGGTCTTCACCGTCCCGTCGACCAGGACCGCGGTGCCGCCCTCCATCGGGCCGCCGGAGACGAACACGGTGGGGATGTTCAGGCGCAGGGCGGCCATCAGCATGCCGGGAGTGATCTTGTCGCAGTTGGAGATGCACACCAACGCGTCGGCGCAGTGCGCGTTGACCATGTACTCGACGGAGTCGGCGATCAGCTCACGCGACGGCAACGAGTAGAGCATGCCGCCGTGGCCCATGGCGATCCCGTCGTCGACGGCGATGGTGTTGAACTCGCGCGGCACCCCGCCGGCGGCCTGGATGGCTTCGGAGACGATCCGGCCGACGGGCTGCAGGTGGGTGTGGCCGGGGACAAACTCGGTGAAGCTGTTGGCCACCGCGATGATCGGCTTGCCGATATCGGAGCTGGCAACCCCGGCGGCGCGCAGCAGTGAGCGCGCTCCCGCCATGTTGCGACCGTGGGTGACCGTCCGTGACCGAAGTTCCGCCATACCGCATACCTTGGCATTGTGGGCTGCTACGTGGGAAGTCGGCCCTGATACTAGAACTGGTACTACTACCCTGAGCGTTGTGACATCGGACAAACGCACCCGGCAACGGCGGGCGCTCGGTGAGTTCCTGCGGGCCCGCCGGGACGGCGCGCCGCGCACTGAACTCGGCTTCCCGGCCGTGCCTCGGCTGCGCACCAGCGGGCTGCGCCGCGAGGAGGTCGCGGTGCTTTCCGGGGTGAGTGCCACCTGGTACACCTGGCTGGAGCAGGGCCGCGACATCAACCCGTCGAAGCAGGTACTCGATGCGGTGTCCCGCGCGCTACGGCTGTCGCCGGCCGAGCATGACTATGTGCTGGCACTCGGTGGCTACACCGCGGAGCCCGCGGTCGTCGGGGAGGCCGGGCCGCCGCCGCCGCACATCCAGCGATTCCTCGATGCGCTTATCGGCTACCCGGCGTTTGCCATCGGACCCACCTGGACCATCGGGGCCTGGAATCGCGCGTATGCCGCCCTGTACCCGAACATCGAGACCACCGCGGCCGCCGACCGCAACCTGCTGCGGCTGGTGTTCACCGATCCCGCGATCCGTGAGCTGCTGCCGGACTGGGACAGCGACAGCAGGCGGTTCCTCGCGGAGTTCCGCGCGGAGGCCGGCCCGCGGGTGGGGGAGCTGACCTACACCCAGCTCATCGAGCGGCTCCTGGACGACAGCGAGCACTTCCGGGCGGGGTGGCAGGCCAGCAGCGTCGAGCGGTTCGCCTCCCGAGAGCGCCGGTTCTTCCATCCGGTGGTGGGTGAACTGCTGCTCGAGCATCATCAGCTGACCCCCGCCGATGCGCCGGAAATCCAGATCGTCGCTTATCTCCCGGTTCCGGCCGGCGGCAACGCCGAAAGATTGGCCGAGCTGGTCGCCCAGGCGCAGCGCTGACCACTCGCTCCCACAACGCACTCAACCCCGGTTGATCGACCGGGGTTGAGTGCTCCAGATGTGTCCGAGGGGGGACTTGAACCCCCACGCCCGTTAATAGGGCACTAGCACCTCAAGCTAGCGCGTCTGCCATTCCGCCACTCGGACCGAGTGTTTACTGCTGCCCGCCGCGGTTGAAACGCTGGGGGCGACTAAGGCTAACGGATGGCATGGCTCGCGCCAAAATGCAGGTCTTCACCCGCGTCGCCGGGGACCTCCGGGGCAGGTGGTAGGAAAGGGGACTGTGAGCACTCCCGTAGAAGAAGTTGTGGGCCTCGTCAGCTCCCTGATCCGGTTCGACACCTCGAACACCGGTGAGCTCGCCACCACCAAGGGGGAAGAGCAGTGCGCGCGCTGGATCGCCGACCAGCTCGAAGAGGTGGGCTACTCCTGCGAGTACGTCGAGTCCGGGGCGCCCGGTCGCGGCAACGTGTTCGCCCGCCTCCAGGGCGCCGACCGCAGCCGCGGCGCGCTGCTGATCCACGGCCATCTCGACGTGGTGCCGGCCGAGGCCGCGGACTGGAGCGTGCACCCGTTCTCCGGCGCCGTCGAGAACGGTTACGTGTGGGGTCGCGGCGCCATCGACATGAAGAACATGGTCGGCATGATGGTGGCGGTGGCGCGGCACTTCAAACGCGCCGGAATCGTCCCGCCGCGCGACCTGGTCTTCGCGTTTGTCGCCGACGAGGAGGCCGGTGGCAAGTACGGCTGCCGCTGGCTGGTGGAGAACCGGCCCGATCTGTTCGACGGCATCACCGAGGCCGTCGGCGAGGTGGGCGGTTACTCGCTCACCGTGCCGACCAAGGACGGGGGCGAGCGTCGGCTCTACCTGATCGAGACGGCCGAGAAGGGCATGCTGTGGATGCGGCTCACGGCCAGGGCCCGCGCCGGGCACGGTTCGATGATCCACACCGACAATGCCGTCACCATCCTGGCCGAGGCCGTCGCCAAGCTGGGCCGCCACCAATTCCCGCTGGTGCTGAGCCCCGCTGTCGAGGAGTTCCTGACGGCCGTCGCCGAAGAGACGGGATACAGCTTCGACCCGGAGTCACCGGATATCGACGGCACCATCGCCAAACTCGGTTCCATCGCCCGCATCATCGGTGCCACCCTGCGCGACACCGCCAACCCCACCATGCTCAAAGCCGGCTACAAGGCCAATGTCATCCCCGCGACGGCCGAGGCGGTCTTCGACTGCCGGGTGCTGCCCGGCCGCCAGGCCGCCTTCGAGCGGGAGGTCGACGCGATCATCGGGCCCGATGTCACCCGCGAGTGGGTCACCGAATTGCCTTCTTATGAAACCAGTTTCGATGGTGCTCTGGTCGAGGCGATGAATGCCGCGCTGCTGTCCGTGGATCCGGAGGCCCGCACCGTTCCGTATATGCTGTCGGCGGGCACGGATGCGAAACACTTCGCCCGGTTGGGAATTCGGTGCTTCGGCTTCATCCCATTGCGGCTGCCGCCGGACCTGGATTTCACCGCGTTGTTCCACGGCGTCGACGAGCGGGTACCCGTCGAATCCCTGGAGTTCGGAGTCGAGGTACTCGAGCACTTCCTGAAGAACTGCTGACTGAAAGGATCCCAGCGAGATGGCTTTTCCGTACGACCCTTACGAGTTCCTGCCGAAGTTGCCGAGCTTCACCCTGACTTCGGAGTCTTTCTCCGACGGTCAGCCGCTGGCCAATGCACAGGTCAGTGGTCTGATGGGAGCCGGTGGCGAGGATGTCTCGCCGCAGCTGAGCTGGTCCGGATTCCCGGAGGAGACCCGCAGTTTTGCGGTGACGGTGTACGACCCCGATGCCCCCACCGCATCGGGATTCTGGCACTGGGCGGTGGCCAACTTGCCGGGCACGGTCACCGACCTGCCGGCCGGGGTCGGCGACGGCAGCTCGCTGCCCGGTGACGCCCTGACCTTGCGTAACGATGCCGGGCTGCCTCGCTTTGTCGGTGCCGCACCTCCGGCGGGACATGGGGCACACCGCTACATCGTTGCCGTGCACGCCCTGCAGGTCGAGAAGCTGGAGATCGGCGGCGACGCGACGCCGGCATACCTCGGCTTCAACCTCTTCGGCAATGCGATCGCGCGGGCCCTGCTGATCGGGACGTACGAGCAGAAGTAGCGCGGCGCCGCTAGTCGTTGACGACTTGGGCGCGACCGGTGGGATACGGCAGGTCGATGCCGTTCTCGTCGTAGGCGCGCAGGATGGCGCGGCGCAACCTGCGTTGCACCGCCCATTGGGCGTTGGGCCGGACCTTCACGGTCATGCGTAGCTTGATCAGGTCCGGGGACAGCTCTTGCACCCCCAACATCTGGGGTTCCCCGATCACTTTGTCGGACAAGGGGGAGTCGGCGAGCGCGGCCTCGGCTGCTTGCACGGCGACCTTTTCGGCACGCTCGATGTCGGCGGTCAGTGCGACGGGCACCTCGATGCGCGCGACCGCGTACTCCTGGCTCATGTTCCCGACGCGGGCGATCTCGCCGTTGCGGACGTACCAGAGGGTGCCGTCGATGTCGCGGACGGTGGTGATCCTCAGACCGACGGTTTCGACCTCGCCCACCGCCTCACCGAGATCGACGGTGTCGCCGACCCCGTACTGGTCTTCCAGGAGCATGAACACTCCGGTGACGAAGTCGCGCACCAGGTTCTGGGCGCCGAAGCCGATGGCAAGTCCGACGACGCCGGCCGAGGCGATGAAGGGTGCGATGTTGACGCCGAGCAGGTTCAACAGCGCGAGAACCACCCAGACCAGCAGGATGATCGAAACCGTCGACTTCAGAACCGAACCGATGGTCTGGGCGCGCTGCTGCCGGCGCAGCAGCACCTGTTCGCTGACCGACGAGGTGGGCACGCGGTCCCGCAGGTAGCGCACCAGTGGGGGTGTCCTGGAGCCGTGGCCGGCGTCGTGGGTGCGGTCCTTGCGGGCTCGCGCCGTTGTTGCGCGGTCGATCATGCGGTGCAGGACGAGCCGGAGAACCAGCGCGACCGCCACATAGGCGACAAACCTGATCGGGACCTCGATGAGCCAGTGGCGGCTGGTGTCCGTCCATTCGAAGGCCAGAAGGGAGGAATCCATGGAATGCCACCCTACGAGGCGGCCCGGGCCGCTTGGCCCACCCCCCGGTCCCGATCCGTTGTTCTAAGTGCGGCCCGAGCCCACTGCCTCGGACAACGACGTGAATCCCGCGGCGCGCAGCCGGGCGGCCAGGCCGTCGTGAATGTGCTTGACCCACAACCCGCCGCCGTAGATGAACCCGGTGTAGCCCTGCAGCAGCGAGGCGCCGGCGATGATGCGCTGCCAGGCGTCGTCGGCGGTCTCGATACCGCCCACGCTGATCAGTACCTGGCGGTCGCCCACCCGGCCGTGGAGCCGGCGCAGCACCTCCAGTGACCGGTGGGCCACCGGTGCGCCCGACACCCCACCGGCGCCCAGTTCGGCAACCCCGGGGGTTCTCAGTCCGTTGCGCGAGATGGTGGTGTTGGTGGCGACGATGCCGGCCAGGCCCAGTTCGACTGACAGATCGGCGATTTTGTCGACGTCGGAGTCGGCGAGGTCGGGTGCGATCTTGACCAGCACCGGGGTGTCCCCGCATTCCTCCAGTACGCCGGCCAGGATCGGCCGCAGCGACTCCGCGGCCTGCAGGTCACGCAGGCCCGGGGTGTTCGGCGAGCTGACGTTGACCACCAGATAGTCGGCCAGCGGCGCCAGCAATCGCGCGCTGCTGCGATAGTCCTCGGTCGCCTTCTCTGCGGGGGTGGCCTTCGTCTTGCCGATGTTGACGCCGATCGGCACCTGCGAGTGGTGCCGGATCAGCTGGGCGGCCAGCGCCGCGGCGCCGTGGTTGTTGAACCCCATCCGGTTGAGCAGCGCCCGGTCGTCGGGCAGGCGGAACAGCCGGGGTACCGGATTGCCCGGCTGCGGCTGTGCCGTCACGGTACCGACTTCGGCGTAACCGAATCCCAGTGCGCCCCAGGTGTTCAGGCCGTGACCATCTTTGTCGAACCCGGCGGCCAGGCCCATCGGTCCCGGGAATCGGACGCCGAATGCCGTGCTCGCAAGTGCCGGGTCCGAGGGGCCCAGCGCGGCGTGCAGCCGGCGCCGCACCGGCGCCGGTGCGGTGGC
>NZ_JBARXZ010000051.1:0-10093 GCF_049647605.1 Mycobacterium sp. | reverse complement strand
CCCCCAAGGGCGCC
This sequence comes from Mycobacterium sp., assembly GCF_049647605.1. Classification (GTDB taxonomy): domain Bacteria; phylum Actinomycetota; class Actinomycetes; order Mycobacteriales; family Mycobacteriaceae; genus Mycobacterium. The sequence continues at coordinate 10,079 of NZ_JBARXZ010000051.1, read as the reverse complement.
CTGGCCGCCGGCGGACCCACCACCATCATCCGAGTGCGCCGGCTGGCCGGGCGGCCCAACAGCACCCCGCTGGCCGCCGTCGCCTACCTCAGCGCCGGGGCGATCCTGGTGGTGCCCACCATCGCGGTCGTGGTGCCCTGGCTACATGAGCTGCAGCGCCTGTTCTCCGCCTGATGCGACTAGGCTCTGCTCGAAACTGAACTCGTGCTCAATGCCGCTGCGCCGGAACGTCAACCGAAAGGGCTCTCATGACCCACTCCCCATCCACCGACGCCACCGCACAGATCGGGGTCACCGGCCTGGCCGTGATGGGGTCGAACATCGCGCGCAACTTCGCGCGGCACGGCTACACCGTTGCCCTGCACAACCGCTCGGTGGCCAAGACCGACGCCCTGCTCGCCGAGCACGGATCCGAGGGAAGCTTCGTACGCAGCGAAACCATCCCGGAATTCCTTGCCGCGCTGGAGAAGCCGCGCCGGGTCTTGATCATGGTCAAGGCGGGCGAGGCCACCGACGCCGTGATCAACGAACTCGCCGACGCCATGGAACCCGGCGACATCATCATCGATGGCGGCAACGCGCTCTACACCGACACCATCCGCCGGGAAAAGGCCATCCGCGAACGCGGCCTGCACTTCGTCGGGGCCGGAATCTCCGGCGGTGAGGAGGGGGCACTCAACGGCCCCTCGATCATGCCGGGTGGGCCTGCCGAATCCTATGAGAGCCTCGGCCCGCTGCTGGAGGAGATTTCGGCCCATGTCGACGGCGTGCCGTGCTGCACCCACATCGGGCCGGACGGCGCCGGACACTTCGTCAAGATGGTCCACAACGGCATCGAATACTCCGACATGCAGCTCATCGGCGAGGCGTACCAGCTGTTGCGCGACGGCCTGGGCAAATCCGCGCCCGAGATCGCCGATGTGTTCGAAGAGTGGAACAAGGGCGACCTGGACAGCTTCCTGGTGGAGATCACCGCCCAGGTGCTCCGGCAGGTCGACGCCAAGACCGGCACTCCCCTGGTCGACCTGATCCTCGACGAGGCCGAGCAGAAGGGCACCGGCCGCTGGACGGTGAAGTCGGCACTCGACCTGGGCGTGCCCGTCACCGGCATCGCCGAGGCGGTGTTCGCCCGCGCACTGTCGGGTTCGGTGGCCCAGCGCCAGGCCACCACCGGCCTGGCCTCCGGGGATCTCGGTGCCAAGCCGGCCGATGCCGCGCAGTTCACCGAGGACATCCGGCAGGCGCTGTATGCCTCGAAGATCATCGCCTACGCCCAGGGGTTCAACCAGATCCAGGCCGGATCGGCCGAGTACAACTGGGACATCACCCCCGGGGACATGGCAACCATCTGGCGCGGCGGCTGCATCATCCGGGCGAAGTTCCTCAACCGGATCAAGGATGCCTTCGACAACGACGCCGACCTGCCGAGCCTGATCGTCGACCCGTACTTCCGCGCCGCGATCGAGAATGCGATCGACAGCTGGCGCCGTGTGGTGGTCACGGCCACTGAGCTGGGAATCCCGATTCCCGGTTTCAGCTCGGCGCTGTCGTACTACGACGGGTTGCGCACCGAGCGACTGCCCGCCGCACTGACCCAGGGGTTGCGTGACTTCTTCGGGGCACACACCTATGGGCGTATCGACACCGACCGGACCAAGCGGTTCCACACCCTGTGGAGCGGCGACCGTACCGAGGTCGAGGCCTAACCAGCGGCGGGTCAGCGGTTACCCTGAGGTACGTGCAGTTCCTCGAAGGCCATCGGCCGCCGTATGACCTGACCTACGACGACATCTTTGTCGTCCCCAACCGCAGCGATGTCACATCGCGGTTCGATGTGGACCTGTCCACCTCGGACGGCACCGGCACCACGATCCCGGTGGTGGTCGCCAACATGACGGCCGTCGCCGGTCGCCGGATGGCCGAGACCGTCGCCCGCCGGGGCGGCATCGTGGTGCTGCCCCAAGATCTCCCGATCGAGGCGGTCCGCGAGTCCGTCGACTTCGTCAAAAGCCGTGACCTGGTTGCGGACACCCCGGTACAGCTGGCGCCGGAGGACTCGGTCTCGGATGCCACCGCTCTGATCCACAAACGCGCGCACGGTGCGGCGGTGGTGGTGCAGGCGGGCCGTCCCGTCGGGTTGATCACCGAAGCCGCCTGTGTCGGCATCGACCGATTCGCCCGGGTCCGCGATGTCGCGGCCACCGACTTCGTCACCGCACCGGTGGGCACCGACCCGCGCAAGGTCTTCGACCAGCTCGAACAGGCGCCGATCGGTGTCGCGGTCCTCACCAACACCGACGGCACCCTGGCCGGGGTCCTCACCCGGACCGGCGCCATCCGGGCCGGCATCTACACCCCGGCCGTCGACGCCGCCGGCCGGCTGCGGATCGCCGCGGCCGTCGGGATCAACGGTGACGTCACCGCCAAAGCCGCCGCCCTGGCCGAGGCCGGAGCCGACGTCCTGGTTGTCGACACCGCTCACGGTCACCAGATCAAGATGATCGAGGCCATCAAAGCGATAGCTGCCCTGGACCTCGGTCTGCCGTTGGCGGCGGGCAACGTGGTCTCGGCGGCCGGAACCCGCGATCTGCTCGAGGCAGGCGCCACCATCGTCAAGGTCGGCGTCGGCCCCGGCGCCATGTGCACCACCAGGATGATGACCGGTGTCGGACGACCCCAGTTCTCCGCAGTGCTCGAATGTTCATCTACCGCAAGAAAACTCGGCGGCCACGTCTGGGCCGACGGCGGTGTCCGGCATCCGCGGGACGTTGCGCTGGCGTTGGCGGCCGGTGCCTCCAACGTGATGATCGGATCCTGGTTCGCCGGCACCTATGAGTCTCCCGGCGACCTGATGCACGATCGCGATGACCGGCCCTACAAGGAGAGCTACGGCATGGCATCCAAGCGTGCGGTCGCCGCGCGCACCGCTGCCGACAGCGGCTTCGACCGGGCCCGCAAAGCGCTGTTCGAGGAAGGCATCTCCACGTCCCGGATGGCCCTGGACCCCGAACGCGGCGGGGTCGAGGACCTGTTGGACCACATCACCTCCGGGGTCCGCAGCACCTGCACCTATGTCGGCGCCGCCACCCTTGCCGAGCTCCACGACAAGGCGGTGCTCGGTGTGCAGTCGGCGGCGGGATTTGCCGAGGGACATCCCCTACCAGCAGGCTGGTGACGATCCTGGCAGTTAAACTGTGCGTCTCCGGGCGTCGCCCATCCGCGAAGCGGATGAGCCCGCGAGGTGAAGGAAAAGGAAAGGGAGTACGTGCCTCAGGCACCCAGTGACGCAGGCGTGGTCGCCGATCAAGACCACGTGGCCGAGGCGCAGGACGCCGAACCCTCCTCTAGACAGCCGGGCTCCGGGCCCGGCGCAACTTCGGCGGTGCCACAGCCATGAGTGTGTGGTTCACCGCCCTGTCCCTGCTGGCGATTCTGGTGCTCACAGCGGGGACAGCCCTGTTCGTGGCGGCCGAGTTCTCTCTCACCGCACTGGAACGCAGCACCGTCGACGCAAACGCCCGCTCCGGTGACCGTCGCGACCTCTTCGTTCAACGTGCCCATCGCACCCTGTCCTTCCAGCTGTCGGGCGCCCAGCTGGGCATCTCCATCACCACGCTGGGCACCGGTTACCTCGCCGAACCTGTGGTGGCGCGGTTGATCGCGCCTGGACTGCGCGCGATCGGCCTGCCGGAAAGCAGCATCGGCGGCATCGCGCTGGCCTTGGCACTGTTGATCGCCACCTCGATCTCGATGATCTTCGGTGAGCTGGTGCCCAAGAACCTGGCGGTGGCACTGCCGGTTCCCACCGCGCGAGTCGCTGCCGGCCCGCAGTTGCTGTTCTCGATGTTGCTGAAGCCGGCCATCAAAGCCACCAACGGGTCGGCGAACTGGATCTTGCGGCGGATGGGAATCGAACCGGCCGATGAGCTGGCTTCGGCCCGCTCCCCGCAGGAGCTGGTGGCGCTGGTGCGCAACTCGGCGCGCCACGGTTCGCTGGACGCATTGACCGCCACTCTGGTGGATCGATCACTGCGGTTCGGTGAGCTCAGCGCCGAGGAATTGATGACCCCGCGGTCGAAGATCGTCGTGCTGGAAGCGCACAACACCGTCGCCGACCTGGTGGCGCTCGCCGCCGAAACCGGCTACTCGCGGTTCCCGATCGTCGACGGTGACCTCGACCAGACGATCGGCCTGGTCCACATCAAGCAGGTCTACGAGGTGCCTCGGGCGCAACGGCCGTCCACCAGGCTTTCGGCCCTGGTGCAACCGGTCGCGGTTGTCCCGTCCACGCTCGACGGTGACGCCGTGTTCGCGCAGATCCGCGGCAACGGCCTACAGACCGCTCTGGTGGTCGACGAGTACGGCGGTACCGCAGGGATGCTCACTGTCGAAGACCTCATCGAAGAGATCGTCGGGGACGTCCGCGACGAGCATGACGACGCCACACCCGACGTCATCGAAGCCGACGGAAGCTGGACGGTGTCGGGCCTGCTGCGCATCGACGAAGTGGCTTCGGCCACCGGATACCGGGCACCCGAGGGTGAGTACGACACCATCGGCGGGCTGGTTTTGCAGGAGCTCGGTCGCATTCCCCAGGCCGGTGACACCGTGGAGTTGCGGGCATTCGACCCCGACGGTGCGCTCGACGAACCGATCCGGTGGCGGGCCACGGTGGTGGCGATGGACGGGCGACGTATCGATCAGCTGGAACTCACCGAGTTGGATCCGCAGACCGGTGAAGACAGCGGAGGAAAGCGCTGATGGGTAGCGACATTTTCGGAGTGCTGCTGACCGTGGCGCTGCTGGCCGCGAACGCATTTTTTGTCGGATCGGAGTTTGCGCTCATCTCGGCGCGCCGGGACCGGCTCGAGGCGCTGGCGGAACAGGGCAAGAAGAGCGCGGTCACGGTCATCAGAGCCGGTGAGCAACTGTCCCTGATGCTGGCGGGCGCCCAACTGGGCATCACCATCTGCTCGATCCTGCTGGGCCGGGTGGGCGAGCCCGCGGTGGCGCACCTGCTCGAAGAGCCGTTCGGGCTGCTCGGCATCCCCGACGCCGTGCTGCACACTGTGTCGTTTTTTGTCGCGTTGGGTGTGGTGGTCACCCTGCATGTGCTGCTGGGCGAAATGGTGCCGAAGAACATCGCGATCGCGGGTCCCGAATCGACTGCCATGCTGCTGATTCCGGTGTACCTGGTGTACGTGCGTGCGGTCAGACCGCTGATCGCGTTCTACAACTGGTGTGCCAACATCACCCTGCGCGCCTTGCGGGTCGAGCCCAAAGATGAACTCGACATCACCGTCTCCACGGTCGAATTGTCGGAGATGATCGCCGAATCGGTCTCCGAGGGTCTGCTGGACCCCGAGGAACACACCCGATTGACCCGGGCGTTGCAGATCCGCACCCGGGCGGTGTCCGATGTTGCGGTGCCGCTGGCCGAGATCCGGGCGATCCCGGTTGCCGCCGCCGGTTCGGGGCCGACGATCGGTGCCGTCGAGGAGGCGCTGATCCAGACCGGCTACTCCCGCTTCCCGGTTGCCGGTGTCGACGGTATCTATGTCGGCTATCTGCACATCAAGGATGTGCTCGCGCTCAGCGACGACCCCGACACGGTGGTGGATCTGTCGTTGGTGCGGCCGCTTCCGCACGTGCCCGAACGGTTACCGCTGCCGGATGCGTTGTCGCGGCTGCGCCGGACCAACAGCCACCTGGCGCTGGTGACGATGGGCGAGGGCGGCCCGACGGCTCCGGTGGTTGCCATGGTGGCGCTCGAGGACCTGGTGGAGGACCTGGTGGGCACCGTGCGCGACGGGACTCACCGTGTCTGATTGCGCCGTGACCCAGGGGCCGGCGGTGTTGGACGAGCAGGATTGGTCCGCCCGGGCGACGGCACATCGAGACCGGGCCGAGAAATTCCTGGCTCCGCACCGGCGCCGGGCTTCGGCCGGAGAAGCGCATCCGGTGTGGGACTTCCTGTTCACCTACTACAGCTTGCGGCCTCGCCAGGTAGCCCGCTGGCATCCTGGCTACGGTGTGGTGCTGACCGGCCCACCAGCGCAGCGCTACCTGGACCGCGCCGGCTACGGCCCCCACCCGGACGGGGTGACGGTGACCGCAGACCATCTGCGGGCGCGTTTCGGGACAATCGAATTCATCTCGACGCTGCTGACCTCCACACAGAGCCGGCCTCCGCAGCTGAATTGCTTTGGGCTGCATGAGTGGGCGATGGTCTACCGCTCTGCCGATGTCCGCCATGGTGGGGTGCCGTTGCGCCTGGGTGCTGCGGGCACCGACGCGGTGGTGGAAGCGTTGCCGCTGCGCTGTACACACTTCGACGCCTACCGCTTCTTCACCCCCGAGGCCGCTCCGAGGAACAACGTCGCGCTCACCCGCGAGACGCAGGTCGACCGGGAACAGCCGGGATGCCTGCACGCCGGGATGGATTTGTACAAATGGGTCGCCAAACTCGGACCGCTGATCGAGTCCACTTTGCTGCTCGACTGCCTTGACCTGGCCGCCGAGGCCCGCGAGCTGGATATGCGCGCCAGCCCATACGACCTGACCCGGTACAATTTTGCACCGATTCGAATCGAGGACGCAGCGGGTCGCGCCGAGTACGTACGTTGCCAGAGCTTGGTGGCGCAACGCGCGGAAACGCTGCGGACTACGCTGCGAGAGCGCTGTGACCTGCTCCTCATGGCCGGACACCGGACATGACGCAGGTTACTGACGGGTACGATGTGTTGATTGCCGGCCAAGGAGGACCAATGACTGAGCGTGTGACCGTGGGCAATCTGCGGGTCGCAAAGGTGCTGCACGACTTCGTGAACAACGAAGCGTTGCCGGGCACCGACCTGGACCCCGATAGCTTCTGGGCAGGCGTGGACAAGGTCATCACCGATCTGGCGCCGCAGAACGAACAGTTGCTGGCCCGCCGCGACGAGCTGCAGGCCCAGATCGACAAGTGGCATCGGCACCACGTCATCGAGCCGCACGATCCCGAGGCCTACAAGGCGTTCCTCACCGAAATCGGTTATTTGCTACCGGAACCCGACGATTTCACCATCAGCACCTCCGGCGTCGACCCGGAGATCACCTCCACCGCCGGACCCCAGCTGGTGGTTCCCGTGCTCAATGCACGATTTGCGCTCAACGCCGCCAACGCGCGGTGGGGTTCCCTCTACGACGCCTTGTACGGCACCGATGTGATCTCCGAGGAGGACGGCGCCGACAAGGGTTCCGGCTACAACCGGGTTCGCGGCGACAAGGTCATCGCCTACGCCCGGAAATTCCTCGACGACACCGCACCCTTGAACTCCGGGTCGTGGACCGAGGCCACCAAACTCAGCGTCGCCGACGGCGCGCTGGCGGTGACCCTGGGCGAAGACCAGACGGCGTCGCCGGCCACTGCCGAGCAGTTCGCCGGCTACACCGGTGAGGCCGAGGCGCCGACCTCTGTTCTGCTGGTGAATCACGGCCTGCACATCGAGATCGTGATCGACGCCGAATCGCCCATCGGGTCGACGGATCCGGCGGGCATCAAAGACGTCACCCTGGAGTCTGCGATCACCACGATCATGGACTTCGAGGACTCGGTCGCCGCCGTCGATGCCGAGGACAAGGTGCTCGGCTACCGCAACTGGCTCGGCCTCAACCGTGGCGACCTGGCCGAAGAGGTCAGCAAGGGCGGCAAGACGTTCACCCGGGTGCTCAACGGCGACCGCACCTACACCCGTCCGGACGGGTCGGAGCTGACCCTGCCCGGACGCAGCCTGCTGTTCGTCCGCAATGTCGGTCACCTGATGACCAACGACGCCATCCTGTGTCGCGGTTCGGCCGACGAAGAGGTCGAAGCTCCCGAGGGAATTCTGGATGCCCTGTTCACCAGCCTGATCGCGGTGCACGGCCTCAAGGAAACCGACGGGAACGGCCCGCTGCAGAACAGCCGCACCGGCTCGATCTACATCGTCAAGCCGAAGATGCACGGCCCCGACGAGGTGGCGTTCACCTGCGAGCTGTTCAGCCGCGTGGAAGACGTGCTGGGACTCCCGCAGGGCACCATCAAGGTCGGCATCATGGACGAGGAGCGCCGCACCAGCGTCAACCTCAAGGCGTGCATCAAGGCTGCCGCCGACCGGGTGGTGTTCATCAACACCGGATTCCTCGATCGCACCGGCGACGAGATCCACACCTCCATCGAGGCCGGTCCCATGGTGCGCAAGGGCACCATGAAGGCCCAGCCGTGGATCAAGGCCTATGAGGACGCCAACGTCGACATCGGGCTGGCAGCCGGATTGTCCGGTAGGGCCCAGATCGGCAAGGGGATGTGGGCGATGCCCGACCTGATGGCCGACATGATCGAGCAGAAGATCGGTCAGCCCCGGTCCGGCGCCACCACCGCCTGGGTGCCTTCCCCCACCGCGGCCACCCTGCATGCGCTGCACTACCACCAGGTCGATGTGTTCGCCGTCCAGAAGGAACTGGAAGGCAAGCCCCGAACCACCATTGACGAGTTGCTCACCATTCCGCTGGCCGACTCGTCGTTGAAGTGGTCTTCGGACGAGATCCACCAGGAAGTCGACAACAACTGCCAGTCCATCCTCGGCTACGTGGTGCGCTGGATCGACGACGGTGTGGGCTGTTCGAAGGTGCCCGACATCCATGATGTTGCTCTCATGGAAGACCGCGCGACCCTGCGCATTTCGAGTCAGTTGCTGGCCAACTGGCTGCGCCACGGGGTGATCACCGCCGAGGATGTCCGCGCCAGCCTGGAGCGGATGGCACCGGTGGTCGATCGGCAGAACAGCGGCGACCCCGCCTACCGGCCGATGGCACCTGATTTCGACGCCAGCATCGCGTTCCTGGCCGCCCAGGAATTGATCCTCGAAGGTGCCGCTCAGCCCAACGGGTACACCGAGCCGATCTTGCATCGCCGCCGTCGCGAATTCAAAGCAGCCGCTGCTCAGTGACTACACTCGTCGCCGGGTTCCTTCGCGTACGGGCGGGAGCCGGGCGGAGGAGAGGTTCGCGAGTGTTGGTCGGGTCCAGTCGTGGGTAGGCACAGCAAGCCCGGGGACAACGACGATGTCCGGGGTGACGACGCCCGGGATGACGCCTTGGGTGATGTCCCGGGCAGCGATGTCCCGGGCGAGTACTCGGATTCCTCCGAGTACAACGAGCAGGATCCGGAGCACTCCCCCGGTCCGGGATTCTTCCGCCCCGGCTATCCGGATGCCGACGACGACCCGGATGCCAGATATCGGGCCGAACCCACCTTCAGCGAGGCCGACCCCGATCCGCTTCCGCCACTTCCGACGGGGAACCAACCTCCCGCGGACGAGAACCAGACCGCCGCGATCCGGCGGTCACAGGATCGCCCGGAGTACCAGGGTGGGCACCGCAACGACGGCGAATGGACCGGCAGCCACCGGACCGTGGCACCGGGGCGACGTGGGGTGAGCGTCGGTGTGATCGCCGCACTCATCACCGTGGTTGTGGTGGTCGCCGCGGTCATCCTGTGGCGGTTCTTCGGCGATGCCCTGTCCGACCGGTCGGCGACCGCAGCCGGGCGCTGCCTGGAAGGTGAGCTCACGGTCGCGGTACTGGCCGACCCGGCGATCGCCGGTCAGCTCGAGACATTTGCCGAGAAGTTCAACGGATCTGCCAGCCCCGTCGGCGATCACTGCATCGCGGTAGCCGTCAAAGCTGCCGACTCCGATGCTGTGATCAGCGGATTTTCCGGGGAATGGCCCACCGATCTGGGCGACAAGCCGGCGCTGTGGATCCCCGGTAGCTCGGTGTCCACCGCCCGCCTGCAGGCCGCCGCGAATCCCTCGATGGTCACGGCCGCCAACTCCCTGGTGACCTCCCCGGTGATGCTTGCGATTCGTCCGGAGCTCAGCCCGGCGCTGGCTGACCAGTCGTGGCGCACGCTGCCAGGGCTGCAGTCCAACCCGAATGCGCTTGATGACCTGAATCTGCCCGGGTGGGGCTCCCTGCGGCTGGCTTTGCCCACCGCCGGTGACAGCGATGCGGGCTACCTCGCCGCGGAAGCGATCGCGGCGGCATCCGCCCCGAAT
>NZ_JBARXZ010000050.1:0-104856 GCF_049647605.1 Mycobacterium sp. | reverse complement strand
GACCTGGCCCGCGGGCCGGCCGCCGCGCCGCGCGAGGTGGTGCTGGCGACCAAAGCCACCATGCGGGCCACCGCGGCTCCCGGCTCGGTCGACACCGATACCCACCACCAGGCCATGCGCACCGAACTGGGCCCGCAGGCCACCTCCATCCAATCACCGGAATTTGCCGCCAGATTGGCTGCGGCACAACGTAAATAGCTGTTACAGATCCAGCAGGGCAGTGTCCGGCGACTCGAGTAGTGCCCGCAGCTCACCCAGGAATGCGGCCACTTGGGCGCCGTCGGCCACCCGATGGTCGAACGCACATATCAGGCGCATCGTAGGCCGGGCGACGACGGCACCGTCGACCACCATGGCCCGAGGTTTCAACATGCCCATCCCCAGGATCGCCGACTCGGGAGGGTTGATCACCGGCACCCCGTCATCGAGGCCGAGGGCACCGAAGTTCGACACCGTGAACGTCGCCCCTTGGAGCTCTGCAGGTTTCAGCGTGCCGGCACGGGCGGCCTCGACCAACCGGTTCACCTCTGCGGCCAGATCCCTGGTGGTCAAGGTGTGTGCCTGCGCGACCACCGGCACCAGCAGCCCGCGCGGGGCGGCGACACCGAACCCGAGGTTGATCCCGTGGTGAAGATGCACCTCGGATCCATTCGGCCCGTCGGCCCAGGTGGAGTTCAAGATCCTGTGCCGGCCCAGGGTGTGCACCAGTAGGCGCAATGTCAGGACGAAGGTGCTCACGCCCAACCGCTCCCGCGATTCCAGAAGCCTGGTGCCGTCGATGTCGACAGCTGCGTGCGCATCAGGAATTACGCTGCGCGACAGTGCCATCCGTTTTGCCATTTCGGCGTGCACCCCGCGCACCGGAAGCACCTCATGACCGCGGGCTTCCGTGGTGATGCCCGACTTGGCCAGCACGGCGTCGCGGGTCACCACACCATCTGGGCCGGGCTCGACATCGTTCAGGTCCACCAGCAGGTCGGCAGCCAGTTTACGCACCGCGGGTTTGGCCTTGGGCCGGGAACGCCGCGACTTGTCCAGCCCGTCATCGGCGCCGTAGCCGACAAGAACCGGGGTGCGGGAGTCGGTTTCGATGCCCACCAGCACCGACCCGACGGCCAGCACATCGCCGGCCCGCCCGCCGAGTGTCACCACCTTTCCGGCGTACGGGCTCGGGATCTCGACCGCGGCCTTTGCGGTCTCCAAGGTGCACAGTGTCTGATTGAGCACCACCACATCGCCGACGGCGACATTCCACTCGGTGATCGTCGCTTCTTCGAGACCCTCTCCCAGGTCCGGTACCAGGAATTCGTTCATGGCATGCTCATCGCACGTTCGACGCAGTCGAGAAGTCGATCCGGGCCGGGCAACCAGACCCCCTCCAACCGGGCCGGCGGGTATGGGGTATCAAAACCGCAGGCCCGCAACACCGGTGCCTCCAGGTAATAGAACAGTTCTTCCTGGATCCGGGCCGCCAGTTCGGCACCGAAACCCAGGGTGCGCGGGCCTTCGTGCATCACGACGGCCCGACCCGTGCGTTGCACCGAGGCGGCGACGGTGTGAAAGTCCAACGGATTCAACGACCGCAGGTCGATCACCTCGAGATCCCACCCGCACTGCTCGGCGGCGCTGAGCGCCGTGGCCACCAGGGATCCGTAGGTGATGACGGTGGCGTCGACGCCGGGACGGCGGATCGCGGCCCGCCCGATCGGTGGGCCTGGGATGCCGGTGTCGACGTGCCCGCGGCCCCAGTATCGTCGTTTCGGCTCGAGGAAGATCACCGGGTCGCGGCTGGCGATCGCATGTCGCAACAGCCAGTAGGCGTCCGCCGGATTCGACGGCACCACCACCTTCAGTCCCGCGGTGTGCAACCAGTAGCTCTCGGTGGACTCCGAATGATGTTCTACCGCACCGATACCGCCGTAGGACGGGATGCGGATGGTCACCGGCATCTCGATGTCTCCACGGGTGCGCATCCGGTATTTCGCCAGATGACTGACAATCTGGTCGAATGCCGGATAGGAGAAGCCGTCGAACTGTATTTCCGGCACCGGCACAAAACCGCGGATGGCCAGGCCGATCGCGATGCCGATGATCGCCGACTCCGCCAGCGGGGTGTCGAAACACCGCTGCTCACCGAATGTCTCGGCCAGGCCGTCGGTCACCCGGAAGACACCACCCAGCCGGGCAACATCCTCGCCGAACACCAGCACCCGGTCGTCGGTGGCCATCACGTCGTGCAGTGCCCGGTTGATCGCCTTACCCATGTCCAGCTCCACCGCAGCGGGCGTGGCGGGTTCGTCACCGGAGCTCGTCGGACGTTCAATGAGCTGCGTCATCTCAGGCCTCCTTCCGACCCGGCGTGGCCACCGCGTTCAGTTCGGCCAGCAGCCCGTCGCGCTGACGGGCGAGTTCCGGGGTGATGTGGTGGTAAACGGTGTCGAAGACCTCCCGGACGTCAAAATCCGGCTCACTGATCACGTTCTCGCGCAGTTCGTCCCGCAGCCTCGTCGAGCGGGCGGACACCCGCTCCTCGAGCCGATCGGTCCAGACACCTTCAGCCTGCAGGTACATGCGGTAGCGGGCGATGGGATCTCGCTGCTGCCAGTACTGCACCTCGGCCGGATCGCGGTAGCGCGTCGGGTCGTCGGAGGTGGTGTGCGGGCCCATCCGGTAGGTCAGGGCCTCGATCAGTGTGGGACCACCGCCGTCGCGGGCCCGTTGAGCTGCCTGCGCCACCACCGCAAAACAGGCCAGCACGTCATTGCCGTCCACACGGACACCCGGCATGCCGTACCCGATCGCCCGGTCCGCCAGCGACGCCGCGGCGTGCTGACGACGGACGGGTAGCGAGATGGCCCACTGGTTGTTCTGGATGAAGAAGACACACGGGGCGCGGAACACCGCGGCCAGGTTGAACGCCTCGTGCGCGTCCCCCTCGGAGGTGGCGCCGTCTCCCAGGAAGGCCATGGTCACCGAATCCTCGCCGAGGCGTTGTGCTGCCATCGCGGCGCCGACGGCATGCAGACCGTTGGTGCCGATCGGAATGGCGATGGGCGCGCAGCACTTCCCGGTGAAATCGAGGCCGCCGTGCCAGCGGCCGCGCCAGACCGCGCCGATCTGGGCGGGATGGATACCGCGGGCCAGGAAGGCACCGAGTTCGCGGTACTGCGGGAACAGCCAGTCGGTTTTCCGCAGGCACGCCGCCGCGCCGACCTGCGCGGCTTCCTGGCCGCGGCAGGAGGCGAACAGCGCCAGCTCACCCTGGCGTTGCAGATGGATGAACTCGGTGTCCAGGTCTCTGGTGAGCACCATCAGCTCGTACAGCCAGCTCAGGGTCTCCGGCGGTAACGGCTTGTGGGCTTGAAGGTGAGCTCGCAGGTCATCGGTGGGTGTCCCATCGGGAGCCACGAACTGCACAAGACCAGCCATACCGCCTCCTTGGGTCCCTGGCGGCATGTGACGCCGTCAGATGACTGAGGTGCTCAGTACGGCTGCGGTCAGAGCAAATCCCCTGGTGTGAGGCCGTCAGCTCGCGCCGGGGTGAGGCGCCAGGCCGACGATGCGCTCTGCTCGCCGCAGTACTGGGGCATCCACCATTATGCCCTCGAAGGCAAAAACACCTCGCTGGTTCGCCACTTCGGCCAGCACGCGTCGCGCCCAGCACACCTGCTCCTCGCTGGGCGTGTACGCGTCCCGGATCACCGCGACCTGGTTGGGGTGAATGGCGACCTTGCAGTCGAATCCGACGGCCACCGCGTCATCGGACTCGGCTCGCAGGCCGTCGAGATCCTTGATGTCGATGTACACCGCGTCCAGCGCCAGCCGCCCGTAGGCCTTGGCCGCCAACAGTGTCTGGGACCGCACATGCTGAACCACGTCGCGGTAGCTGCCGTCGGCACGCCGGTTGGCGGTGCCGCCGGTGACGGCAAACAGATCTTCGGCGCCCCACATCACCGCGTACGCGTTGTCCGCTTTTACCGATTCGACGACGTTGAGGGCGCCCAGCGGAGTCTCGATGAGCACCAGGACATCCAGCGGTGCCAGCGCGCTGACCTGGTCGGCCGACTCGGTCTTGGCGAGCATGACGGTGGTGTACTCGGTCTTGGCCAACGCCTCGCGATCACGCTGGTGCTCGTCGGTGCCGCTGGGATTCACCCGCACCACGGTGCGGCCCGGGTCCAGAGGGGTGTTGATCAGCGCAGCACGGGCCGACTCTCGGTCTTTGGCGGCCACCCCGTCTTCGAGATCGAGGATGACAACATCGGCGATCGCCGCGGCCTTGCCGAACCGTTCGGGGCGGTCTGCGGGGCAGAACAACCAAGCCGGTCCCGGCCGATCAAGCGCCATCGATGTTCTCCCTCGGAGTCTTGCGAACCAGCGTCTTACGCGACGCCGTCGCCACCACATCGCCATGCTGGTTGCGGCCGGTGTGGGCGAAAGTCACGATGCCCTCACCCGGACGGCTCTTGGACTCCCGCTTGTCGGCGATGATGGTCTCAGCGTACAAAGTGTCACCGTGGAACAGCGGCTTGGGGAACGCGATATCGGAGAACCCGAGGTTCCCGACGATGGTGCCCTGCGTCAGCTGGGCCACCGACAACCCGACCAGCGTCGACAACGTGAACATCGAGTTCACCAGCCGCTGATGGAACGGCGGCTGTGCATCGGAAAAGGCGGCATCCAGGTGCAGCGCCTGGGTATTCATCGTCAGCGTGGTGAACAGAACATTGTCGGCCTCGGTGACGGTGCGGCCCGGCCGGTGCACGTAAGTGACACCGAGTTCCAACTCTTCGAACCAGAGTCCGCGCTGCACAATGACTTTGGATTCCGCGTTCCCGTCGCCCATTGTCCTAGAGTCCCATCTGCCGAGCGATCACCATGTACTGCACTTCGGTGGTGCCTTCGCCGATTTCGAGGATCTTCGAATCCCGGTAGTGCCGGGCGACGGGGTATTCGTTCATGAACCCGTAGCCGCCGTGGATCTGGGTGGCGTCACGTGCGTTGTCCATGGCCGCCTCGCTGGACACCAACTTGGCCACCGCGGCTTCCTTCTTGAACGGCTTGCCGGCGAGCATCAGTGCCGCCGCGTCGTAGTAGGCGGTGCGCGCGGCGTGCGCACGGGCTTCCATCCGGGCGATCTTGAACTCGATGGCCTGGTACGACGCGATCGGCCTACCGAAGGCGGAACGTTCCTTGGCGTACTTGACACTTTCGTCGACACAGCCCTGCGCTGCACCGACCGACAGCGCCGCGATCGCGATCCGCCCTTCGTCGAGGATCCGCAGGAAGTTCGCATATCCGCGGCCGCGGGTGCCCAGCAGGTTCTCCTGCGGCACCCGGACGTCCTGGAAGGTCAACGGATGGGTGTCGGAGGCGTTCCAGCCGACCTTGTTGTACGCGGGTTCGGCGGTGAACCCCTTGGTGGGGACCGGCACCAGGATCGACGAGATCTCGTTCTCGCCAGTCAGTGCCGTGACTGTCACCAGTCGGGTGATGTCGGTACCGGAGTTGGTGATGAACTGCTTGTTGCCGTTGATCACCCAGTCGGAGCCGTCCAGCTTAGCGGTGGTCTTGGTGGCGCCGGCGTCACTGCCACCGCCGGCCTCGGTCAAACCGAAAGCGCCCAAGGCCTTTCCACTGGTGAGCAGTGGCAGCCACTGCTGTTTCTGCTCCTCGTTGCCGAATCGGTACACCGGCATGGCGCCGAGTGAGACCCCGGCCTCCAGGGTGATGGCGACGCTCTGGTCGATCTTGCCGAGCTCTTCCAGAGCCAGGCACAACGCAAAATAGTCGCCGCCCATACCGCCGTACTCCTCGGGGAACGGCAGGCCGAACAGGCCCATGTCGGCCATCCCCGCGACAACCTCGTACGGAAAGGAGTGTTCCTCATCGTGTTTGGCCGCCACCGGCGCCACCACACTGCGCGCGAAGTCCCGCACGGTCTTGGCCAGCTCGGCGTAATCGTCGGGCAGGTTCCCCGTCGACAGGTAGTCAGTCATCGGTTTCGCTTTCTCGAATTGCAGTGATGCGTGCCAGTGGCTGGCCCACCTTGACCTGGTCGCCTACGGCGACAAGAAGTTCCACCACCCCGTCGACGGGGGCGGTCAGCGCATGCTCCATCTTCATCGCTTCGACGGCGACAACGACGGTGCCCGCGGTCACCGAGGCACCGTCGGCGAGGTTGACGGCGACGACGGCACCGGGCATCGGGCTGGTGAGCTCGGCGTCTCCGGACTGTGTGTCGTCGGCACGGACCGGCGCCTCCCGCACCTCGGTCACGCTGGTGACCGTCCCACCGCCGGCCAGCCAGATCTGGTGATCGGCCCCGGCGACCACATACTCGGTGCGCAGGCCGTCGAACACCACCGTCAGGTGGACACCGTCGAGGTGGGCGGTCAGCGTCTGGGCGGGTCCGCCTTCGACAGTCGCCACCGCAGCGCCGGGGCGACCGGTGATGTGCACGTGCTCGGTGCGCGTTCCGGACTGCAGCCGGGTGATCGTCGGCGCATGATCGCCCATCCGCCAGCCTGTCGGCATCGACCACAGGTCGTCTCCGGCCTGCCCCCAGCACTGTAGCCACCGGTATGCGGCCGCCGCGACGAGTTCTCGATCAGCCGCCGAGGCAGGCTGATACGACGGCAGGCGCCGGTCCAGCAGCCCGGTGTCCAGATTGCCGGCCTGGACGTCGTTGTCGGCCAGCAGAAACCGCAGGAAATCGATATTGGTGACAACACCGAGGACGGCGGTATCGGCCAGTGCCCGGTCCAGTCCCCGCAGCGCCGCAGCCCGGTCCTCGCCGTGGGCGATGACCTTGGCCAGCATCGGGTCGTAGTCGCTGCCGACCACGGTTCCGGCGCGCAACCCGGAGTCCACGCGCACCCCGGCACCCGTCGGCTCGAGCACCTCGAGTACGTCACCCCCGGTCGGCAGGAATCCGCGGCCGGGATCCTCGGCGTACACGCGGGCTTCGATGGCATGCCCGTCGAGCACGATGTCGGATTGGGCGGCGGTCAGCTTCTCCCCCGCCGCGACCCGGATCTGCCACTCCACCAGATCCCATCCGGTGACCAGTTCGGTGACCGGGTGTTCCACTTGCAGGCGGGTGTTCATCTCCATGAAGAAGAACTCGTCGGGCCGGTCCGCGGAGACGATGAATTCGACGGTGCCCGCACCGGTGTAGTCGACACTGCGAGCGGTGTTGCACGCGGCGGCGCCGATCCGCTCTCGGGTCGGCGCATCCAGCAGTGGTGACGGAGCCTCTTCGATCACCTTCTGGTGCCGACGCTGCAGGCTGCATTCCCGCTCGCCCAGGTGCAGCACGTTGCCGTGTTGGTCGGCGATCACCTGCACCTCGATATGCCGGGGCCGCAGCACAAATCGCTCGAGGAACAGCGTGTCGTCGCCGAAAGCCGAGGCGGATTCGCGGCGGGCACTGGCCAGCGCCGCGGCAAGCTCGCCGGGTTGTTCCACCAGCCGCATGCCTTTGCCGCCACCGCCGGCCGACGGCTTGACCAGTACCGGGTAGCCGATTCCCTCGGCCGCGGCGATCAACTGGTCGTCGGACAATCCGGGTTCGGCGATTCCGGGCACCACCGGCACATCGAACTGTGAGACGGTGCGTTTTGCGGTGATCTTGTCACCCATGGTGGAGATCGCCGAGGCGGGCGGCCCGATGAACACGATTCCTGCCGCGTCCAGAGCAGCGGCGAATTCGGCGTTCTCGGAGAGGAATCCGTATCCAGGGTGCACGGCCTGCGCACCGGTGCGTTGTGCCGCAGCCACGATCGCGGCGATGTTCAGATAGCTCTGCCGGGCCGGTGCCGGACCGATCAGCACCGCGGTGTCGGCTTCGGCGACGTGCCTGGCGCCGGCGTCGGCCTCGCTGTACACCGCCACCGACCGGATGCCCATCGACTTCAAGGTCCGGATGACGCGTACCGCGATCTCGCCGCGGTTGGCTACGAGAATGGTATCGAAAGACATGTCACTCACATCCTGAAAACGCCGTAGGACACCGGTTCCACCGGTGCGTTGGCAACCGCCGACAAGGCCAGCCCGAGAACAGTCCGGGTGTCAGCAGGGTCGATGACACCGTCGTCCCACAGCCGTGCCGTGGAGTAATACGGACTGCCCTGGTGCTCGTATTGGGCCCGGATCGGAGCCTTGAACTCCTCTTCCTCCGCTGGGCTCATCTCCCCGCGGACGGTGGCCAGTACCGAAGCCGCCTGTTCGCCGCCCATCACCGAGATCCGCGCATTCGGCCACATCCACAGGAAACGCGGCGAGTACGCCCGTCCACACATCGAATAGTTCCCCGCCCCATAGGATCCGCCGATCACCACCGTCAACTTGGGCACTCTGGCGCACGCCACCGCGGTGACCATCTTGGCTCCGTGCTTGGCGATACCGCCGGCCTCGTAGTCGCGGCCGACCATGAAGCCGGAGATGTTCTGCAGGAAGATCAGCGGGATAGTGCGTTTGTCGCAGAGTTCGATGAAATGCGCTCCCTTGAGCGCGGATTCGCCGAACAGTACGCCGTTGTTGGCGACGATCCCGACCGGGTGGCCGTGGATACGGGCGAACCCGGTGACCAGCGTGGTCCCGTATTCGGCCTTGAACTCGCTGAATTCGCCACCGTCGACGATCCGGGTGATGACCTCGCGGACGTCGTAGGGGACGCGGGAATCGGTGGACACGACGTCGTAGAGCTCACTCTGGTCGGCGATCGCGTCGACGGTCGGTTGGACGTCCCACGGGCGCGGCTCGCGCGGGCCCAGGGTGGCCACGATGTTGCGCACGATTCGCAGCGCGTCGCGATCGTCGTGGGCCAGGTGGTCGGTGACCCCGGAGACCTTGGCGTGCAGGTCACCGCCGCCGAGCTCTTCGGCGGTGACAACCTCACCGGTCGCCGCCTTCACCAGGGGTGGGCCTCCCAGGAAGATGGTGCCCTGGTTGCGCACGATCACCGCTTCATCGCTCATCGCGGGGACGTAGGCACCGCCTGCGGTGCACGACCCCAACACGGCGGCGATCTGCGGTATGCCGCGCGCACTCAACGTGGCCTGGTTGTAGAAGATCCGGCCGAAGTGATCACGATCGGGGAACACCTCGTCCTGCCGCGGCAGGAACGCCCCGCCGGAGTCGACGAGGTAGATGCACGGCAACCGGTTCTGCCCGGCGATCTCCTGGGCCCGGAGGTGTTTCTTGACGGTGATCGGGTAATAGGTACCGCCTTTGACGGTGGCGTCGTTGGCGACGATCATGCATTCGCGGCCCGATACCCGGCCGATCCCGACGATCATGCCCGCACCGGGGCATTCGTCGTCGTACATGCCGTCGGCCGCCAGCGGAGCCACCTCCAACAGCGGGCTGCCCGGATCCAGCAGCCCGTTGACACGCTCCCGCGGCAGCAGCTTGCCCCGGTCGACATGGCGCTGCCGGGACTTGGCCGGTCCGCCGAGCGCGGCAGCGGCCAGCTTTTCCCGCAGCACCGTTGTCAGCGCCAGGTGTTGATCGCGGTTGGACACCACAGTGGTCATACCCGCCTCATCAGATTTCGGTTAATGATGACTAACTGGTGATATGTTATTCATCATTAACCGAAATTGTCCAGAGCGGGGAGGAGATGCCATGTCCACCGAGGCCACCCGTCGCAGTCGACTCAAGTCCGACCGGCGCAGTCTGCTGCTGCGAGCCGCCGAGCTGCAGTTCGCCGAGCGCGGCTTCCTGGCGGTGCGACTGGACGACATCGGAGCGGCCGCCGATGTCAGCGGACCGGCGATCTACCGGCACTTCAGCGGCAAAGAGGCGCTGCTGACCGAATTGCTGGTGGGGATCAGCACCCGCCTACTCGAAGGTGGGCGTGCCGTAGTCGAGCACAGCGACGATGCCGAGGCGGCACTGTCGGGGCTCGTGGATTTCCACCTCGACTTCGCCCTCGGAGAGCCGGACCTGATCCGCATCCAGGACCGCGACCTCAACCAGTTGCCCACCGCTGCGCTGCGACAGGTTCGGCGCAGCCAACGTCAATATGTCGAGCTGTGGGTCAAGGTCCTGCGTGAGCTGCACCCGGGGCTGGACGAACCCGGGGCCCGCATCATGGCCCACGCCGTGTTCGGGCTGATCAACTCGACCCCGTACAGCACCAAACCGACCGGCTCCACACCGCACTCGCGGGCGGTGCTGCGGGCGATGGCCATGGCCGCGCTGCAATCAGCCGGCTGACGCCTATTCGGGTGCCTATTCGGGTTGAACACCCTGCGCAGCAAGTTCATTCACCTGCACATTCATTCCACGGTGCGCCCGGAGCCGGCTCCGGACACAGCACCGCACGGGCGCCAAACGACGCCCGTGCAGTGAGTTGGACCCGATTGCAGGTAGGGCTAATACCAGGCCTTGCGTCCGCCGACCGGGCGGCCGACCGAACCGAGAATCCAGAAGACCGCGCCGATCACCAAAAGGATGATGCCGATGGTCCACAGGATGTTGATGTGCAGCACAAAGCCCAAGATGAGCAGAATTGCTCCGAGGACGATCATTGTTGACTCCTAATTCCGGGATCTGATTCTTGGTCGCTGGGCGATCACGCGCTGGGTTGCGGCAAATTGCAGCTCTCCACCGTGGGATTGACACCTGCGTAATTCAACGGCCCCACCACCACAGTCAGTGCGATGGAACCCGCTGTCGCACAGTTTGTTTCAGTATTCTCGAAGTAGCCCCGCTGATACGCGGCAAACACTCCGACAAGGAGCCACACCAGAACAATCACGCCGAGCAGACCGCCGCGTCGCATCTGAGCCTCCGTTCGACTTCATCACTACCTGGCGGAGGAAGGTTTACCCGGGCGCAAAAATCCCAAACATTGCCCGCCGGCCGAGCATTCAGGTGGGCCCGCGGGCTCAGCGGGTGGCGGCGAAAGCAGTGTCGAGCCACTCGCACACGGCGTTCGCCAGGGCGGCCCGATTCTCCCGCTTGGCGATCTCGTGACCGTCGTCGTCGAACACCAGATACCGCACGGTGCGGCCACGCTCCCGCAGCGCCTGAGCCATCTGATCAGACTCACCGACGGGCACATTGGTGTCGTTGCCACCGTGGACGAGCAGCAACGGCGCGGTCAGCGCGTCCACCCTCAACAGCGGCGAGAGTTGATCCAGAAGATCCCGGTCACTGATCGGGTGGCCGTACTTGGGGTACGCGGCCGCAGCGATCCAGGCCTCGGTGTTGCGATAGAACGTGCTCAGGTCGCTCATGCCGCAGATGCTGACACCGGCGGCAAACAGCTCCGGGTGGAAAGTCAGTGCCGCCAGCGTCAAATAGCCGCCGTAAGACCAGCCGCCACAGGCGATGCGCGCCGAATCAGCGAAACCGTTGTCCACCAGGTGCCGCACACAGTCGGCCACATCGTCGATGGCGGCAAAGCGGCGCTCGCGGTCATCGGCATGCATGAAGGTGCGGCCGAACCCACCTGAACCCCGGACATTGGGCGTGATCACGGTGATACCAGCGTTGAGCAGCTGCGGAAACACCTCGCTGTAGCCGGGCCGCGACTGCCCCTCCGGCCCGCCGTGCAGGTAGATCAGCGCACCAAGGTCCGGCACCCCCGCCGGCGGGCTGTAACGCCACGCCGTGAACGACATCCCGTCCCGTGCGGTGATGGTGTCCAGCGTCGGGGCCGCGGCCAGCGGACCGGACATCGGCACCCGATCCACCGGCTCCCATTCGAGGGTCCTGGTGTCCACCAGTTCCACGGTCCGTGGCTGCCACGGGCTTTCCACCGTCATGGCGACCATGGAACCGCCGGCACTGATCGACAGCTCGCCGGCCACCATCCCCGGCAGCGGAATGGCCGGCGACAACGTGTAATCGGAATACTGCAGGATCTGTAATTCACTGCACCCGTTGATGTTCCAGAGAAGGGCCACCGTGGACAGATCGTCGCTGACCACAAACTCGTCGAGCCCGAAGCCGGGCTTCTCCGCGACGACGTGGTAGGAGACCCCCTCCTCGGTGACGGTCACCTCGAGCAATCGCGCGTGGTCGGTGCCGTTGTCGGAGCGGATCAATGCCCGCACGAATCCCTCGGCACTCTCGACCGGATAGTTCGTGGCCGGCTGGTAGAGCGTCATCGCCTCACCGTCCGGCCCGGAACGCAGCCGGCGTGGCCCCTGGTCGTCGAGAATCACCCCGGCTTCCGTCGTCGCACCCGGATCGTAAGGCAGCAAAGATATTTCAGTCTGCCCGCGCAGCATCAGCAGTTCCCGGTAACCACGCGGCCCAACCCGGATCAGCGATGCACCGGCCCACGAGTCCACCAGCCGGCCCGCCGACCGGCGATCCAGTACAAGGCGATTGCCGGTAGCGGGATCGATGAGGCACGACTGGCCGACGCCGTCCTGCCCGGTGAGGATCGCGGCCACCTGGGTGCCGTCCCAGCCGATCAACTCGGCGGTGGCGTCCTCGGCATCCGGCTCCAGTCCGTCGATCCGGCGGGCGTCGCGATCATCGGGGTCGGTCGTCACCACCCAGATCTGGGTGCGGGACGCACCGTCGGGGGCTACCTCACAGGCCAGCCAGTGGCCGTCGGCGGAATGGATGACACGGGTCACCGGGCCGTCGACCGGAAGTTCGACATCACGGGAAGAACTGGCACGCCAGCCCCGGAGGAACCGCTGGACGGCACGCGGATAACCACCGTCGTCGACGATGTGCGCAAACGCTGTCGCATCCGGCGACAGCGACGCGCCGTAGATCGCGCGCACTTGCGGTGCCACCGGAGATCCTCCTGCCACTTCGTTTCTGCTCGCCAACACGGCAACAACAAGCCGGCCCGCCCGTCACCGTAACGGTTGGTACCCAGCCGGGTTGCCCGGGATACATGCGGCCGCGGGTAACCTGCAGGCATGAGGTGGGCATGAGCGATCCACGCCGACCCAACGGGTCTGATCCAAATCGTCAAGGCTGGTCCCAGCCGACGGAACCGGTGGGCAACTGGAATTCGCCCTATACCGACCCTGCGTACGCAGGTCAGTACAACTATCCCGGTTACGCCCCCCAGAATCCGACCCAGCAGCTGCCGCCGTACTGGACACAGACCCAGCAGCCGTCCCAGCAGCCTCCCGGCGGGAAGCCGCCGAAGCCGCCACGGTCGCCGCGCTGGTTGTGGCTCGCCGCAGGTGCGGCTGTGGTGCTCGTGCTGGGAATGGTGATCGCGCTGGTGATCACCGACGGGACATCCAAGCGGGACACCGTGGTGGCGCCACTGCCGCCGATGGCAGAACCCACGGCCACCACCGCGCCGACCACCACCCGGACACCGGCGTCGACCCAGCCGAGAACCACCACCCCGTCGACGCCACCAACCCCGTCGATACCGATTCTGCCGCCGACGAACACCGTTCCCGGTGTCAGCGAGGCTGTCGTCTACACCGTCAACGGCGAAGGCCGCGCGATCAGCATCACCTACGTCGATGCCGGCGGGGTCCTGCAGATGGAGTTCAACGTGGTGCTGCCGTGGTCCAAGGTGGTCAGCCTGAGTTCACCGGCATCCAGCGCGGCCAGCGTGACGGTGCTCAATGTCGGCCGCGAGGTGACGTGCACGGTGTCGGTCGACGGCATGCAGGTCCAGGAACGCACCGGAACCGGCCTGACCATCTGCGCGTCACGCTGACGGGGCTCCCGCACGCTCGAGCCGGTGGTGCGGGGCCTTGACGAACAGCACCGCCAGCAGCCCGAGAACCAACACGGTGATCAGCCCGCCCATGCCGGCCCGGTCGGTGCCGAAGAGGTCGACGAACATGAAGAACAGCCACGGGGCCAGGAAGGACACCGCCCGTCCGGTCATGGTGTAGAGCCCGAAGGCGACTCCTTCGCGGCCGTCGATCGACAACCGCACCAGCATCGTGCGTGCCGAGGCCTGGGTGGGCCCGATGAACAGGGTCAGCAGCAGCCCGCACACCCAGAACGCCGTCGCACCCGAGAGCGTCAGCAGTGTCAGACCGGTGATCACCATCGCCACCAATGAAGTCACGATCACCGGCTTGGAGCCCACCCGGTCATCGACGTGACCGCCGACCACCGCGCCGATCGCCGCCACCACGCAGGCGGCCACCCCGAAGATCAGCACATCGGCCTGTGACAGCCCGTAGACCGTGACACCCAGGACCGCACCGAAGGCGAACACTCCGGTGAGCCCGTCCCGGAACACCGCGCTGGCCAGCAGGTAGTAGACCAGGTTGCGATCGCGCCGCCATTCCGCCGAGATGTCGGTCCACACCTTGCGGTAGGCGCCCAGCAGCCCGACCGGCTGGGCCGGGGGCTCCACCGCTACGGGCCAGCGGTGGGCGCTCAGCAGCAGCGGAAGCGCGAACATCGCGAACCACGCCGCGGTGAGCAGCATCGCCATCCGGACGTTCTGCCCGTCGGCCACCGGGATACCGAGCAGCCCCCGGGTGGGGCCGTCACCGGCGATGAAGCCGGCGTAGATGGCCAGCAGCAACAGCACACTGCCCAGATAGCCTGCGCCGGCGCCGAATCCGGAGATCTTGCCCGAATTCTGCGGCATCGCCAACTGCCGCAGCATCGCGTTGTACGGCACCGTGGCCAGGTCGGTGCAGGCACCGGCGACGGCCAACAGTGCCAGCCCGGCGAACAGATATCCCGGGTCGTCGCGGATCAGGCTCATCGAGGCGGTCACGGCGACCGAGAGCCCGGTGAAGACCGCCAACACTTCGCGCCGCAGCCGGGGCGCCTGGACCCAGGCGCCGGTCACCGGCGCCAGCACGGCAACCGTGATGCCCGCGATCGTCATGGCACGGCCCAGCCAGCTGGTCGGAGACGCCCCGCCGGGCATGCCCTCCCCGACCGCCCCGGTGAGATACACCGAGAAGACAAACGTGACGACGATCGCGTTCAGACCGGTCGCACCGCAGTCCCACAGCGCCCACGAAGCGACCCGGGAACGGGCCGTCGTCGACACATCTGTCGATGGACCGTTCACAGGTCTGCTCATTCCGGGCACTCTAGCGACCGGGCGCGCCGACGCAGGCCCGCGCGTTGATTAGCATGGCCCTCGTGCCCGTACCCCAGCCACATCCAGACGCGCGTGCCGTTGTCACCGGAGCTTCCCAGAACATCGGCGAAGCCCTGGCAGAAGAACTCGCCGCGCGCGGGCACCATCTGATCGTGACCGCCCGGCGGGCCGAGGTGCTGACCGCGCTGGCGGAGCGACTGACCGCGCGATACGGCGTCACCGTGGAGGTACGCCCGGTCGATCTCGCCGATCCGCAGGCCCGCGGCGAGT
This sequence comes from Mycobacterium sp., assembly GCF_049647605.1. Lineage (GTDB taxonomy): Bacteria > Actinomycetota > Actinomycetes > Mycobacteriales > Mycobacteriaceae > Mycobacterium. Next base: position 89,558 of record NZ_JBARXZ010000050.1, on the reverse strand, counting down.
TCTGCGATGAGCTCGCCGAACGCCGGATCTCCATCTTGTGTGCCAACGCCGGCACCGCGACCTTCGGACCGGTCGCCAAGCTCGAGGCCGCCGCCGAGAAGGCGCAGGTTCAGTTGAATGTGCTTGGCGTGCATGATCTTGTGCTGGCCGTACTGCCCGGAATGGTGTCGCGGCGCGAGGGCGGCATCCTGATTTCCGGTTCGGCCGCGGGTAACTCGCCGATCCCGAACAATGCGACCTACGCCGCCACCAAGGCCTTTGCCAACACCTTCAGCGAGTCGCTGCGCGGTGAGCTGAAGAAGGACGGGGTGCACGTCACGGTGCTGGCACCCGGCCCGGTGCGGGAGACACTGCCCGCCGAGACCGAGCAATCCTTGGTGGAGAAGCTGATTCCGGACTTCCTGTGGATCTCGACCGAGTACACCGCCAAGATCTCGCTGGACGGCCTGGAGCAGAACAAGATGCGGGTGGTTCCCGGCGTGACGTCGAAAGCGATGTCAGTGGCCAGTGGCTACGCCCCCCGCGCCATCGTCACCCCGATCGTCGGCGCGGTCTACAAGAAGCTCGGCGGCGGCTAGCCATCTCTGCCGAGCGCGCGGGTCTGTACGCAACACGCCGAGCATTTCTGTACAAATGCGTGCGCTCGCACAGACCAGGCTCGGACTCCGGCTACCGCGCCTCGTAGAGGATGCCCCGGCCGATCGCTTCCCGCACCACCGGCAGCGCGGCGTCAGCCAACGCTGCAGCATCCACCCCGTGATGAGCTGCCAACAGCTCGAGCAACGCACCCAGAGGCACCTCGCCGCGGCATCCGGCAAGCAGCGCCCGCGACACCTCGTCGACACCGAGAACCGCGGCCGGGCCTCCGGGTCGCCGCACTGCCGCGCCCACCAGCTGCCAGCCGTCGACGCCGGGCAGCGACTGCTCTTCCAGGAACACCGGCGCTGTGGACAACCGCGCCCCCAGCAACTGGTTGTCGGTGGTGTCGTGCAGATACTCCCGACGAGCGAAGAAGGCCGCCACCTCCGGGCCGGTCAGCATCTCGTCGGCACCCGTGATCTCCTCGAGGACGCGGTCCGGTGCGCGCCGCTCACCCAGGCGCGGTGCCCGCAGCGTGATCAGACCCATCCCGATACCGGCGATGTCTTCGGCCCCGAACCAGTCCAGCCACTGCCCGCCGCGGCGCGCCGCCTCCTCCGGCAACTCCCCCGCATCCGCGGTCCACAGCGACACATAGCTGATCGGGTCGGCAAACTCGCGTTGCACCACCCAGGCGTGCAGACCTGTGTCTGCCAGCCAACCGGCCACCCGGTCCCGCCAGTCATCCCCTTCTCGGACAATCCAATTGGCCATGATCTGCGCGGAGCCGCCCGGCTCGAGATGATCACCCACCTGGCTGATCAGTGTGGCGCACAACAAATCTCCGGCCATACCGGAATCGCGGTACTGGAAGTCGAGCGCCCCGGAGCCCACCACAAACGGCGGGTTCGACACGATCAGGTCAAACCGCTCGCCGGCAACCGGCTCGAACAGGCTGCCACACCGCAGATCCCACGACATCCCGTTGAGCCGGGCCGTCGTCGCGGCCAGCGCCAGGGCACGCTGGTTGGTGTCGGTGGCGACGATTTCATCGCAGTGCCCGTCGAGGTGCAGTGCCTGGATGCCGCAGCCGGTCCCCAGATCCAACGCGCGCCGCACCGGATCGCGCACCACCGCCTGGGCCAGCGATACCGAGGCGCCACCGATACCGAGAACATGGTCGTGGCGCACCGGACCCGAGCGCAACGCCCCGTCCTGGTCGGAAACCACCAGAAAGTCGCGGGCCCCGTCGCTGTGCGGACGAAGATCCAGCGCGGCCCGCACAGTTCCCTGCGGTGTCGTCTCGACGACTCCGCTGTCGATCAGCGCGCCGAGACCCACGGTGGGCATGGCCAGTTCGACGTGCTCCACGGGTTCGTCGTTGCCGAGCAGGAAGAGCCGGACCAACACCGCCAGCCGCTGCTGGTCCGATCCGGCACGCTCGGTGGCACGCAAGGCCGGCCACCACAGTCCCCGGCCGAACGCAGCGGCGGCAGGCCCGAGGAGGTCTTCCACGCCAGCGGTGGTGTAGCCCGCCGATCGCAGATCCTCACCCAGGGCCTCGACGCGATCATCCGAATTCAGTGGCGCAGTCATGATCTCCATCGTTGCAGCACGGCTCAGCGCCGGCGACGACGGCCGGTGCCGAAGATCGACCGGGTGATCTCGCGCCCGATCACGGTGCCCGCCGAGCGCATCGCACTCTTGAATGCCGGGCTGTCCATCACCTTCTCGAGCATCCCGGGCTCACCCACACCGACGGGAGCCGGCATCGGCGGCACATAGACATCGGTCGGCACCGGCGGCAGGTCAGGCATCGGGGCCAACTCTGGTTCCGGCGGCGGTGCCAGCCGTGCGGCCAGCCTTTCATACGCCGAGTCCCGGTCGATGGTCTGCCCGTATTCCTGTTGCAGCGGACTGGCTTTGGCCGCGGCGGTGATCGCTTCGGCGCCGATGGTGTCCATCAGCGAACGCGGGGCACGCATGCGTGTCCAGGCCACCGGGGTGGGTGCGCCGTGTTCGGAGAGGACGGTGACGATGGCTTCGCCGGTGCCCAGCGAGGTCAGGGCCGACTCGAGGTTGTACACCGTGCTCTTTGGATAGGTCCGCACCGTTTTCTTCAACGCCTTCTCGTCGTCCGGGGTGAACGCACGCAGAGCGTGCTGGATCCGGGCGCCCAGCTGCGAGAGCACTTCGTTGGGAATGTCGGTGGGCAGCTGCGTGGAGAAGTACACACCGACGCCCTTCGAGCGGATCAGCTTGACCGTCTGTTCCACCTGCGCCAGAAAGGCTTTGGAGGCGTCAGTGAACAGCAGATGCGCCTCGTCGAAGACGAACACCAGTTTCGGCTTGTCGATGTCGCCGACTTCCGGCAGGGAGGTGAACAGGTCGGCGAGCACCCACATCAGGAAGGTCGAGAACATCACCGGCCGCGCGGCCTGGCTGCCCAGCTCCAGCAGGGTGATCACACCCCGGCCCGACGGGTCGACCCGCATCAGGTCCCCGGGTTGCAGCTCCGGTTCACCGAAGAACGTGTCGGCGCCTTCGGCTTCGAGATTCACCAGCGCACGCAGGATGACCCCGGCGGTGGTCTTCGACACCGCACCGAGGGCTTTGAGCTCGTCTTTGCCGTCATCGCCGGTGAGAAACGCGATCACCGACCGCAGATCTTTGAGATCCAGCAGCGGCAGCCCCTTCTGATCCGCCCAGTGGAAGATCAGACCGAGCGTGGACTCTTGGGTCTGGTTCAGGCCCAGCACTTTCGACAGCAAGACCGGCCCGAAGCTGGTGATCGTCGCACGCACCGGCACCCCGATACCCGAGGTACCCAGCGACAGGAACTCCACCGGGAAACCGGTCGGCGCCCAGTCGTCACCGGTGTCGACGGCCCGCTGGGTCACTTTGTCACCGGGCTGCCCGGGCATCGACAACCCGGACAGATCGCCCTTGACGTCGGCCATCACCACCGGGACACCCGCGGCGGAAAGCTGCTCGGCGATCACCTGCAGCGACTTGGTCTTGCCAGTTCCCGTCGCCCCGGATACCAGGCCGTGCCGGTTCATCGTCGCCAACGGAATCCGCACCTGCGCGTCCGGGGTGACCTCCCCGTCGACGACAACCGTGCCGAGGGTCAGCGCCGCGCCGGCAACGGCGTAACCCGAGGCGATCTCGGCAGCGGAATCGGAGCCCATGAGTCGTCCTCTCGCCGGAGTCTGCAGCGGTGGCAGCTCTAGACCTTACGGGGTGTGGGCGCGCCGCCGTCGGCGCCTGGGCTTAATGTGAGGCCTGTGCGGGACGAATTGGTATGGATCGACTGTGAGATGACGGGGCTGGATCTGGGTTCGGATCGGCTCATCGAAATCGCGGCGCTGGTGACAGATGCCGACCTCAATGTTCTCGGAGAGGGTGTCGACGTCGTCATCCACGCCGACGAGGCCGCCCTGTCCGGGATGATCGATGTGGTCAAGCAGATGCACAGCCGCTCCGGCCTCACCAACGAGGTGCGAGCCTCCACCGTGGATCTGGCCACCGCGGAGGCGACGGTGCTCGACTATGTGCGCACCCACGTGAAGTCCGGCAAGACCGCCCCGCTGTGCGGCAACTCGATCGCCACCGACCGCGGCTTCCTGGCCCGGGACATGCCGCTGCTCGACGACTACCTGCACTACCGCATGATCGATGTCAGCTCGATCAAGGAATTGTGCCGCCGCTGGTTCCCCAAGATCTACTACGGCCAGCCGGAGAAGGGCTTGGCGCACCGCGCGCTCGCCGATATCCACGAGTCGATCCGCGAACTGAAGTATTACCGCGACACCGCGTTCGTCGCTCCTCCCGGGCCCACTACCAGCGAAATCGCGGCCGTTGCCGCCGTCCTCGGCCCGCCGGGAACAGCGCCGGAGAAAACCGATTCGGCGCCAGGCGGTTCTTCCGGTTAAGATCGACCACGCTGCGCATCCGGGAGACCGGTGAGCAGCAATGGTGGCTGTAGTTCAGTTGGTAGAGCACCAGGTTGTGATCCTGGCTGTCGCGGGTTCGAGTCCCGTCAGCCACCCGATGTGCGGAAACGCCGTCTACTCCGGTAGGCGGCGTTTCTGTTTTCGGAGCCCGAGCTTGGGCACAATGGCACGGTGGCCGTGGCTTCCTCCGAAAAGACCCGCAACGTCTTGTCCTGGGGATGCTGGGCAACAGCGTGGGCCAGCGGGCTGACTGCGGGCTGGCTCCTGCCCGACGGCGAATGGGCGCCCTGGCTACTGGTCGCCGCGGCGCTTCTGGCGTTGGCCGGGGTGTTCCTGCATCCGGTCCTCTCACTACGGGCGGCGCTGCTGCCGTTTGCCGCCCTCGCAGCGGCTTTCGGCCTGGGAGCGGTCAGCGTGGCCACCATGGCCGCCTCAGCAGCCGCTGCGGTCGCAATAGAGCTGCAGCACGGCCGGCTGCGTGGTCGCGCCGAACTACGCCGCCGGGTGGGCACCGATGGAACGGCCACCACCGGCACCGTCGTCTGGGCGTGGCGCTATTACGTCGGCGCGATCCCGATGACCCGGGTGGCGGTCCAGTACGTCGACGACAACGGCAATCAGCAGCGGGCGAAAACCACCGCAGACGGCGTGGTGCCGAAAGGAGCACAAGTGCGGCTGCGCTATCTACCGGAGCACCCGACGACGATCGCGGTGGTCCGGTCCTGACTCAGGCGCTGGCGTTGCCCTCGTGCCACTGGTCCCACGGGACGTTCCAATCGCCGAGCCCGTCGGTACCCGGCAGGACACTGCCGACGGTGTTGATCACCTCGACGATATCGCCACGCTTGGTGTTGTTGAAGAACCACTGCGCGTTGCTGGTGCTGACGTTCAAACAGCCGTGGCTGACGTTCGAATAGCCTTGGCTGCCAACCGACCAGGGCGCGCCATGCACATAGATACCGCTGTAGGACATCTGCGTGGCGTACTGCACCTCGGTGCGATAGCCGTTGGGTGAGTTCACCGGAACTCCGTATGTGGAGGAGTCCATCACCAGGTCCGCGTAGTGGTCGCCGACGATGTACACCCCATTGTTGGTCGGAGTACTGTTCTTGCCCATCGAGATCGGCATGGTCTTGACGATCTCACCGTTGACCCGGATGGTCAGGGTCTTGGTGGCGTCGTCGGCAGTGGCGATCACGGCATCACCGATGGTGAACTTCGTGCTGGCGTTGTCCTGACCGAAAAGCCCATCCCCCAGATCCACACCATAGGTGTTCACCTGCACGTCGACCGTCGTTCCCGGCTTCCAGTAATGCTCGGGCCGCCAACGTACTTCACGGTTGTTGAGCCAGTAGAAGGCGCCTTCGACAGGCGGCGTGGTGGTGATCTTGATGGCCCGCTCGGCTGCCACCCGGTTGGGGATGTTTTCGTCGAATCGAATGGCGACCGGTTGCCCGATGCCGACGGTGGAACCGTCTGCCGGCATCAGGTACGGCATCGTCAGGTTCTCCGGCGAATGCGTCTCGAAGACCATCTGCTGGCTGGCTTCTCCGCCCAGGCCCAGCGAGGTCGCGTTGAGGGTGTAGCTCTCGTTGTAGTCGAGCGGCTCCGTCGTCGACCAACTGAGTCCGTCACTACTCAGCTCTCCAGGCGTCGGAGTGCCGTCTTCATTGACCATCGACACCGACCCGAGGACACCGTCTTCGACGGAGACCGTGACGGGCTGATCCACCGAGACACCCACCGCACCGTCCGTCACCGTCGCGGTGAGTTTGGGGACCAGCAGGTCACCGAACGGCGTGCCCTTGTTCTCGATGGTTTGTGCCGCCGGTGCGGCGCTCTCGGTTGCGCAGGCGCTCAGGGTGAGCACCACGGTGGGAATCAAGAGCAATGCCGCAAACCATGGCCGGAAGCCTTGCGGACGGGCCACGGAACGGACCTGCCACATACCTGTTACACCTCACAACTGGGTCAATCACACATGCAGGCACGCCTGCGTCGTTAGCAAAGAGTCTAGGGGCTCCTACCGACAGTGCGCGACCTCGGCGCGGGAGCCGTCCAACGTGTGGATTTCCGCCAACGGCGTCTGGCCTGTTACTCTCTCCCACGCAAGTTCACGCGCCGTTAGCTCAGTTGGTAGAGCAGCTGACTCTTAATCAGCGGGTCCGGGGTTCGAAACCCTGACGGCGCACAGCTCAGGGCAGGCTCCGAGCTCCAGGTTCACCTACGGGTCAACCCAGAGAGCTTGGAACCTGCCCTGTTTCGTTTCCGAGCCCCGGCCGTACCGCAATGAACCGCACGTCACGCCGGGCGGTCCCGCACCGATCGATGAGTCCCTGCCGGTTCAGTCAGGACGTTCCAAGGGTGGGCTGAGCTGCCTCCAGCCAACGAGCGGGAGAAAGATCGTGTCGACTATCTCGTCGATGGTGTCGTCGGACAGCGGTTGCAGTGTGACCAGAAGTTCGTAGCGGAACAGGTCCACCGGCAGTCGGGCGATGCGGTTGGTGACCAGTTCCGGATCGATTTCACCGCGGTCGATGGCCCGTTGGATCGCCTGCTCCAGGCTGGCGTCCCGGCCCCCACGGATGAACGCGCCCAGATCGGCGAAGTTTGTACCCGTCTGGCGGAAGAAGCCGCCGAGTTGAGTGAACAACTGCGCCGCCAACTCGTGCCTGACCTTGTTGGCTTGTTGCAACAGGCCGATGACGTCCCCGCGCAGGCTCCCGGTGTCGGGGGTGACCACTACATGCTTCCCGGCCTCGTGAGCCAGTGCGGCGAACACCAGTTCTTGCTTGTTGGGCCAGCGCCGGTACAGCACCGCACGGCTGGTCGCAGCCCGCGCGGCAACCGCGTCGATGGTCAGCTCGTCATAACCATGCTCGGTCAACTCCGCCCAGGCGGCATCCAGTAGTGCCGCCTCTAGAGCAGGACCGCGGCGTCGGTGCGGCCCGTCTTTCACATTAAGAGACATTGCGTTCCTTAATAGGAGAGTCTACGTTAGATACGAAACGTATCTTAACCGAGAATGGGAGCACACCGTCATGAAGATCCTCGTTTCCGGCGCCGGCATCGCCGGCCTCAGCACCGCCGTCAACCTGGGCGCCACCGGACATGACGTCACACTCATCGAGCGCGCAAACCACCTCCGCGTCAACGGATCGCCCATCGACATCCGCGGCGACTCCATCGCCGTCACCGCCAAGATGGGAGTGCGCGAACAGATCTTGGCGCACCAGATCGATATGACGGAACGCGCGCAGTTCGTCGACAGCACCGGCACGGTGGTGGCGCAGATACCTCTTGAGCACATGAACGACTCCGCCGATGACATCGAAATCCCGCGCGAAGACCTTGCCACCATCCTGCACAACAAACTCAGTTCGACAACACAGCTGCGATTCAATGAATCGATCGCCGAACTCAGCGATGACCCGGACGGGGTCGACGTGCGCTTTTCCTCCGGCTCCGAAGAGCGGTACGACCTGGTGGTGGGCGCCGACGGCATGCACTCGGGCACTCGCCGACTCATCTTCGGACCAGAGCAGCAGTTCCTGCGCCATCTCGGCTTCTACGTTGCCCTCGCCGAGCTACCCGGCCATATGCCAGAGGGGCGCACCAACCCGCTGTACAACTTCCCCGGCCACCTGATCGGTCTTGCGACCTACAACTCAACAGCGCTGGCAGTGTTCATGTTTCGATCCCCCTGGATCGAGTACGACTACCACGACCTCGCAGCGCAGAAACAGATCCTCATCGAAACCTACGGCAACCACGACGAGTGGAGAGTTCCAGAACTACTCGATGCGGCGCGCCAAGACCCCGAACTCTATTTCGACTCCGTCAGCCAGATCCATCTACCCGCCTGGCACCAAGGCCACGTCGTACTGGTCGGCGATGCCGCGCACTGTGCGGCCAACCTGTCTGGCCGCGGCACCAGCCTGGCCCTCACCGGCGCCTGGTTACTCACCGAGGCCCTCCAACAGCACCCCGATGATCCGCAACAGGCGCTGGCGCAATACGAGCGTGAACAACGGCCCCACGCGACCCGCGGCCAGGCAACTGCCATACCCGGCGGTGACCTCATAGTCCCCGCCACCCAAGAACAGATCGACGCCCGCAACCGCGACCTCAGCCTGTCCCGCACCTAGGAATGAGACAGCTGACCTTCACTCGACCAGGACACGAGTGCGCTTGGTACAGCGACAGACAGCAGCAGCAACAACAGAGCCGGGCACATCCCGGATTGCGGCGGCACCTGAGTGTTCTCAGCCCGTGTATGCCGCTTCGATATGCGCCTGGCTGCCTTCGCGATAGAACACGTAGCCGGCGTGATGGAGTACGTCGCCGTCGAAGGTACCGCCCGCGGTGAATCCAGTGTCGTCGACGTAGTCGATCTGGTCCCCCACCACGGAGTACGAGCCCGTATACGCACTCGGCCGGTTCCCCCGCGCTTCGTCATAGCGACCATCGGCGAGCAGTTCCTGCCGAATGTGCCCGTCGGCGGTGACCCACATCCCCACATACGGGTGCGAAGTACTCACAGCGCGTTCCTCCGAGACTGCCCGAGTGTCAAGGTTTTCCGGCACCACCCGCTCGGACGACGAGCAGGCACCGAGGCCCACAACGAGCACCGCAGCGAGGCACATGCCGACCCTGCGTCGGGCATTCGGATTCTGGTCGGTGGCACTGCGCATCTACTGTCCCTTCGGTGCGGCTCCCTTCATCCTGCACTCATCGCGACACGTGTGGCTGGGCGCAACGCACCCACCCAGGGCAGTCCCACCTTTCAATCCTCGTATTCTGAACGGATCTCGGCGCGCCCAGCTCACCGGCGCGGCCCTTCCTAGGTGCGGTCATGGAGAGTGATCTGGTAGCCGTCGGGGTCGGCGAAGGTAAAGGTCCGACCGAAGGGGCCGTCGATCGGCGCGGAGACGATGGTGCGACCGTCGGCGACGAGAGCGTCGTGAATGTCCTGAACATCGGTGGCGTGGAGCCAGATCGCGGCACCGATGCCGGGCTGCGAAGTGGATTCCAGATCGGTGCCCGCAACGATGTCGCGGAGCGCAAACGCGATCGGCTTCGTCTCGAAGACCACGGCGTGCGGCGGGCCGGCTTGCGAGCGAACAAGGCCGAGGTACTGCCCATAGAACGCTTGCGAGACATCGCGATCGCGTACCTGGAGCGAAATGAAGTCGGGGCCGGTGGCGGGCATGATGATTCTCCTCAACTGTGAAGTGTCAGGTTACTGACATAGGCCAAGGTATGTCAGAATGCTGACATGAGTCAAGGCGGCGGCGTCGACCTGGAAACCTCTATGGGGTACCTGCTGAAAGAAACGTCGAGCGCATTGCGGGCAGCCATGGAAGAGGTACTGCGACCGCTCGGGATGAACGTGACGCACTACGCCTGCCTCGAGTTGCTGGCTCAACGACCCGGCCTGTCGAACTCCGAGCTCGCACGGGGCGCGTTCGTGACACGGCAGACGATGAACGTGCTGCTGCAGTCCCTGGAGCAGGACGACTATGTCACCAGACCTGCGGCGGCACCCGTCGGGCGGGCTCTACCCACGCGCCTCACTTCCCGCGGCCGACAAAGCCTCGAGAAGGCGTCTGCGGCGGTCCGGGGCGTCGAGGCGAGAATGCTGGCCGGCTTGTCCAACAGCGAGCAGGCAAGCGCGTTCCGGATCCTGCAGAAGATGACCCAGTCCCTGCGCGATGACAACAGCGCGACAACCTGATCTCTCATCACCGGTGGTCCCAGGCCGCCCAGATCGGGTAGCCCTTCCCTGTCGCGTCGAGCTGTGGACGAGGCCCCGGCACCTCGCAGCCTCCCGGTCAGGACCCTGCGGGCTCCCCGGGCGCACCGGAATGTCCAGAACTCCCGCCGCTGCCACCCTGACCGCCCGCCCCGCCGGCACCGCCCTTGCCATTCACCGCGTTGTCAGCTTCTCCGAATCCGCCATTACCGCCGTCACCACCGGCGACTCCGGCGACGGTGCTGTCGCCGCCATTACCGAAGACCAATCCGGCTCGGCCGCCATACACCTCCGAACGCACCCGCCCGGCCGTTGCCGAACAACAGGCCGGCATTCACACCGCGGCAGTCCACCGTGCAGGTCGGGTCGATCTCGAGTACGTCCAGTCCGTCGCCGATCAACCAGCCGCCTGGACCGAACGTCGGCGGAAGGACCGGTCCTGGGATGACAGCAGAACCGGTATACGCGATGCCACTGGAAGTCCGACTTCCCTCATGTCGGAGGTACCAGAGTTGGTCACCGACCGAGTTCCGAAGACTCGTTTCGTCGGAAACCAGCCGGAGGTCGATCGGCGGTGGGACGCTCTCGCTCATGGTCGCGATTGCTGCGGCAGTCCAGCCTGCCACCGCAATACCGGCGATGCCCGCGGCGACAGCCGACCCAGACAACAACAGCTGACCGGGATTTGTCGCCGACCATGCTTTTGCCATGACTGAATGCCCCCCGACATTTCCATTGCCCGGCCCCGTCAAGCCACCCTATGGGCGACCCCACCAGCAAAGCGAGCTCAATTCAAGTCCGACCTTTGAGCAGGTCAAATAGGGCTTTGTCGTTACAACTGCCGTTGGTTTCCAACAAGTAGTTACCCGAGGGGCGCGGCGCCATTCTTGCGGTCGGCGTTGCCGAACTCGATCCCGGCTTCCCCTACTACCGCAGGCTCAACGCGGTCTCCGCGGGCGCCGCGCTGCGACGGCCACCCCAGCCCGCACCTGACCGACAATTGCTGAGAGCCCAGGGCCGCGGTCGCATGGACGGGCCGGACCATCGTGACGAGTCGCAATGCGGCGCGGCCCCGAGGGATCGAGCTACATCGAACTATTTGCCCTAGTCCGGAGCCAGTCCCCCTAGTCCATCCATACCGACGTGCACGTCAATATATGCTGCGCGCCATCAGCCGATGGCACTGACGAAGACCTACCACCGTTACCAGATGCCCTGAGAACGCCGCAGATTTTCACAAAAGCGCAGCTTCAAATGCCGAACTCTGGAAGCGACTGTTACCATCGGGTTAGCTACAACCGCGCGATCAGTCGCATGAATTACCAAAAGAGGTGTTCGCCGATGTGGGGTTTGGTACCACCCAACCGGATTTGCGCACCCGGTCTCACAGTCGACAACGATGTAACTCCGCTATCGCCGTCGACGCAGGTGATGGTGCGCAACTGCAGCCGCCTGGGCATGCAGGCCACCCCGCCGAAACCGATGTTCAGCTTCGGCTGGTTCCGGCGCCGCTGACGGCGAACCGGGTCAGCGGCGCGCGCGCCGGATGATCAACACCACCGCCACCAGGCCGACACCGGCCAGCGACGCCATCACGGCCGGTTTGGTGGCAAACGCCAGCACCCGCGCCTTCGCATCCTCGGCGAGCCGGGTCGGGTTCGCGCGCACAGTGAGGGCGTCGACGGTGCTGGCCAGCCGATCACGGGCCTCGTCGATGTCCTTCCGGATCTCCTCTGGATCGCGGTCTGGCACGGTTCCTCGCTTCCTCCGGCCGGCTGAACGGCGCACCGCCGGCACTGGCTCCCCGCCTTCGGGGATCTCGTCGCGGGGGTCATCACCCCGTCGCACTACCCTAGTTCAGCCGGGCACTTCACGTTCTATTGACACCACAGGAGGAACTCCAGGTGACCGAAACAACCCGACTGCAGGTGGGCGACCAAGCTCCCGCTTTCAGCCTGCCCGACGCCGACGGCAACACCGTCAATCTGGCGGACTTCAAGGGTCGCAAGGTGATCGTGTACTTCTACCCAGCCGCATCGACCCCGGGCTGCACCAAACAAGCCTGCGACTTCCGTGACAGCCTCGCTCCACTGAACGACGCCGGACTCGCGGTCGTGGGGATCTCCCCGGACAAGCCGGAGAAGCTGGCGAAGTTCCGCGACACCGAGGAGCTGACGTTCCCGCTGCTGTCAGACCCCAGCAAGGAAGTGCTGACGGCCTGGGGCGCGTTCGGGGAGAAAAAGCTGTACGGCAAGATCGTCCAGGGCGTGATCCGCTCGACGTTTGTGGTCGACGAGCAGGGCAAGATCGAGGTCGCCCAGTACAACGTCAAGGCCACTGGCCACGTCGCCAAACTGCGCCGGGATCTGTCGATCTAGCGATACGGGGCGAGGCACGAGCCCAGCTGAGGAGGCGGGCAATCAGGCCAGCGCCGCGCGACGATACGGGGCGAGGCACGAGCCCAGCTGAGGAGGCGGGCAATCAGGCCAGCGCCGCCAGCAGCAGCGCCTCGGAGGTCGCCGCCCGCTCCAGCACTCCCAGGTGCAGGCTCTCGTTGATGCTGTGCGCCTGGGTGTTCGGGTCCTCGACGCCGGTGACCAGGATGGTGGCCGCCGGGAAAGCGGCGGCGAACTCCGCGATGAACGGGATCGACCCGCCGACACCGGTGTCGACGGCGTCGGTCCCCCACGCTTGTCGGAAGGCGGCCCGGGCGGCGTCGTACACCGGGCCACTGGCATCGATCGCGTACGGCTGACCGAGATCACCCTCGGTCACCGTCACCTTGGCGCCCCACGGCGCGTGGGCTTCGAGGTGCCGCCGCAACGCAGCCAGGTGAGCCGCCGCGTCGCCGCCCGGAGCCACCCGCATGCTCACCTTGGCCCGGGCCCGCGGGATCAAGGTATTCGATGACGAGGCAACGGAAGTGGTGTCGATCCCGATCACCGTGATCGCCGGTTTCGCCCAGAGTCGTTGCGGCACCGACCCCGAACCGATCTCCTGTACTCCGTCGAGCAGGCCGGTATCAGCGCGCACCCGTTCGGCGGTGTAGTCGACCTCGCTGGCCGTTCCTTCATGTAAGCCGGCCACCGCGACGTTGCCGTCGTCATCGTGCAAGCTGGCCAGCAGCCGCACCAGCGCCGAGATCGCGTCGGGCACCACACCCCCCCACATGCCGGAATGCAGACCGTGGTCCAACGTCTCGACTTCGACGACGCAGTCGGCCAGGCCACGAAGCGACACGGTCAGCGACGGGATCTCGGTGCTCCAGTTGTCGGAGTCGGCGATGACGATGACGTCGGCGGCCAGCAGGTCCTTGTGCACCTCGAGCAGCTGGCTCAACGACGGTGACCCGGACTCCTCTTCACCTTCGACGAACACGGTGACTCCGACAGGCGGCTTCCCGTCGAAAGCCCGCATGGCGGCCAGATGCGTGGCAATTCCGGCTTTGTCGTCGGCGGTGCCGCGGCCGTAGAGTCGGCCGTTGCGCTCAGTCGGTTCGAATGGCGGCGAATCCCATTGCGCTGGATCACCTTCCGGCTGCACATCGTGGTGGGCGTACAGCAGGACGGTCGGCGCGCCCGCCGGTGCCGGATAGCGGGCTATCACCGCGGGTGCGCCGCCTTCGCTGACAATGCGGACGTCGTCGAACCCAACCCCGGTGAACAGGTCGGCCACGGCCCGCGCGCTGCGCTGCACCTCGTCGCGGCGGCTCGGGTCAGCCCACACCGACTCGATGCGCACCAGATCCTCGAGATCCTTGCGGACCGATGGCAGGACTTCCTGGACGCGTGCGGCGAGATCAGTCATGCCACGAGGTTAGACCCCGGCGAGCAGGGGGCCGCCCCGGCTCGCGAGCAGACAGAAACTCGGGTGATCGGAGACCGAATCACCCGGGTTTGCGTCTGCTCGGCCACAACTGCGGCGTACAAAGGCGCGCGCTGGTGCTTGCGCGCTGGCGCTAGGAGGTCTCCAGGATGGCGACGGCCGCAGCGGTGTCGCCTTCATGGGTCAGCGACACGTGGATGGTCACGTCCGCCAGGTGCTCGGCGATCGAGCCGGTGAGCCGGACCTTGGGGCGGCCCCACATGTCGGTCACCACCTCGATATCGCGGTGGATCGCCTCCGGTAGCACCGGCCGCTGCGCGAACCGCGATCCCGACCAGGCCTTGATCACGGCCTCCTTGGCCGCCCAGCGTGCCGCCAGGTGCCGCGCCGCCACCGAACTCTTGTCGGCGGCGTCGCGGCGCTCCCCTGGTGTGAATGTCTCGGCGAACGCTGTCCCGGGCTGATCGACCTGCTCTGCGAAATCGGGGATGGACACCACATCGATTCCGACTCCGACTATCGCCACGCAGAGCACCCTAACGGATCACCGATCATCGACCCGTCACCTGATGTAGATGTCGTTGTCGCCCAGACGCGAGGCCGGATTGAGCAGCATCGCGGCTTCCTGCGGCTTCTCCGCACCGTCGTGATCGAACCGGCGGTCGGCGGGACGCTCGAACATCGGACGCCCGCCGGCAATGGCCGAGGCCAGCCGGCGCTTGCCCGCCAACGTGCGCTCCTGAGCCTGGGCGAGGTAGGTCTCCTTCTCGGCAGGCGAGAGGGTCGCCAGGAACGCCGCCGGATGCACCAGCGCGATCAGACCCGAGACGTGCCCGAACCCGAGGCTGGTCACCAGACCGGCCTTGAGCGGGAACTTCTCCCCGAGACGCAGGGCCTCCCGCGGCCACACGAAGTGTCCGGAGGTGGCCAGCTCGTCGTCGACACAATCCAGGCTGCGGTTCGGCGGGATCACGCCGTCACGCAGGACCTGGCACAGGCCCATCATCTGGAACACCGCGGCACCGCCCTTGGCGTGGCCGGTCAGCGTCTTCTGGCTGACGATGAACAGCGGTGCGCCTTCGGAGCGTCCCATCGAGTCGGCGAGCCGCTCGTGCAGCTCGGTCTCGTTGGGATCGTTGGCCAGTGTCGAGGTGTCGTGCTTGTAGATCACCGAGATGTCGTCGGCGCCCACCCCCAACTTGGCCAGCGAACGCGCCAGCACGGAGTCCTTGCCGCCACGACCGGCACCCAGTGCTCCGAGGCCCGGAGCCGGGATCGAGGTGTGCACGCCGTCGGCGAAGCTCTGCGCGTAGCCGACAACCGCCAGCACCGGCAGACCCATCTTGACCGCCAGGTCGCCGCGGGCCAGCAGGATGGTGCCACCACCCTGGGCCTCGAGGAAGCCGAGCCGGCGTCGGTCGTTGGCACGGGAGAACTTCGAGTCGCTGATGCCCTTGGCCCGCATCACCTCGGTGTCGGCGGTGGCCGCCATGTCACCGAAGCCGATGACGGCTTCCAGCGTCAGATCGTCGAAGCCGCCGGTGACCACCAGTTCGGCCTTGCCGAGCTTGATCTTGTCGACGCCCTCCTCGACGGACACCGCCGCGGTGGCGCAGGCGCCGACCGGGTGGACCATCGAGCCGTAGCTACCCACGTACGACTGGATGACGTGTGCGGCAACAACGTTCGGCAGGACTTCCTGCAGGATGTCGTTCGGCTTGTTCCGGCCCAGCAAGTTGCCGTGGTACATGGTCTGCATCGAGGTCATGCCACCCATACCGGTGCCCTGCGTGCTCGCCACCAGGCTCGGGTGCACCCAGCGCATCAGCTCGGCCGGGCTGAAGCCGGCCGACAGGAATGCGTCGACGGTCGCGACGATGTTCCACAGCGCCACCCGGTCGATCGAGTTGGCCATGTCCTGGCTGATGCCCCACACCGTGGGGTCCCAGCCGGTGGGGATCTGGGCACCAACGGTTCGCGACAGCTTCGTCTTGCGCGGCACCCGAACCTCGGTGCCCGCCTTACGAATAACCTGCCAGTCACCGGAATCCGGAACCGGCCGCACCACAGTGTGTTCCGGATCGGCCTCCACGAACGCCCGGGCGTCGGCCTCACTGGAGACCACGAAGCTGAAGTCCTTGTCGAGGAACACCGACACCAGCAACGGCGACGCGTGATCGGCACCGATGGCACCGTCGGCGACGAATTCGCGGATGCCGCACTTCTCCACCACGGCGTCGTGGTAGCGCTCCACCAGTTCGGACTCGGGCACCAGATCACCGTTGGCCGTGTCGTACCAGCCCGGCTTCGGATCGTCTTCCCACTTGATCAGCCCGGTGGTCCAGGCCAGTTCCAGGACGCCTGCGGCCGACAGCTCGCCCTCGACCTCCATCTCGAAACGGGTCCGCGACGAGCCGTACGGGCCCAGTTCGGCACCGCTGACGATGACCACCAGATCGGCCGGATCCATGTCCAGCGGAGCCCAGTCCGGCGCGGGCGCCGGCGTGTGCGGACGCGGGGGCGACGGCAGCGCCGAGATGGTCCCCGTGAGGTCGTCCTCGTCGTCCGAGGCCGCCTCCGACGACATCTGCTCACGCGCCTTGGCGGCCAGCTCTGCCATGTCGAGCTTGATCTCGCCGAGCCCACCGGTCAGATCCACCTGCACCGGTGCGGCCGCTGCTGCCACCCGGGATTCCGGAGTGCACAGATCCAGCAGCATCGCTGCCATCTCCTGGTTGGTGTACGTGGTGACCCCGGCCTCTTCGACCGCACCGACGATGGCGTCGTTGTGACCCATCAGCCCGGTGCCCTTGGTCCAGCCGATCAGGGCGTGCGCCAACGTGACTCGCTGTGCCCACGATGATTCGGCACTCCAGCGGTTCACCAGCGCGTCGAGAGAGGCCTTCGACTCGCCGTAGGCGCCGTCACCGCCGAACATGCCGCGGTTCGGCGAACCGGGCAGCACGACGTGCAGACGCGACGCGATGTCACGCTCGGCCCCGATGGTGGAGAGCCCGCCGATGAGCCGCTGGACGGCCCACAACAGGACCTTCATCTCCATCTCGGCCCGCGAGCCGGCCTCGGACAGGTCACCGGCCACCCGCGGCGCCGCGAACGGGAACAGCAGCGTCGGGGTGAGCGCATCCTTGAGGTGGATCGATTTGGGCCCGAGGCTTTCCGACTGCTCACTACCGACCCATGCGACGAGCGCGTCGATGTCGGAGTACGACGCCATGTTCGCGGGCAGCACCCACAGCTTGGCGCCCCAGCGGGCATTCTCGCGGTACAGCTTCTTGTAGAACTCCAGTCGCTTGTCATCGAGCCGCGACGTCGTGGCGATAACAGTGGCACCGCCGTCGAGCAGCTGTCCCACCACACCTGCGGCGATCGAGCCCTTCGACGCGCCGGTCACCACGGCCACCTCATCGGCGTAACGACCGCTGCCCGGGTTCTCGGCACCTGCGGCGATCCGGCCGAACAGGGCCGCATGGACCTGCTTGCCCACCGCCAGCGCCTTGCCCTGCCACCACGTGGCCTGGGTGGCCACAACGTGACCGGCACCTTCGAAGCGCTCGGACAGATGCGGCCAATCGGCATCGATCTGGTCCTCGTCGGCCAGCCACAGGTTGACCAGATCCTCACGGGCACTGGCCCACCGGTCGTCGAGCACGACGGCCTTCTTGGCGTCGAACGACGGCGCCACCAGACGCGGCCAGTCCGAACCGAGTTCGGCGGTGACCAGGTCGATCAGCTCTGCATCGGAGGTGTTGTCGGTAGCGGTGACCGGATTGTCGAGGCCCAGTTGCCCCAACACCAGGCGTGCCGCCGAGGCCAGCACACCGTCGGGTCCGGTGACCTTGTCGGCGAATTCACCGAGGGCCGCCGAGTCGACGACGCCACCGCCGCCGGCACCACCGGCCGAGGGCAGCGACACCGGGATGCCCTTGCGGGCACCGACAGCCAGCACCGCAGCGTCGATGGCCTTGTCCACCGCGGCCGCATCTGCCAGCGCACCCTCGTGCAGACCGCCCAGGGCGCCGCCACGAACACTGGAGCCCTCACGGGTGCCCAGTGCCACCTCGACGGTGACGTGCTTGGCCCAGCCGGACCCGAGTTCCCATGTCTTACCGACACGTTCGGCGATATAGGCAGGACGCTTGCCGGAGGGTCCGAAGACCGTCCGCAGCTGGTCGTTGATGGCATCGGAGAGCACCGGGCCGAACGGTTTGTAGGTCCGCGCCAGCTTGCTCACCTGCCCCTTGAGCGCAGCCAGGTCGGCTTCGGCCGCCCCGTCGATGGCACCGAGGTTCAGCTCGGAGCCCAGGTCGACAAGCAGCTGATTACGCCGCGAGGACGCGCCGTCGGTGATGGACTCGATGGAGTCCAGCGCCTCGATCTGGTCCAGCCGCATCTTCGCCGACAGCCCGATCAGCGCCACGGTGGCATCAGCCGCGTCGAACGTGATGTCGTCCGGGCGGGGACCACCCGAGGGGGCCGCCGGTGCGGCCGGGGCCGCGGGGGCGGTGGGAGCTGCCGCGGCGGGCGCTGCCGCAGCCGGGGCCTCGTCCACCTCGGAATCCAGGTCGCCCGCCGGGTCCTCGTCGTTGGCGAACAGCACCGCGGCGTCGCGCTCGGAGTTGAGCACTTCCACTGTGCTGTGGGCATATTCGGCCAGCTTGAGGGTGTTGGTGGCCAGTCCGGCGACGGTCGGCGCGTTCTTCACACCGATCTCGACAAATCGCTCCACACCGAGGCCGCCGGCGGCTTCCTCGATGAACAGCAGATCCTGGGTCTCGATCCAACGCACCGGGCTGGCGAACTGCCAGGCCAGCAGCTCGATGACGATCTTGCGCATCAGCTCCGACGGGCGCTCGTTACGCCAGGTGTCGTAGTCGGCGAGGATCTCGTCGAGCGGCTCGGCGGGCACCAGATCGCGGATCTCCTGGATGAAGTCGCGATCCAGGGTGAACGGCCGCGGCACCAGGTTCGGGATGTAGCGGCCGACGATCAGAGCCGGGTCGCTGTCGTCGGGCATGACCCGCTCGAGGGCCCGACGGAAGTCGTCGACACCGACCCGCAGCACGCTGGAGTGGAACGGCACATCGATACCGGGCACCAGGATGAACGACCGCTTGCCGCCGGAAATCTCGCGGCGCCGCTCGACCTCTTCCTCCAGCGCCTCCAGACCACGGACGGTTCCGGCGATGGCGTACTGCGAACCCCGCAGGTTGTAGTTCACGATCTGCAGGAATTCACCGGTGCGCTCGGCGATTCCGGCCACCCAGTCGGTGACGTCGGCGTCCGGCAGGTCGATCTGCGAGGGCCGGATCGCGGCGAGCCGGTAGTTGGAGCGGCCCTGTGCGTCGCGAGGCACGATGTCGTGCATCTTCGAGCCGCGGTGGAACACCACCTCCAGCAAGGCCTCGAGTTCGTAGACACCGGAGACACATGCCAGCGCGGTGTACTCACCAACGGAGTGACCGCAGGCGATGGCACCTTCGACGAAGGCACCCTGCTCCCGCATCTCGGCCACCTGGGCGGCGGCAACGGTCGCCATCGCTACCTGGGTGAACTGCGTCAGGTACAGCACACCTTCGGGGTGGTGGTAGTGCACACCGGAGGCGATCAGGCTGGTCGGGTTGTCCCGCACCACGTGCAGCACCGAGAACCCGAGGGTCTCGCGGGTGAACTTGTCTGCCTTGTCCCAGATCTTGCGGGCCGCCTTGGACCGGGCCCGGACGTCCATGCCCATGCCCTTGGACTGGATGCCCTGTCCGGGGAAGGCGTAGACGGTCTTGGGTGCGGCCAGCCGTGCCGTCGCCGACATCACCAGATCGGAACCGATGCGGGCGGCGATCTCGAGCACCTCGCCACCGAGGTCGACGCCGATGCGGTCCACCCGGAAGTCGACCTCGGCACCGGGTTTGACCATGCCCAGGAAGCGGGCGGTCCAGCCGATCAGCTTGGCCGGCGGAACGGGCTTGCCGTCCGTGGCGGTGACGACGTGCTGGGCCGCGGCCGAGAGCCACATGCCATGCACGATGGGCGATTCCAGGCCGGCCAGCAATGCTGCCGCCTGATCGGTGTGGATCGGGTTGTGGTCACCGGAGACCACGGCGAACGGCCGCATGTCCACCGGTGCAGTCAGGGTGATGTCGCGACGACGGCGACGCGGGGTGTCGGTTTCGTTGTCGGACACCGCGCCACCGGCACGCAGCGGATCGGTCAGTTCGGCGGCACCGGTGCGTCCACGGATGGCAAAGCGCTCTTCCAGCGTGGCCAGGACGGTCCCGTCAACTGTCGAGACAGTGACCGAGACGGGGACAACGCGCCCCACCTCGGTGTCGTAGGCATCCGAAGCCGTTGCAGCAACTACCAATTCGGCGTGTTCGGTGGGCAGCGCCGAGATCAGGTGGGCCGCATGGTCCAGGTGCACCAGGCTCAGCAGACCCTCGACCACCGGGAATCCGGTGTCGGTGACGGCAGAGCCGATCGCGGCGAACACCGCCGGCCAGCAGCGGCCGACGAGTGCGTCGGGCACGACGGTCAGAGTGGGTGCCAGCGGAGCGCCGAAGGTCGCGGTCACACCGGTGTGGTCGGCGACCCGTTCGGGATCCCAATCCACCGTCAGGGTGGTAACGCCGTCGACCGGAGTCGGCAGGGCCTCCGGCCCGTCGACACCGGCGGCGATGGCCAGCACCGCACGCATGGCGGAGGTGGCGTCCTCGGTGGAGACCACCGGGGCGCCGCCGTCGACCGTCGAAGACGGCAGAGTGAAGGCGATCTCGATCCAGGTGCCCGACAGCGGCACACTCAGCACAACACGTTCGCCGTGGCTGGAGACTTCCAGCCGCGCACCCGTGGCGTGGTGGATGGCCGAGCGGTTGTCGTGCGCCTGCCAGTCGGCAGGATCGGCGATCCGGTGCACCGGGTTGGTGGCGATCCGGCCCGCCCACAGGACGTCGGGAGCATCGAGCACGACGGCCAACGGGCCGGTCACGTCGGTGCGATGCCGGCGCCGCGAAAGCACCTGCACGGCTTCCGGATTGGTCGCGAGCACGTCATCGATCGAGGCCTGCTCGAAACGGTCGAGCAGCTCGCCCACCGGCTCGTCGACCCGGGTGATACCGGCGACGGCTTCCGTGCCCGGGATGATGCACACCTGGTCGGCGGGGTAACGGGCGTCGTGGGCCTGCCACAGCGAGTCGCTGCGCCACCAGCGGCGCACGTCCTTGTCGATGACCGGCACGAAGTTGACCGGCTTGCCCGGGGTCTTGCACAGGCTCACGAAGAACGGCACGTCGGCCGGGTGCAGCTTCACCGTGGCCGCGTCCGGGAACCGCGCCAGCAGCGCGGCGATCGCCTGATCCGGGTTCTCCAGCAGGGCCTCCCCCGCTTCCGTTGCACCGTAAAGGGTTTCGATAGGACCGAAATCCTGGGCATCGAGGCGGGCCTCGGCGCGCTGCAGCATCTCGGTGAACCGGTCACGCCAGGTGACATCCAGCCACGGCGAGTCGGCAGTCTTGGTGTCAGCGGTGGAATCGCCGTCACCGATGGCCAGCTCGACGAAGCGGCGCAACCACGTCTCGTAGGTCATCTCGGCGACGTCACCGAAGTACGGCTTGGCGGTGTTGGCCATCGCCGCGATGATCTCGTCGCGGCGCTCGGCGACAGCATCTGCATCACCGGCGACATCGTCGAGCAGCCTGCCGCAACGCGAAGCGGTGTTGTCGATCTCGTGGATGTCGGCGCCCAGCTGGCTGCGCCCGGAGGCCATGCCGCCCTGGGCCTTGCCTGCACCCACCCACTGATCGGTGCCCTTGGTGTCCACCAGCAGCTGCTTGACCTGGGGGCTGGTGGTTGCTTCCAGGGTGGCCATGGCGGCGGTGCCGACCAGGATGCCGTCAACCGGCATCAGGGGGAAGCCGTAGCGCAGCGACCACCGGCCTGCCAGGTATTCGGCGGCCCGCTCGGGGGTGCCGATTCCGCCGCCTGCGCAGACGGTGATGTTGGCGCGGCCGCGGAGCTCCGAGTAGGTGGCCAGCAGGAGATCGTCGAGGTCCTCCCACGAGTGGTGGCCACCGGCGCGGC
The DNA here is from genome assembly GCF_049647605.1 of Mycobacterium sp. GTDB lineage: Bacteria > Actinomycetota > Actinomycetes > Mycobacteriales > Mycobacteriaceae > Mycobacterium. The sequence goes on along the minus strand of NZ_JBARXZ010000050.1, from coordinate 67,352 downwards.
CGCCCTCGATGTGGACGATGACGGGTTTGGTGGGTACCTCGGCCGCGATGCGGATGACCGAGCGGATCTGCTCGACGGTGCCCGGCTTGAACACCACGTGGCTGATGCCGACGGTGCCCAGCTCTTCGATCAGCTCGACAGCTTCTTCGAGGTCCGGAATGCCTGCGGTGACCACCAGGCCGTCGATCGGCGCACCCGACTGCCGCGCCCGCTGCACCAGACGCTTTCCGCCGACCTGGAGCTTCCACAGGTAGGGGTCCAGGAACAGCGAGTTGAACTGGATCGCCCGGCCCGGCTCGAGCAGCGACTTCAGTTCCTCGAGGCGGTCATTGAAGATCTGTTCGGTGACCTGGCCGCCACCGGCGAGCTCGGCCCAGTGGCCGGCGTTGGCCGCCGCGGCCACGATCTTGGCGTCGACGGTCGTCGGAGTCATGCCGGCGAGCAGGATCGGCGAACGTCCGGTGAGCCGGGTGAACTTCGTCGACAGTTTCACCGAGCCGTCGGGCAGGGTGACCACCGACGGCGCGTAGCTGGTCCAGGGACGGGCCACCTCGGGGACGGCACCGATGGTGAACAGGTTGCGTTGGCCGCCACGGGTGGCCGCAGGGACGATTCCGATGCCGAGGCCGCGGATCACCGGAGCGGTGAGCCTGGTCAGGATGTCGCCGGGGCCGAGATCCAGAATCCAGCGGGCACCTGCCTCGTTGACTCCGGAGATCTCTTCGACCCAGTCCACCTGATCGACCAGGATGGACTCGGTCATGCTGCGGGCCTGTTCGACGTCCAGCCCGACCTTGGCGGCCCAGTCGGCGACCAGGTCGACGCCGTCGGACAGCCGCGGCGAGTGGAAACCAACCTCCACCTGCACCGGCTCGAAGACCGGCTTGAACACCGCGCCACCGCGCACCTTGTTCTTGCGCTCGGCTTCTTCCTTGTCGGCGATCTGCTGGCAATACAGCTCGAACCGGGACAGCTGCTCCGGGGTGCCGGTGATGACAACGGACCGGCGGCCGTTGCGAATGGACAGCACCGGAGGCAACACGGTGCGCACATCCTGGGAGAACTCGTCGAGCAGTGCGTAGATCCGCTCGGGGTCGGCATTGGTCACCGAGACCATCGGCGGGCGGTCACCGAGGATCGAGATGCCGCGACGCCGGGCGACCAGCGTGCCGGCCGCGCCGATCAGCTGTGCCAGCGCCAGCAGCTGCACGTCCTGCGCGCCTCCGGCCTTCAGCGCTTCCACGGCCAGCACGCCCTGAGAGTGACCGACAACCGCGACCGGGGGGACAGCGGCCAGATCCATGCCCTGACGCGCCAGCGCGCGCACAGCGGCGATCTGGGTCAGCAGCACACCCGGGACCGACACCGCTGCCGAAGTGAGTTGTTTGGCGGAGGGGACGGGCTCCTCCGCGGCCAGGGCACGCACCCACTGGAGGGGTTCGAATCCGATCGGGCGGACAACGACCAGCTCTTGGGCGACGGGCTCGAGCAGGAGTTCGGCCTCGCCGGCCAGCGTGGCCAGATCGGACTCGATCCCGGCCGAGGACACCAGCTCTTCGAGGGTCTCCAGCCAGGCGCTGCCCTGACCGCCGAAGGCGACCGCGTACGGCTCGCCCTCGGAGAGGCGGTCAACCAGAGCGTGGGAGTTTGCGTGCGCGGCAGCGTTGCCTTTGGCGTCGATGGAACCGTTGTGATCAGCAACTCTGTCGTGCTCGAAGATCGTCACAGTGGTGTATCTCCCTTGGTACTACTTGTCGGTCGACACTCGATCAGGCCCCTGATCGTTGTCGCGGCTCTTGTTCTCACGTCTCGGACCTGCGCTGCCCTGCGGAGGTACTTCTCGGCTTCCAGCTGGCGGTCCCCATCGACCTGTCACGTCGTGATGCAGTCGTCCCCGGCCCGGCGCTCGGCGAAGCCGCTCGCGAAGTTGTCCGCGTGACTGGGCGGCGTTCGACTGCAATCCACTGCACTAAGAGTGTCATAAGGAGGTGGGGCATTTCTGTGCGCAAGATGGTTACTGGCGAGTTCTACGCACGAGTAACCAGGCCGCCGGTAACAGGCTGCTGAACCGGCGCGCAGACGCTGGAGGACAAATGTCCTGCATGCAGGTGGTTACGCTCGAGTAGCTATAACTGCGCAGATCAAGGCAGTTCTGTTATCGAATCGTTACCTAGAGTTTTTTGTCGGGTTTTGACCACGCCAAAGACGTCACGCAAGACGGCCGGTCTCCCAGAACGGCGGAAAACTGGGCCATGATCGTTCGCGGAACGCCGAAGCGTTTGCCGAGCAACCGACCCGGCAACCTGCATCCAAACCGCCGCCGGCCCCGGGCTCAATCCCACTGACCGAAACTGGGCTTCAGGATGTGGTTGACGTCCACCCCGATACCGGCCACCTTGCGCTTGTCGATCTCGACCTGATGCAGATGGGCCGCGGGGTGCGCAACCCGTCCCGGAGATCCCCAATTGTGCTGCCAGAACCAGGATCCGAGCCCGTCCTGTATCGCCCATTCGATGGTCTTCGAGTTCGCGTAGAGGCCCACCCGCTGGCGGCCGAGGACCGCCTCCCAGCCGCGGATGTAGGGCGCAACCTGCTGCTTGTACTGCTCGAAACTCGGGTCGTCGTCGATCGAGGCGTAGATGGGAGCGCCGTAGGAGCCGCCGGCAGCAACGTGGATCTGCCAACCCCGCTGCGCATGCTGGACACCCGCGGCCTGCCCGCCGAGCCAGTCGGCGCTCTCCGCCTTGCCGTATTGGTAGTTCGACACGATCTTCAGACCGTTTTGGTACAGATCGCGGGCCTCAGCCAGCAAGATGGGCTTGCCCAGCATCCACTGACCGCCGGGACGCCGGTCGGATACGTACCTGATCGCCCCGATCGCGCCGGCGGCCCGAAGGTCCGCAGCACTGAGAACACCGGCGGCGTAGTCCAGCAGGATCCCCAACGGCGCAGCCGCGGCAGCGGGAGCGATCAGTGAGGCCGCCGCGGTTCCACCCGCGAGCGCCACCGGGGTCGCGGCAGCCAGGCGCAGCAGGTCGCGACGAGTGAGGGACACAAACCTCACGTTACGACACCAGCCCCAGGAACCACACCAACGTCGCAGGTCACATCTGCATCAAATTTCTCAGGCGCTGGACTGCATGGCGGGACCGCGCATCGCGTGCTCGACCTGGCGGGCGATCACGATCGTGGCCAGCGCCCGGTAGTCCCGCAGGACACGCACGGATTCGACCGGCGAAACCCGCGGTGGATCCGCGCTCACCAGCTCGGCGGCAGCCTCTCCGAGCAACGCGGCGACATCCCCGGCCGTCGCCGCCACCCCCTCCTGCGCCGAGGTGAACACCTCGACGATGATGGCGAGGTAACTCTGCCGGTCCGGCGCCTGGAGCACGATCTGCACCAGACTCGGGTCGATCAGCATCAACTCCCCGTCAGCCACGCCGGCCATACCCGTGGCCACCATCCGGCGGGCCTCTGCCCGGGTCGCCTCGATACCCAACGGGAGCGCCGCCAGCCGCTCGGCCACGCCACCGGGACTGTCGCCGGAGATGTCGTCGAGCAAGTCATGGAGACCAAGAACGTCGACCAGATCGTCACCGGTTCGCATCGCCGAGAAGAAGTCGGCGATGTGCGACGAAGTGAAACCTTTGGACAAGAGCTGATTGATGACACGCAGCTGCGCAAGGTGAGCATCGCTGTAGATGGCGGCCCGGCCCACCCGCGCCGGCGGATCCAGCAGTCCACGTTCCCGATAAGCCCGGATGTTGCGGATGCTGACTCCCGATGCCTCCGCGAGTTCCCCGATGCGGTATCCAGTCATTCTCGCCAGCCCTTGAACCGGTCCGAAGCGACCGCGGATCCCATGCCGGAATGGTACTCGCCGATCGCCAGATAGCAAACAAATGCTCTTCCACAATCGATCACGACAGATACGACCTATGACACATTTGATCTGCATTTATTCGTGAGTCACCAGCAGCTTCTCTACACGTTTTTGCTACTTTGGCCAAGACAATGACACATCGCTGACATGTCGCTCGAACCAGCACATCGCAGATGATGCGAGTGAACTCACAATCCGCCGATTTCCTCATCGATCCGGTGTGGGTGGACGATCAATAGCCGAAGGAGAGGTGGAGTCAGTGCGCGGGTGGGTCGTTTGGTCAGCCGGGCTACTGGCCTACGTGGTCGCCGTCCTGGACCGGACCACACTGGGCGTCTCCGGGCTCGAAGCAGCGGACCGATTCCAGGCGGCGCCGGCCGTGCTGTCAGGTTTTGTTGTCCTGCAGGTCGTCGTCTACGCCCTGGCCCAGGTTCCCGCCGGCATACTGCTCGACCGGTTCGGTTCCCGGCTGATGATCGTGGTCGGCGGCTCCCTGATGGCCACGGGGCAGCTGGCGCTCGCCTTCACCGAGTCCCTCCCCTGGGCGATGGCAGCCCGTGCCGTCGTCGGCCTCGGGGATGCCTGCACCTTCATCTCGGTTCTGCGATTGGTGCCCTTCTGGTTCCCGGAGCACCGCATTCCGCTGGTCACACAGCTGACCGGCTTCTGCGGACAGCTCGGCCAGATGCTGTCGGCGCTGCCGTTCCTCGCGCTGCTCACCGGCGCCGGGTGGCAGACGGCGTACCTGACGGTGGCCGCGCTCGGCATGCTCGCGGTGGTACTGGCCCTGCTACTGGTGAAGAACACGCCATCCGGGCACCGAGAGCCGGTGTCATCGACAGGTATCCGGGACATCCTGTCGGGGATCAAGACCGTCTGGATGCGCCCCGGTACCCGACTCGGCTTCTTCACCCATACGGGGACACAGTTCTCGGTCACGACATTCGCCCTGATGTGGGGGGTGCCCTACCTGCTGGTGGCCCAGGGCCTCTCCCGCCCCACCGCCGGTGTTCTGCTGAGCGTGTCCACCGTGGCGGCGGTCCTGTCCGGCATCCTCATCGGCATCTTCACCGGCCGGAACCCGCATCGGCGATCCAATGTGGTGCTCGGCATCATGGTGAGCAGTGCACTGATCTGGGCCGTGGTGCTGGCGCTGCCCACTGCGGCGCCGTTGTGGCTCCTGGTGGTGCTGATCGTCGTCATCTCGGTCGGCGGGCCGGGGTCGATGGTCGGCTTCGACTTCGCCCGCGCCTTCAACCCCGCGGCAACACTCGGCACCGCGCAGGGCATCGTCAACATGGGAGGATTTGTCGCCGCCCTGCTTGTCATGCAGTCGATGGGCATGATCATGGACGCCGCCGGCGGTTTCACCTTCGACTCCTTCCGCATCGCCTGGTCGGTGCAGTTCGTCGTGTGGATACTGGCGGGGGCCGGGATCCTGATCACCCGCAGGAAGGCTCGCCGGACCATCGGCGATATCGACGAAAGCAAGTACCTGCTCGAGTATTTCGACGATCCCCGAGAGGATCGACAAGCCTCCCGCTGACGGGTCGGAGTTGCACCGGGCCGGCAGCGGGCGAACGTGGGTCAGGCGTGGCCGGTGTACAACCGCGCCACCCGGGTGACGAACTGGTACACGCCGTCCTCGTCCGGTGCCAGCGGGCCCGGGCGAGCATGTGGTGAACTCAGGCCTCGCTGCACCGACTCGCAGGCCGACCAGTCCTGGCGGTTCGTCAGATCCCAGAAGTCCACGGCGTAGGACGGATCAAAATCGGAGCGCTCGGCGATCTCCCGCGGAAACGCCCACGCGCATTCGACAACGGTGCGATTCGCCGATAGCGGCGTCATCAGGTGGGTCATCACGTAGTCGGGATGCAAACTCACCAACAGATTGGGGAAGCCGACGAGGTACATGACGGTGCGCAACTCGTGCTCGGACAGACCCGTGATCGCCGCCCCCTCGCTCTTTCCCGTCAACGACATGGTTTCGGCCTCGTCGACGATCGACATCCAGCCCCCCATCCAGGAGCCCCCGAGATCCAGGTTCTCGCCGCTGGTGGGCGGGCTGATCCGGGTCAGCTCCGGGTGGATCGACGAGCAGTGATAGCACTCCTGATAGTTCTCCGCGATGACCTTCCAGTTGGTGGCCAGCTCGTAGGAGTGCCGCGCCACGACCGTGAGATCCTCCGGCCGGTACGGCGCCACAACGTCTTCGAGCCCGGCGACGTGGTCGGCGAAGTCGCTGTCGGTTCCACTGGGGTCGACAAAGAGCCAGCCATGCCAATTCACCAGGCGCAGTTCCACCAGCCCGAACTCGGCGGCGTCGAATGTCTCGACATCATCGAATCCCGGTGCGTTGCGCAGACTTCCGTCGAGCTTGTACGACCAGGCGTGGTAGGGGCAGACGATCCCCCGCCGCTTGGTCTCGGCGCCGCAGGCAAGCAGCTCGTGGCCACGGTGGCGACAGGTGTTGACAAATGCCCGCACCACGTCGTCGGCGGCACGCACCAGCAGCACCCCGCCGGCTCCCGCGGCCACCGCCTTCTGGCGGCCGATGGTACTCAGGTCCGAGGCGTGGCCCACACACGTCCACCCGGAGAAGATCGCCCGCTGCTCCCAGTCGAACACCGCCTGATCGACATAGGCCTCCCGCGGGAGCATCCGCGACTGCCCGAACGGCGCCAATGCGGCTGCCAGATCACCCGCCGGAACCGGAGCCGGACCCCACTGTTTGAACATACAGTCAAGATTACTGGCTGGCTTCACCCGGGTCCAGATGGCGAGCGCGCGTATTTGTACGCGACACGCCGACCAATTTCGTACAAACACGCGCGCTCGCGGGAGGTTTCACGCCCGCATCAACCCTCACCGGTGAAGGCACCGATGCTGCGATCACCACCGCGCCCCTTCGCCATCTGGCGATAGATCAGATATCCGATGACCACCGCCGCCAGCGCCGCCATCAGCAGCAGCGTGGCCAGCGCATTGAGCGCCGGAGTGGGGGCCGCGCGAGCGGTGTTGTAGATCTTCACCGACACCGGCTCGGTGGCCGCGGCGCCCGACAGGTATCGCACCAGCACAAAGTCATCGATGACGTCGGCGAACACCAGCACCGTGCTGGCGAAGATCGCCGGGGTGAGCATCGGCAGGATGATCCGTCGCAGCGCTCCCAGCTGCGTCGCACCCAAATCCATTGCGGCTTCTTCGTATTGTCGCCCGATGGTGGCCAGCCTGGCCCGCACCAGCACTGCCGGATACGACACCTGGAACGTGACCAGACCGATCACCTGCGCGGCAGTCCCCAATGTCAACGGCAGTGCCACCGAGGTGATCACAAACAGCAGCGCCACCGCCAACAGCACCTCGGGAATCACAAACGAGAACAGCATCAAGACATTGGCACCGTCGGGCAGCTTGCCACGCCACCGGTCGATACCGATGGCAAAAAGCACCCCGAGCGGCACCGTGATCAGGGTGGCGATCACCCCGAGCTTGAGCGTCTGGAACAGCGCGGTGTGCAGTGCGGCGTCATGCCAGACCGAACGGGTCTCATCACCCCAGTACCAACGGAACGAAAAGCCCTGCCAGTGTGTCCGCGACCGACCGTCGTTGAACGAGAACCACACCGCGATCAACACCGGCAGCAGTGACCACAGTAGATAGAATCCCGTGACAGCGACCAAGATCCGCGGCGGCCGCCACGGATCGTTCCACCAGGTCAGCGGCGCTCTCACGAGGCCACCTCGTCGCGGCGCGCCATCACCCGGACGTAATAGATCATCGGCAACAGCGTGACCAACAGGACGATCATCACAAACGCCCCCGCCTGGCCGGTCTGCCCGGGAGCCTGCACGCTGTCGTTGATCAGGTTGCCCACCATCGCGGTTTTGGGAGACGCCGACAACAGGTCGTTGGTGAAGTAGTCCCCCAGCATCGGCAGACACGTCAACAACACCGCCGCGACCATCGTCGGCCGGCACAGTGGCAGCGTCACCCGCCAGAACGACGACAGCCGGTCCGCACCGAGGTCCCGGGCAGCTTCCAGGGTCGACTGCGGCAGCCGATCCAGCCCGGCGTAGAGCGGCAAGATCATGTAGGGCACATAGCCGTACACCAGACCGAGGATCACCACCACCGGTTGCCCGGTGAGCCAGTTCACGCCCACATCGAAGAAGCCGCCGAAGCTGAGCACCCGGTTGACCAGACCGTCGTCCTGTAACAGGTTGACCCAGGCCAGCATTCGCATCATGTAGCTGATCCAGAACGGAGCGATCAGCAGAGCCAGCAGGACGCCCTTCCACTTCCCGGCCAGGCGCGCGACGTAATAGGCCACCGGAAAAGCGATCAGCAGACAGAGGCTGCTGGCGAGGACAACAAACACGGCGGTGCGCACCAGTGCGGGTCCGTAGATCCCGTTCGGGCCGACGATGCGACTCAGCACGTAGGTGAACTGTTCGGGGTTCCAGCGCAACGGATTCCACACCGGTACCGCGGTCCGGAAGATGGGGTCTACGTAGCCGAAGACCACGCAGAGCACGACGTAGAGCGGCACGATGAAACACAGCAGCAACCACACCAAGCCGGGCGTCGCCAGCGCCGGCCACAGATACCGGGAACGATCGCGCGCTGCCGTGGTGGGCGCTTCGGGCCGCGGGATCAGACCGGTGACCGCCACGAAAACTCAGGACCCGCCGGCGTTGAACGCATTCCAGACATTGCGCCACGCAGCGTCGTTGGCGGGATCCAACTCCAAGAGGCGGTACCCGGTGTCGAAGTACTCGGGCCGCACAATCGCGGTACGCAGGTTCTCCGGGATGAACTCCTCGGCCACCAACGTGTCCGCCGTGATGCTGTTCTGGGGTGGCTGATATCCGATCGCCGAGAAATTCTCCTTGGCCACCGCCGGGTCGAGCATGTGGTTCAGGAACAGATGCGCCAGCACCGGATTCTTGCCGCCGCGCAACGTCACCAGCATGTCGTTGTCCACCAGCCCCAGCCCGTCCGACGGGAACCAGTACCGCAGGATATCGGTGCCGACGCCCTCCGGCAGGTAGTACTGCGCGTTGATGATGTCACCCGACCACATCTGCGCCAGACCGATCTGACCGGCGGGCAGGTCGCTGTACATCGTGATGGTGACCTTCGGGGACGTCGCTGCGACCAGCGCCGAGAGTTGTTCGCCGACCATCTTCAGATCGGTCGCCGAGGAGGTGTTGACGTCGGTGATGCCCTCCTTCAACAACACCAGCGCCATCGCGCTGTGCCAGTCGTCCAGGATGGCCGTCTTGCCGCGGTACACCGGATCCCACAAGGCCGCATAGGGATTGGGCAGTGTGCCGATGTCGGCCGGCACCTGGTCGCTGCGCCATCCCATACCCGTGGTGTAGATCGTGTACGGCACGGTGTAGCGCCACTGTTGGTCGTACCAGGGGTTGGTGAAACTGGGCCACACGTTGGAGATGTTCGGGATGTAGCTGTGGTTCAACGGACGCAGCAGGCCGCCGTTGACCAATCGGCTGATCTCGGTGTAGTTGGCGTTGTAGATGTCGAAGTCGACGCCGCTGCGCAACTTGGTGAGCGCCTCGTCACCGTCATTGAACGTCGAGATCTCGACCTTGACGCGGTAGCGATCCTCGAACGATTTCACCGCCTGGGGGCTCAGATAGTCGGCATAGTTGTAGATCTTCAGCGTCGCCCCCTGTTCGGGTGCCAGGCCGTCGTCGATCGGCCTGTTGTCCTCGGGGATGTCCCAGAGGACCGGGCTGTCCGGCCGGGCCAGCGTCAGGCTGGGCGGTGACGATGAGGGACCGGACCCGCCACAGGCCGCCAGCAGGCTTCCGAGAGTCGGTGCGGTGAGAGCGAGAAGACCAGCGCGCGCCAAGAATTGACGCCGGTTCAGACCGGAGGGATTGGGTGCTGGCATCGTGGCCTCCCCGCTTTGCGTCTTGTCGCTGCTAGGACTCTCGCATAGACTGAATGCTCAGTCAACCGGATGGAAGCGGAGGTTGCACCGTGACTTCGTCAGTGGTCGAGACTCCGGTGGCCGATTCGGTAGACCAGTTGATCAGCACCGAGGAGCAGATCTTCCTGCGCCGCCAGCCCCGCAGCACCGAGCTTATCGCCCAGGCGCGTGCACACCTGGCCGGTGGCGCCACCTCGAATTGGCAGATCGCCCAGCCGCAGGCGGTCTGGATGAGCCACGGCACCGGGTCGAAGGTCTTTGACGTCGACGGCACCGAGTATGTCGACATGCACGGCGGCTACGGCGTCTCCATCGCCGGACACGCACACCCGGCGATCGTCGAGGCGGTGAGCCGACAAGTCACTCGCGGAACACATTTCGCCCAGCCCACCGAGGACGCCATCTGGATCTCCACCGAGCTGGCCCGGCGGTTCGGGCTGCCCCTGTGGCGGTTCGCCAACTCCGGCACCGAGGCGACGATGGACGCCATCCACCTGGCCCGCGCTCTGACCGGTCGCGACCGGATCATCAAGGTCGAGGGCTGCTATCACGGTCACCACGATTCGGTGCAGGTCTCGGTGTTGCCCGAAGCCGATGAGGTCGGTCCACGCGATCACCCGACAGGCGTCCCCGGCAACAGCGGGATCCCCGCCGCCATCCGTGACCTTGTCATCGTGGTGCCCTTCAACGACCTCGATGCCGTGGCATCCGCCCTGGCCGAGAACGACGGTCAGGTCGCGGCCATGATCCTCGAGCCGGTGATGATGAACGCCGGCATCATCGCGCCCGACGACGGCTATCTGGACGGGATCCGCACGCTGGTCCACGCCGCCGGGGCATTGCTGATCTTCGACGAGGTCAAGACCGGATTCACCACCGGCCCGGGCGGAGTGACGGCCCTGTCCGGGGTGGTACCCGACATGGTGTGCCTGGCGAAGGCGCTCGGCGGCGGGGTCTCGGTGGCCGCCATCGGTGGCACCACCGCCGTGATGTCGGCGATCGCCGACGGCCGCTACGAGCAGGTGGGCACCTTCAACGGCAATCCGCTGGCGATGGCAGCCACCCGGGCCACGCTCGCCGACATCCTCACCGACGACGCCTATCGACACCTCGACGGCCTGGCCCGGCACCTGCGTTCCCTGCTGGAAGCCACCATCGACCGCCATGCGGTGCCCTGGCATGTGGTGGCGGTGGGCGCCAAAGGATGTGTGACGTTCCGGCGGGACCGGGTCCGGGAGTTCCGGGATTTCCTCCAGGTGGACTCACGGCTGGGGCATCTGCATTGGTTGATGCAGCACAATGGCGGAGTATTCCTGCCGCCATGGGGGAAGGTGGAGCAATGGCTGTTGTCCGTTCAGCACAGCACCGGCGATGTCGACCGGTTCGCCACCAACTTCGCCCGATTCGCCGCGGCAGTGGCGCCCTGAAAGCTCGGCACCCCCGGTGACCGGCGGGGCGGTCCGGCTGCAACGGCTGGAGAAGGCGTTCAACGGGATACCGGCGGTCACCGGTATCGATCTCGATATCCCCGCCGGCCAGTTCTACTCACTGCTCGGCGCTTCCGGATGCGGCAAGACCACCACTCTGCGAATGATCGCCGGCTTCGAAAAGCCGGATGCCGGCCGGATCGAAGTCGACGGCCGTGACGTCGCGGGCGACCCCCCGCACAAACGCCCGATCAACACCGTCTTCCAGACCTACGCACTGTTCCCGTTCATGACGGTCTGGGACAACGTCGCATTCGGACTTCGCTACCTCAAGGCCACCAAGGACGACACCCGGCGCCGGGTCGGTGAAGCACTCGAGCTGGTACGGATGTCCCAGTTCGCGAAGCGCCGCCCAGCACAGCTGTCCGGCGGCCAACAACAGCGGGTGGCGCTGGCCCGGGCACTGGTGCTGCGGCCCCGAGTGCTGCTGCTCGATGAGCCACTCGGCGCTCTGGACGCCACCCTGCGCAAGCAACTGCAGCTCGAACTTCGGGCCGTGCAGCGCGAAGTCGGGATCACCTTCGTCTACGTGACCCACGACCAGGAAGAGGCGCTGACCATGAGCGATCAGATCGCGGTCATGGCCGAGGGCCGGGTGGAGCAGATCGGGCCGCCGCGAGAGATCTACTCGGCGCCGGCCACCACCTATGTGGCCGGATTCCTGGGTGCCGCCAACATCTTCGACGCCGAAGTGCTGCGCTCCGAGCGTGGTTCGGCGTTGTGTGCGGCGATGTCCACCACGGTGCGATGTACATCCACCAGCGCCGCGACCGAGTGCCCCACCGGGCCCGCCGCCATCGTGATCCGTCCCGAGCGCATCACGCTGCACGCCGCCGACTCCAACGACACCGACGTCGATATCGAAGTCAACAGCATCCCCGGCGTGGTTCGCGAAGTGGTGTATCTGGGCTCGTGCACCCAGGTACACGTCGATGTCGGCGCGCCCACCGACCTGGTGGTAGAAGTGCCCAATCACGCAGGGCCACAATCGGTAACCCTGTCGCCCGGCGCCCGGATCCACTGTCGCTGCAGCCATGATGCGGTTCGGGTGCTGACCCGCAGCCCGGCCGCGGTGGTCACCGACCCGGTGGCCGAACCGCAGAACGCCCTGACTGCGACCTGAAGCACCCCGCCAACAGCTCAGCGGCGGCGTGTGGACCGCTTGGGTGCAGCCTTCTTCCGGGTGCGCTTGGTCTCCGGCGGGAGATCGAGCTCACGCTCGGCGAAGCGCATCGCGATCTGATACGCCACTTCCGAATCGACATCGGGATCCTCGAGAGCCACCTGGATCGACAGGCCGTCGAGCAGCGCCGAGAACTCCAGCGCAAACATCCGGGCGTCGACCTGCGGGTCATGCTCACCGGATTCCGCCGATTCCAGGGCGTCGATGATCATCCGCCGCCACCGGGCGTCGAGCTCGATGCGGCCGGACCTCACCTCGTCGTGGCGAAAAGCCTGAGCCCACAGGTCGAACCACAGGCCCCAGGCGCCGGGGATCTCGTCGGCCCCGTCGCCTTCGGGGACACATGTCCACCGGATCAGCAGCGATAGCCGCTCCCGCAGCGAGCTCACCTCGGCCAGCATCGACTCGGCCGCTTCGTAGAAAGATTCCTCGGAATGCCGTAGCGCGTCGACCAGCAGCCGGTCCCGGGTGCCGAAGTAGTAGATCACCAAGGCCGAAGACACGCCGGCGCGCTTGGCCACGTCGGCGATCCGCGTCTCGGAAAAGCCGCGCTCACAGATCAACTCGGCGGCCGCCCGCAGCATCTGGATGCGCCGGGCCTCATTGTTCTCGGTGGCGGGGGCTGGTTCAGCCATGACTGCGTAAATCTCCCAACGACGTGACGTGCTGCCTCTTGTCCGAAGCCTAACACTTGGTTAGATTGAACAGTCAGTCAAGGTTGGCGGAAGAGGGCTCCATGTCCAACACAAACGGCAAGTCCAACACCTATGACGCTCTTGTCATCGGCGGCGGACACAACGGCCTGGTCTCGGCGGCCTATCTGGCGCGCTCCGGCGCCAGCACCCTGGTCCTGGAATCCCGCGGCACACTCGGCGGCGCCGCCACCACCGAGGCCCCCTGGCCCGAGGCGCCCCACCTGCGCGTGACCCGCCTGTCCTATGTGATGAGCCTGATGCCGCCCACGATCGTGCGCGACCTCGGACTGGAACGCCACGGCTACAAGGTGCATCCGATGGGCCCCTACTACCAGGCCTTCCCCGAAGGCGGTTCGCTGACCATCTACGAGGACGATCCCGCACGTACCCACGAAGAGCTGGCGAAGTGGTCCAAGAAGGATGCCGACACCTGGCCCAAGTGGAACGCCTGGCTCGAGGGCATCGCCGACGTGATGGGGCCGCTGCTGACCCAGGTGCCGCCGAACATCGGCTCCCACAAACCCTCTGACCTACTCGAGCTGGCCAAATTGGGATGGAGCCAGCGCGGGATCACCACACGCATGACCGGCGATGTCACCCGGCTGCTCACCATGAGCATCGCCGATCTGCTCGACGACTGGTTCACCTCCCCACAGATCAAGGGAGCACTGGCCGTCAACGGCGTCATCGGCACCTGGGCCGGCCCTTACGAACCCGGCACCGCCTACGTGATGGCGCACCATTCCATCGGCGACGTCGGCGACGGCCAACTGGGCAGCTGGGGCTACCCCGAAGGCGGGATGGGTGCGGTCTCCGAGTCCATCGCACGCTCAGCGCGCAGCTTCGGCGCCGAAATCCGCACCAACGCCCGGGTTTCGCGGCTACTGGTCCGCAACGGCCGCGTCCTCGGCGCCGTCCTCGACACCGGTGAGGAGATCCACGCCCCCCTGGTTGTCACCACTTTGCACCCCCGGACCGCATTCCTGGACCAGATCCCCCGGCACGAGCTGCCCGACTCCTTCGTCAGCGATATCGAACACTGGAAAACCCGCAGTGGCGTGGTGAAGATCAACCTGGCCCTCGGCGAGCTGCCCAACTTCACCGCCGACCCGAGCTCCGGCCTGGCCGAACACCACACCGGCTCCGTCGAGATGGCACCCACGATGGAGTACATCGAGGCCGCCTTCCAAGACGCTCGCCTCGGCCGCCCCGCTGCGTTGCCGTTCAGCGATGGGGTCATCCCGACCACACTGGATACGACACTCAATCCTGATGGCACCCACATCATGTCGCTGTTCACGCAATGGGTTCCGGCACAGTGGGCTGCCGAACCGCACACCGAAGAACTCAACGCCTACGCCGACCGTCTCATCGATCTCTACGACCAGGTGGCGCCGGGATTCACCTCGTCGATCCTGCACCGTGACATCGTCGGGCCGCACGAGATGGAACAGGAGTACGGCCTCATCGGCGGCAACATCTTCCACGGGGAGCTGTCGCTGGAGCAGTTGTTCCACATGCGCCCCGCCCCGGGATTTGCCGACTACCGCACACCGATCGCCGGCCTGTACAACGGCAGCTCGGCCACCCACGCCGGAGGCGGGGTATGTGGAATTCCGGGTTGGCAAGCAGCCAGGGCCGCGCTGGCCGACCACCGTCGCGCGGGCCGGCGGATCCAGATCCCCACCCTGGGCCGGCGCTCCTGAACGGCGCCATGCTGCGCCGGGCCGCGGTGGCGACAATGCTCGGCGCCCGTTCGGTTGCCGTCGTCGGCGCCAGTGCCCGCCCGGACAGCTTCGGCGCCAGGATGGTGACCGAGGCCCACCGCGGCACCGCCCGGGTCCATCTGGTGAATCCCCGCTATCCGCGGATCGGCGAACTGCCCTGCGCCCCAACACTAGCTGCCCTCGACGAGGTACCCGACCTCGTCCTGCTCGGCGTCCCGGACGCTGCCGTCGTCGCCGCCCTGGAATCTGCCGTCGCCGTCGGCGCCCGATCAGCGGTGCTGTTCGGATCGGCACACGGAGCCGGTGTCCGGGACCGGATCACCGCTCTTGCCGGCGAGTCCGGCATGGCGTTGTGCGGGGCCGGGTGCATGGGATTTGTCAACAATGCCCGCGGGGTTCGGGCGCTCGGCTACCTCGAGCCGGATCCGATTCCTGCGGGCGGTGTTTCACTCATCACCCACTCCGGATCAGCATTCTCGACGTTGTTGCGGACTCGGCGCGGGTTCGGGTTCCGGCTTGCGGTGTCCTCGGGGCAGGAGTTGGTCACCGACACCGCCGACTACGTGGACTACGCGCTACAAGACCCGGAAACGAAGCTGATCGCGCTGCTGCTCGAGACACCGCGCGCGGTGCCGCGGTTGGCCGCGGCGTTGCTTCGTGCCGCCGAGGTCGACGTCCCGGTGGTGATGCTGACCGTCGGCGGCTCGCCACGGGGCCGGGCAATGGTCGCGGCACACTCGGGCGCCTTGGCCGGTGACACCGAGGGATGGTCGGCGTTCTGCGCCGCCACCGGCGCGGTGCATGTCGGCGACCTTGCCGAATTCACCGACACCCTCGAGATCTTCGCGGCGGGCCGGCGGGCCCGCTCCGGTTGCGCTCCTGGCAGCGGGATCTCCACCGTGCACGATTCCGGTGCAGAGCGGGCACTGTGCGCCGACATCGCCCATGATCTCGGCATTCCCTTTGCCGAGCTGAGCCCGCACACCCTGGCCACCCTGAGCGAGCTGCTCGACGAGGGGTTGGGGGCCGGCAATCCCCTGGATGTCTGGGGCACCGGCGCCGACACCCGAGCACTGTTCGGCACCTGTCTGCGGTTGATGACCGAGGACCCGACCGTCGCCGCCACTGCCCTGGCCGTCGATCTGGTCGCCGAGTACGACGGCGATACCGCCTACACCGACGCAGTTCTCGACGCCGCGGAGTCTACGGCCGCACCGTTGGCGGTGTTGGCGTCGCTCTCCTCCGCAGTCGACCCAGCCACCGCCACCCGACTTCGTGCTGCCGGCATCCCGGTGCTCGAGGGGTATCGCAGCGGGCTCGGCGCGCTGCACCATCTGGCCACGTGGCCACGGCCGCCGGCGGAGCCGGACATCCCGATCAATGTAGCCCGCCAACACCGCTGGCAAGCCAGGCTGGCGCGCGGCGACGTGCCGGCGTTCGAATTACTGGCCGACTACGGCATCCCGGTGGTCATGTCCCGACCGGCGGAGTCCCTCACCGCCGCACTGGATGCCGCCACAGTGGTGGGCTATCCGGTTGCGCTGAAAACCGCAGGCCAGTTGCACAAGAGTGACGTCGGCGGGGTGGTACTGAACCTGGCCGACGAGTCCGCGCTGCGTGTCGCGTACACCGCCATGGCCGAGTCGCTGGGCCCTGCTGTCACCGTCGACAACATGATCGGCAGCGGGGCGGAGATCTCCGTGGGAGTTGTCCGGGACCCGAGTTTCGGCCCCCTGCTGGTGATCGCCGCCGGCGGGGTGCTGGTGGAACTGCACGCGGATCGTGCCGTGGCGCTGCCGCCGATCGGCCCGCGCGGTGCCGGACAGTTGGTCGATTCGCTGCGTATCCGGCCACTGCTCGACGGGTGGCGGGGCGCTCCCGCGGCCGATGTCGCAGCACTGATCCGGGTGATCATCGGATTCTCCTGTTTGGCAACCGAACTCGGAGAGTCGCTCGATGCCGTCGAGGCCAATCCGGTGATCGTCACCCATACCGGCGCCGTGGCGGTCGACGCATTGGTGATAGCTCGCGCCCGATAGGTCAGAAGCTGCCGGGATCGGCGAGGACCGGGGCGAACGCCAGTTCGGCAGCGCCGATCATCAGCGTGTCGGCGCCGAGCGTGGCCGGCACCACCCGGACCAGATCACACGGGGCGCGCATGCTGCGACGGGTCAGCTCTTCCCGGAGCACCCTGGCCGCGTAGGCCGGGAACACCCGCAAGAAGCCGCCCAGCACAATCAGTCTCGGGTTCAGCATGTTCACTGCGTTGCCGAGCGCGATCGCCAGCGCGCGGGCCTGCCGGTTGATCACGTCGAGTTCGGCGCCGCTGTGGGTGGTCGGTTCGGCGACGCCGTCGAGTTCGTCCAACAGCCGGGCCAACGGGGCCTGGGTGACCTCGGTTTCCAGACAGCCGACGCTGCCGCAATGGCACGGCTCGCCACCGCCGACAAAGGTGTGGCCCAGTTCCCCTGCGTATCCGGCGACACCCTCGAGCAGTTCCCCCGCGACCACAAAACCCGCGCCGATACCGCTGGGTCCGCCGTTGACGTAGATCAGGTGGTCGGCGTTGCCGTGCCGGCCGAAAAGGTGCTCGGCGATGGCTCCCACATTGGCGTCATTGGCCGCCGAGGTTGGTAACCCCGTTGCACCGGTGAGCATTTGACCGATCTCGACGTCATGCCAGTCCAGGTTCGGAGCCATCTGAACCGCCGATCCCGGCCCGTGCACCAGCCCCGGTACCGCAACACCGATGGCCGTCAGCGACTGCCCGTCCTGCAAACCGGCCCGGATCTGCTCGATCGACTCGACAGCGATCCGGACCGCGGCCGCCGCGGTGGGGATGCCGTCGGTGGGCCGTCTCACCACGTCGAGCACCAGCCCGCCCAGGCCCACCACACCCACGGTCACCGCGTCCACCTCCGGGGTGATCGCCACTGCCAGCAGGCGGTTGCCGGGACTGACGATGGGACTCGGTCTGCCGACCTGGGCCACTGCCGGCGCCCGGGACTCATCCACCAGCCCCCGCGCCGCCAAGTCCTCGACCAGATCCTTGACCGTTGACCGCGACAGACCGGTCCGGCGTGTCAGGTCCGCCCGGCTCAGCATCCGGTGGTGATGCACCAGGGTGAGCACACTGGACAGGTTGCGGCGCCGGACGTCGTCGTTGCTGGTGCCCACCCGGGCGGCGCGGTGCTCTCCGGTCGCGTTCATCGCCCTCTTTCTCTCACACTCTCGGTCTTGACAGTGGCCCAGCCCACATTTTATGTTCGATCTTAGAACAAATAAAGACCTTCCTTCGCCGCCCCGCCATCAGAGCGGCGGTAGGTATCCATCACCACCCCACCACCTACAGGTGGGAAGTACCGAGGAGCACCATCATGACGGTCCTGGAGTCCCACCTCGCCCAAGCCGACGAGCTGACACCGAAGCCCTCCGACAAATTCTCGTTCGGCCTGTGGACCGTCGGCTGGACGGGCGCCGACCCCTTCGGCGTCGCCACCCGACCCGCGCTCGATGCCGTCGAGGCGGTCGAGAGGCTCGCCGAACTGGGCGCGTACGGCCTGACGTTCCACGATGATGACCTGATCCCGTTCGGCAGCTCCGACGCCGAACGGCGCCGGTTGCTCAACCGGCTCACCTCAGCCCTGGACTCCACCGGCCTCGTGGTGCCGATGGTGACCACCAACCTGTTCACCCAACCGGTGTTCAAGGACGGTGGATTCACCAGCAATGACCGGGCGGTGCGCCGCTTCGCCCTGCGCAAGGTCTTGCGCAACATCGACTTGGCCGCCGAACTCGGAGCCCAGACTTTTGTGCTGTGGGGCGGTCGTGAAGGCAGCGAATACGATTCGGCCAAAGACGTCCAGGCCGCACTGACCCGCTACCGCGAGGCCATGGACCTGTTGTGCCAGTACGTGATCGACCAGAACATCTCCCTTCGGTTCGCCATCGAACCCAAACCCAATGAGCCGCGCGGGGACATCCTGCTTCCCACGGTGGGACACGCCCTGGCATTCATCGACACCCTGGCCCACCCGGAGCTGGTCGGCGTCAACCCCGAGACCGGCCACGAACAGATGTCCGGACTGAACTTCATGCACGGCATCGCGCAGACCCTGTACAGCGGCAAGCTCTTCCACATCGACCTCAACGGCCAGCGGGGCATCAAGTTCGACCAGGATCTGGTCTTCGGCCACGGCGATCTGGCCAACGCCTTCGCCCTGGTGGACCTGCTCGAGCACGGTGGCCCCGATGGCACAACGGCTTACGAAGGCCCCAGGCATTTCGACTACAAACCCAGCCGCACCGAGGACATCACCGGTGTGTGGGCGTCGGCGGCGGCCAACATGCGGATGTATCTGCTGTTGCGGCAGCGCGCCAAGGCGTTCCGCTCCGACCCCGAGGTGATCGAAGCGCTCGCCGCGGCCAAGGTGCCCGAACTGCGCGAGTCCACCCTGTCCCCCGGCGAGACCTACACCGAGCTGCTGGCCGACCCGACGGCGTTCGAGCAGTTCGACCCCGCTCCGTACTTCGGTGGCCGGGGATGCCATTTCGTGACACTCAACCAGCTCGCCATCGAGCACCTGATGGGCGCTCGCTGAGCCCGGCAGCAACGGCCGGACACCAGCTCAGCTGAATCCTGGACGTGACACAACTCACGTTATATGTTCTTTAGGAAAACAAACGCGGTCGGGGGTCCGCTCCTCCGTGCTGCAACCACATCCACCACACCCCTCGGAGGCGATACCCGTGAATCGAACCAGCGTCTTGCTTGTCGCCGCAGTTGCCGGCATCGGCCTGACCCTCAGCGCGTGCGGCAGCAACGACTCCGGATCCACTGGCGATTCCGGGTCCGACACCGGATCGGCAGCAGCGGCGTCCGGAAAGATCGGCGTCATCCTGCCCGACACCAAATCGTCGGTCCGCTGGGAGACCAAGGACCGGCCGTCACTGGAGGCCGCCTTCAAACAAGCCGGCGTCGACTACACCATTCAGAACGCCGAGGGCTCCGCCGACACCATGACCACCATCGCCGACGGAATGATCGCCGACGGTGTGACGGTTCTGGCGATCGTCAACCTCGACTCCGACAGCGGCGCTGCGATCCAGCAGAAGGCAGCCTCACAGGGAGTCCGGACCATCGACTACGACCGCCTCACCCTCGGTGGTTCCGCGGATGTCTACATCTCCTTCGACAACACCGTCGTCGGCCAACTCCAGGGTCAGGGTTTGGTGGACTGCCTCGGCAGCGGACCGGCAAATGTGGTGTTCCTCAACGGTTCTCCGACCGACAACAATGCAACGTTGTTCTCCGCCGGCGCACACTCGGTGATCGACACCACCCCGGACATCACCATCGTCGGTGAACAGGCGGTGCCGGACTGGGACAACGACACGGCCGTGACGATCTTCGAGCAGATGTACACCGCGGCCGACGGGAAGATCGACGGCGTGTATGCGGCCAATGACGGTTTGGCGGGTTCGGTGATCTCGATCCTGGAGAAGAACAAGCGCGCCGGGCAGGTGCCGGTCACCGGACAGGACGCCACCGTCGAGGGCCTGCAGAACATCCTGGCCGGCACCCAATGCATGACCGTCTACAAATCCGCGACCGAAGAGGCCAACGCACTCGCCGAAGCCGCGATCGCCCTCGCAAAAGGCGAGGACCCGCAGACCAACAACACCTCGCGCGACGACCAGGGCGGCCGGGACGTGCCGTCGGTACTACTGACTCCTAAGTCGATCACCAAGGACAACATGAACGTGGTGTTCGACGACGGCGGGCAGTCCAAGACCGACGTGTGCTCCGGACAGTTCGAAGCCTTGTGCGCCTCGGCGGGAGCCTGACCGACGATGGCGCCCAGCACCGAACCGGAAGATCCCACACCGATACTCGAATTACGCCGTGTGAACAAGAGTTTCGGTGTGGTCCATGTGTTGCACGACGTCGACTTCCAGGTCTACCCCGGCGAAGTCACCGCCCTCGTCGGCGACAACGGCGCGGGTAAGTCGACGTTGGTCAAGGCCATCGCCGGAATCCACCCCATCGACAGCGGCGAGTATCTGTTCGAGGGCAAGCCGGTCACCGTCCACGGACCCACCGACGTATCGGCACTCGGGGTCGAGGTCGTGTACCAGGACCTGGCGTTGTGCGACAACCTCGACATCGTCGAGAACATGTTCCTGGGCCGGGAGATGAAACATCGGGGCATCCTCGACGAGGCCCGGATGGAGACGATGGCACGCGAAGCGCTCGCGTCGTTGTCGGTGCGGACCGTCAAGTCGGTGCGCCAAGCGGTGTCCAGCCTGTCCGGTGGACAGCGCCAGACCGTGGCGATCGCCAAGTCGGTGCTGTGGAACTCCAAGGTGGTGCTGCTCGACGAGCCCACTGCCGCACTGGGTGTCGCCCAGACCCGACAGGTGATCGACCTGGTGCGGCGCCTCGCCGACCAAGGTCTGGGTGTGGTGCTCATCTCGCACAACATGGTCGACGTCTTCGAGGTCGCCGACCGGATCTGTGCGCTGTACCTGGGCCGGGTGGCGGCCGAAGTGAAGACCTCCGAAGTCACCCACAGCCAGATCGTCGAACTCATCACCGCGGGCCGGTCCGGCAGTCTGGGCCTGGCACCCGCGCAAGCCGCCGAATCGATGTGAAGGATCACGACATGACCAGCGTCCGTGCCGATGTCACGTTGGCAGACTCCGACTTCATCGGTGACATCCACGCCGATCAGACCTTCGGTGCTGCGGTACGCAGCTACCTACAGCGGGTGCGCGGCGGCGATATGGGATCACTGCCCGCCGTCCTGGGTCTGGTGGTGCTGTTTGTGGTCTTCGGCCTGGCCAACGACCGCTTCCTGTCGGCACTCAACCTGGCCAACCTCATCACTCAGGCCGGCTCGATCTGCGTGCTGGCCATGGGCCTGGTGTTTGTGCTGCTGCTCGGGGACATCGACCTGTCCGCCGGGGTGGCAGGCGGTGTCTCGGCGTGTGTGATGGCGTTGGCCATCGTGAACCTCTCCTGGCCGTGGTGGCTGGCAATCCTCGCCGGCGTCGCATGTGGTGCGCTGATCGGGCTCGCCATCGGGGTGCTGCGCGCCAGACTGGGCATTCCTTCATTCGTCGTGACACTGGCCTTTTTCCTTGGCCTGCAAGGGGTCACACTCAAGCTGATCGGTGAGGGCGGCTCGGCACGCGTCGACAACCCGGTGATCCGGGGTCTGACGATCAGTAACCTGTCGGTAGCCGCCGGCTGGACCCTGGCCCTGGTGGTGGTACTCGGCTTCGCCGGCCTGGAGGCCTATCAATATCGCCGCAAGACAACACTGCGGCTGGCCCATTCACCGGTCGGTGTGGTGGCGGCCCGCGTCGCCGTCGTCGCAATCGTGGTCCTCGGCGTGGCCTATGTGCTCAACATGAACCGCAGCGTCAACCAGAGCGTCGAAATCCGCGGCATCCCTTATGTTCTACCGTTGATCCTGGTGCTGCTCATCGTCTTGACGCTGGTACTCAACCGCACCTCCTACGGCCGGCACATCTACGCGGTCGGCGGCAATGCCGAGGCGGCACGCCGTGCCGGCATCTCGGTGGCCCGGATCCGGGTGTCGGTGTTCATCATGTGCTCGTCACTGGCAGCGCTGAGCGGCATCATCGCCGCGTCCTACGCAGGCAAGGTATCGGCGTCCTCGGGTGCCGGCAACACCCTGCTGTATGCCGTCGGGGCCGCCGTCATCGGCGGAACCAGCCTCTTCGGCGGCAAGGGCCGCGCCATCGACGCGGTGATCGGCGGGGTGGTGGTCGCGACCATCGCCAATGGTCTCGGACTGTTGAACCAGTCCTCCTACATCAACTTCCTGGTCACCGGCGGGGTGCTCCTGTTGGCGGCAAGTGTCGACGCGATCTCCCGCCGGCGTCGCTCGGCCACCGGCATGGGTTGAGAATCCTCAGCGGCGTCACGTCGAAAGTCGCTCTTGAGCAACCGTTTCCGGAAACGGAAGAGAGATCGGTTCGGGCTCGAGCCGGCTGCGGCCGTCGGCGTCGAAACGATCCAGACCGAGATCGGCGAGGTCCAGCCACTCACATCGGCCCGCGGTGGCCAGGTCAGCGGCGGCCTCCGCCACCGCCGGGCCCCACATCATTCCGTGCCCCGCGGCGCCGGCCACCACGGTGCCGGCGATCGGGCCATCGTCGCTGAGCAACGGGCCCAGGATCGGCAGGTGGTCCGGGGTGTAGTCGATGGTGGCTGCCCAGGTACGGCGCAAGCCGAGTCCACGGATCGCGGGGTACAGCTCCTCCATTCGGTCCCGGGCCTTGCGGTAGTACGTCCAGTCGAACTCCGTCGCCGGCCCCGGCACCTCCTCGGGGTTGCTCATCCCCCACAGCAGTCCACCGAATTCCCCTGGACGCCAGTAGATTCCGGATACCACGTCGAAGACCATGGGCAACTCGCGGACGTTACCCGCCGGCAGCGGGGCAGTGACGACCACCTGGTGGCGGGTACCGCCGGCCGGCACCCGGGCACCGGCAGCACGTCCGACATCGGCCAGTTGGGGGCCACCCGTCAACACCACGTTCTCGGTGTCGATCGGTCCGTCGGCGGTGTCGACACCGACCACCCGGCCACCGGAAGTGCGCAGCCCCGTGAACGCGCACCGCTCCCTGACATCAACGCCATGGGCGGTCAACGCCGCGGTGTACGCCAGGACATTGCGCGGCGCATCGATATAGCCATCCCCGGCCGCATAGGAGGCACCCATCGTCGACCCCGTGGCCAGGCCGGTGGCACGCGCGTCGAGTTCGTCGGCCGACAACCATTCGACGTCCAGCCCGAGGCTGCGCTGCAATGCGATCCGAGCCTGCGCCTGATCCACCTCGACGCCGCTGAAGCACGGCATCAGATAGCCCTGGGCAACAAACCCACAATCAAGCGGGAACCGATCTCCGCTGGCCGAATAGAACTGCTGCGAACGCATTCCGAGGCGGATTGCGGTCTCGGTGCCCCCCTGAGCGCGGACCATGCCGGCGGCTCGACTACTGGCCCCCTCTCCCAGCGTCGATGCCTCCAGCAAGGTCACGTTCTTCACCCCACGCTCGGCCGACAACACCGCCGTCCACGCCCCGACGGTGCCACCGCCGACCACCACCATGTCAGCACTGGTCATACCAAGAAACCGTCGCATAGACTGAACGCTCAGGCAAGAGCAGTGACGACGATCGGGGTGCGGCGCATGCATGGTCTGACCGCCGAGGATCAGCAGGTCCGGGACCGAGCTCACGAGTTCGCCGCATCATTGATCCCCTTCGAGGTCGAGGCCGAACTCGCCGGAGGTCGACTACCGGAGCAGGTCGCGGCCGAACACCAGGCGCGGGCCATCGAGCTCGGGCTCTACGCCACCAATATCCCCACCTCCGCTGGTGGAATGGGATGCACTGCGCTGCAGCAAGTTTTGGTGCAGGAACAGGTCGGCACCGTGACCAATGGGCTGGCCTGGGTGATGCACACCCCACCACAGTGGTGGGTCGAGGTCGCCACCGACTTTCAGCGGCAGCGTTGGCTGGCCCCCGCGGTGCGCGGTGAGAAGCACGAAGCGTATGCCATCACCGAGGAGTTCGCCGGATCGGATGTCTCGGACCTGCGGACGACCGCCCGCAAGGAGGGCGACGAGTACGTGGTCAACGGCACCAAATGGCATGTCACCTCGTTCAATCTCGCCGAATACCTGTTCGTGCAGGCGGTTCTGGAAAACGGCGACTTCGCCGGCGAACACGTGCTGCTGGTCGTGGATCTGCCGTGGCCGGGTGTCGAGGTGGTGCGCACCCCGCATTACAGCCACCACATCGCCGACGAGCACCCGATCGTCTCCTTCACCGATGTGCGGGTACCGGCGGCACACCTCGTCGGCGCCGAAGGTGAGGGCATGACGTTCACCCAGGATTGGTTCCGCTTCGAGCGCCTGATGGTGGCGGCCCGCTGTGTTGGCGCGGGCCAGCGTCTGGTTGACGAGATGACGGCGTTTGCCGGCGAGCGCACCGTGGGTGGCACCCGCCTGGGTGCACACCAGCTGGTGGCGGCCATGCTCGCCGACAGTGCCACTGAGTTGTTCGCCGCCCGCGGCATGCTCTACGACGTGGCCCGCTCGATCGACGCAGGCGCCGACCGCAAGGCGTTACACGGCCTCGCGTCAATGGCCAAGCTGTACTGCTCGGAGATGGCGGGCCGGGTGGCCGATCGTGCGGTGCAGGTGTTCGGCGGCCGGGGTTACATGCGGGAGAACGTGGCCGAGCGAATGTTCCGCGAACTCCGGGTGGAACGGATCTGGGAGGGCACCAGCGAGATCCAGCGACTGATCATCGCCCGTCAGATGCTCAACCACGGCCTGCTGACCACTCCGCGAGCAGACACAAACTAGGCCAAATGGGGCGGATTTCACCCGAGTTTGCGACTGCTCGCGGAGAAAACGTCAGACTTCGATCGGGGGGTGTAGCCGTTCGATGGTGTATTGCCGGTTGCGCCTGGCGGCCCACGAGCTGCCAGCCAGAGCTGCGGCCAGCAACCCGACCAGCACCGCGATCGCCACCCACAGCCGCGAGTCGATCCCACCCACCGTCAACTGACGCAATCCGTTGACGGCATAGGTCATCGGATCGAAGGGGTGGATCCACTGGAACGGGGTGGCGGTGGTCTCCACCGGATAGATACCGCCGGCCGACACCAGCTGCAACATCAGGAACGCCAGGGTGATCACCCGGCCCACGGCCACCCCGAACAGGGCGTTGAACGCCTGGATGATCGCCAGGAACGTTCCGGCGATCAAGATCAGGAACGCCACCGTCGCCAACGGATACTTGGCGTGCAGGCCGACCCCGAAGTGCACCACCACATACATCACCACCACCTGACAGACCGCGATCAGCAGCGCGGGCCAGTAGGAGGCGAGCACCACCCGCAGCGCACCCAGACCGTTGACAATCGGACGGGACTGCAACGGCGTCAACAACATCCAGATGATCAGCGCCCCGATGAACAGGGCCAGCGGCAGGAAGAACGGAGCAAAGCCGGTACCGAAGGTCGCGGCCTCGTTGTGGTAAACCATGTCGAGTGCCACCGGGGCGGTCAGCGTACGTGCGACATCGGTGCGCTGCTGCGGTGTCCACGACGGAACCTGGGTGGAGCCCTCTTTGAGTTTGGTGGCCAGTTCCTGCCCACCCGCCTGTAGCTTCTTGGTGCCGTCGGCCAATTCCTGGGCGCCACCGGCCAGCCGCTCACTGCCGCTGCTGAGCTGCACCAGTCCCTGCGACAGCTGGTGGGCACCGGTGTTGAGCTGATCCACGCCGTCGCGAAGCTTGGCGACATCGCTGCGCAGACCACCGTTCAATGCGGATGTCAGGAACGTCCGCAGCTGGCTGTTCGGGTCGCCGAGCTCGTTCTCCAGCGAGGTGGCGCTGTCACGCAGCCGGACCAGCCCGGCATCGGTGGTCGGGTCGATTCCCTGGGCATTGAGCAATCCCTGCGCCCCGGCCAGGAACCGGCCGAGGTCACGCAACGTCGGGTCGGGGTTGCTGCTCAACATGCCGACGGCCTGGTTGACGATGGCCGCCGCCTGCGCCTGGTCGACGTTGAGCGCGGCGATGCGGTCGGTGGTCGAACGCACCGCGCCGCTGAGGTGCTGGGCGGCCCGGCCCACCTTGTCCGGATCGAGCTGCAGGTCTCCCACCCGGTCGAGCACCGTCAGCAACGGGTCGACGGCCTTGTCCACCGAGGTCGCCAATTGCTGGGTGCCTGCCGCCAACTGGGCGGAACCGGTGCGCGCGGTCGCCAACCCGGCCGACAGGGCGTCGGCCCCGGTTGCCAACTGCTGGGCACCGTCATTGGCGGTGTCCAGCCCCGCAGCCAGCTGACCGGCGCCGTCGGCGGCCTGGATCAGCCCGGCACCCGCGTCGGTCAGTCCGGTCAGGACGGTGCCGACGGTCTGCTCGCCGATCTTCGCGTTGACCTCGTTGAGCACCTCCCGCGCCGCGTTCTGACCGATGATCGAGCCCAGGTAGTTGTTGGCGTCGTTGAAGGTGAACTGGATCTTGGCCTGCTGCGGATCCCCGCCCGAAGGCGAGGCGATGTTCTGGCTGAAGTCCTGCGGCAAGGTGATCGAGAAGTAGTAGTCACCGCCGGCGACGCCGTCGGCGGCTTCCTGCGCCGACATCTCATGCAGGTCCAGCTGTCCGGAGGCCTTCAAGGCGGCGGCCACCTCGTCACCGGCACGCAACTGCTTGCCCTGCGCGGAGGCACCTCGATCCTCGTTGACCAGCGCGACGGGAACCTTGTTCACTTCGGCAAACGGGTTCCAGAACGCCCACAGATACATCGCGCCGTACAGCAGCGGCATCAAGATGATGGTGATCAACGCGATGCGAGGCAGCAGACCGCGGGAGTACTTCTTCAGATCGGTGCCCAGCGACATCCCGGCCAACATGACTAGTTGCCCTCCCCTTCTGATGCGTGCCCTTGAGACACGAGTTCGGCTCGGGAGGTGTTGGCCACCTCGATCTCGGCACGGATCTCATGTCCCGTGACGTGGTTGACGGTCGCGGTGACAACGGTCTGTTCGCGACCCAGGGCTACCAGTCGGTCCATCAGGATGGCGCGGCTGCGGTCGCTGGTGACCTGGTCGAGGTTGCCGACCACCAGCAGCGGCGGCCGCGTGGTGTTGGCCAGGGCGATGCGTAACAGCAGCCCGTCGAGTTCGGTGAGCTCTTCGACGTACTCGGTCAGCGGCGGCAGCGGCAGGTCACCGAACACCGGGCCGCAGATGCGGCGCAGGTCGGCCTCGTCGGCGCGACGGACCAGCCGGTACCAGGCCGCATCCCAGCGCAGTTGCTCGGTGAGCAGGTCGCGCACGGTGACCGACTCGGCCACCGTGTCGAGCTGGTCGATCCCGGCCAGCGCGGAGATCCCGAAGATGTCCCGGGCCTTGTGGCGGCCGAAGACCGTCAGTTCGCCGGCCACCGGCGCCATCCGCCCGGCCAGCGTCATCAGCAACGCTGTCCTGCCGGTGCCCGCCGGACACCGCAGCACGGTGACACCGCCGCCGTCGATGTCGAGGTCGATAGGTCCGTAGACCGGCCCCCACGGGCCGCTCATGCGGATACCGCGCGCGGTCACGACAGGTTCTGCCGGGTCTTCCCCC
The DNA here is from genome assembly GCF_049647605.1 of Mycobacterium sp. Classification (GTDB taxonomy): domain Bacteria; phylum Actinomycetota; class Actinomycetes; order Mycobacteriales; family Mycobacteriaceae; genus Mycobacterium. The sequence continues at coordinate 39,234 of NZ_JBARXZ010000050.1, read as the reverse complement.
CGAACGGATTCGTCTTGCACCCACCAATCCCAACACACCCGGCGGCGCGAGCACCGCTACACCGCTGGTGTCACACCGGCGGGCCGGCCGGCCGATCGAGAATCAGCAGCGCAACATGCAGCGATGTCCGTGACTCCGCATCGTCCAATTCGACACCCAGAAGCCGCTGCAACTGGTCGAGCCGGCTGTAGAGCGTGGGCCGAGACAAGTGCAACCGCTTGGCGACGTCGGACTTGTTGCCACCGCATTCCAGATACACCCGCAACAGTTCGAAGGCGGCGGCACCCGGCGCTCCGCGGGCCGCCCGGTGCTCGAGGACGCCCCGCAGTTCGGTCTCGGCGAAGGCTTGCACCCGAGAGTCCCTGCGGAGCAGGGCGATGAGTCCACGCAGCCGGACGTCCGCGGCGCGGTAGAAGTGACGGTCGGGGTCGACGGGCATGCCGGCGGCCACTTCGGCCACGTACACCGATTCGGCCAGCCCGTCGGCGGCCTCGATCAGGAGGCTGGATTCCGGCCCCACGCCGATGAAGCACTCGGTGATGCCGTCGACCCTGGTCACTGCGCGCCACACGTTTCGGCAGATGTGGGCCATCTGCTGGTCCGGCTGGTTGCTGCGCTTGGGCGCCAGCACCAGATCGATCTGGCCGTCTTCACGACTGGACGTCAGCACGGTGTGGCCGTCGGCGCGGATCGCGTGGACAACGGCGTCCAGGGTGCTGGCCCGGCGCTGCTGGATGAGCACCTGGTCGGTGGCGCGGTTCTCCTGGGGTCGGACCGTCACCGGGATGTAGGTCAGCGCCGGGCGCAGTCCGAGGGCGTGCGCCCGGGAGGTGGCCTCGGCTTCGTCGTTGACCCGGTGGTGGCGCAGATCGTCGACGAGCCCGCTCTGGGCACGCAGCTCCAGGGAGGTGCGGCCCTGTTCGGCCATGTGGTGCAGCGCCAACGCCTGCGCCGCACGTTCGACCGTCATGGCCGACCGCGAATCGGAGGTCACGATGCGGGGTGCGATCAGCCGGCCCCACCCCTGCCGGTACGGACCCACCGACCGGATCAGCCAGCCGCCTGCGGTGTCCGCCAGCCGCGACCGGCGGTCCCAGTCCTCGAGGAGGTCGGCGGTGCGCACACCGCGGGCGGCAAACGCCAGCACCTGACGGTTCAGGTCCTCCAGCACCACCGGGGTATCGAGCATGTCCGCGGTGGCCGCGACGATGTCGTCGACGGTGGCCCGGCGCATGCTCAGCGCGGTGAAGGCTTCATGGACACGACGGGCGTAATCCACCTCGGCATACTGCTCGGCGACGATCCGGCGATGCACCTCCTCGGTGATCTCGACGAAGCGGACCTCATGATGCAGGGCGATCAGCGGGAGCGGCAGCTCGTCGCGCCGCTCCAGCACGCTGGCCGGGATCTCTCGGACATGCCCGCCGAGTTCGACGATGACGGCCACCGCCCCGGCCGCGGCCAGCTTCGGAAGATAGTCGTCACGGGTGTCCGGGTCTGCCAGCGCATGCCCGGTGGTCAGGACCAGTTCGCCGCCTTCCAGGAGATTGGACAGGTCGGCGACGTCGGCGACGTGCACCCAGCGCACCGGTCGGTCCAGGGCCGCGGGTAGAGCCGCACCGCCGACGATCTCTGGAGCTCCGGCTTGGAGTACCGGCAGCTCGAGGATCTGCCTGATTGTCAGCTGCATTTACACAGCGTAAAGAAGAGCGGGGGTTCATGTACAAGCTGTCGAGCGAAAGCTCTTGCCGATACCCGCACGATTGGTGGTGAACTCCCCCACCCCAGACGGAAGGACAGCTGTGACAGCGACACTCCCCGGCAGCAAAGTAACCACGATCGGCCATTGGGTCGACGGCAAGAGCTTTGCCGGCAGCAGCGACCGCACCGCACCCGTGACCAATCCCGCCACCGGCGTGGTGACCGGTGAGGTCGCGCTGGCCAGCGTCGAAGATGCCCGCGCCGTCATCGACGCCGCCGCAGCCGCCTTCCCGGCATGGCGGGACACCTCGCTGGCCAAGCGGGTCGGGGTGCTCTTCAAGTTTCGTGAGCTGCTCAACGAGCGCAAGGAAGAACTTGCCGCGATCATCACCAGCGAACACGGCAAGGTGCTCTCCGATGCACTCGGCGAAGTCACCCGCGGCCAGGAAGTCGTCGAGTTCGCCTGTGGCATTCCGCATCTGCTCAAGGGTGGGATGACCGAGAACGCCTCGACCAACGTCGATGTGGCCTCCATCCGCCAGCCACTCGGTGTGGTCGGCGTCATCTCCCCGTTCAACTTCCCGGCCATGGTGCCGATGTGGTTCTTCCCCGTCGCCATCGCCACCGGCAACACCGTTGTCCTCAAGCCGTCGGAGAAAGACCCGACCGCAGCCCTGTGGATCGCCGCACTCTGGACCGAAGCCGGCCTGCCCGCCGGCGTGTTCAACGTGCTGCAGGGTGACAAGGTCGCCGTCGACGAGCTGCTCACCAACAAGAAGGTCAAGTCGATCAGCTTCGTCGGTTCGACTCCGATCGCCGAGTACGTCTACGCCACCGGCACCGCACACGGGAAGCGCGTCCAGGCCCTCGGCGGCGCCAAGAACCACGCGGTGATCCTGCCCGACGCCGACCTGGATCTGGCCGCCGACGCCATGATCAACGCCGGCTTCGGCTCCGCCGGGGAACGCTGTATGGCCATCTCCGCGGCCGTGGCCGTCGGCCCCATCGCCGACGAGCTGGTCGCCAAGATCGCCGAGCGTGCGCACACCCTCAAGACCGGTGACGGCACCAAGGATTCGGACATGGGTCCGCTGGTCACCAAGGCTCACCGGGACAAGGTGGCCTCCTACGTCGATGCCGGCGAAGCCGCCGGAGCCACCATCGTGGTCGACGGACGCAACCCGGCGGTCGACGGCGCTGCCGACGGCTTCTGGCTGGGCCCGACCCTGATCGACAACGTGACACCGGAGATGAGCGTCTACACCGACGAGATCTTCGGCCCCGTCCTCAGCGTGGTCCGGGTGAACACCTACGACGAGGCACTCGAGCTCATCAACAACAACCCCTACGGCAACGGCACCGCCATCTTCACCAACGACGGCGGCGCGGCGCGGCGGTTCCAGAACGAGGTCGAGGTCGGCATGATCGGCATCAACGTGCCGATTCCGGTGCCCACCGCGTACTACAGCTTCGGCGGCTGGAAGGCCTCGCTGTTCGGCGACACCCACGCCCACGGCACCGAGGGCGTGCACTTCTTCACCCGCGGCAAGGTTGTCACCACCCGCTGGCTCGACCCGAGCCACGGCGGCATCAACCTCGGCTTCCCCCAGAACGACTAGGCCGGAACAGATCGAGGAAGATTACAGCCATGACATCCGTTAAGCCCGAACTCCTGCCCTCCGGGCAGGACCTCGACACCGCCATCGCCGAGGGCGCCCACGCCTACGAGCTCGACCGCAAGCACGTCTTCCATTCGTGGTCGGCGCAGGCGCAGATCAAGCCGATGACCATCATCGCCTCCGACGGCCAGTACGTCTGGGACGGCGAAGGCAACAAGCTGCTCGATTTCTCGGGGCAGCTGGTGTTCACCAACATCGGCCATCAGCACCCGAAGGTGGTCGCAGCCATCGCCGAGCAGGCCGCCAAGCTGTGCACCATCGCTCCGCAGCACGTCAACGCGGCCCGCTCGGAAGCCGCCCGGCTGATCGCCGAGCGCACCCCCGGCGACCTGAACCGGGTGTTCTTCACCAACGGCGGCGCCGATGCCGTCGAGCACGCGGTCCGGATGGCGCGGCTGCACACCGGCCGCTACAAGGTGCTCTCGCGGTACCGGTCCTACCACGGTGGCACCGACACCGCGGTCAACCTGACCGGCGACCCGCGGCGCTACCCGAACGACTACGCCAGCAGCGGCGTCGTGCACTTCAACGGGCCGTTCCTGTACCGCTCGTCGTTCTACGCCGAGAACGAGCAGCAGGAGTCCGAGCGGGCGCTGGAGTACCTGGAGCGGCTCATCCAGCACGAGGGGGCCACGTCGTTCGCGGCGATCATCCTCGAGTCGGTGCCGGGTACCGCGGGCATCATGGTGCCCCCGCCGGGCTACATGGCCGGTGTCCGGGAGATCTGCGACAAGTACGGCATCGTGTTCATCGCCGACGAGGTGATGGCCGGTTTCGGCCGGACCGGCGAATGGTTTGCCATCGAAAACTTCGATGTGACGCCGGATCTGATGACCTTCGCCAAGGGTGTCACCTCCGGGTACGTGCCGCTGGGCGGTGTGGCGATCAGCGAGAAGATCGCCGCGACGTTCGCCGACCGGGCCTACCCGGGCGGGTTGACCTACTCGGGTCATCCGCTGGCCTGCGCCGCCGCCGTCGCCACCATCAACACGATGGAGGACGAGAAGATGGTGGCCAACGCCAAGCGGATCGGCGAGCAGGTGCTCGGCCCCGGCTTGCGTGAGCTGGCCGCCAAGCATCGGTCCGTCGGCGAGGTCCGCGGACTCGGGGTGTTCTGGGCGATCGAACTGGTGGCCAATCAGGCGACCCGTGAACCGCTGGCACCCTACGGCGGCTCCAGCCCCGCAATGACCGCGGCGATCGGCGCGTGCAAGGCCAATGGCCTGCTGCCGTTTGCCAACTTCAACCGGATCCACGCGGTGCCGTCGTGCAACATCAGCGACGCCGAGGTGGCCGAGGGGCTGCGTGCCCTCGACGCCGCCCTGACCGCCGCCGACGAGCACACCGTTTAGTTCCATTTCCGATATCGGCCGTCCGAGCTCGTGCTCGGGCGGCCGATATTGTTTTCCGAAGACCTGGAACCGGTTTCAGTCCGCGGAGTCGACACGCACATCGGAGTGGATTCTCACCATGGAGTCGAACTCGCCGACAAACAGCGGCGGGTAGACCCCGAGACCGGCGTGGGTGATCCATTCCGCCGCGGCATCGGGATGCTCGATCCACCGGCGGGCGCTGTCCTCGTCTTCGATCTCCTGCAGGATCAACACCTCCTCGGCCTCGTCGACGGCACGGAACACCCAGACCTTCTTCATCCCGGCGGAGGCGAATCGGTCCCGGGCCAGCCGCAATCGGCCGACCAGCGCAGCGATATCGGCAACGGTGACAATCGCCGCAACCACGGCTCCCGGCGGCGTCGCCGGTTCGGCAGGTTCGGTCATGTCGATACGTTCGACGATCTCGCCGGCAAACACCGCCGGGATGTCCTCGACACCCGCGGCGTCGAACCAGTCGAAGAAGACCGGGGAGCGCATGAGATCGACGACGGGCTCCCGACTGTGCAGGCCGATCATCACCAGCACCCGGCCCTGATCCTGCGTGGAGCGGTAAACCAGGACGTGATGGGCGCCCAACACGGCAAGAGCGCTCCGCCGCCCTGCCAACAGCGGACCGACCTGCGACGGGTCGGGCACCCGGTAGTCCGAGGCGATGACCAGCGAATGGTCCCCAGTCCACGAAGTCAGTTCGGTCTCGGTCACACCCATATCGTCCTCTCACGACCCACAGAGCATGGTCGACCTCGCCGGATTCAGGGCGCCGAATCCAGGGCACCGGATTCGCGATGCCGGATTCACGATGCCGGATTCACGATGGCGGCCAGCGGGTAGAAAAACACCCATGCCCACTGTTGACGTGTCTGTCGCCTCCGACCAGTCACCCGAAGAGGCCTGGGCGCTGGCCTCCGATCTCGGCCGATTCGACGAGTGGATGACCATTTTCGGCGGCTGGAAAAGTGAACTGCCCGCCGAGGTGACACTCGGCACCCAGGTGTCGTCGGTGATCAAGGTCAAGGGATTTCGCAACGTGATCCACTGGAAGGTCACGAGTTTCGAGCTGTTCAAACGCCTGGAGCTGCATGGTTCCGGCCGGGGTGGGGTGCACATCAGACTGGACATGACGATCACCGACAACCGGCCCGGATCGACCTTCCACCTGGTGGCAGACCTGTCCGGCGGCCTGCTCAACGGACCGGTCGGATCGCTGGTCGCGAAGATGCTGACCTCCGATGTACGTCGTTCCGTGGAGAATCTCGCGTCGCTTCGGCCGGTCTGACAGTCAGCCAGGTGCACACAGGGTGTTCGATCAGCCGATATCGTGTAACTCACGAACCGACGTGCCGAGCCTCGCGCACACGCTCGTGATCCCGCCGCACCGACGTCACAGACGGTGAGACGACCCCCAGATTGCTGACTCTGAACGTGAGATGACAGGTGCGCACCGAATTCCACCACCGACTCGATGAGCTCGCCGCCGACCTGGCCCGCATGTGCGCGCAGGCCGGTGACGCGATCGAAAACGCCACCCGGGCGTTGCTCCAGGCAGATCTGGAAGCCGCCGAAGGGGTACTCACCCAGCTCAGTGACTCAACCACTTTGAACAAGCAGGTCGAACACGACGCGTTTCAGCTGCTTGCCCTGCAAGCGCCCGTCGCCGCCGACCTGCGCGCGGTTGTGGGCGCCCTCCAGACCGCTGCCGACGCCGACCGGATGACCGGGCTGGCCGCACACGTCGCCAGAATCGTGCGGCGACGCCATCCCGCCCAGGTATTGCCGGAAGAGGTGCAAGGGCACTTCACCGAGATGGGTCTGGTCGCAGTGGCCATGGCACGCAGCGCCCAGGAAGTGGTGCTGTCCGGCGACGTGGCCCAGGCCACCCAGATCCTGCGGGACGACGAGACCATGAACGGTCTGCACCGCCATCTCTTCACCATCGTGATGGGCGCCGACTGGCGGCACGGTGTTTCGTCCGCAGTCGACCTGGTGCTGCTGGGCCGCTTCTACGAGCGATTTGCCGATCACGCCGTCGCGATCGCTCGTCGGGTCGTCTTCCAGATCACCGGTTCCAAACTCTCCGACGAGGGCACCGAAGCCATCGACTGAGCGTCGCACTCTTGACGGTGCTGTGGAGAATCGGCGAAGGAGGATCCGAAACGACGCGCGAATGGGGTCGGACTCGGCGTCCCCATCGACAGGTGTGGTGGTAGCGGTGACGCGGCCTGAGCCTGCCGAGCGACTGCCATCGGCCCGGGTCGGCAGCTTCACCTACGTGTTCGCCACCGGACTGTTCGAGTGGTCGGCGGAAGTCGCCGCGATGCACGGGTACCCGCCCGAGCCGATGACGGCCGACCCCGATCTGGTGCTGTCCCACAAACACCACGAAGACCGCAGCCGCGTCCAGGAGCTGTACCGCGAAGTGCTGGAGACCCGGGTGGCCCTGTCCAGCCGGCACCGCATCGTGGATCGCGCCGGTGAAGTGCACCGCGTTGTGGTGATCAGCAAGAACCGGCTCGACGAGCAGCGGAACAGTGTCGGACTCGACGGCTTCTATGTCGACTTGTCGGACGTGCTCGATCCCCGGCCTTTCACCGATGCGGTCGACCAGGCTGTGGATATCGCGGTGGCAGAGTTCACCGCTCACCGCGCGATCATCGAACAGGCCAAGGGGATGGTGATGCTGGCGTACAGCATCCCGGCCGACCGGGCGTTCGACGTCCTGAAGTGGCGTTCCCAGCAGTCCAACACCAAAATTCGGACGTTTGTGCATGCAGCTCGTCGAACGCGCCGCCGACGAACTGGTGTTCACCGATGACAACCGGGCGCGTTTTGACCAGATCTTGCTCAGCACACCACTATCCGACGACATCTGAGCCACCGGCCCTGGTCGTCGCCGTGGCGGTGGACTCCCTGACGATGAGCTCCGGATCGAACACCACGTGCTCGGGGCAGCGATCTGACGGATCCAGCGGGGTTGCGGCGGCCCGGATCAGCAGATCGATCGCCGTCGACCCGATTCGCGCGGTGGGCTGACGGATCGAGCTCAACGGAACCACCGCCGAGCGCGCAAAATCGATGTCGTCGTAGCCGATCAACGCCATATCGTGGGGCACCCGCAGGCCGCCGACCAGGGTCAACGCCTGCAGCACGCCGATCGCCAGCAGATCGTTGGCGCAGAACACCCCGTCCGGGCGGTCTCCGACGGGCCGACCGCGCAGCATCTCCCCCACCGCCCGGCCCTCCAGAACGGTCAGCGCCGGTGTGTCGATCACCTCGAGCCGACCACCGGGTATCGCCTCGACCGCCAGCCCCGCACCGGTCCGCCGGTCCCGCACCTGCCGCAGCTCAGCCGGACCCCCCACAAAAGCGATTCTGCGGCAACCGATCTCGCCGAGATGACGCACGGCCAGCCGCGCCCCGGCGATATCGTCGACGGCCACCGAATCGAAGGTGGTGCCGCCGCCGTCGCGGTCCACCAGCACCACCGGCGTCCCGCGATGCTGCAGTGCGGCCAACCTGCTCAGGTCGTCGCCGACCGGCGACACCAACAACCCGAAAACCCGCTGCTCATCGAAGGTGTCGATGTAGGTGCGTTCCCGGCGCGGGTCGTCGTCGGAGGTGCCGAGCAGAATCGTGAGATCGAGTTCGCCGGCGCGGCGTTCCGCGGCCCGTGCGATATCGGTGAAGAACGGGTTGCCGACATCCAGCACCACCAGCCCCACACTGCGGGACCGCCCGGCACGAAGCTGCCTGGCGGCATCATTGCGAACAAAACCGAGTTTCTCGATCGCCGCCTGGACCCGGGCCACCGTCGCGGGCGCGACCTTCTCCGGCGCGTTGAGCACGTTGGACACCGTGCCGACCGACACCGATGCAGCGGCCGCCACCTCTCGCATGCTCACCACGAGATCATCGCACCAGATCGCCGCACCCCGGGGCTCACCGAACCGGTACTGCCCGAGGTTCGTAGCGGCGCACCGGGAACCGGTCGGCCACCAGTGCCCGCAAGGTGTCGAGGTCACCGGTGAGCAGTCCCCGCGCTCGCGCGGTGAGCAGGACGTTACCCAGCGCAGTCGCCTCCACCGGGCCGGCCAACAGGGGCATCCCGAGCCGGTCCGCGGTGAGCTGGCACAGCAGTTCGTTCTGCGAGCCGCCACCGACGATGTGCACTTCGGTCACCGCAACGCCGGCGAGTTCCGCTGAGGTCCGCACCGCTGTGGCGAAAGCAGCGGCCAGGCTGTCCACAATGGCGCGCACCACCTCAGCCGGGCTCGCGGGCGCAGGCAGATCATGCTCGTGATACCACGCTGCGATGCGTGCCGGCATGTCGCCCGGCGGCAGGAAACGCGGATCGTCGGTATCGAAAACCATTGCGGTGCCGGGCATGTCCGCAGCCTGCGCCAACAGCTCACCGAGATCGGCGGTCATCCCGTTGCGACCGAACTGGCGCACCGTTTCGCTGAGCAGCCACAATCCCATCACGTTGTGCAGGAATCTGATTCGCCCGTCGGCGCCGACTTCGTTGGTGAAGTTCGCCTGCCGCGCCGCATCGGTGACCACCGGGGAAGCAATCTCCACACCCACCAGACCCCAAGTGCCGCAGGATATGTATGCCGATCTTTCGGAGCGCATCGGGATGGCGGCGACGGCGGAAGCGGTGTCGTGGGAAGCCGCCGAGACCACCTCGGTGCCGAACGGCACTCCGAGCCGGGCGCAAACATCGGACAGCACCGGGCCGCGCACACTGCCGGCCTCCACCAGCTCCGGGAAGAGTGACGACGGGATGCCCAGTCGCCGCATCCCCTCGGTGTCCCAGTCCCCTTGTACGGTGAGCAGTCCCGTGGTGGACACATTGGTGCGTTCGGCAGCCAGGCTGCCGGTGAGCCAATAGTTGATCAGATCCGGGATCAACAGCACGGTGTCCGCCAGGTCCAGCAGCCCGTCGGCTTTCTCCACCGCCAACTGATAGACGGTGTTGAACGGCAGGAACTGCAGCCCGTTTCGGCGGTACAGCTCATCGGGGCCGATCACGGCGTGCACCAGTTCGACACCGGCGGCGGTGCGCTCATCGCGGTAATGGTGCGGCGTCGACAGCAGCCGACCGTCCCGCAGCAAGCCGTAGTCGACGGCCCACGAACAGACACCGATTCCCTGGAGGTCTCCGGTTTCCTGACCCGCAAGGGCGAGCCCGTCACAGACATTGCGATACAGGCCCGCGATGTCCCAGTGCAGGGCCTGACGTCGGCCGTTCCACAACGACACCGGATCGTTGGCGAACCGCGCCACCGACCGCATCTCGAGCCGATCGGGACCCACTTCGGCGAGCATCACCCGGCCGCTGGTCGCCCCCAGGTCCACCGCCGCCACCGATCCCGTCATCGCAGGAAGGCGGCCGCCACACCCGCGTCGACCGGCACGTGCAATCCGGTGGTGTGCGAGAAGTCCGATGTACAGAGTGCAAACGCGGCGTTTGCGATGTGCTCGGGCAGCACCTCACGCTTGAGCAAGGTGCGCTGCGCATAGAACTGCCCGAGTTCTTCTTCCGGAACCCCATATACCGCAGCACGTTTGGCACCCCAGCCGCCGGCGAAGATACCCGAGCCGCGGACCACCCCGTCGGGGTTTATCCCGTTGACCTTGATGCCGTGCTCGCCCAGCTCCGCGGCCAGCAGCCGAACCTGATGCGCCTGGTCGGCTTTGGTCGCCGAGTAGGCAATGTTGTTGGGCCCGGCGAACACCGAGTTCTTCGACGAGATGTAGATGATGTCGCCGCCGAGCTTCTGATCGATCAACGCGCGCGCTGCGGCGCGCGACACCAGGAACGAACCGCGGGCCATCACGTTGTGCTGCAGATCCCAATCGGCCGCCGTCGTCTCCAGCAGCGACTTCGACAGCGACAAGCCGGCGTTGTTGACCACGATGTCGATCCCGCCGAAGGCCAGGACGCAGGCATCGACGGCGGCCTGCACCGCATCCTCGTCGGTCACATCTGCGGCGATCCCGATCGCGATGTCCGAATTGCCGATCTCTGCTGCGGCGGCTGCTGCCTTGCCGGCATCGAGATCCGCGATCACCACACAGGCCCCCTCGGCGGCCAGGCGGGTGGCGATGGCCCGGCCGATCCCGGAGGCCGCACCGGTGACCAGCGCGATGCGGGTGGCCAGGGGTTTGGGTGCGGGCATCCGCTGGAGTTTGGCCTCTTCCAGAGCCCAGTACTCGATGCGGAACTTCTCGGATTCGTCGATCGGGGCGTAGGTGGAGACGGCCTCGGCCCCGCGCATCACGTTGATGGCGTTGAGGTAGAACTCACCGGCCACCCGCGCGGTCTGCTTGTCCTTGCCGTAGCTGAACATGCCCACACCGGGGATCAGTACGATCGCCGGGTCGGCACCCCGGATGGCCGGGCTCTGCGCATCAGCGTGCCGGTCGTAGTAGGCCTGGTAGTCGGCGCGGTAGTCCTCATGCAGCGCCAACAGCCGCTCCCGGCAGGCATCGATCGACGCGTCCGCCGGCAGATCGAGCAGCATCGGCTTGACCTTGGTGCGCAGGAAGTGGTCGGGACAGCTGGTACCCAGCGCCGCCAGCCGCGGATGTTCGCTTCCGGCAAGGAATTCCAGCACCCGAGGATCGTCATTGAAGTGTCCGACCTGGGCCCTGTCGGTGGATGCCAGGCCACGGATGAACGGGGCCAATTCGGCGGCCTTGGTGCGCCGCTGCTCATCGGGCAGTGCCGCGTATCCGTCGAGCGGCGCACCGAACGGTTGCGGCCGGCCATGGGCATCGAGGTAGCGCTGTGCACTCTCGATGATCTCCAGCGAGTGCGCCTCGGCCTCGGCGGAGGTGTCACCCCAGGCGGTGATGCCGTGCCCACCGAGGATGGTGCCGATGGCCTGTGGGTTGCGCGCCTTGATCTCGGAGATGTCGAGCCCGAGCTGGAATCCGGGGCGACGCCACGGAACCCACACCACCCGATCGCCGAAGATCTGTTTGGTCAGCTCTTCCCCATCGGCGGCTGCGGCGATCGCGATACCGGAGTCGGGATGCAGGTGGTCGACATGCGCAGCGTCCACGAGGCCGTGCATCGCGGTGTCGATCGACGGCGCCGCGCCGCCCTTGCCGTGCATGCAGTAGTCGAACGCGGCCACCATCTCGTCTTCACGGTCGACCCCGGGATACACCTTGGCCAGCGCCCGCATCCGGTCCAGCCGCAGCACGGCGAGGCCCTTCTCGGTCAGGGTGCCCAGGTCGCCGCCGGATCCCTTGACCCACATCAATTCCACCGGCTCACCGGTGACCGGGTCGGTCTCGGTGCCTTTTGCCGAGGTGTTGCCGCCGGCGTAGTTGGTGTTCTTCGGGTCCGCCCCCAACCGATTGGACCGGTTGATCAGCTCGGTGACGGTCTGGTTGCTCATTGGCGGTCAGGCTCCCCACGATGATTGGGTTCCGCCGACACGCTCGGTGTCGATGGAATTCTGGTATCCGGATTCGGCAAACGCCGCCATCGGGTCGGCGGGTAGCCCACGTTCGGTGCGCCACTGCGCCAAGGCGGGCCGGACATCGGTGTAGAACGCGTCCATGAAAACGCCGTTGGCGCCGAGCACGTCACCGGCGTCCTGAGCGGCGGTCAGCGCCGCGGTGTCCACCAGCAGGGCGCGCGCGGTCATTTCCTGGACGTTGAGGACCGAGCGGATCTGGCCGCCGATCTTGGCTTCGACGTTGTGGCACTGGTCGAGCATCAGCGCCAGGTCGCTACCGGCATCGAGCCCACCACCGCGGATCACCTCGAACAGGATGCGGAACAGCTGGAACGGATCGGCGGCCCCGACGATCAGGTCGTCATCGGCGTAGAACCGGGAGTTGAAGTCGAAGGAACCGAGCTTACCCAGCCGCAGCAGTTGGGCGACGATGAACTCGATATTGGTCCCCGGGGCGTGATGGCCGGTGTCCAGGCACACCTTGGCGCGCTCCCCCAATGCGCTGACCTGCACGTAGGACGTGCCCCAGTCCGGGACGTCGGTCATGTACATCGCCGGTTCGAAGAACTTGTATTCCAACACCATTCGCTGGCCATCGCCGACGTGCCGGTAGATTGCCGCCAGCGATTCGGCGAGCCGGTCCTGGCGGGCGCGGATATCGCCCTGCCCCGGGTAGTTGGTGCCGTCGGCCAACCAGATCTTGAGATCCCGCGATCCGGTGCGATTCATGATCTCCAGGCACGCCAGGTGGTGATCGATGGCCTTCTGTCGCACCGTCTTGTCGGTGTGGGTCAGGCTGCCGAACTTGTAATCCTCATCCTGAAATGTGTTGGAGTTGATGGTGCCCAGGGCCACCCCCTGGCTGCGCGCGTACTCCGCCAGCGCCCCGTAGTCGTCCACCTGGTCCCACGGGATGTGCAGCGCGACCACCGGCGCCAGTCCGGTGAAACGGTGCACGGTGGCGGCGTCGTTGATCTTCTCTTCGACGGTCCGCGCCGTGCCGGGGGCGCCGAAAACCTTGAATCGGGTCCCGGAGTTGCCGAAGGCCCAGGTCGGCAGTTCGATCGCCAAGTTGTCGAACAGCTCACCGCTGAACGTGTCCGGGCTCAACTCGAACCACCGCCTTTCCGGGCGCCACAGATTGATCGACTCGCGCGCATCTCCAGCCCTGCCTGGTGGTGATTCCGCCGTCGGAGGCTTCCCGAATTGAAACGTTTCAAAGAGTGCGTGTTGCCACTTTAGGACGCCGGTTTCGATCCCGTCAAGGGACTGTCGACGGCACGAACAGTGCCGCAGGAGCCACCCCTGCCACTAGAGAGAAAGAGAGGTTCGGGTCGCTTTCTCCGCAAACGCCCACACCCGGGCGGCATCGTCGTAGTCACAGGCGGCAGCGGAACGACCGATCAGCACCGGGCCACCGCGCAGCCCCATGAACCCGTCGACACCGACGTAACTCCCCGGCGGAATGGGTTCACTGATGCAATACAGCGTCGGCGCCGCACCCTGGTCGATGTCATTGGCCAGCCGATCCCCGGCAGCCTTCACACCACGGTGGACGAACTGCATCAGTCGGGTGTCGGAAACGTTGGAGATGTTCGAGGACACCCAACCCGGATCGGTGAGCCGGCTACTCACCGGCGAGCCCGCGGCGCGCAGCCGCCGGTCCAGCTCCAGCCCCCACAACATCACCGCCAATTTGGAATGCGCGTAGGACCCCATCGGCGACCACTTCCCGGACCGCAGATGCATATCGTCTGGTCGCAGGGTCGCCCGTTTGTGAGCTTCGGAGCCCACGGTGATGATCTGCGAACGGATCCGGCCGGACAGCAGATTGGTCAGCGCAAACGGGCCCAGCAGATTGGTGGCCAATGTCTTCTCGAACCCGTCGGCGGTCTCGGCGCGGTGCTGGGTGAGCGCGCCGGCGTTGTTGATCAGGATGTCGACATCACCGTCGAGCCGGTCCGGGAAGGCCCGCACCGACGACAGGTCGGCCAGATCGACCTCCAGCACCTCCGTCGACCCACCGATCTCGGCCGCCCGCTGCCGCCCCAACGCGGTGTTGCGGACCGCCAGGATCGTGTGCGCTCCCGCACCGGCCAGCGTCCGCGCCGTCGCCAGCCCTACACCGTTGGTCGCGCCCGTTACGATGACGCGCTTACCTGTCAGACTGCCGAGCCGGCTCGGCGACCATCGATCTGTCACGTTGCCAGGCTAGCGAGCGACCAAGAACACCCGGCCGGGACGGCTCGGCGTGCTTGGGACAACCCCGGTGATCTGAAAGAATTCCGGCACTATGCGAGTCGACGGGCGAGAGATCGCCATTTCGGGCAGCTTGCTGCAACCGTTGACCCGACGTACCAATGACATCATCCGGTTTGCGGTCGCGGCCGCATTCCTGATTTTTGTGGTGACCAGCTCGTTGATCACCCGCAACGAGTGGGAAGCGCTGGAGAAGTCGATCTCCGAGATCGTCGGCGTGCTCACCCCGACGCAATCCAACCTGGTGTACCTGGCCTACGGCGTCGCCATCCTGGCGCTGCCGTTCATCATCCTGCTCGGGCTGGTGGTGGGGCGGGAGTGGAAGCTGCTCGGCGCCTATGCCGCCGCCGGGGTGATGGCCCTACTGGCCCTGTCCATCACCGGTAACGGCGTGGCCGCACCCCGATGGCATTTCGACCTGTCCGACCGGCTCGACACCCTGCTGTCGCAATTCCTCGACGACCCCCGCTGGATCGCGATGCTGGCCGCGGTACTCACCGTGTCGGGCCCGTCGCTACCCGCGCGGTGGCGACGCTGGTGGTGGACGCTGCTGCTGGCCTTCGTCCCGATCCACCTCGTGGTCAGCGCCGTCGTACCGGCACGGTCACTGCTCGGGCTGGCCGTCGGATGGTTTGTCGGCGCGCTCACCGTGTTGGTGGTCGGCACCCCGGCGCTCGAGGTGCCGCTCGACGCGGCGGTCCGTGCGCTGGCCCGCCGCGGCATGGCGGTCACCGGTCTCACGGTGCTCCGTCCCGCCGGTGCCGGACCGCTGGTGCTGTCGGCCTTCGGACCGGAGAGCCCTGCCATCGTCGAGCTGTACGGACCGAATCAGCGCAGCGGCGGCGCGCTGCGTCAGTTCTGGAGTCTGGTGCGGTTACGCAACCGGGAGACCGCCCCGCTGCACGCGTCGATGCGCCGGGCGGTCGAACACCGTGCGCTGATGGGGATCGCGATCGGTGATGTCGGCGTGGCCAACACGACGACGGTGGCCGTGGCCGACCTGGACCGCGGTTGGACCTTGTACGCGCACACCCCGGCACGCGGAACACCCATCGCCGGATGCACCGGTGAGATGGCGGCGGCCAGCGCGTGGGCGTCCCTGAAAGTGCTGCACGAACATCAGATCGCACACGGCGACCTGAGGGCCAGAGAGCTCACCGTCGACGACGGTGTCACGTTGTTCGGCGGGTTCGACAGCTCGGAGTTCGGCGCATCCGATGTGCACCTGCAGTCCGATATCGCTCAGCTCCTGGTGACGACAACACATCTCTACGGTCCATCGCCCGCGGTGGCCGCAGCCATCGACGCCTTCGGCACCGACGCCGTGTTGACCGCCTCCCGTCGGCTGACCAAGGTGGCGATTCCGACCAGACTGCTCAAGGAGGTGCCCGACTCCCGCAAGGTCATGACCAGTGCGCGCGACGAGGTGATGCGCCAGACCGGCGCCGACCAGATCAAGAAGGAGACCATCACCCGGTTCACCCGCAACCAGCTGATCCAGCTGGTGCTGCTGGTGGCGTTGGTCTACGTCGCCTATCCGTTCATCAGCACCGTGCCGGCATTTTTCGACGAGCTCCGCAGCGCCAACTGGTGGTGGGCGGTGGTCGGGCTGGCGATCTCGTCACTGCGCTACACCGGTGCGGCCGCGGCGCTGTGGGCCTCGGCAGCCGGAATGGTCAGCTTCTGGAAGCTGACCATCATGCAGGTCGCCAACACCTTCGCCGCCACCACCACTCCTGCGGGTGTGGGTGGGCTGGCGTTGTCGACGAGATTCCTCCAGAAGAGTGGACTGGGCGCGCTGCGGGCCACCACCGCGGTGGCACTGCAACAGTCGGTGCAGGTGATGACCCACCTGTCACTGCTGGTCGTGTTCAGCCTCGCGGCCGCCGTTCCGGCCGACCTGGCCAAGTTCGTCCCCGATGCCACAGTGCTGTACCTCGTCGGTGGCACGGCGCTGGGCCTGGTGGGGGTGTTCGTCTTCGTGCCGAAGCTGCGCCGCTGGCTCAAGACCGCGGTGCGTCCCAGGCTCAACGAGGTCCTCCAGGATCTCAAAGAGCTGGCCCGCGAACCGAAACGGCTGGCGTTGATCGTACTGGGTTGTGCCACAACCACCCTCGGTTCAGCCCTGGCGCTGTGGGCCAGCATCGAGGCATTCGGCGGTGACGCCACGATCGTCACCGTCACCGTGGTGACGATGGTCGGCGGCACCTTGGCCTCTGCCGCGCCGACCCCCGGTGGCGTCGGCGCGGTCGAGGCGGCGCTGATCGGCGGGCTCGCCGCCTTCGGCGTCCCGGCCGCCGTCGCCGTCCCCGCGGTGCTGCTGTACCGGGTGCTGACCTGCTGGCTGCCGGTGCTCATCGGTTGGCAGGTGATGCGTTATCTCACCAAGGAAGACCTGATCTGACGGCCGCGGCACATCCTGAGGCCGTGATGGTGTTTGATGTGCGAGTGGCCCACATCAGCCGTGCTCGCACGGTCGCCGCCGACATCTCGGCGGTCTGGGACGTCCTGGCCGACTTCGGCGCGATCAGCTCATGGGCCGCCGCCGTCGACCACTCCTGCCTGCTGTGGCCGTCGACCGAACCGATCGGACTGGCCCGGCGCATCCAGATGGGCCGCACCACGGTCATCGAGCGGATCGTCGAATTCGACCCCCACCGCGCGTTGGCCTACGACATCGAGGGCCTCCCGCCGATGGTTCGCCGGATGCAGAACCGCTGGGAATTGTCTTCGGCCGCAACAGGTCTGACGATGGTCACACTGACCACCACGGTAGCCATCGGCGAGCACCTACCGCAGCGGCTCGCCGAACACCTGGTCTGCCGGTTGGCGGCCAAGCAGTCCGACGGGCTGCTCGACGGACTCGCGACCTCGTGGAAGGACACCCGTGCCGCCTGAACAGCCCGACATCGTCATCGTGATGACCGATGAGGAACGTGCGACGCCTCCCTATGAGTCCGCCGCCGTCCGGGGCTGGCGGGATCGGGTCCTGCCCGGCCGCCGATGGTTCGACGAACACGGCGTCAGCTTCGAGCGCCACTACACCGGCTCGCTGGCCTGCGTGCCGAGCCGGCCGACCATCTTCACCGGGCACTACCCCGATCTGCACGGGGTCACACAGACCGACGGCATCGGCAAGCGCCACGACGACTCCCGGCTGCGCTGGCTCCCGGCCAACGAGGTGCCGACACTCGGAAACTGGTTCCGCGCAGCCGGTTACGACACCCACTACGACGGCAAATGGCACATCTCGCACGCCGATCTGGAAGACCCCGGCACCGGTCGGCCGCTGGCCACCAATGACGACCTCGGCGTGGTCGATCCCGTGGCCGTGCAGCGCTACCTCGACGCCGATCCCCTGGCGCCCTACGGGTTCTCCGGGTGGGTGGGTCCCGAGCCCCACGGCGCCGCCATGGCCAACAGCGGTATCCGCCGCGACGCACTGTTCGCCGACCGGATCGTGGCCTGGCTCACCGATCGTTACGAACGCCGACGTGCCGGCGAGGAATCGGCGCTGCGGCCCTTCCTGCTGGTTGCCAGCTTCGTCAACCCCCATGACATCGTGCTGTTCCCTGCCTGGGTTCGGCGCAGCCCGCTTGCACCGTCGCCACTTGATCCCCCGCCGGTACCGGCACCGCCCACCACCGACGAGGATCTCTCGACCAAGCCGGCGGCGCAGATCGCCTTCCGGGAGGCCTACTACTCCGGGTACGGACCGGCGGCGGCCATCAGCCGGACCTACCGGAAAAATGCGCAGCGCTACCGCGATCTGTACTACCGGCTGCACGCCGAGGTCGACGGTCCGCTGGACCGGGTGCGCCGCGCGGTCACCGAAGGTGGATCCGAGAACGCGGTGCTGGTACGCACTTCCGATCACGGCGAACTGCTCGGAGCTCACGGTGGGCTGCACCAGAAGTGGTTCAACATGTACGACGAGGCGACCCGGGTGCCGTTTGTCATCGCCCGTATCGGCGACCGGGCGACCCAGCCGCGGGTGGTATCGGCGCCGACGTCGCACGTCGACCTGGTACCGACCCTGCTCGCGGCGGCCGGGATCGACATCCGCGCCGCAGCGCAGCGGCTTGCGGAATCGTTCTCCGAGGTCCATCCGCTGCCGGGGCACGATCTGATGCCAGTGGTGGACGGGGCACCCGCCGACAACAACCGGGCCGTCTACCTGATGACACGCGACAACGTGCTCGAAGGTGACACCGGCGCCTCGGCGGGGGCCCGCCAGCTGGGGATCACCGCCAGTCCGCCGGCACCACTGCGGATCAGCCTGCCCGCACACGTCGGCGCGAACTTCGAGGGCCTGGTGGTCCGGGTCGACGAGGCCGACGCTCCCGGCGGTGCCGGACATCTGTGGAAGCTGGTTCGCTGTTTCGACGATCCCGCCACCTGGACCGAGCCCGGTGTGCGACACCTGGCCGCCAACGGAATCGGCGGGCCGGCCTACCGCAGCGACCCGCTCGACGACCAGTGGGAGCTCTACGACCTGACCGCCGATGCCGGCGAGAGCACCAACCGGTGGCCGGACCCGGCCCTGTTGGAGTTGCGCACGCACCTGCGTTCGCAGCTCAAGCAAGCCAGAGCCACCTCGATTCCGGAACGAAACCAGCCGTGGCCGTATGCCGTTCGCCGGCCGGCCGAGCGCAGGAGCGTACTGCGCCGCCTGCGAGACCGGCTCAGTTGACCTGGTGGGCCCCGTCGTCGAAGACGGCATCCAACTCGTCGAACCGACCGCGTGGCTTTCCTTGACCACATTTCTCCTGCGACAGTGCTGCGGACCTCCCCCAGATGGGGGATGCCGGCCACCAAAATCCGTTTGCAGCTCATCACAGGCGAGCATCGGCGACCTGCAGAGCTTCTGACAGTTGGTACTGTCGGTTCTTTGCTATCAGAGGTTCACACCTGAGCCCGCGATAGTCGGCCCTGGGAGTGACAATGCCGTGGTTGTCGTGGCGGTGGTGGTGGCAACCCAGGCACGGTCAGCAGCAGGCCAATCATTACGACTGGCTCAGCGGCTACCTGTACGCCCGCGGAATGAGTACGGGCGCGCGGATCATGCTCTCGGTGATCGCAGGCTCCATGGCCGTCAGCCTGATCACCCTGTTGGCCAGTGCCGACGGACCCCGCGGCCTGGTGCCGACAACCATGATCTGGGTCGCGTTTGCCGGCGGTGTGGGTTGTGCACTGCTGTGGATGACACGCTGGCCCACCAAATCCCAATCGCTGGCATTCGGCCTGACATCGAATGCCTGCGTCGCATTGGGATGCCTGGCTCACCCGAACCCCCTGGCATCACTCATCGGCTGTATCGCGTTCGCGACCACCGGGGCATACCTGGCGTTCTTCCACAGCATGCGACTGGTCCTCTACAACTTCGCAGTCGCTGCCGTCGTCGGCGTCATCGGAGCCACCAGGCTGGCCCAACAGGGCCACCTCGGACTGGCGGTGGTCGATCTGTGGCTGGTGCTCCAGGTGAACATCGCCTTGCCGTTGGCCATCCGCGCACTCGTCAACGCCCTGAGTATCGACCTTCTGCACTCCGACCGTGATCCGCTCACCGGGCTGTTCAACAGACGCGCTTTCGAGCACAAGACACTCGGACTGCTGGTGGCCCGGGATACCGCCGACAGCTACCTCACCGTCGTGGTGATCGATCTCGACGACTTCAAAACACTCAACGACACCCTGGGGCATCAGGCAGGCGACCGCGCCCTGGTCCGGGTTGCCCAGGCGCTGCGCGCCAGCGTCACCGAGGAGGCCGTCATCGCCCGCTGCGGCGGCGAGGAGTTCCTCATCGCCCAGGTGTCTGCCGACGCCGACCCCTCCCGGTTGGCCATCCGGGTCCGCGACGCCGTCGCCGCACCGCCGGCCAAGGTGACCGCCAGCGTCGGGACCGCCACCGCACCGCTGGACCAGGGCCATCAATCCCACCACGCCTTGATCGAGCAGCTCACCTCCGACGCCGATGAGGCGATGTACATCGCCAAACGCAGCGGCGGCAACCGGGTTCACCATCACGGCGCCCCCGACGCGGTGTGCTGAACATCGTCCGGACTCGCCGCCGGCGCTAGAAGCGGTGTTGCTCGTAGAAAGCGAGATGCCGCTGCGCGGCAGCGTCCCACGTCCTGCTCAGTGCCAGTGCACGGCCCGCTTCCGGATCCGGCGGGTGGTTGATCGCCATACTCAGCGCGAGCGCCAACCCGGCGGCGTCGGGCGCAAAGCCGACCGTATCGCCGAACACCTCACGCAGGACCGGTAGGTCCCGAGCGACAACCGGGCGACCGGCTGCCAAGGCCTCCATCGCAGCCAGACCGAAGCCCTCCTTGGTCGAGGGAAAGGCAAAGGCCGAGCACCCGGCGACCAAACTCGGAAGGTCAGGGTCCTCGACGGAGCCCAGGATGGTGGGGGTGACACCACGTTCGCGGCAGCGCTGATCGAAGGCCTCGCGATAGTCGCGGTAGTCGAACAACGTCTCGCCGCCGGCGATCACCAGTGCAACCTCCGGGTGCTCTCGCCGCAGTAGCGCCACCGCCTCAACGAGGTCGATGGTGCCTTTCCGCGGTTCGATCCCGCCAACCGCCAGGACATAGCAACCGAGCGTCGAACGCCACCGATCGCGGGCCGCCACAGCTTCGGCAGAATTCGACGCCGCCTCGATGAAGCGTTGCGCGGCGACACCATTGGGAATCACCGTGGGCGACAGACCCCAGCCGGAACGGACTTCGCCGGCCACCGCCTCGGATACACAGATCCGGGCGTACGGCTCGACGATGGCACGTTCGTGACATTGCGCGAGGATCGCGGTGGTGAACTGGTCCAGGTGGTGAATGGTGCGGATACATCTGCCCACGGCGTTGGCACTGATGCAGTCCTGCGCGTGCACGATGTCGTACTCGGTGACCGGAACCGCCTGCCGCAGTAGTTCGATGGACCGGACGATCCGGTCGGTCACGGTGTCGCCGGGCAAGTCGACGAACTCGACCAGCCGAACTGTCACCCCGGGATCGACCGACCGGAAGAACCCGCGGTCACCGGCGCGGGCCAGCGACCACACCGTCACATCGACACCCCGCGCGGCGAGCGCCTCGGCGAGGTTGAGGGTGTGCACCACGCCGCCACGCGGTTTGGTCGAATACGTCAACAGCGCCACCCGCAACGTCATGAACCCTCGAAGCGGGTCCGGTAGGTCTCCGGACGCAGTTCGCAGAGGTGGTTCAACACTTTTCGGGCCCGTGCGACTTCGGCCTCGACATCGATCTGGGTCTTGGCGAGCCCACCTTTGGCGCGGGTGGTTGCCAAGATGTCGCCACCGGGGCCGACGATCTTCGCCTGCCCCAGAAAGCGCAGGTTGCCCATCACTCCGGTCTGATTCGACGACACCAGGACCACCTGATTCTCGGCGGCGCGCGCACAGTCGTAGAGATCGAAGAGCCGCGACTGCCGGTCCGCGGGCAGCCGCGATGCACGGTCGGTGATACTCGCCGGCCAGGCGGACAGCGCGGCGATGATGTGGGCATCGTCGGCGGCCAGCGCGCGGGCGGCTTCCGGGAACGTCTTGTCGTAGTCGATCAGCATGCCGAGCCGGCCGACCGGGGTGTCGAAGGTGGAGAACCGGTCACCCGCCAGATAGGTCAGGGATTCACCAGCGGGCTGGTGCACCTTGCGGTGAGTGCCCAACACCCCGTCGCCCATCACACACACGGCGGCGTTGTAGCGGCCGCCGCCGGGCACCGCTTCGGCGTAACCCAGGCAGACCGTCATCCGTCCGGCCGCGGCGATGATCGCGGCGATCTCCGGACCGTCGGGGTCCAGGGCCGGGGGTGGATCTTCCGGGTCGGGTGCGCGGAAGTCCCCGATATAGCCGCCCAGGCACGCGTCGGGAAACACCAGCAGGTCGACACCCTCCTGCCGCGCGGTCCCGATGATGCCGACCGCTTTGTCCACACAGCGATACAGGTCACGCCCGAAGTTTGCGGCCACCGCGGCCAGAGTCACCGGTGCCATCTCTATCCCTGCGTCGAGCCGAGGCCGGTCACCGCGGGCTCGAGCGCAGCGGTGACCTCCCCGTCGGGCCAGCGCAACCGCACACCGGGTTCGACTGTCAGCGAACCACATTCGGCACTGACCACACCGGCCGGCCGGTCCGGGCAGCTCTGCTCGCCGGCGGTCAACATCCCATAGCCGGGGAAACAGGTCAGCCAGTCCCCCAGGGCCGCATCGGCCGGACGGGGCACCGCGGATACCACCAGTTCGGCACCGGTGCCGCACGCCTCGGCCATCATGCCGAGCGTGCCGACGATGCCGGCCATGCTGACATCCTTGGCCGCCTTCGGCGCCGACCGCGCCACCAGCGATGTCATCGACGCCAGGTCCGTACCGCTGCGGGTGCTGGTCGAATCCCATTGCCTGCCACGATAACCAGGGCGCCACCGGCCGCTGATGTCGGTGGTCAGCCGGACCACGTCGCCGACCGTGCCACCGCCCGCACGCACCGGCGCACTGCTGCGACCCAAGGCGGTGACTGCCAGCGCCGCGGGCACACCGAGTTGGGTGTGCCCACCGAGGACGGGCACCTGCCAGGCCGCCGAAGCAGCCGAAAGTCCCGCGATCACACGATCGAGTATGCCGCGCGTGGGCGCCCCCACAGCGTCCAAGAGTCCCACCGGTGTGGCGCCCATCGCGCTCAGATCGTTGACATTGACCAGAACCGAACACCAGCCCGCCCATTCGGGATCCCGCTCGACCATCGACGGAACGATCGCGTCGCAGGCGGCGATCAGGTCGGCACCGGGAACCGGGACACCGTCGTCACCGACAAAACCGGACGGTCCCAGCCCACCGGGCACCGACCGCAGTGGCGCCAGGCTGGAACCGAGGAACGTCTTGGTTGCCGCCGCGACCCGCTGGATCCGGTCCAGCGGCCACCGCATCCACACGTGCTCCCGCCCCGCCACCCGGCAGGTTCCCACCTGATCCCAGCCCAGGCCGTGGAACAGCCGGGCATAACGCGGCTGCACAGTCGCCTCGAACCGCAGCACCCCTGCCGACTCGACGTGGGCACACGCGGCCCTGATCAACGCCGGCCCGACGCCACCGGCCCGGGCCACCGGGTCGGTGACCAGCCGGCTGCCGGTCCACCACCCCATATCGGTCGGAGTGGCCGGCGCCAGCCGCACCCCGCCGAGCAGCCGACCGTCCGGTGCGGTGGCAACAAGGACCACGGCGCGGGGATCGTCGTCGATATCGTCACGGTCACTGCCGGCGAACAGACCCTGCTCGGTGACAAACACCGCGCGCCGCAGGCGTCGATAGGCCCGCAACTGCGCGGCTCCCTCGGCCGGTTCGATCAGAAACGGTGCCGGCGGCCGCGGCGTCCCGGACAGGATCGACAGACCGGCGGGCACCGCGTGACTGCTGGCGGTGAACGGGATCATCAGGCACCCAGGTTCTGCAACACGCTGCACGCCCCGCAGGCCGCGCAGCCGGCGCGCTGGTCCGAACCGACCATTCCCGCGGATTGCAGCAGCAACGCAACTTCGCGGCTCACCTTTTCCACAACACCGGCCTGCGGTGCGACCGCGCCGTCGACGTCGACCGCCAGCGACCCCGGCTGCGGCCGGAACGGCACCACAAACGGATAGACACCCATCTCGATGAGCTCGGAGGCGCCGGTGATCAGCTCTTCAGGGTCCTCCCCCAGACCGACCAGCAGATATGTCGAGACCTGGTTGCGACCGAACACCCGAACGGCCTCACGCCAGGCATCCCGGTACCGCGGTACCGATACCGTCGCCTTACCGGGCATCCACCGGCGCCTGACGTCCTCGTCGAGAGACTCGATGTGGATACCGATGGCGTCGGCACCTGCGTCGCGGAGTTCGGTCAGAACAGTCAAATCGGCCGGCGGCTCGCACTGCACCTGGATCGGCAGCGCCGGCACCGCGGCTTTGACCGCTCTCACACACCGAGCAAGGTGGCGGGCACCGCGGTCGGCACCCGCCGAGGTACCGGTGGTCATCACCATCTGGGTGACCCCGTCGAGGCGGACTGCAGCCGCAGCAACCTCGGCGAGCTCGGCGGGCCGTTTCACCGCAGTGGTGGCGCCCGAGCGCAGCGACTCCTCGATGGTGCAGAACCGGCAGCGCTGATCGGCGGCGTACCGGATGCAGGTCTGCACCACCGTCGTCGCGAGCACATCCCGGCCGTGTAGCCGGGCCAGCTTCTCGTACGGCACTCCGTCGGAGGTCACCAGGTCGTAGAACCGGGGGCGCTCGATGACCTCGACGTCCAGACCGGTGTCCTCGCCGTCGAGGAGCACTCGGGTGCCGTCGAAGACAAAGGGGCTGTCCGGGTTTCGCGGGATCGCGGCATTGACGCCGTTGACTACCAGATGGCCGTCGGCGCTCGGCCCCGCACCGGCGGTACGGGTCACCGGTGGCCGCCCCCGGAACCCCAGCAACGCAAGATCGACTCGGGTGGATACGGACATGTCGGTCCTCCTACACGTTCACGATGACCGGAATTCGTTGCGGGAAAGGCACTTCGACGGACCTTTCCGGTGGAGCTGCGCAGCGGACCGCGCGTCAGAGTTCAATGCCCGAGAGTTCACTGCCCAACTGTTCAATGCCCAACTGTTCAGTGCCCGACAGCGAGCCGCAGCACCGACTCGTGATAGCCACCGATGATGGTCGCGGCGATGTACGAGGCGTCGCGGTCGATGCCCAGGAAACGGCCCGAACCCCAAGTGTGCATCCACGGCAGTCCGACAAAACTCAAACCCGGCACCGAGGCGACACCCCGGGTCTGCATGGGACGCCCGCCGCCGTCGAAAGCGCTGGCCTCGATCCACCTGTAGTCCGGCCGGTAGCCGATGGACCAGACGATGCTGGTGACACCTGTAGCCGCCAAATCCAGGGCAGTTGATTCGGTTTCGGGTTCCCACACCGGTGTGTACCGTGATGGCGGCGGCGCCGCGATCTGCTCCGCTGCGATGTACCTGTCGATATCCGCGCAGATCGAGTTGTACACCGCATCTGCGTCGTCGAGAGCTTTCCGCAGGGTCGGCTCGAAGCGCAGCGCCCCGTCCTTACCGTCGCTCAGGTGACCGTAGAGCTGCATCCCCTCGGCGGCGAACTGACGTAGATCCACATCGCGACCGCCGTCGCGACCCGTCACATAGTGGTTGGTCTTCTCGATGGCCGCCTTTCCGCCCGGATACTGTTGCGCCGGGCGGTCATACAATCCCATCTCGGCCAGCCACGTCATACAGTCCCGACCCCGGTAGGACCGCGCCACCCGAGGCGCGTTACCCACCGCGAGGTGCACCTGACGTCCCGCCAGATGCAGGTCTTCGGCGATCTGCGTGCCGGACTGGCCGGTGCCGACCACCAGCACCGCCCCCTCCGGCAGCTGCGCGGCATTGCGGTACTGCTCGGAATGAATCTGCACGACGGCCGGATCGAGCGAGCCGGCAAACGCGGGCACCACCGGCAGCGGGTAACCGCCGGTCGCCACCACGGCGTTCTCGCAGGTGAGAGTTTCTGTGCCGGAGGCAGTTTGCAGGGTCAGTTCGAAACCACCCCCGACCCGGTGCTGCAGCCGGGTGACCCGGGTGTGGGTGCGAATCGGCGGACTGAAGGTCTGCAACCAGCTGGACAGCCAGTCGACAACCTCATCTCGGGTCATGAACCCGTCCGGGTCTGCACCGGTGTAGGGATAGCCCGGCAGCTTGCAATGCCAATTCGGGGTCACCAGGGTGAAGTTGTCCCACCGGCTGTCAGCCCAGGCGTGCACCGGGGTGTGCGCCTCCAGGACAACATGTTCGATATCAGCCCGGTCAAGGTACCAGCTGACCGACAGCCCGGCCTGGCCGCCACCGATCACCGCCACCGGCACGTGTTGTGCGATTGTCATGGCCGCTCCAGTTCGGGTTCCATCGCGGTGATCTCGATCTCGGCATCAGCCGGAAATCGGTTGGCGAACAGCAGTATCTGTTCATTGGTGGCGGCCGCCGACGTGCACGCGAAACCGTACTTGGCGCGCACCCGGTCACTGGCCTCCTGCAGCGCTCGACCGGTGCGATCGAGGAACTCGCCGATGGTGTAGCGCCCCCCGGTGCTCAGGTAGTCGTGCATCACCAGGCTGGGCGAATAGCAGCTCTGGGTGCTGCCGTCGGGCCAGCGGACATCGAAGCTCATCTCAGGCATGGGCCAGCTCCGACCACTTGCCGGCATCGGTGTCGGTCAACGGACCGTAGACATCGGGCCTGCGGTCACGCAGGTGGAACATCCCGGCCCGCATGGCGCGGAATGTCTCGTCGATGTCGACCTCGGCGATCGCCATTCCACTGCCCAGCAGCGTGGTGGCCAGGATATTGCCGCCTGGGTCAACCACTTTGGCATTGCCGACATAGCGCAGCGACCCGAAGGTCCCGCTCTGGTTGGCGGCAACCCAGAACACCTGGTTGTCCAGGGCACGGGCGATGTCGAACTGGTTGAACCGGTAGGTCCACCGGTCGTCCTGCAGGTTCTCGGCGGTCCCGGTGCGCGCCGCGGGCCAGGCCGAGAGACTCGCGATGACCTGCGCGCCGTCGAGCGCCATCATCCGGGCGGCCTCGGGAAACGCCTTGTCGTAACAGATCTGCAGCCCGATGCGGCCCACCGGCGTGTCACACACCTCGTAGCGAGAGCCGGCGGAGTACGACATCCCCTCACCGAGTGGCTGATGCACCTTGCGGTACACGCCGTAGATGTTGCCGCCGTCCAGCAACGCCGCAGCGTTGTATCGGGTTTCACCATCCTGCGCGAGTTCGCAGAACCCGATCGCTACCACGAGGTCCCCGGCCAGCTGCTGCACCCGGGCGATCTCGGGTCCATCGATGCGGATCGCCGGCGGCAGCGACCGGGTGGTGGTCTTGACGGTGTCGCCGTGATTGCCCAGCGACGACAGGTAACCACCGATGGCCGCCTCCGGAAGCGCCAAGAAGTCGACACCCCGGTCACGCGCCTCCTCCACCAGGGTCGCGATCAGCGCATAGTTCTGCTCGAGATCCCGAGTGAAGTTCGCAGACACTGCGGCAAGTGTTGTCATCGTGAATCCTTCTGACTGAGAATAGTTCTCGGTGAACTCACACCATGTAGGTGGAATTGATGATGGCGCCCTTGCGGGCGTAGTAGATCAATGCGTCCTGAACGTCGAGCGGATGCGCCGGGATGACGCCCTCGATGAGGTCCTCTTCCCGGCCGCCGTGCAGGGCCAGCCCGAAGCGGCAGGCGAACACCGTGCCGCCTTCGGCGATGAACGTCGCCAGAGCGTCGTTGATGTTCTGCTCCCCCGGGAAACCGGAATCGCCGGCCTTGGGGAAACCACGGGTGGCCAGGCAGTTGATGGCTCCGGGTCCGTAGAAGTAGATGGCGGACTCGAAACCCTTGCGCAGCGCCCGTGTCGCCTGGAGCACTGCCACGAAGCTGACCGATGATTCGTGGGCGATGCCGTGCACGAGGGTGAAGTAGCTTTCACCGTTCTCGGCCTGATAGTCCGGGAAGATCTTGGTACTGCCGTAGATATTGGCTCCCTTGCCGAGCGACGGGTGCGGGATCTCGGCGAGCGACGTCGCGATGTTCTCGGCGATGGACGCGTCAAAAGTCATGAGCAACTCCGTGATTCGGTAGCGGGTGCAAGCAATCGACGGGCTGCGCTGCCCGACAAGCTGTGGACTGCCGAAGAACTCGGCTGCCTCCCATTACAGGCCGTGACCGTTTCACGTTGGTTATGGCTGGAATACGTCTAGGTTGCCGACGGCGCCTCGGGTGTAACTGGTTGGAAACATCAGCGGCCGCCGTCAGATCTGGGCGGGCTCAGCTACGCGACAGACGTTGTCATCTTGCACTCCCGATTCTCCCGGGGAGCGTCGCCACGTCCGTCGCCCTGGAACTACGCGCCGGTGAGCATGCAGGACCTCATCGACTTCGGATCGACCAGGACTGAGCTTCCGGCGTCTACACCCGCCTGGCGCCCACGGTCAGCTTCAGCCACACGCCGTGCTAAGCGGTGCGGCCCACTAACTGGCCGGGACATCCCGAGATGACCTCCGCTCTACGAGCCGCATTGGCGAACCGCCAAGGCTTCCTGACCGTGCGCGTCCAGGTCTTCCCGATAGCTTCTTAAGCTGCTTCGGCGGCTTCGCCACCCCACGTGGTGAAGTCAGGTAGTTCCGCAATGCCGTTGGTGGGAGCCTGGACCGCCAAGGCGCGGCAGCTCGCGGCATGGAACACCTCGCGAGCATCGCCGGCGTCCCAGCGCTCGATGTCGGCGATGGTCAGCGTCATAGCAGCAGGTAGTCACATCCGCGAGGCGATGGAGTCCGCCTGGCGGCCGGGGACTTTCAATGCGCCAGCGTGGCGCGCTTCCATGACGCAGAACTCTTGGGCGCAGGTCTGCAGGCGGGGCGTGATCACTGAGGCAAGTGAGGAGGGCGGTGGTGGTTGCCGTCCAGGTGGCCAGACGGAGCGCCAAGGATGTTCTTTCCAGCCACCCCGCGCGGTTTCGATGCGGGTGTCCGCGGCAAAGTGCTTGCTGGCCACGTCTTCACCGTGCTTCTTCAGTTGATGCCAGACGGTGCCGTGGACGACGCCGAAGTGCTGGCCGATGCGATGTCCTTTCGCCTCAAGGCGGCAGCGACGGTCATCGGGTGGAGACCGAAACCCTTGGCGAGTTCGAACGCATGCCGGCAGAGGTCGGCGGTTTCGTCGGCAGTCAGGCGCTTGGTGCGCGGGGCGACTCGTATTACAACTGAACGTGGAGCTGAGCTTTCGGCTTCGGATTTGGCAGCTACGAACAGCTCAGATAGCCGCTGTCGGAGGTCGCACCTATCGTTGAAACGTGTCTACGACGATCGACGTGTACCCGGCGACCGATCTGATGCCCCTGGTCGAGCAAACGAGAGCGCGGACTCAGGAGTTGTTTCAACAACTCTTCGACCGACGTGGCATCGCATCGACGATCGAAGTCAAGGCATTTCACCCCAATGCTCAGCCTGGGCCGATCGACTACGTTGCTGCTGACCTGCGGTGGTGCAGCGGACTGACCCTTGGCTTCGGCTACTGGATCAACGACGAGTGGGACTCCAGCTCGTGGCCGAGTTGCTACGCGCGCGACGAAGCCGATCTCATCACCGCTGAAGACCTGACGAGCGACGGCGATCCCGACGGATCACCACCCGAGTTCCTTGGTGAGTGGTGGATCGCCCAGGAACTCGCTGGCGTCGTCACGTCGGACAAGCTCGACAAGATTCTGCGTTCAAACCACTACTGGGGTGAATACCGCAACATGGGCGGACCTGCGGTCGCTTCGACTGGCTACGGTCTCGCCGCTGCGGCCCTCGCCGAAGCCGCCGACGGTGTTGTCGCGTCGTTCGACTGCGCATTCGACGTTGAGCACAACGGTGAGACAGCTGAGCAGTTCCTCTCTTGGTGGGGTGACGCACAGATCGACTGCTACGGACCCGAGTGCTTTCTGGTTGCTCGGACAACGAGCTGAAACACCGACTGGCGGACGACTTCCTAGACGTCGGCGTCTTGGCGAGCAACTGCTGCAGGCCAGCATCCGCTGAAGCAACCACGAGGAGGTCGAATCCCCTTAGCTCCAGCCAGATAACGACCGACTAGCAAGAAGCGGCGCTCGGCATGGAGCGTGAAGTAGCTGAAGCCATCACTGGCGGTGGATCCTTGGTGGCGTAGTGGGTTCCAATGGGAAACCGGCTTGTCTATTCAGGAAAATCTTCGGGCATGGCACCGGCTGTGGCTAGGTAACGAGCTGGTTGAGGCCGCAGTAGAGGAACAATACGAGTCCCTCCGATTCCACCCAGACTTCATCCCGCGCCTGCGCCGCGCCATGAAACAAACGCTCCACGACAGCACCAACGTCTCGCGGATGCTCCGAGCCGACATCACCGAGCAACTCGATGACATTGTTGACGATCTGCCGGGCGCCGAGCGGTTCATCGACGTCTGCCTCCGCTTGCTCGAAGACCCTGCCACGCTCTATCGAAGCGCCGGCGACGATACTCGACAACGGCTCAATCAGGCGATCTTCACGCACCTGTTCGTCTACAACGAACAGGTGACCGCTTCCTCCGTCACGTCGCCATTGGCGGAACTCCTGGCCGCCGACGCCGGCTTGCACACGCTCCAGGCAACGAGTTCCGGATCGGCCGCGATGAGTGCCCTCGAGGCGGCACTCGCCAAACTCAAGCCAAACAAAGAAGCCGCCGGAAACAACTCCGGCGGCTCCGCCGCTCTCGCGATGATTGCAGTGAGCAATCTCTGGTGCGGGCGGGGGGAGTCGAACCCCCACGTCCTTTCGGACAATGGCACCTAAAGCCATCGCGTATGCCATTTCGCCACGCCCGCAAGTAGCTGTGATCGTACCGCTTCGCGACACCACGAACCTGTCGGTGCCCCACCCTTGGGTCGAACCATGCGGTCTCGACTCGACGGGTTCATCGGACCGAAACGCTGATTACCTGTGCCAATGCCAATCACGGTACCGTCGAACCATGTCCACTACACGGCGTCGGAGATGGGCACTGGTTGTGCTGGTCATCGCCGCGGCCGGCGCCTGCCTGGCGCTCGGCTGGTGGCAGTGGACGCGCTACGAGTCGGCTTCGGGCACCTTCCAGAATCTCGGCTACGCCCTGCAGTGGCCGTTCTTCGCCGGATTCTGTGTCTACGCCTACCGCAAGTTTGTCCTCCTCGAAGAGACCCCGCCCGAGCCGAGGTCGAACTTCGAGATGACCGAGATCCCCGCCGACCTGTTGCCGCAGCGCCCTGATGCCGCGCCGGCCGCAGACGACGACCTCACGCTGCGCGAGTACAACGCCTACCTGGCCGAACTGGCCAAAGGTGACACCGAGAAACAGGACAGGACCACAGCATGACCACTCCCGAAACTCCCGACGCACCGACCGTGACGGCTCCGGTCGAGCAGATCCGCAAGGCGTTGCGGGGCTACCGGGTGTTGGCGTGGGTGACGGGTCTGTGGCTGATCGCGCTGTGCTACGAGATGGTGATGAAGTACGGCTTCAACGACGACTCGCTGAGCTGGATCGCCGTGGTGCACGGCTGGGCGTACTTCGTCTACCTGCTGTTCGCCGCCAACCTCGCGGTCAAGGTGCGCTGGCCCATCGGCAAGACAATCGGCATCTTGCTGGCCGGCACCATCCCGTTCCTCGGCATCATCGCCGAGCAGAAGCAGACGAAGATTCTGAAGGCGCAATTCGATCTGTGACCGCAGGGGCCGAACCCTTCGGGATCAGCAAGGCCAGCAACGCGGCGACGACGGCCGCGCCGGTGACAAAACCCAGCGCTGTGTGAATCGCGGCCTGCGTCGGCATCTCGTGTCCGGCGTACGTCATCGTCATGCCACCGAGGATCGCGGCGATCACCGCACTCGACAGTGACGTGCCCAGTGACCGCGCCAGCGAGTTGATGCCGTTGGCCGCCGCGGTCTCCGATATCGGTACCGCCGCGTTGATCAGCGCCGGCAGTGATGAGAAGGCAAACCCGACGCCGACGCTGACGACGATGTTCATCGCCAGGACACCGATCGTGGTGCTCAGCAGCACAAACCCCAGCAGATAGCCTGCCGCGATCACCAGGCATCCGAGAACCAGCGTGAACTTCGGCCCGCGCCGCGCAGCCACCCGGGCCGCGACGGGTGCGGCCACCATCATCGCCAGACCGCCGGGTGCCATCCACAGCCCGGTCTGCAGCACGGATTGCCCGAGGCCGAAGCCGGTTTCGGCGGGCAGTTCCAGGATCTGTGGCGCCACCAGCGAAATGCCGTAGAGCGAGACACCGACGCCGATCGAGGCGATGTTGGTGGTCAGCACCGGCAGCCGGGCGGTGGTCCGGAGGTCGACGATCGGCGACGGGAACCGCAGCTGCCACAGTCCGAACAGGAACAGGATCACCGCCGAGGCGCCGAACAACCCGAGGGTGGTGCCGCTGCCCCACCCCCAGTCCCCGCCCTTGGTGATGGGTAGCAGCAGACACACCAAGCCGGTGGCCAGCAGTACGGTGCCCAGCGGGTCGAACCGGTCTCGGCTGCTGGGCGGAACGTGCGGCACCATCGTGACGAAGACGACGACGCACACCACACCCAGGCCGGTGCCGAACCAGAACAGTGCGTGCCAGTCCAGGTTCTCGGCGATCACTGCCCCGAGCGGAAGTCCCAGCGCACCACCGACTCCCAGCGACGAGCTCATCATGCCCATCGCCGCACCGACCCGGTGGGCCGGCACACTGGCACGCAGCACGCTGATACCGAGCGGAATCATCGGCATGCCGAAGCCCTGTAACCCGCGGCCGACGATCAATGGCAGCAGCGACGTCGAAGTGGCTGCCACCAGCGCGCCGGCGGTCAGCACCACCGCACACACCAGCAGGATTCGTTGGGGCCCGTACATGTCGCCGAGGCGGCCGAACACCGGCGTCGCCACGGCGGCGACCAGGAGCGTGGCGGTGATGGCCCAGCTGGCATTGGCGGCACTGGTGTCCAGAAGCCGAGGCAGGTCGGGGATCACCGGGATCATCAGGGTCTGCATCAGCGAGACGCCGATACCCGCCATGCACAGAGCGGCGATCAGAACGCCGGGATGCGGCGACCGGACTTCGGGCTTGTCTCGACGCCGGACCATTGCCCGGACTATACCTTAGATAGGCTATCCATCTATTTCGTGGCGGCCTGGAGCCCGATCAGGGCCGGCAGCAGCTGCTCGAGAGCGCGACCGCGATGTGAGGCCAAATCCTTCTCGGCCGGGCTCAGCTCGGCGGCCGAGCGCTCCGAACCTTCCGGCATGAACACCGGGTCATAGCCGAAACCACCGTCACCGCGGGGCCCAGCAGCCACGCTGCCGCGCCATTCACCACGCACCACCGTCTGCTCATGCGGCTGCTGCCCCCACACCAGCGCGCACGCGGACACAAACGCCGCTCCGCGCCGCGCCACCGGCACATCGGCCAGCTGCAGCAACAACAGTGCGGTGTTGCCCGCGTCGTCGCCGTGCCGGCCGGACCAACGCGCCGACAGCACCCCCGGCATCCCGTTCAAGGCATCCACCGAGATACCGGAGTCATCGGCCACGCACGGCAGTCCGGTAGCCGCAAAGCCGTCGCGGGCCTTGGCCAGCGCGTTCTCCTCGAACGTCGCCCCGGTCTCGGGGGCCTCGTCGTAGGGCGGCACGTCCCCCAACGACACCACGTCGATGCCGGTGACCCCGGCAGCGTCGAGGATGCGCCGCAGCTCGGCCAGCTTCTTGGCGTTACGGGACGCCACCAGGACCGTGGTCGTCACGAACTCAGCTTCCGAACGCCTTCTTCGTGGTGCGCCCTTCGGGAAGCACACCCGGATAGGGCTGCTCCAGCGCCGCCGTCTGGATAGCGAACAGCTCGTCACAGGCACCCAACGCAGCGTCGAGCAGCTTGTCCAGCGTCGAGCGCGGGAACGTTGCCCCCTCGCCGGTGCCCTGCACCTCGACCAGGGTGCCGGTGTCGGTGGCGACCACGTTCATGTCCACCTCGGCCCGCGAGTCCTCCGTGTACGGCAGATCGACCCGCACCCGGCCGTCCACGACACCGACGCTGACCGCCGCAATCGCACACGAGAGCGGCCGCGGGTCCGACAGCTTGCCTGCCGCACCGAGGTAGGTCACCGCGTCCGCCAGGGCCACGTAGGCGCCGGTGATTGCCGCGGTCCTGGTCCCACCGTCGGCCTGCAGCACATCGCAGTCGATGGCGATGGTGTTCTCCCCCAGCGCCCGCAAGTCGATACAGGCCCGTAGCGACCGGCCGATCAACCGGCTGATCTCCTGCGTGCGGCCACCGACGCGCCCCTTCACCGACTCACGATCGGAGCGGGTGTGGGTGGCTGCGGGCAGCATGGCGTATTCGGCGGTCAACCATCCCAGGCCCGAGCCTTTGCGCCACCGGGGCACGCCCTCGGTGACACTGGCCGTGCACATCACCCGGGTCTCACCGAACTCGATCAGAACCGAGCCGGCGGGATGGGCGGTGAATCCACGGGTGAGAACCACAGGCCGTAATTCGTCATCACGGCGACCGTCTTCGCGACTGGACACCCGGCAACCCTAACGTGGCCGACCGGACAGGTGGTCAGGCGGCTCGAACGTCGAAGGTCTCGCCGCAGACAACGGCCCGCACCGGCCCGTCGAATGCCGCCTTGGCCTCGCTGATCACATCCTCGCGGGAGGTCCACGGCGGAACGTGTGTCAGCAGCAGCTCCGACACCCCCGCCCGGGCCGCGATCTGGCCCGCCTCGGAGCCCGACAGATGCACCGCCCGGGGCCGATCCGGGGCATCCGTCCACGATGCTTCGCAGAGAAACACGTCGGCGCCACGGGCCAGTTCGACCACCGAGTCACAGATTCCGGTGTCCCCGCTGTACACCAGCACCGCGCCGGACGGATCGGTGAACCGCATGCCGTAGGACTCCGTCGGATGCGATACCCGCCGCGGCAACACCGTCAGCGCACCGAACGTCTCGGGCTGCCCGTCCACCCAGGAGTGCACGTCGAAGATGTCGCTGAAATCGTCGATCTCATTGCCCTCGGGTGAGGACGCCGCACCCAGCCGCGACCACGTATCGCTGGGCCCGAACATCAACGCGCGCCCCACCGGCGGGTTCGGGTGATAACGCCGCCACACGAACAATCCGGGTAGGTCGAGGCAGTGATCGGCGTGCAGGTGCGACAACAGCACGTTCACCTCGCCGGGATCGGCGTAGCGCTGCAACGCCCCCAGAACTCCCCCGCCGAAGTCGATGACCAGGGGCGGTGTGTCAGGTGCACTCAGCAGGTATCCGGACGCGGGCGAATCAGGGCCCACGACGCTGCCAGAACAGCCCAGCACGGTGATTCGCACGGTCACTAGCTTGCCATGCCCGCTATCACCGAGAGGAAAACATCACCGCATCGGTGGTTCGCAGAAAATCAGCGGCGGCCGGCGGCGTGCCGCTGTACAGGTACGACGCCGGTGATCGCCGGTCCCAGGAACCGCGCAGCCAATCCGAGGAACGCATCCGGGTCCCCCGTCGCCTCGAATCTCCGGGTCGGTGCACCGGCAGCGCCATCACGGTCGTGCGGCCGCAGCAGGTCCTGCTCGGTGAGGACCCGCAGCAGATCCTTGGCAGTCTCCTCGGCGCTGGAGACCAATGTGACCTGGTCCCCCATCGCCAGCTGGATCAGCCCCGACAACAGTGGGTAGTGGGTGCAGCCCAGGACCAGGGTGTCGACGTCGGCGCGCTGCAGCGGCTCCAGGTAGCCCTCGGCCAGGCCGAGCACCTGCCGCCCGCTGGTGACACCGCGCTCGACGAAGTCGACAAAACGCGGGCACGCCACCGCGGTGATCTCGGTGTCTCGGGCGGCGGCAAACGCGTCCTGGTAGGCACGTGAGGTGATGGTCGCCTGGGTCCCGATGACCCCGATGCGCCCGGAGCGGGTGGTGGCCACGGCCCGCCGTGCGGCGGGCAGGATGACCTCCACAACCGGAACCTGGTACCGCTCCCGGGCATCCCGCAGGCACGCCGACGACGCCGAATTACACGCAATCACCAGCGCTTTGACCCCACGATCGACGAGGTCGTCCATGATGGCCAGCGCATGCGCCCGGATCTCGGCGATGGTCAGCGGGCCGTACGGCCCGTTGCCGGTGTCGCCGACGTAGATCATGTCCTCATCGGGGAGCTGATCGATGATCGAACGCGCGACCGTCAGCCCACCCACCCCGGAGTCGAAAACCCCGACGGGTGCCAGCGCGTCGCTCATCGGAACCGGTTGGGCGGCTGGATGCGCTTCTTCGACCGCGCTTCCCGTTCCGGTTTGGACAGCAGGTAAGCAGCGATCACACCGGCGATGGCGCCACACAGGTGGCCCTGCCACGACACCCCGAACGTACCGGGCAGCACCCCCCAGAGGATGCCGCCGTAGAAGAACAGCACCACGATGCCGATGGTGATCTGCAGTGCGTCACGGACAAAAAAGCCGAAGACCAGCAGAAAGGTCAACCATCCGAAGATCAGCCCGGAGGCGCCGATGTGATTGGTGTCGTACGGGGAGCCGAGGTTGCCGATCAACCAGGTGCCGACGCCGCCGACGATCCAGATGATGGCGGTGGCCCAGACGAACCGGGCCATCCCGGACAGCGACACCAGGAACCCGAGCACCAGGGCCGGGACGGTGTTGGCGACCAGATGCTGCCAGTCGGCGTGCAGTAGCGGCGCGAAGATGATGCCTTTGAGCCCGTCGGTCTCCAGCGGCCGGATCCCGTTGCGGTCCAGCGAATGACCCGACAGCTGGTCGTAGAGCTCGATGAGATACAGCAGCGCCACGAACGTCAGCACCGTCGCACCACCCACCATCCAGCCTGGGCGTTTCTTCGGCTGAGGGTGCTGGGTGTATCCGAGTGGCTGGTTCATCCCTGTCCTGTGAAGTGGGTCAAGCCCATAGCTGCCCGTCCAATGCGTCTTCCGCTTGGTCCAGGCTACCGGCGTACGCACCGGTCGACAGATATTTCCAACCGGCGTCGGCGACCACAAAAGCGATATCGGCACGCTCACCAGCCTTGATCGCCTTGGCTGCCATCCCGAGGGCGGCATGGCAGATGGCTCCGGTGGAAATACCGGCAAAGATGCCCTCGACCTGCACCAACTCCCGGGTGCGTTTGACGGCCTCGAACGCGCCGACCGAGTACCGGGTGGTCAGCACCTCAGGGTCGTAGAGCTCGGGCACAAATCCTTCGTCGATGTTGCGCAGTGCGTACACCCCTTCGCCGTACCGGGGTTCCGCGGCGACGATCTGCACGCCGGGCACGTGCTCACGCAGATACCGGCCGGTCCCCATCAAGGTGCCGGTGGTGCCCAGGCCCGCCACGAAGTGCGTGATCTCAGGCAGATCGGCCAGGATCTCTGGACCGGTGCCGTAGTAGTGGGCGTCGGCATTGGCGGGGTTGCCGTACTGGTAGAGCATCACCCACTCGGGGTGCTCGGCAGCCAACTCCTTGGCCCGGGCGACGGCGGTGTTGGAACCACCCTCGGCCGGGCTGAAGACGATCTGCGCGCCGTAGAGCTCGAGCAGCTGCCGCCGTTCGATGGAGGTGTTCTCCGGCATGACGCAGATCAGCTGGTAGCCCTTGAGCCGAGCGGCCATCGCCAGGGAGATACCGGTGTTACCGCTGGTGGGCTCCAGGATGGTGTCGCCGGGTTTCACCAGGCCGTCGCGTTCGGCCTGCTCGATCATCCGCAGAGCGGGTCGGTCCTTGATGGACCCCGTGGGGTTGCGGTCCTCGAGCTTGGCCCACAGCCGCACGTGCGGTCCGTCAGCAGTGTCCTCCCAGCGGGGCGACAGCCGCTGCAGGCCGACGATCGGGGTATTGCCGAGGGCCTCGAGCAGCGACTCGTATCTCACGAACCACCTGCGACAGCGGGCAGGATCGTCACCGAGTCACCGTCGGCGATCACCGTTTCGAGGCCACCCGAGAACCGGACGTCCTCGTCGTTGACGTAGATGTTCACGAAGCGGTGCAGTTTGCCCGGCTTTTCGGGGTCGATCAGTCGGACCGAAATACCGGAGTAGTTGGCTTCCAGGTCACTGATCACGGCCTGCAGCGTGGCGCCGTCGGCGCTGACGCGCTTCTCGCCACCGGTGTGGGTGCGCAGGATGGTCGGGATGGACACGGTCACGGACATGGCTGATTCCTTTTGTTCAGTACTGCTCGACGACGGTGATGGGCTCCTCGGTGACCACCCCGTCGAGGATCCGGTAACTGCGCAGTTCGTGCTGTTCCGGATCACGGGTGGACACCAGCACGTAGTGGGCGTCCGGTTCGGCGGCGATGGCGACGTCGGTGCGACTCGGATACGCCTCGGTGGCGGTGTGCGAGTGGTAGATGACGACGGGCACCTCGTCGTTGTCGTCCATGGTGCGCCACACCTTCAGCTGCTCCATGGAATCGAACCGGTAGAACGTGGGCGAGCGCTCCGAGTTCACCATCGCGATGTGCCGTTCGGGCCGGTCAGAGCCCTCGGGGCCGGCCAGCACACCGCACGCCTCATCGGGATGGTCGGCACGAGCGTGCGCCACCATCGCGTCGACCAGGTCGGCACGTATCAGCAACAACTATCCAGCTCCCTCTCCAGCACCGAACACTCCCGGCAACATGCCACGGTAGGTCGGTATTCCGGCGACCGATTCAGCAGCCATCACTCCGGTGAGCACCGCGATCGCCAGGCAGTCGGCTGCGGCGGCCCCGAGGGCAGCCACCAACTTGGTCTCCGGCGACATCGACGCCGGGATATCGGCGGGGGGTGACACCTCGACAGCGCCGGTGGCCAATGCGAACACCGTGTCCCCGTCGATCGGGGTGTGAGCCGGCCGGATGCTGTGGGCCAGGCCGTCGTGAGCGGCGACCGCCATCCGCTGGCAGGCGGCCGGGCTCAGTGCCGCATCGGTGGCCACCACCGCGATCGTGGTGTTCAGCGGGCTGGACTCCCGGTCGCGCGCCGCGAGCGCGGCGATCTGTTCCGCCGGCGGCGCCACCAACCCGAACTCTCTGATCAGATGCGCCATCCACGGCAGCCCGGTGCTGGGGTCGACGACATTGCCCGCCGAGTTCACCGCCACCACGGCGCCGACGGTCACTCCCAGCT
>NZ_JBARXZ010000049.1:0-3386 GCF_049647605.1 Mycobacterium sp. | reverse complement strand
GGTTCATCAGCCTGATCCAGGCGGGCTGGGACACCGATGTGGCTGCTCGACCTCATGGGCAGCGCACCACCATCGTCGTGCATCTTGATGTCGAGAAACGGATCGGTGCCCTGCATCTGGGTCCCGTGCTCACCGACGAGGACCGGCAGTATTTGAACCTGTGATGCCACCTGCGAAGTGTGGTTCGAACGGGCTGGCCAACCCATCGGGGCCGGACGGGAAACCCGCACCATCAGCCGCCGACTCCGCCGCGCCCTCGAGAATCGGGATCGCTGCTGTGTGGTCCCCGGCTGTGGGGCTACCCGCGGGTTGCATGCCCATCACCTGCAACACTGGGAAGACGGCGGATCCACCGACCTGTCGAATCTGGTGCTGGTGTGTCCGTTCCACCACCGGCTGCATCACCGCGGCGGCATCACCCTGACCGGACCCGCCGAACACCTGGTCGTCACCGACGCGTCGGGCCGAAAGCTTGAATCCGGTTCCTTGGCCCGACCCCCGACCACACCCCCACCCGATGTCCCACCCTGCCCCGGACCCACCGGCGAACGCGCCAACTGGTGGTGGTACCAACCCTTCCAACCACAACCACCACCAGCTGACTAGCTGATCCTGGCTCACTCTCGCCGACCGTTGGTCCGTCGCGACCACCATGAAGCTGCGCCGCGGCACTCACACCTCGGTCCGGCAACTCAACGCCGACATCCGCAATGTCAACGCCGACATCCGCGCCTGGATCGACACTTGGAACGACAACCCCGGCCCTAGGTCTGCACCAACCCCGCCGACCAAACCCTCGCCGGCATCGCCAACCACTGCACCAGAATCAACAACTCAGGACACTAGGCACGACGGGTCAGGACGTGATCATCGTCAGGGCGTGGCCGCCGGCATCGTGAGCGAGGTGCGGGCACCGGCTCGACCGATGGCGATTCGGCTGACCTGGCCATTCCTGGTGGTGATGTGCAGGACCGCGAGCAGATGGCCGCCCGGGGCGATCACGTGGGCGGGCCGGCCGTCGACGGTCATCGGGGTGCTGGCCCGGATTCGGTCGGCGAACATCGATGTCTCCTCGGCCACCGACCGGGCGCCGGTGACGGTGGCCGCCGTACCGGGTGGCACCAGCGCGGGATCGGCGATGCGTACGCAGTCAGTTGCCAGCAGCGCCAGCATCCGGCTGATGTCACCACCGGAGGCCGCGGTGAGAAACGCCTCGACAACAGCACTCTGACCAGCGGCGGCTGTGGGAGTGGGTTCGGTCTGGGTGAGTCGCCGGCGGGCCCGGCTGGCGTGTTTCTTGGCATTGTCGGCGCTGGTGTTCAGAGCTGCCGCTATCTCCTGGAACGACACGTCGAACAGGTCATGGAGAACATAGGCGACACGCTGCGGCGGCGTCAGTCGAGCAAGCAGCACCATCATGGCCCGGGAGATGTTCTCGCGCTGCAGGACTTGTTCGTCGGCGGCGATCGCCTGCGCGGGGATCAAATCGGCGAACAGGGGTTCCTCGCGGCGGCGGTGCCGGGCGCGCAGCTGGTCGAGGCAGACCCGGGTGAGCACGGTTGTCAGCCAGGCCGCCGGATTCCGGAGGTCGCCGGCGTCGGCACCCGCTGTCTTGACCCAGGTGGTCTGCACGGCGTCCTCGGCATCCTGAATGGATCCGAGCAGCCGAAACGCCACCGCGGTCAACTGCGGTCTGGCCGCTTCGAATTCCACAACCGGCACCACCAGGTGTCACCTTTCCGGGGTGTGAGACGTCGGGACGGACGAGACCTCCAAATCTCGTGTCCGAAAGTCCATTCACCACCGAGGAAGCAACGTGTCGATGAGCGTACCGACGATCCGATTCCAGACAAGTTCCCGACAACTCCCCGCGAGTTCGGTTCGGGGTGGTGACAGCGCGTGACCGTGCTGTTCATCGCCACTGTCGGGTGCATCGTGGCCAACATGTTCATCGCCGCCGCCGATTACCTGAAAGCGGGTTTTGTGCTGAAGAACTCTGCCGAGGTGCATGTTCCGGCCGGCGCGTTGCCCTGGCTCGCGACGGCAAAGGCGGCAGGGGCGGTTGGGCTGATCGTCGGGCTGGTCGCGATACCGTGGCTCGGTGTTGCCGCCGGTATCGGTCTGATCGTGTTCTTCATCGGTGCCGTCATTGCCCATGTCCGAGCGCGCGTCTTCTACAACATCGCGTTCCCCGGTCTGTTCCTGGTGCTTGCGGTGGCATCGACTGTCTATCTGGCCCGGTTGGCCCTCGGAACGTGACCCGTGGGAACGCCTGCGGATCCTCGACACCGAA
Source organism: Mycobacterium sp. (assembly GCF_049647605.1). Classification (GTDB taxonomy): domain Bacteria; phylum Actinomycetota; class Actinomycetes; order Mycobacteriales; family Mycobacteriaceae; genus Mycobacterium. Next base: position 1,093 of record NZ_JBARXZ010000049.1, on the reverse strand, counting down.
GCGACACCCGGCGGGTAGGTTGAATCGCATGGGATTCCTCGACAAGGCCCTCAAGACGGGCAAAGATTTGCTGGCGAAGAACGCCGACAAAGTGGATCAGGCGATCGAGAAGGCCGGCGATCTTGTCGACCAGAAGACGCAGGGTAAGTACGCGGACACGGTGGACAAGGTGCAGGACGCGGCCAAGAAAGCGGTCGAGAAGAACACCGTCGAAGGCGGCGCGGCCGAGCCACCGACACCTCCGCCGGCTCAAACACCTCCGCCCAACCAGACACCTCCGGCGCCGTCCGCTCCACCGGCCCCGTAGCGCGCGGCGATGGCCAAGCTATCGGTGTCCGTCGACGTTCCCCTCACACCCGAGCAGGCCTGGGAATGTGCCGCGGATCTGTCGAGGTACAAGGAATGGCTGTCGATTCACCGGGTGTGGCGCAGCCCCATCCCCGAGACCCTGGAGAAAGGCACCGTCCTGGACTCCATCGTCGAGGTGATGGGGATGATGAACCGGGTGCAGTGGACCATCGTGCACTTCTCACCACCGCAGGCAATGACCCTGAACGGCAACGGGCGCGGCGGTGTCAAGGTCAAACTGATGGGCAAGGTCAAGCCGTCCGCAGTGGGTTCGACGGTGCAGTTCGACGTGCACCTCGGCGGTCCCGCGCTGTTCGGGCCGATCGGCATGCTGGTCGCCGGAGCGCTCAAGGGCGACATCCAGGAGTCGCTGCGGCGATTCAAAACAGTGTTTGCGCCCGCGTGACGGCAGCAGCGCGGTTGGCGGACCTGGTTCGCGAGATCTCCGGCAGTGCGCTGCCGGTGCGATTGCGTGCCTGGGACGGTACCGAGGCCGGACCGCGAGACGCCCCGGTGCTGGTGATTCGCAACCGTCGCGCGCTGCGGCGATTGCTCTGGGCGCCGGGAGAATTGGGTCTCGCCCGGGCCTACGTCGCCGGTGACATCGATGTCGAGGGTGACCTCGGTGACGGGTTCCGGCGGGCCTGGCAGGCAGCGCGGACCCGGCCGTCGGCCACGCTGCGGCTGTCGACGGCCGACAAGCTCAAGGCGGCGACGGCCGCGGTCCGGCTGGGTGCCTTCGGCC
>NZ_JBARXZ010000048.1:0-2124 GCF_049647605.1 Mycobacterium sp. | reverse complement strand
GCGTGCGCGAGACGAACGCGCCGAAGGTGGCGATCTTCACGACCGTGCCGAGGAAGCGCTCGCCCACCTCGGGGTTGAGCGGGTTGGCGATCGCGTTGACCGCGAGGCGAGCTGCCTCGGCCGAGGGACCGTCGACAGCGCCGATGTAGACCGTGCCGTCATCCTCGATCGAGATGTCGGCGCCGGTGTCATCCTGGATCTGGTTGATCGTCTTGCCCTTCGGGCCGATGAGCTCACCGATCTTGTCCACCGGAATCTGCACGCTGATGACACGCGGCGCGGTCGGCGCCATCTCGTCGGGCGCGTCGATCGCGGCATTGATGACCGCGAGGATCGCCGTGCGGGCCTCCTTCGCCTGGGTCAGCGCACCGTCGAGCACCGACGAGGGCAGGCCGTCGAGCTTCGTGTCGAGCTGGATCGCCGTGACGAACTCGCTCGTTCCGGCGACCTTGAAGTCCATGTCGCCGAGGGCATCCTCAGCACCAAGGATGTCGGTGAGCGCCGCGTAGCGGGTCTCACCGTTCACGGTGTCGGAGACGAGGCCCATCGCGATGCCGGCAACGGGCGCGCGCAGCGGCACACCCGCGTTGAGCAGCGAGAGCGTCGAAGCGCAGACCGAGCCCATCGAGGTCGAGCCGTTCGAGCCGAGCGCCTCGGAGACCTGACGGATGGCGTAGGGGAACTCCTCGCGGCTCGGCAGCACCGGCACGAGAGCGCGCTCGGCAAGGAAGCCGTGACCGATCTCGCGGCGCTTGGGGCTGCCCACACGACCCGTCTCACCCGTCGAGTAGGGCGGGAAGTTGTAGTGGTGCAGGTAGCGCTTCTTCGTCACGGGCGAGAGCGAGTCGATCTGCTGCTCCATCTTGAGCATGTTGAGCGTCGTGACGCCCAGGATCTGGGTCTCGCCGCGCTGGAAGATCGCGCTGCCGTGCACGCGCGGGATGACCTGCACCTCGGCGTCGAGCGCACGGATGTCGCTCAGACCACGGCCATCGATGCGCACGCCCTCGGTGAGGATGCGTCCGCGAACGATCTTCTTGGTGACCGACTTGTAAGCGGCACTGACCTGCGCGTTCGCAGCCTCGTCGAGCTCGCCCGCCGCTACCTTCGCAGCGATCTGCTCCTTGACCTGGGACTTGAGCGCGTCATCCGCGTTCTGGCGCTCCTGCTTGTCGGCGATCTGGTAGATCTTCGCAAGCTCGGTCTCAGCGAGCGCCGCGACGGCGGTGTAGGTCGACTCGTCGTAGGGCAGGAAGACGGGGTAGTCCTCAACGGCCTTTGCCGCCTGCGCTGCCATCGCGGCCTGAGCCTTGACCAGCTGGGCGAGGAACGGCTTTGCCGCCTCGAGGCCCTGGGCGACGACCTCTTCGTTCGGCTTGGTCGCACCAGCCTTGATGAGCTCCCACGAACCCTCGGTCGCCTCTGCTTCGACCATCATGATCGCGACATCTTCCTTGCCGCTCGCATCGGTGACGATGCGTCCGGCAACGGTGAGGTCGAAGACGGCCTCCTCGAGCTGCGAGACGGTCGGGAAGGCGATCCACTGGTCGCCGCCCTGACCGGACATGAGCGCGAGGCGCACACCGGCGATGGGGCCGCTGAACGGCAGACCCGAGATCTGGGTCGACGCGGATGCCGCGTTGATGGCGAGCGCGTCGTAGAACTCACCGGGGGCGATGCTCAGCACGGTGATGACGATCTGCACCTCGTTGCGGAGACCCTCGACGAAGGAGGGGCGCAGCGGGCGGTCGATGAGTCGGCAGACGAGGATGGCCTCGGTCGACGGACGACCCTCGCGGCGGAAGAAGCTGCCGGGGATCTTGCCGGCGGCGTACGAGCGCTCTTCGACGTCGACGGTGAGCGGGAAGAAGTCGAAGTTGTCCTTCGGCTGCTTGCTCGCGCTCGTCGCGCTGAGCAACATGGTCTCTTCGTCGAGGTACGCGGCGACCGCGCCCTGGGACTGCTGCGCAAGGCGACCGGTTTCGAATCGCACGGTGCGCTTGCCGAACTTGCCGTTATCGAGAACGGCTTCGGCAAACTTGATTTCTGGACCCTCCATGGGGCTTTCTCCTCTTTAGAACTTCGTTCGCGCACTCCGTGTGAGCGCGCGGGCGTACGTGGGGC
>NZ_JBARXZ010000047.1:0-7809 GCF_049647605.1 Mycobacterium sp. | reverse complement strand
CCCGTCAAGGGCCTGGGCATCGCCGGCGGCGCCAAGCGGCCGGGCGCCAAGAAGGCTGCCGCCGCTCCTGCCGCGGCCGAAGCACCCAAGACCGAAGCCCCCAAGGCTGAAGCGGCACCTGTGAAGGGTCTCGGTATCGCCGGCGGCGCCAAGCGTCCCGGCGCCAAGAAAGCCGCACCGAAGGCTGAAGCAGCTGCCGCACCGGTTGCCGCTGAGGCGCCCACGGCTGAAGCACCCAAGGCTGAGGCGCCTCCCGTCAAGGGGCTGGGTCTGGCCGCAGGTGCGCGTCGCCCCGGGGCCAAGAAAGCTCCCGCGGCCGCTGAGCCTGCAGCACCGGCTACTGAAGCCGCCGAGACCGTCGCGGAGCCGGCAGCCCAGACCCAGCCCGAGGTTGCCAAGCCGGAGCCGCCCGTCGTCGGGCTCGGAATCGCGGCCGGCGCTCGCCGCCCCGGTGCCAAGAAAGCACCGGCAGCAGCGCCGACACCAAAGCCGGAACCGACATCGGCCCCAGAACCGGAACCGACGCCAGAGCCGCCGGCTCCTGCGTCGGAGGATGCATCCGGCGATGAGTCACGGGTTGTCGGCGATGAGCCTGCGGTGAAGGGCCTCGGTATCGCGAAGGGTGCTCGCCGCCCCGGCAAGCGCTGACATCTCTGGGTGGTTGGTGGCGGCCGGAGCGACACCCGGCCCGCCGACCAACCTCCTCAGGTCATCCGCCCCCCGGTCAGCCCACCTTCGTGAGCTTGAACGGGGTTTGGGTCACCTGCCCGCCCGGGCAGCTGTAGTTGTCGTCGAGAGAGATGATCCCGTTCAGGCTGGCCGGGTCGATCTCGATCTCGATGTAGGCGGGCGCGAAGCTGCCGTCGGCGCAGATCGCCCCGTCCGGCTTGGTGACGATGAAATGCCACCAGCCGTTGGCCATCGTGGTGGGGACCCGCCAGCCCTGGTTGCTGGCCACCGTGCCGGTGCAGCCGTCGGTCTGGCAGTTGGTCGACACCGTCCACACGTTCTCTGCGTCACCCCCGGCGTAGGAGCCGTTGAATGGCGGCGCTTCGGCGTAGGCCGGTCCGGCGAGACCCGCAGCAACTGCTGCTGTCGCCCCGGCTGCCGCCAATATCCGCGTGACTGTCAACCTCATGATGTGTGCCTCCCGACTGACGTGTGCCCCGCTAGTTAACAGCCACACAGTCCAGAATCCCGGGACCGTGGCACCGGAAGCTGTGAGTCGTGTCTCTTCCCGAGCGGCAAAGACCCAGAAAACAAGTTGGACGACCGTGGGAGAATCGTCGCTGTGACCACCCACCAGCTGCCCTGGCAGTCGACCGGCCACCCCGCCCGGCAACGTGTCTTCGCTCAGTCGACGAAGTTGCAGGACGTTCTCTACGAAATCCGGGGACCTATCCATGACCACGCCGCCCGGCTGGAGAACGAGGGGCACCGGATCCTCAAGCTGAACATCGGCAATCCGGCCCCGTTCGGCTTCGAAGCACCCGACGTGATCATGCGCGACATCATCGCCGCGTTGCCCAACGCTCAGGGCTACTCCGACTCCAAGGGCATCGTCAGCGCCCGGCGTGCCGTGTTCACCCGCTATGAGCTGGTGGAGAACTTCCCTAAGTTCGACATCGATGACGTCTACCTCGGCAACGGTGTCTCCGAGCTCATCACCATGACGTTGCAGGCGCTGCTCGACAACGGCGATCAGGTGCTGATCCCCGCCCCGGACTACCCACTGTGGACCGCGTCGACAGCCCTGGCCGGTGGCACCCCGGTGCACTATCTGTGCGACGAGACCCAGGGTTGGCAGCCCGATATCGCCGACTTGGAATCGAAGATCACCGACCGCACCAAGGCGCTGGTGGTGATCAACCCGAACAATCCGACCGGCGCGGTGTACGGCCGCGAAATCCTCGAGCAGATGGTCGAATTGGCACGCAAGCATCAGCTGCTGCTGCTGGCCGACGAGATCTACGACAAGATCCTCTACGACGACGCCGAGCACATCAGCCTGGCGACGCTGGCCCCCGATCTGCTGACGCTCACATTCAACGGGCTGTCCAAGGCCTACCGGGTGGCCGGCTACCGGTCGGGTTGGCTGGTCATCACCGGCCCGAAGGAACACGCGAGCAGTTTCATCGAGGGCATCAGCCTGCTGGCCAACATGCGGCTGTGCCCGAATGTCCCGGCACAGCACGCCATCCAGGTGGCCCTCGGCGGGCACCAGAGCATCGACGACCTGGTGTTGCCCGGTGGCCGGCTGCTCGAGCAACGTGACGTGGCCTGGAACAAGCTCAACGAGATCCCCGGGGTGTCGTGTGTGAAACCGGCCGGAGCGCTGTACGCGTTCCCCCGGCTGGACCCCGAGGTCTACGACATCCAGGATGACGAACAACTGGTGCTGGACCTGCTGCTGCAGGAGAAGATCCTGCTCACGCAGGGCACCGGCTTCAACTGGCCCGCACCGGATCATCTGCGGATCGTGACCCTGCCGTGGTCGCGAGACCTGTCCAATGCGATCGAACGCCTGGGCAACTTCCTGTCCAGCTACCGTCAGTAGGGTGCGTACACCGCTCCTGATGACCTCGATCGGGCCGGCCGGCCGCGGACCCGCGGCTGGTGCCGGCCAGGCCGACCACTGATGGCTCACGGACACGACCATTCCCATTCCCTGAGCGGGCCATCGCCGCTGGGGCCGTTGGCCGCTCGGGTTGTGGTGGGATTGCTGATCGCCATCGGGCTGGCCGTGGTGATCGGAGCGGTGGCACTGTGGCCCAGCCAACAAAAGGTTGATATCCCACTACCGTTCCAGGATTCCTCGGGCGGAGCTGTCACCACCGAGTCCGGTCAAGTGATGTCGTCGACCCTGGGCAACTGCGGCAGCCCGTCGTCAGGCCAGGTGCTCACCTCCGACCCGGCTCCCGGGCTGGCCGACGCCGGCGAGTGTGTGCAATCGGTGGTGCGGATATCGTCGGGCCCCAACTCCGGCGCCACCACACTACTGGAGTTCACCCTGACCCCGGGTCAGCCCAATCTTGTTGCCGGCGAGGATGTCCGCATCATCCGCCAGGTCGATCAGCGCGGCGCCACCAGTTACGCGTTCTTCGATTACGAACGGACCTGGCCGCTGGTGGGGTTGGCGCTGGCGTTTGCGGTGATCGTCGTCGCGGTGGCCCGCTGGCGCGGGTTCCGCGCCCTGATCGGCATCGTCGTCGCATTCTCGGTCCTGGTGGTGTTCCTGTTACCTGCGCTGCGTGACGGCGCGCCGGCGGTACCGGTGTCATTGGTGGCCTCAGCAGCGATCTTGTACGCGGTGATCTACCTGGCGCACGGAGTCAGCCTGCGAACGTCGGCAGCGCTGCTGGGCACCCTGATGTCGCTGCTGTTGGCAGCGGTGTTGAGCTGGGCGGCAATTGAACTGACGCAGCTGACGGGATTGTCGGAGGACCAGAACAACCAGGTGGCGGCCTATCTGGGGCAGGTGTCCATCACCGGCTTGCTGCTGGCCGGGTTCATCATCGGCTCGCTGGGTGTGCTCAACGATGTCACCGTCACCCAGGCGTCGACGGCATTCGAACTGGCCGCGCTGCAGGCGAACTCGGCAAATCCGTCACGGCGGGCGGTGTTTGTCGGCGCGATGCGGGTGGGTCGCGATCACATCGCCAGCACCGTGTACACCCTGGTGCTCGCCTATGCCGGTAGTTCGTTGCCGCTGCTGCTGCTGTTCAGCGTGGCCGATCGGTCACTGTCGGATGTGTTGACCAGTGAGAATGTGGCCATCGAGATCGCCCGATCGGCCGTCGGCGGTATCGCGTTGGCATTGTCGGTGCCGTTGACCACCGCGATCGCCGCCGTGCTGGCTACGCCTGGCGCTCCAGCAGCTCCAACAGGTAACCGCCATAGCCGGACTTGACCAGGGTCTCGGCCCGCCGCGCCAGCTGGTTGTCGTCGATGAAGCCCATCCGCCAGGCCACCTCTTCGGGGATGGAGATCTTCAGCCCCTGCCGGCGTTCGATGGTGCGGACATAGTCGCTGGCGTCCAGCAGTGAGTCGAAGGTGCCGGTGTCCAGCCAGGCGGTGCCGCGGGCCAGGACCTCGACGGTCAACCTCCCCTGGCTCAGATAGGTCTGGTTGATCTCGGTGATCTCGTATTCGCCGCGCGCAGAGGGCCGTAACGCGCGTGCGATATCGACCACGTCGTTGTCGTAGAAGTACAGCCCCGGCACGGCGTAGTGGGATTTTGGTGTCACCGGTTTCTCCTCGAGTGACAGTGCCACCCCGTCGGCGCTGAACTCCACCACCCCGTAGGCGGACGGATCAGCCACCCGGTAGGCAAATACCGCACCACCATCCACGGATCGGAACCGGCTCAGGCTGGTGCCCAGACCCGGGCCGTAGAAGATGTTGTCGCCCAAGGCCAGTGCCACCGAATCGGTTCCGATGTGACCGGCTCCGATGACAAAGGCCTGCGCCAAACCGTCGGGCTTATCCTGTACCGCGTAGGTGAGGTTGATCCCGAACGCGGACCCATCACCGAGCAGCCTCCGAAATGCCGGCGCATCATCGCCCGCGGTGATGACCAGGATGTCGCGGATCCCGGCCATCATCAGCGTCGAGAGCGGGTAGTAGATCAGCGGCTTGTCGTAAACCGGCAGCAGCTGCTTGCTGGTGCCCAGGGTGATCGGATAGAGCCGCGTGCCGGAGCCACCGGCAAGGATGATGCCGCGCATCAGGCGTCGAGGTCGTCCTCGGTCAGATCGGTCGCGTTGAGGGCGCTTGCCAGATCGGGGTGCCGGAACACCGACGTCACCTGATCATTGACCACCCGGAACGCCGAGGCACGGTCTCCTTGCTCGGCGACCACGATGCCCTCATGGACGTAGAGCCGGCCGACGGTAACGGCCTCGGTGACGCCCTGGGCCCACGTCTGCAGCGCTTGCAGTCCTTGGGCGGCGCCGTGCGCGTCGCCGATCTCGATATCGTCGCTGGACAGGTCCACCAACGTGGTGAGGTCTTTGGCGTTCAGCGCGTCGTGCCAGGCGAGGACAGTGGCAATCTCCGATGTGCTCATGATGTGCAACCTACCTTCGTGGCGACGGTCAAAAGGTCACGCGGTCGGTCCACGACTGCCAGACGGCCTCGTCGCCGAATGTCTCGATATCGGATTCCTGCCGGACCCGACGCCCGGTCAGCGCCAGCAACAGGTCGACGGCGCTCCCCCGCAGCGCCACGCTGCTCTTGTCGTGTTGATGGCTCCAGGACACCACGTCACCGTGGCGGGTCACCGTCCATTCACCGGCAACGTCGGTGGCGTGCAGGTGGATCGACTGGCCGTCCTGCAACGCCGTCGCCGCCGAGTCGAAATAGGTCAGGATGTCGAGCAGTTCGGTGATCGCATCGGCGGCCAGGTCGGGTTCCACGGCGACAGGTTGTCCCAGCGCCAGCGCCGCATCGACACCATGGACCAGCACTTCGTGCAGGCGCCGCCGCAGCCACCACGACGCCGGCCGCGGCCCCAGGAAGGTCCACACGTCGGCGTCGGCGGAGTCCACTGCGGAGACCAGCAGCCGCCCGCCTTCGTCCAGCCATTCGAGTTCCTGGCCGACGGGCGGCTTGCCATCTCGAACCGCCCGCGGATCCAGGTTCTCGGTGGCCCGCTCTGCCACCATCTGCGCGGCCCACCGGTTGCCGCGGCCCACATGCCGGAACAACTGCTCCAAAGTCCAGCCCGGGCATGTCGGCACCGGTGTCGCGGGATCACCCGACGCGATCAACGCGCCGAACGCCTGGTTTTCGGCAAGAAACTCAGCAGCAAAATCCACGCGGGTCAGGCTACCCGTCGGCCCAGGCAGTGCACCCGCCAATCGGCGTTACGCCACCGCGCCACATCCAGGCAGTTCCGGCCGTCGACGATTACCCTGGCGTGCACCAGCTTCGCCAGCGCGGTCGGGTCGAGATCCACGAACTCCTGCCATTCGGTGAGCACCACCACCACGTCGGCGCGCTCGCACGCTTCCAGGGCGGAGGTGGCGTAGTTGAGGGTGGGAAACACCTTGCGTGCGTTGTCGAGCGCCTGCGGGTCGTAGACGTTGACGGCGGCACCGTTGAGCTGCAGCAGGCCGGCGACGTTCAGTGCAGGTGAGTCGCGGACGTCATCGGACTCCGGTTTGAAGGCCGCACCCAGGACCGCGATATTGGCGCCCAGCAGCGATCCCCCACAGGCGCTGGTGACCAGTTCCACGGTTTTGGCGCGGCGGCGCATGTTGATGCTGTCCACCTCACGCAGGAAGGTCAGGGCTTGGTTTGCGCCCAGTTCACCCGCACGGGCCATGAAGGCCCGAATGTCCTTGGGTAGGCAGCCGCCACCAAAACCCAGTCCGGCGTTGAGGAATCGACGACCGATGCGGGCGTCGTACCCCAGCGCGTCGGCCAGCACCGTCACGTCGGCGCCGGCGGCTTCACACACCTCGGACATGGCGTTGATGAACGATATCTTTGTTGCCAGGAAGGCATTCGCCGACACCTTGACCAGTTCAGCGGTCTGCAGATCGGCCACCAGGAACGGCACGCCGTCGGCGATCATCGTCGAATACATCTCGCGCAGCATCGCTTCGGCGCGGACCGAGCCGTCCTGCACACCGAGCACGATCCGGTCGGGATGCAGCGTGTCACTGACGGCGTGCCCCTCGCGCAGGAACTCCGGATTCCAGGCGATCTCGACGTCGACACCATTGGGCGCCAGAGTTTTTGCGCGCTGGGCCAATTCTGCGGCGGTGCCCACCGGGACGGTGGACTTGCCCGCAATCACGGACGAGCGGGTCAGCCGCGGCACCAGCTGGTCGATGACTGCGTGCACGTGCCGGAGATCGGCGGCGTACTCACCTTTCTTCTGTGGGGTTCCCACTCCGAGGAAGTGCAGGTCGGCGAAGTCGCCGGCCTCGTCGTAATCGGTGGTGAACCGCAACCGTCCGGAATCGATGTTGTCGCGCAACATCTTTCCCAGCCCGGGTTCGTAGAACGGAACCTCACCAGCGGCGAGCTTGGCGATCTTGCCGGGGTCGACGTCCACGCCCAGAACCTCGTGCCCCAGTGCGGCCATGCCCGCAGCGTGAGTGGCTCCCAGATAGCCGGTACCGACGACGGTGCAACGCATACCACCATCTAGACGCATCCACACGAACGCCGGGTTACGTCCACCCGGTTGCTCAGGTGACCGTCAGTCGAACGGCCACACCGGCAGAAGTCCGCCGCTACCCGAAGATCCGGATCCGCCGGACGACTCGGACCCGCCGGAAGATCCGGAGCCGCCCCCACGTCCCGAGCTGGATTCACTCGATCCGCTGGAAGCACCAGAACCGCCGGAGGAACCCGATCCCGATCCTGGCCACTGCGGCAGTTGCGGGAGTTGAGGCAGCTGCGGGACCGAGGGAACTTGCGGAACCGTCGGGACCGGGGCTGTGGCCGTCGGAACAGTCACCGTCGGGACTGTCACTGTCGGGACTGCCGTCTCTGTCGGCAGTTCGGGCTGCTGCGGTTCCGGTGTCTTGGTGGGCTGTGTCGGCTCCGGCGTCTTGGTGGGCTGTGGTGTCTTGGTAGGCCGTGTCGGCGGCGTCCAGTCGTCGTCGGGCTCGTCGCTCGGCGGATTCCAGCCCGGCCAGTTGTTGTTCGGGTTCTGCCACGGCGGCCGGAAGATCGGCGGCAGCTGGATGATCGGCGGCGGGATGACCGGCACAAACACCGGCGGTGGAGCAACAGCCGGGGGCGCGACCGGAGCCGGTATCGGCGCTGCCGGAAGGGGCGCCGGCGCGGGCG
>NZ_JBARXZ010000046.1:0-101861 GCF_049647605.1 Mycobacterium sp. | reverse complement strand
CGTCCGGGTCTTGGCCGTTGCGTAGCCGTTTGCACATGATCTTGCCGATCCAGGCGTTGTAATCCTTCTGCCCGTAGATCCCGAAACCGTGCAGCTGCTCGGCAAACGCCTCATCGGGATCGGCATGCGCCACCGGCGCCCCCGCGAACAACAACACCGCCGACGCCGCAGCTGCAACCACTGTCTTACCAATCATCATGAGCCCGTCGTCAATTGAGGTTCCCGCCGTGGCCACGGTTGTGGTTTCGGCCGCATTCGCACGGCCGTCGGCCACCAGAACCACCGGCCGAGCAGCGCCGCTATCGAAGGTGTCATGAACGAGCGAATCACGAAGGTGTCGAACAACAGTCCCAGGCCGATGGTGGTGCCCACCTGCCCCATCACCGTCAGGTCGCTGACCGCCATCGTCATCATCGTGAACCCGAACACCATGCCTGCGGCTGTCACCGTCGCGCCGCTGCCGCCCAGGGTACGGATCATGCCGGTGTTCAAGCCGGCGTGTATCTCCTCTTTGAGCCGGGCCACCACCAGCAGGTTGTAGTCGGCGCCGACGGCCAGCAGGATGATGACCGCCATCGGTAACACCATCCAGTGCAATGGAATACCGATGAGGTGCTGCCAGATCAGCACCGAGATCCCGAAGGACGCACCCAGGGACAGGATGACCGTGCCCACGATCACCGCGGCGGCCACCACCGCCTTGGTCAGAATCAGCATGATAATGAAGATCAGGCAGATCGCCGCGATTCCCGCGATCAGCAGGTCGTAGGCGGTGCCGTCTGCCATGTCCTTGAACGTGGCCGCGGTACCCCCGAGGTAGATGGTCGAACCCTCCAACGGGGTGCCCTTGATGGCTTCCTTGGCGGCCAGCTTGATCGAGTCGATCTTGGCGATGCCTTCAGCGGTCATCGGGTCACCCTCGTGGGCGATGATGAACCGCGCCGCATGGCCGTTGGGTGAGATGAACTGCTCCAACCCCTTGGCGAAGTCCGGGTTGTCGAGAGCCTCCTGAGGGAGATAGAACGAATCGTCGTTCCTGGCGGCGTTGAACGCCTCCCCCATCTCAGTGCCATTCTCCTGCAAGATCTGCTGCTGTTCCTGCATGCCGGCCTGCGTCTGATGCATCGTCAGCATCATCGTTTTCATCGACTTCATGGTCTCGAGCATCGACGGCATGATCGCCACCATCTGCGGCATCAATGTGTCCAGACGCTGCATCATCGGCAGCATGTCCTCGATGCCGGCGGTCATCACATCGATGCCGTCGATGGTGTCGAAGATCGAGCGCAGCGCCCAGCAGATCGGGATGTCGTAGCAGTGCGGTTCCCAGTAGAAGTAGTTGCGCATCGGCCGGAAGAAGTCATCGAAGTTGGCGATGTTGTCGCGCAGCCCCTGGATGTCGACCACCATGTTGCCCATCTGAGTCACCATCTGATGGGTGGTGTCCGCCATCTCGGTGGTGATGCGGTTCATCTCTTCCATGTTGTCGATGGTGGTCTGCATGTCATCGGCCTGCCGAAGCATGTTGTCCATCATGTCGTTCATGTACTTCTGGTTGAGCGTCTGCAGGGTGCCCTGCTGGCTCATCAGATACGGGATCGAGGTGTTCTCGATCGGGGTGCCCTCCGGACGCGTGATGGCCTGCACCCGGCCGATACCCTCCACCTTGAACACCGCTTTGGCGATCTTTTCGATGACGAGCATGTCCGCCGGATTGCGCAGATCCCGTTCGCTTTCGATCATCAGCATCTCGGGGTTCAACCGGGCCGGCGAGAAATGCCGTTCAGCTGCGGCGTATCCCATGTTCGAACCGGTGTCCGCGGGCAGATAGAGACGGTCGTTGTAGCTGGTCTGGTAACCCGGCAACGCCAGCAGGCCGATCAGCGACGCGGCGATCGACGTGACCAGGATGGGTCCGGGCCAACGCACCACGGCCGCGCCGATCTTGCGCCAGCCGCGCTTGCGCATGGATCGCTTCGGTTCGAGCAGACCGAACCGGCTGGCCACCGTGATGACCGCGGGCCCGAAAGTCATTGCGGTGATGATCAACACGAGCATGCCGACCGCCAGCGGCACACCCAGGGTCTGGAAGTACGGCAAGCGGGTGAAGCTCAGGCAGAACGTCGCGCCCGCAATGGTCAGGCCAGAGCCCACGATCACATGGGCGGTGCCACCGAACATGGTGTAGTAGGACGACTCCGGGTCTTCTCCGGCACCGCGCCCCTCCTGATACCGGCCGATCAAAAAGATCGCATAGTCGACGGCGATGGCGATGGCGAGGGTGACCAGCAGACCGGTGGCGAACACCGACAGTCCGATGATGTCGTGATACCCCAGGAAAGCCACGGTCCCGCGCACCACCAGCAGGCTGACGACCACCATCACCAGCATCAGCACCGTGGTGACGATGGAGCGGAAGATGATCAGCAGCATCAGGATGATGACGGCGAAGGTCAGCATCTCCACCGTGCGCATGCTGCTGTGGCTGACCTCCTGTTGTTCGGCCGACAGCGCCGCCGCTCCGGTGATGTGCGCGGTCACCCCCTCCGGTGCCGGGGTGTTCTCCAGAATGGTGCGGACGGCGTTGACCGACTCGTTGGCCAGCGCTTCGCCCTGATTGCCGGCGAGGTTGATCTGCACCTGGACGGCTTTGCCGTCGCTGCTCTGCACGCCGGCCGCCGTCAGCGGGTCGCTCCAGAGGTCCTGAACATGTTCGACGTGTGTGGTGTCGGCCTGCAGCTTCTCGATCAGCTCGGAGTAATAACGCCGACTGTCCACACCAAGAGGCTCTTGCCCCTCCAGCACGATCATCACCGAGCTGTTGGATTTGTACTCGTCGAAGACGGTGCCGATGCGCTGCATCGCGATCACCGCGGGGGCGTCTTCGGGGCTCATCGACACCGAACGCTCTTCACCCACCTGCTCGAGCTGCGGGACGGAGATGTTCAGGAAGGCGGCGATCGCCACCCAGATGAGGATGATCGGAACCGACAGTTTCCGGATGACACGCGCCGGTTTCTCGAAGTGCACGTGCCGGGGAACCTGGTGGGCATCGGAAACCCGCACCGGCCCGGTGGGCGCATCACCGGAGGGTGCACTCATGCCGATTTCTCGATACAGAAGGTCTGAGCGCTCACTGCGTCAGTGGTCCTTTCTTTCCGCAATTCGCCGTCGACCAGAATCCTGCAGGTCAGGCTGTTGCCCTTGCCTTGCGCCACCACCTGGGCCATGGCGGAGGGGTTGGTCGTCTCCAGCCGGATCCGCCACGGCAGCTCGGCGCCGTCCACCCGCTGCGGTTTGCCGTCCAGATCCATGTAGTTGACGTCCGCCGTGCCACCGGTGCCGTAGATCTCGTACTCGACGACCTTCGGGTCGAACGGTTCTGGGTCGTCGGCGAAGTTCACCGGAGTCACCAACGGCCCCTCGGAGGCGAAGAATCCACGAACTCGGTCGACGGTGAACCCGGCGACGAGCAGCACCACCACGATGAGCAGTGGCAACCACGCCCGTCTGAGCACCTTCATGACCAGGACTCCTCTGAGGTGGGCGTCGGCAACGTTCCTGCGGGCAGTCGGCGGTCTCACACACCTTGCCCTTAGTGGGGCTAAACGTTATCCATCCGGCTATCGTTTTACAAGCCGAACGGCCAAGTGGTCGTGGTCACACCGACAGCGGGGTACAGTCGCGCAGATTGTCAGCAGGAGGATTGAAAATGGCGAGTCCGACGCGCGGTTTCGCCCGTGAGCGGGTTGTCGAGGCCGCCCTGGAGCTGTTCGCCAAGCACGGCGTACACGGCACCTCGTTGCAGATGATCGCCGACCGGCTCGGGGTCGGAAAAGGCGCGGTCTACTACCAATTCCAGTCCAAAGACGACATCACCCTCGCGGTGGTGCACCCGGTGTTCGAGGACATCGAACACCTCACCCGCATCGCCGAGTTGCTGCCGACGGCGGCCGCCAAACGCGATGTGGCGATGAGCGGGCTGGTCGAACTCGCGATCCGGCACCGGCGCATCTCGTCACTGTTCTACGGCGATCCCATCATTCACCAGCTGGTCGAGTCGCACGAGGAATACCAGGTGATCATCGACCGGTTCTCGGCGCTGCTCCTGGGACCCGATCCCGACACCACCACCCGGGTGGCGATCTCCATGACCAGCGCCGGGATCTACGCCTGCGCCACCGATCCCACCCTCGCCGATATCGACGACGCCGAACTGCGCCAGATCCTGCTCGAATGCTCGAAGCGGTGCACGGGCAGCTGAAGTCACAGTCGCTCTATGGCGTACGCCGCACCCTGGCTCACCTGGCCGTTGAACGGGTACAGGGCGTGGGCGACCGTCGGGCCGCCGCCGAACGCCCCTTCACAGATGGTGTCCCCGGGGGCACACAGGTCCAGCGTCTTGGCTGCGAACTCCGGGCCGACCTCCACCCTGGGCGCATCGAACATGGCCAGGAACTGAGCCGACGGTTTACCGAACAGCACCACCGCCGCCACGTGTTCGGCGGCATCGGTCGGCAGCGGCGGTGGGATCAGTTCGGCCGGCACCGCCGCGGGAGCGGCAGTCGAGGTGGCAAACCCCGTGACCAACGCACCCTGCGAGTAGCCACCGAGGATCAGCCTGGTGTCAGGACAGGTGGCCGCCATCTGGCTGATCCGGGAGTTCTCGTCGCGAACCCCACCCGCGACACTTCGGGCGATATCGGCCCGGTCGGCGAAGTTGCCGCTCGCGGGGTAGTTGACCGGATACACAGCAACCGACCTGCCGCCGGCCTGCGCGCGCACCGAGTCGACAAAGGCCTGCCCGATACCGCCCACCCCCGGGGCTTCGCCGGTGCCACGGGCAAAGATCACCTCGGCATCCGGGCACGGTTCGGCGAGAGCGGCCGGGGCGGCAACAGAGAACGACACACCTGTGAGAGCAACGGCCGCGGCAACCGCGCCGCGGATCATCCGGCGAAAGGTCATGCCGGAATCAATACCCGGCGGCTGGGCTCGTCAACCCGAACACCGGGCGATCTACAGCAGACCCACGGCATACGTGGCGCCGCGCCCGACCATCCCGTTGACGGGGTAGAGCCGGTGCGCCGCCCTGGGCCCGTTGAGGATGCCCTCGCAGACGGCGTCGCCGGGTGCACACAGGTCCAGTGTCTTGGCCCGGTACAACGGGCTGACCGAGATCGACCTCACGCTGTAGCGCGGCAGCAGCTCACCGGAGGGTTTGCCGAAGAAGACCACCGCCGCCACGTGTTCGGCCACATCAGGTGGCAACGGCGGCGGGGTCAGCGCGGGCGCCAATCCACTCGGGAACACCGACGAGGTCGCCATGCCGGTCAGCGCCGCACCTTGCGAAAAGCCACCCAGAACCAGTCGGGTCTTCGGGCAGCTGGCCGCCATCGACTCCAGATGTGCACGCTCGTCGCCGATTCCGGCGGCCACGGTACGCGCGATTCCGGGCCGGTCCGAGAAGTCGGTGCTCGCCGCGTACTTCACCGCGTACACCCCAACGGATTTCCCACCCGCTCTGGCCCGCACCTCGTCGACAAAGGCCTGACCGACTCCCCCGATCCCCGGGGGTTCCCCGCTGCCTCGGGCGAAGACCACCTCGATGTCCGGGCAGGACCCGGCGGAAGCCTGCGGCGAGGCGAACATCACAGACAAACCCAACAGACCGATGATCGCGACGTTGAGCAGGCGAGCAACCCACCGACCACTCATGACAGCCCCCCGGTGTACTCGTGAGAAGTGGCGTGTTCGTGAGAAGTATTGCCCCGTCACCGACTTCGCAGTGGCCACTTCAGGATAAACGACACCCCGGGCCTTGCGGCAAGGCCGGGGTGGTGGGGCACACTCTCTGATCTAGGTGAGGAGCCGGGTGTCGGATCACGGGTATGAACAAGAATTGAAGTCGGAACAGGGCTACGTCGGTGAGCTCTATTCACGGCTCGACGCCGAGCGCGCACGACTGCAGGGCAGATACAACAACGCCCTGCGCGGTCCCGACGGCGACCGGGAGGGCCCGGTCCTGCTCGAGCGCGATGTCGAGGTGCGGGCGGTGGCCAAACAACTGCAGCGGCTCGACGTGGCGGACCACGGCCTGTGCTTCGGCAGGCTCGACAGCGTCTCCGGTGAGCGGCTCTATGTGGGCCGTCTCGGTATCAGCGGTGACACCGGCGACGCCGACTCGTTGCTGATCGACTGGCGCGCCCCGGCGGCCCGGGCGTTCTACGTGGCCACCGCAGCGCACCCGGAGAACATGCGCCGGCGCCGACAGTTCCACTCCCATGGCCGCGCCGTGGCCGATTTCACCGACGAGGTGCTCGGGCGGCCCGATGCCGGCGAACCGATGGCCGGGCGGAGCGACACGGCGCTGCTCGCGGCGGTCAACGCCCCCCGCGGCGCCGGAATGCGCGACATCGTCGCGACCATCCAGGCCGAGCAGGATCAGATCATCCGGCTCGATCATCCCGGTGTTCTGGTGATCGAGGGTGGTCCGGGCACCGGTAAGACCGTGGTGGCGCTGCATCGGGTCGCGTATCTGCTGTACACCCAACGGGCCCGGTTCGAACGCCACGGGGTGCTGATCGTCGGACCCAACCAGGCCTTCCTGAATCACATCGGCCGCGTGCTGCCGTCCCTCGGCGAATCCGATGCGGTGTTTGCCACCACCGGCGATCTGGTGCCCGGACTCCAGGTGTCCGCCGAGGACGGGCGCGACGCGGCCCGGATCAAAGGCTCGCTCGAGATCCTGGATGTGCTGGCCGCCGCGATCGCCGACCGTCAGCAGCTGCCGGCGGAGCCGATCGTCATCGAACTCACCGACACGACCGTGCAGATCGACACCGCCACCGCGGAGTGGGCCAGGCAGGAAGCGCGTGAGGCCGCCCTGCCGCACAACGATGCCCGCGCGAAGTTCCGCGAGATCATCGTCTACGTGCTCACCGAGCGGGCCACCAGCCGGATCGCCAAGGGCTGGTTGACCCGGGAGGACCGCAACGCCTGGGAGGAGCTGCGGTCCGATCTGTCCTCCGAGCTCGACGACCACGAACAGGTGGGTGCGGCCATCGACGAGCTCTGGCCGATCCTGACCCCCGAGGCGCTGCTGTCCTCGCTGTACACCTCGCCTGATCGGCTGGAGGCTGCCGGTGCCGACCCGGTGTTGTGGCGTGCCGAGGGCGAGGCCTGGACGGTGTCGGACGTCCCGCTGCTCGATGAGCTGGTGGACCTGCTGGGCCGCGACCGCCGGGCCGAGGCGCTTGCGGAGAAGGAGCGCCGCGAAGAGGAGGCCTACGCGGCGGGCGTGCTGGACCTGCTGATCGACCGCGAGGATCTGATGGACGACGAGGACCACCTGCTGGCCTCCGACGTCATCGACGCCGAGGAGCTGGCGGAACGCTTCACCGAGCGCGACACTCGGGATCTCGCCGAACGGGCCGCGACCGACCGGGACTGGACGTACCGCCATGTGGTGGTCGACGAGGCGCAGGAGCTCTCCGAGATGGACTGGCGGGTGCTGATGCGGCGCTGCCCCAGCCGGTCCTTCACCGTGGTCGGTGACCTCGCGCAGCGCCGCTCGGCGGCGGGGGCGAGCAGCTGGGCCACCATGCTCGAACCGTATGTTCCCGGCCGTTGGGTGTACCGGACACTCACGATGAACTACCGGACGCCCACCGAGATCATGGCGGTCGCGGCAGCCCTGCTCGCCGAGACCGCACCCGGCATCCAGCCACCGGAGTCGGTCCGCTCCTGCGGCGTCGAGCCCTGGGCTCAGCAACTCTCCGAAGATGAATTGCCTGCTGCCATCGAGGAGTTCGTGCGTTCGGAAGCCGAGGTCGAGGGCACCAGCGTGGTCATCGGACCGCCCGGTGTCGCCGGCACGGTGCCGGCGTCGGAGACCAAGGGGCTGGAGTTCGACGCGGTGCTGGTGGTGGAACCGGAACACATCCTGGCTCAGGGACCACGAGGGGCGGCCGAGCTCTACGTTGCGTTGACCCGCGCCACTCAGCGGCTCGGGGTGCTTCATACCGGCCCGCTGCCGCAGGCATTGTCGGGGCTGGCTACTTCCAGGCGAACACCGGTTGCTCCAGTTCGTTGACCGCCTGGTGGCGACCCTCCAGGCCCAGCCATCGCAGCTGCAGCAGCACTGCGCCGGTCGGGGCGTGGATGAGGTCGCCGCCCAGCGGGATCTGCACCACCGGGCGCGGGCTCTCGGGTATCTCGATGTAGCGCGGGGAGTCGTCGCGCTGCAGCTGGTGCAGTCCCACCCGGTAGACCGCCACCACTTCATCGGGTGACGGCCGCAGGTCCAGGCGGCCACCACCCCAGATCACCACCGGGGTGATGACGTAGCCCGACCGTGTCGAGTAGTCGTCGAGCAGTCCCAGCACGGCCGACTCGGGCAATCCGACGCCCACCTCTTCGTCGAGTTCGCGCAGCGCGGCGTCCACCGCGGTCTCACCGGGGTCGAGTCGGCCGCCGGGCAGCGCCCACTGCGCCGAGTGTGAGGACAGTCGGGCAGCCCGGCGGCACAGCAAGAACGCGGCGCCGCCGGAGACGTCGACCATGCGCCCGTCGAGACCGGCGTCCGGCAGCGGGCGCCCGGCGTTCCAGTCGTCCACCGGGGCGGGATCGACCCGGTCCTCACCGATGTCGGAATCCACCAGCACCACGGCGACCGCGGCGTGCCGCTTGGTCGGGTCGGCGACCATCCGCCGGTCGTGACCGGCGAGGTGCGCCTGGATGCGGTCCCTCAGGCTGGAGTCGTAGCTGATCGTCACCCCACCCATCTTGGGCGAGCAGACACAAACTCGGGTTCTGGACCCCCGATCTCTGCGAGTTTGCGTCTGCTCGCCACGGTTACCGGGGACGCCGACTCCCGGCCGCCGCTGCGCGTCAGGCAGGCTAGTCAGCAAGATGAGCCCCACTCCCCTGCTGCCAGACCCGTCTGACCTAGCCGCGCTCCACGCCCGAGGCGAGGACCCGGATGGGCTGTTCGCCGACTTCGCCGCCTGGGCGGAAGCAAACGGCACGGTGCTGTACCCCGCGCAGGAGGAAGCACTGATCGAACTGGTCAGTGGCGCCAACGTGGTGTTGGCGACGCCCACCGGGTCGGGTAAGTCGCTGGTGGCTGCCGGCGCCCAGTACGCCGCACTGGCGGCGGGCCGGCGCAGCTACTACACCGCCCCGATCAAAGCGCTGGTCAGCGAGAAGTTCTTCGCCCTTTGCGACGTGTTCGGGGCCGCCAATGTCGGCATGCTGACCGGCGACGCCGCGGTCAATCCCGGGGCTCCGATCATCACCTGCACCGCCGAGGTGCTGGCAAACACCGCGCTGCGGGAAGGGGCCGACGCCGATATCGGCCTGGTGGTCATGGACGAGTTCCACTTCTACGGCGACCCGGACCGCGGCTGGGCCTGGCAGGTGCCGCTTCTCGAGCTGCCCCGCGCACAGTTCCTGCTGATGTCGGCCACACTCGGGGACGTCACGGCGCTGCGCGACGACCTGACCCGGCGCACCGGCCGGCCCACCGAGCTGGTGACCAGCGCGCAGCGACCGGTCCCGCTGTTCTACAGCTACGCAACAACCCCGATGCACGAGACCATTCAGGAGCTCCTCGACACCTCGCAGGCGCCGATCTACGTGGTGCACTTCACCCAGGCCTCGGCGCTGGAACGCGCCCAGGCCTTGATGAGCGTCAACGTCAGCACCAAGGAGCAGAAGGCGGCCATCGCCGAGTTGATCGGCGGGTTCCGGTTCTCGTCGGCATTCGGCACCACGCTGTCACGGTTGGTGCGTCACGGCATCGGCGTGCACCACGCCGGAATGCTGCCCAAATACCGGCGGCTGGTCGAACAGCTCGCCCAGGCCGGCCTGCTGAAGGTCATCTGCGGCACCGACACCCTCGGTGTCGGGATCAACGTGCCGATCCGCACCGTGGTGTTCTCGGCGCTGTCGAAATACGACGGCACCCGCACCCGGCTGCTCAACGCCCGCGAATTCCACCAGATCGCCGGCCGGGCGGGGCGGGCCGGGTACGACACCGCAGGCACCGTGGTGGTGCAGGCCCCCGAGCACGAGGTGGAAAACCTCAAACAGTTCGCAAAAGTGGCCGACGATCCGAAGAAGCGCCGGAAGCTGGTGCGCCGCAAGGTTCCCGAAGGCATGGTGCCGTGGAGCGAGACCACGATGAACCGTCTGATGGACGCCACTCCCGAATCGTTGAACAGCAACATGCGGGTGTCGACGGCGATGATCCTCGACGTGGTCGACAGGCCGGGCGACCCGTTTGTCGCGATGCGGCGGCTGCTCACCGACAATCACGAGCCGCGCAAACGCCAGCTTCGCCTCATCCGGGAGGCGGTGGGCATTGCGCGCTCGCTGCTGCAGGCCGGGGTGCTGGAACGACTCGACGAAGCCGAACCCGACGGCCGGCGGTACCGCTTGACCGTCGATCTTCCGCCGGACTTTGCCCTCAACCAGCCCCTGTCGACCTTTGCCCTGGCCGCGATCGACGTCTTGGATTCGGACTCCGAAACCTATGCCCTCGATGTGGTTTCGGTGATCGAGGCGACGCTGGAGGATCCGCGGCAGATCCTGTCCGCGCAGCTGAAGAAGGCCCGGGGCGAGGCGGTGGCCCAGATGAAGGCCGACGGTATCGAGTACGACGAGCGCATCGAACTGCTCGACGACATCACCTATCCCAAGCCGTTGCAGGAGCTACTCGGGCATGTCTTCGACGTGTACGTCCAGACCAACCCGTGGGCGGCCGACGGGCACTTGTCACCGAAGTCGGTGGTGCGCGAGATGTGGGAAAGCGCAATGACGTTCAAGGAGTTCGTGAGCGTGTACGGGCTCACCCGCTCCGAAGGCGCGGTGCTGCGCTATCTCTCGGACACCTTCAAGGCGCTGCGTTCCGGGGTTCCCGCGAGCGCCCGCTCGGAGTCGGTCACCGACATCGTGGAGTGGCTCGGCGAACTGGTCCGCCAAGTCGATTCGAGCCTGCTCGACGAGTGGGAACAGCTCACCGATCCGGATCAGAGCGCAGACCAGCCGGTGGCGGTGCCGGCCCGTCCGCGGCCACTCACCGGTAACGAGCGAGCCTTCACCGCGATGGTGCGTAATGCTTTGTTCCGGCGGGTGGAACTGTTTGCGCGGCGCAACTGGACCGAACTCGCCGCCATCGACGGTGCCGCCGGCTGGTCCTTCGACCGGTGGGCCGACCTCGGGGACGATTACTTCGCCGAACACGACTACCTCGACACCGGCGCCGACGCCCGTGGGCCGGCGCTGCTGGTGATCGAGCGTGAACCCAGGATGTGGCGGGTCCGCCAGATCCTCAACGACCCTGCGGGGGATCATGATTGGAGCTTCGAGGTCGAGGTCGACCTGGAAGCCTCCGATGAGGCCGGTGAACCCGTCATCAGGCTGGTCGAAGCGGGCCGGATGGATTGAGGCGGGCCGGCCCGCCTCACCCCTCAGGTGGCCCCCTCAGCCCAGCTTGATGCGCCGCGTGTCCTCTTTGGCCGCGGCCAGCCGCCGCCACAGGTCGGACAGGTCGATGTCGTTGGCTTGGCGCGGCCGACGAGTGTGATGCCGGGAGTCGTCGTAGCTCTGCGGGCAGCGAAAGCGATGCAAGGTGAGGCACCGGGCCGGCCAGCGCGATTCCAGCGCATCGTCGAGGTCGACAACCAGCCGGCTGCGCCGATCGATGGCAAACCGATTGCCCTGGAACGTGTTCTCGGTGAGGTCCATCGTGGCGTCGAACAGCCGCCAACCCCCGTTGACGGTCCGCAGCCAGACGGTCTCGACATCGCAGTGCGAACACGGCGCGACGACCGACGGTCCGTCCGGGTTGTCCAGCATGTCTCGAACCTACGAGACGGCACCGACATTCTCGGGTTGCCACGCTGCTCAGCCCGTGGCGACCTGTCCGTCCGGGGGTGCGGCCACCCCGGCGTACGACGCGCCGAAGGTGCCGGTCAGTCTCCGGATCGTGTCGATCTCACCGCTGCGGTAGGGGCGGCCACCGGGATGGACAAGATCGTGGAACCATTCCGGTTGCGATCCGGTGTAGGGACGGTCCCAGGAGTCCCACGGTAGGTAGGTCTGCGTCTTACCGGCAACCAATCCCCAGGTGTAGGAACCGATCTGACGCCGCTTGGCGATCGGCAGGATACCGCCCACCATGCTACCCAGTGTGCGGGCCATGTACTCGGTGCACAGCGTCGGCCGGCCCAGCGGCGCCAGTTCGTCGAGCCGCGCAGCAAAGCCGGCGGGGTCGGCGTAGCTGTGAAATGTGATGACGTCCGAGTTGTCGAGCTGGATGCCCGCGATGACGGACCGCCGGCTCCGATCCCAGTTCCCGTCCCAGACGCCGCTGGTCAAGGGTTGGATCGGGTCGACAGCGCGCGCCCACCGGAACACCTGGGGAAGCAGATCGGCGATCAGATCGAGCTTGTCGTCACGCTCCACGCGGTTGTACACGCTGGCCGGATTGTCGGG
Source organism: Mycobacterium sp. (assembly GCF_049647605.1). Taxonomy (GTDB): domain Bacteria; phylum Actinomycetota; class Actinomycetes; order Mycobacteriales; family Mycobacteriaceae; genus Mycobacterium. The sequence goes on along the minus strand of NZ_JBARXZ010000046.1, from coordinate 89,360 downwards.
TTCGTTCCACAGGTCCCAGCCAAGCACCCGGTCGTCGGCGCGGAACCGGCGCAGCACACCAACAACGTATTCGCGAAGCGCGACGCGATAGAGCCGGTCACCGAGGCGTTCGGCACCGGGGCTCTGCACCCAGCCCGAGTTGTGTATGCCCGGCCGGGGGGCGCGCTGGCGGCCCAGCCGTGGCAGCGGGTCCCAACAGGAGTCGAAGAACACAAACAGCGGTTTGATGTGATGCCGGGCGGCGATGTCGACGAACTGGCTCAGGCGTTGCAGAAAGCCCCGGCGGTCCTGCATCCAGAGCTGGTCGTGCAGGAACACCCGCACGGTGTTCAACCCGATCTGCTCCGCCACCTGCAACTCCCGGTCGATGCGCCACGGATCAAAGGAGTTGGGCTGGAACATCTCGAGCTGGTTGACGGCGTTGGAGGTGATGTAGTTCGCGCCGACCAGCCACCCCTGGCCGCGGTACCAGCGATGGGCGCGATCCGCCGTCCACCGCACCGGTTCGGCCGCGGAACTAGGCGCAAAGGTCAGCGCGGCAGCCCCGGGGGCCAGCATCGGCAGCTTGAGCACCGTGCGGCGGCGCAGAAACCGGCTGGTATCACCATCTTTGTCGGCGCGGTCATCTGTGTCGGCACGATCGTCCTTGTCCGTCCGATCGTCGGCGCGCTCGGTCTCACGTACCAAGTTGCCACCCTTCATGATTCGATGCCACGACCCGCCTCGGCGAGGGCGTGGACCTTTCTCGGCAGCCAGGTGCCCGCGTCGGTCTCTGCGATTTCGCGTACCCGCACCGTCCGGCGCTCACACTCGCCGCGCCCATCGACCAATCCATCGCTCGACGGCGACCCCATCGTTACATTCTCGCGAATTGAATTGCCGAACAACCGTTTTCGGCACATACAGGAAGCCCGGGTCACGCCCCTTGGCCTTATCGTTATCTTATTAACACCTTATTTTTCTTAAAAAGTCGTGTACGGTGGCCTGAAGTCGATCATCGAGCTGCGACGGAAGGAACCGATATGCCACCAACAAGGATCGTCCTGGTCACCGGAGCATCTCGGGGTATCGGCGCCGATGTCGCGCGCCAGCTGGCCGGCCCGGACACCCACGTCGTGGTGAATCACCACCAGCAGGCCCTGCATGCCGACACCATCGTCGATGCGATTCGCAGCGCCGGCGGGCAGGCCTCCTCGCTGGCCGCCGACATCTCCGACGAAGCCGGCGCCGCAGCAATGATCGACACCGTGGCGGCCCGCTTCGGGCGGCTCGACGCCCTGGTCCTCAACGCGCACGGCGGCTTCTACACCGGCACCGACCCGCGCCACGCCAGATGGCTCAACCGTGATGCCCAGCGCAGGCTCGCGCTGCGCACGATGCCGCTGATGCCGGTGGGCGGCCGCATCGTGTTCGCCACCAGCCACCAGGCCCACTTCTACCCCGCCAAGGCCGTGCAAAAGGGCTACGCGGCGGTCGCCGCCAGCCTACGTGCCGGCGAAACAGCACTCTACGCATTGCGTTCCGAATTCGACCGGGCCGGCGTCCACTTCACCGTCGTCTCCGGAGACGTGACCGACGAAAGTCTCACCGCAGCCATCGTCAACGCGACCTCGACACCCAATCCGTCCGGCGTTGTCTATGTCGGCGGCGCCGACTACCTGATGACCGCCTGACGCTCGACTCAGCCTGAGTTGCGCTCCCGCAGGATGGCGGCCCGCAGAGTGAGGTAGTCCCGCTCGGCCACATTCTGAGCCTGCTCTGCCGCCCGCGCGTAGAGCTGCGCCGCCAGTGCCACCTCACCGGCCTGCTCGTGTAGGTACGCAGCCGAGGCGACGTAGCGCGGTAACACGGGATCGAGATCACCGAGTGCAGCAAGCCCCGCGTGTGGTCCGTCCGCTTCGCCGACGGCCACCGCACGATTGAGCCGCGCCACCGGGCTGTCGGTCAGCATGACCAGCTCGTCGTACCACTCGACGATCTGCACCCAGTCCGTCTCGGCGGCGGTGCGGGCGTCAGCGTGCAACGCCGCGATCGCCGCCTGACTCTGGTACTCCCCGAGTCGATCGCGGGCCAGTGCCGCCTGCAGCACCGCCACCCCCTCGGTGATCATGTCGTGCCGCCACAGGCTGCGATCCTGGTCGGCCAGCGACACCAGGCTGCCGTCGGGGCGGATCCGCGCCGGACGCCGGGCGTGGTGCAGCAGGAACAGCGCCAGCAGTCCGGCAACCTCCTCGTCATCGGTGAGCGCGGCCAATTGACGCACCAGCCGGATCGCTTCCGCAGCCAGGTCGACATCGCCGCTGTAACCCTCGTTGAACACCAGATAGAGCACCCTCAGCACCGTGCCCAGATCGGTCGGCCGATCCAGGCGGACACCGCTCAGGGTGCGTTTGGCACGACTGATCCGTTGCGCCATCGTCGCTTCCGGTACCAGGTAGGCCTGCGCGATCTGGCGAGTGGTGAGTCCGCCCACCGCTCTCAGGGTCAGCGCCACCGCTGACGCCGGCGTCAGGCTCGGGTGGGCGCACAGGAAATAGAGCTGCAGCGTGTCGTCCACGGCGGCACTCGGGGCCGGTGACGGCTCCCCGAACACCGACTTCTCGCGCCGGCGGCGGGCGGTGTCGGATCGGCTCTGGTCGAGAAAGCGCCGCCACGCGGTGGTGATCAGCCACCCGGTGGGATCGGCGGGCCCGTTTGCCGGCCACGTCTCCCAGGCCGTGACCAGGGCCTCCTGGACTGCATCCTCGGCTGCGGCGAAGTCCGCACCGCGGCGGACCAGAGCGGCCAACACTCCAGGGATCCGATCGCGTAACTCGGCTTGGTCCACCGCGGCCATGGCCATCAGTCGATGGTCGTCGCGGTGTGGTTCAGCATCGGGCGCAGTTCGAGCCACTCGTGGATAGGCGCACCACCGGCCCCCGGTGCCGCCGACAACTCACCGGCCAACTCGACGGCACGTTCGTGGGACTCGACGTCGATGATCATGAAACCGGCGATCAGGTCTTTGGTCTCGGCAAACGGGCCGTCGGTCACCGGTGCGCTGCCGTCTGCAGCCGACCGGACCCACAATCCCTCCGGCGCCAGTGCCTGGCTGTCGACATACTCACCGGTGTCTTGGAGCCGGGCCGCAAAATCATTCATGTACTGCACATGTGCCTGCACCTCCGCGGGCGTCCACTGGGCCATCGGCACGTCGTTGACCGACGCCGGGGCGCCCCGGTAATGCTTGAGCAACAGATACTTGGCCATGGGTGTCTCCTTCGGTTCAGTGCCCTCACGGTCACTTACCCCATGAACGGAGCCGGCACGCCGGTCTCGACATCGTGGCTGCGCGCGGGCGCGGGTCCGCAGGAGATCGCGTCGGCCTGGCCTATGCGGCGGCCACCAGTCGCCGCCGGCGCACCGCGCCACCCAGCGAGACCCGCAGCAACCGGCGCGCCCGATGCAACCGCGACATCACGGTGCCGATCGGCGTGTTCATCATCTCGGCGATGGTCGCGTACGGATAGCCTTCGACATCGGCCAGGTAGACCACCATCCGGAATTCCTCGTTCAATTCGGCCAGTGCTGCGACCACATCGTTGTCCGGTTGCGCGGCAATCACTTCAGCCTCCGGCATCGAAGTAGGTGCCGACGCTGTCTGTGCCACCTCCGCGAACTCTCCGGTCAGCACTTCTGCCAAACGCCGCTGGGCGGCCCGATGCCTGCTGATCCAGGTGTTCCGCAAGATCTGGTGCATCCAGGCCCGGACGTTGGTACCGACGTCAAAGGTCTCGAAATGCCGGTAGGCGCGCAGGAGGGTGTCTTGCACCAGGTCTTCGGCATCAGCGCCATTTTTGGTCAGCCGCAGCGCGGCGCGGGTCAGTTCAGCACGCAGGGGAAGCACATGTTGTTCGAATGATGCGTTCACAGAATCACATTCGTTGATGGTGTCGGGTTTCTTCGATGTCATACCAACGACGCTAAGGCGGGTCCCACCCCTCGACACTGTTCTCACATCAACCCCAAATATTCTCGGGCACAACAGTTTTTGATCATGCACAACACCGCCGGATGGGACTCGACCACTAGTCGAGACCCATCCGGCGTCGTGTGCTCAGCGTCGCGATACGGCGAGCGCTCCGGGGCCGGCAAAGACGAAGTACAGGAAGGCAAAGCAGAACAGCGCCGCTGTCTCACCACCGTTGAGAACCGGCCAGAATCCTTCGGGGAGGTGCATCCAGAAGTAGGCGACCGCCATCACACCCGCGGCGACAAATGCCGCCACCCGGGTAAACAACCCGACAACGATGAGAATGCCGAGCACGATCTCGATGACGCCGGCCCACCACATCGGCCACGCGCCGAATTCGGCAGGTGGGCCGCTGGGCCAGCCGAACAACTTCATCGTCGGATGCATCAGGAACAGCAGTCCCACAAGAATCCGGAACACCCCCAGAGCACTTCCGGACTGTGACTGCAGACGGGCGTCGATCGCGGAAGTCGCGGTCATGACGAATTGCTGCCTTTCTTCGAGGTTCACGCGGCGCCAGTCGGTGAAAATTCGGGCGCCGCTGCTTGTTACGTGTCACCGACGCTTCTATGAGTCGTACATCACTGAGCGGCAGGGTGTTTCGGTCACTTCACACATCCACCGCCGAGATGTCGGCACCTACCCAGTGAAGTGGTCTCCGCGGCCCCACGTCACGCCTTTCATAGACGATTCACATGTCCACGGGTTCTATGAAATGTCTATGAGAGATTGTGTGGAACCAGGGGCACCGGAGAGAATGAGCCGGTGACGTCTGTGCAGGTCGGCAGCCCCGGACCCCGTCGCGCCATCTTGGGCCAGCTACCCAAGATGTTCCGCGCCGACGGCTCCCCGATCCGGGTGCTACTCGTCGACGACGAACGCGCCCTGACGAACCTGATCAGAATGGCGCTGCAGTACGAGGGCTGGGAGATCGACGTCGCACACGACGCCGCCGAAGCTGTCGAAAAGTACCGGACCAACGTCCCCGATCTCCTGGTGTTGGACATCATGCTCCCCGACACCGACGGGTTCGGGGTGTTGGCGCAGATCCGCGACTCCGATACCTACACGCCCACGCTGTTCCTGACAGCGCGCGATTCGGTGACCGACCGGGTCACCGGGCTGACCGCGGGCGGCGATGACTACATGACCAAGCCGTTCTCTCTCGAAGAGCTCGTCGCGAGGCTGCGCGGGCTGCTGCGCCGAACCGCGTATCTGACCCCCGCGGACGACGAGTCCCTGCGGGTGGGCGACCTGGCGCTCGATGTCGCCAGCCGCGAGGTGACCCGCGGCGGCGAGCCGATCGAGTTGACGTCCACCGAGTTCGATCTGCTGCGGTTCCTGATGCGCAATCCGCGGCGGGCGTTGAGCCGCGCAGAGATACTCCGGCGGGTGTGGGACTACGACTTCGGCGGGCGGACCAGCATCGTCGACCTGTATGTCTCGTATCTACGCAAGAAGGTCGACGCCGACCGGGAACCGATGATCCACACCGTCCGCGGTGTCGGATACCTGCTCCGGCCACCCGCGTGACGCGCATCTGGGCCAGCTGGACGCTGCTGCGGCAACTTGTTGTCGGCGTCTCGGTGGTGGTGATGATCGCCGTCGGGACGATAGGCGTCATGTCGGTGCTCTCGCTGCGTTCCTCGGTGATCGGCATCCTCGACAGTCAGCTCACCGGGGCCGCCGACGGTTGCACCAACTCGGTCGCAAAATACCGCGCCACCCCAGGATCCGACGGCTCCCTGCCTGCCCCCGGGGAGATGAAACCGCTCACCAACCTCATCGGGCAGGCGCCGGGAAATGTCGTCGCGCTGATCCAGGACGGCAAGGTCGTCGATTCGGCGTACTTCCTCGACGGGGAAGCACGGACCGCCCCGCTGGCAGCAGTCCAGGAGATCGCCCGGCTGGCGTGGACGGACCCACAACCTCGCACCGTCGAGCTACCGGAGTTGGGCTGGTACCGGATGGTCGGCCGCCCCGGGGACGGCGACGAGATCCTGGTGACAGGCGTGTCCCGGACCCCGGCCTGGGAAGCGATGGTCCGGGAGACCGCGATCGTATCCGGGTTGACGGTGCTGGCCATCGTGGTCACCGCGTTGAGCACGCTGGTGCTCGTCCGCTTCGCGCTGCGCCCGCTGCACCGTGTCTCGAGCACCGCTGCAGAGGTCGCAGCCCTACGACTCGACCGCGATAACCACAAGATCACCCCTCGGGTGCCCGCCGGGTACACCGACCCGCGCACCGAGGTGGGGCTCGTCGGCGACACCCTCAATCGACTGCTCGACCACGTCGAACGTGCCCTGGCCGAGGTCGCCGCCTCCGACAGGCGGATGCGTCAGTTCATCACCGATGCCAGCCATGAACTGCGCACCCCCCTGGCCGCCATCCATGGCTATGCCGAGCTGACCCGCCAGGACAGTGCGGTGCTGCCGGAGATGACGGAGTACTCGCTGGCACGTATCGAAGCCGAGACCCGGCGGATGAATGCGCTGGTGGCGGACCTGCTGCTGCTGGCCCGCCTCGACGAGGGCGAGGAGCTGTACACCAGCGAGGTCGACGTGGCCGCTCTTGTCGTCGACGCCGTCAACGACGCGGCGGTGTCGGCGCCCACCCACCAGTGGCCGGCGTCGGTGCCCGGTCGTGCGGTGTGGGTCCGCGGCGATCACGCCAGGCTCCATCAGACTGTTGCCAACCTGCTGTCCAATGCGCGGGTCCACACCCCTGCCGGCACCACGGTGCAGACGTCGGTGGCCACCGGACGCGCTGATGACGGCACCGCCTATGTCGAGGTGGCGGTCACCGACAACGGCACCGGAATCGACCCCGAGCTGCTGCCGCACCTCTTCGAGCGGTTTGTCCGGGCCGACAAATCCCGATCACACGAGTCGGGCAGCTTCGGCCTGGGTCTGTCGATCGCCGCGTCGATCGTGGCAGCCCATGGCGGCACCATCGAGGCGCACTCGGACCCCGGAGTGACGCGCTTCAGTGTCCGCCTGCCGACCGTGGCCGCCGGCCTGGAACAGCTGGCATCGGTCTGATCCGGCGATCTGCCGGTATCGTGTGCCGATGCCACTCTCAGTTCCGACGGGCAGCGCCGTCGGCGGTCTGCTCGTCGCGATTCTGTTGGCGGTGGCCATCATGTTCGCCACCGCCGTCTGGGTGTACCGCGACGCCACTGCCTCTGCCAAGAGGGGCCGGCCGATCACATCGACCGTCGGCTCGTTTCAGCTCCGCAAACCGGTGGCGTGGTTCTTCGCCACCTTGCTGTTGTGGGAGATGTGCTTTCCGCTGTACCTGGACAGCCGCGGCCTGGTCTGAGGACAGCCTCCTCAACCGAATCGCGACCACGAATTGAGCACCACGAGGGTCTTGGTTCCGGTCACCCGGCCGTTCGTCCGCAACAGGTTGACCACCCGTTGCAGGTCGTGAATGTTGGCCGCACGGATCCGCGCGATCGCGTCGGGATCACCGGCCAAGGTCAGCACTTCGATGACTTCTGGGATCTCTGCGGCGAACGCCAGGATCATCTCGAGTTCGAGGTCTCCGGCCACCCGCAGCTCCACCACCGCTTCGAGCTCGGACTCCACCTTGGTGGAGTCGACCCGGACCGTGTAGCCGCTGATGACACCCGTCTTCTCGAGCCGGTCGATACGCCGCTTCACCGGCGCAATGGTCAGGCCCACCCGGTCGGAGACATCCCGGACCGTTCGGCGGCCGTCCTCGCGCAGGAGGCGGATGATCTCTTTGTCGACGTCATCGAGCATTTGCCTAGGTTGCACTTTTTTGCGTCGAACTGCAACACAATGACACCATAGGGCCACAGCTACTCGTAGTTAATTGCCCACTGAGGCGATAGATTCAAATTTTGTTGCTTCGGCTGTGACTGGCCACATACCGTCTCATCCATCGTCGGTAGCTACCGGCGAATTCCTTTGAGACAAATGAGGTATCAGATGAACGAGCATCAGCTCGTCGTCCTGGCGGGGCCGGGACGCGACGTTCCCGGCCGAATCGCGACGATGCTGCTGCCGCTCGACATCGAGATCACCGAGATGGCCTTCACCAGGGCACCGGCCACCGACGGCTGGCACGCCCAACTCACCGTACGCACGCCGTCGGGCCGCGGCGTGGAGCTGCTGGACAAGCGTCTGAACCGGCTCATCGACGTCCATCGTGTTGTCCACCTACCGAACGATTCCCACCGCGGGCCGCGCCCGCTGGTCAGCACTCTTCTCGAGGAGACCCCGCTATGACAGACCTGGTCGATCGACTCATCACCGTGGGCGACGATGCCGGCACACCACTGACCCAGGTTCTCGACGCCGACGGCAACCTGTCCTGCGACGTCACCGCCATCGACCCCGAACTGGTCCGCGGGTTGTATCGAGACATGTTGCTGGCCAGGCGCTTCGACCAGGAGGCGTTTCATCTGCAGCGCCAGGGCGAGCTGGGGTTGTGGCTCTCGTGCCGGGGCCAGGAGGCTGCGCAGGTGGGCAGCATCCGGGCCGTGCGGGCAACCGATCACGTGTTCCCCTCCTATCGGGAGCACGCATCGGCGCTGTGCCGGGGAATCACGCCGGCCGAGCAACTGACCCAGTGGCGTGGCACCGCGCACGGCGGCTGGGATCCCGACACCTACCGGTTCCACATCACCTCCCTGGTCCTGTCGACGCAGCTGCTCCACGCGACGGGCTACGCGCTCGGCGTCGCCGCCGATCGCCGTCGAGACCCGGCCGTCGACGAGATCGTGCTGTGCTACTTCGGCGACGGCTCGGCCAGCCAGGGCGACGCCAACGAGGCGCTGAACTGGGCCGCGGTCCATGACGCCCCCCTGGTCTTCTTCTGCCAGAACAACCAGTGGGCGATCTCCACCCCCGCTGCCGCGCAGAGCCGCACCCCGCTGCATGTACGCGCCGCGGGTTTCGGCCTCAAGACCACGCTGGTCGACGGCAACGACGTGCTGGCGGTCCACGCCGCTACGGCCGCGGCCGCCGAACGGGTGCGCAATGGCGGACGACCCGAGCTCATCGAGGCCATCACGTACCGGCTGGCCGGGCATTCGACCTCGGATGACCCGACCCGTTACCGCGACCAGGACGAGGTGGCGCTCTGGGAGGACCGCGATCCGCTGCTGCGGGTCCGGCGGCTACTCGACCAGACCGGTTGGGCCGACTCCCGGTATCACGCACAGCTCGAGGACGAGGCGAACGCCCTCGCCGAGATCACCCGGGCCGACTGCCACGCTCTGCAGGCCCCACCGCTCGAGGACACCTTCCGCCACACCCTGGTAGCCGAGACGGCGGCACTGCGCGATGAGCGCGAGCAGTTCACGACATGGCGGGAGTCCTTCGTATGACCACCGCAACAGCGGTCGAAACCACCGCTGCCACAGAGACACTCACCCTCGGCAAGGCCCTCAACGCCGGTCTGAGAAAAGCAATGACCGACGACGACTCGGTGATGCTCATCGGCGAGGACATCGGCGCGCTCGGCGGCGTGTTCCGAGTCACCGAAGGACTGCGCGACGAGTTCGGGGAACACCGGGTGGTCGACTCGCTCCTGGCCGAGTCCGGGATCATCGGAACGGCGATCGGGCTGGCGATGCGCGGCTACCGACCCGTCTGTGAAATCCAGTTCGACGGGTTCATCTATCCGGCATTCGACCAGATCGTCTCGCAGCTGGCCAAATTGCGGGCGCGCTCCGGCGGACGCCTGACTGTGCCGGTCACCATCCGAGTGCCGTGCGGTGGCGGGATCGGTGCCGTCGAGCATCACAGTGAATCCAACGAGGCGTACTTCTGTCACACCCCTGGGCTGCGGGTGGTCGCGTGCGCAAACCCGGATGACGCGTACTGGATGATCCAGCAGGCCATCGCCTGTGACGATCCGGTGATCTTCTACGAGCCGAAACGCCGCTACTGGGACAAGGCACCTGTGACGGTGGGATCGACTCTTACGCAGGCTGTCCCGTTCGACCGCGCCCGGCTGGCACGAGCCGGGACCGACGTCACGGTGCTGGCGTACGGCCCCACCGTCCGGGTTGCGCTGGACGCAGCGACGGTCGCCGCATCGGAAGGCCGGTCGGTGGAGGTCATCGATCTGCGTTCCCTGTCCCCGCTCGACATGGACGCCATGACCGCTTCGGTCCGCAAGACCGGACGCGCCGTGGTCGTTCACGAGGCGTCGACGTTTGCCGGCCTCGGCGCGGAGATCGCCGCCTCGATCACCGAGCGGTGTTTCACGGCACTCGAAGCCCCGGTACAGCGGGTGGGCAGCTGGAACACCCCGTACCCGCCGGCCCGGACCGAAGAGCTCTATCTCCCTGGTATCGACCGCGTCCTCGACGCGATCGACCGAGTAGTCGAAGGACCTTGAGATGACCACAGGTCGGCAGTTTGCCCTGCCCGATGTCGGTGAGGGCCTCACCGAAGCGGAGATCGTGCGGTGGCTGGTGAAAGTCGGTGACACCGTGGCGGTCAACGACACCCTCGTCGAGGTGGAGACAGCCAAGTCGCTGGTCGAACTACCCTCCCCGCATGCCGGTGTGATCACCGCACTCCATGGTGCCGAAGGTGACACCGTCGAAGTCGGTTCTCCGATCGTCAGTTTCGGCGACACCGCCACCGACACCGCCACCACCGTCACCGCCGCTGCCCCCGAGGCACCGGCGGACCCACCGGAGGACGAGCAGCGACAGCCGGTGCTGGTCGGGTACGGTCCCAGCCGGGCCAAGGTCGAACGCCGCCCCCGGAAACCGGGTTACCGAAGCGCCCATCCCGCTCAGGTGCCCCCAGGAACCAGACCGTCCGCCACACCGCCGGTGCGTTTCCGTGCCAAAGAGCTCGGCGTCGACTTGGCCTCCGTGGTGCCCAGTGGCCCGGGCGGACAGCTCACCCGCGCCGATGTCGAGGCGGCGGCCCGTGCCGTGAACACCGTCGCGACCGTCGCCGATCCTGCCGAAACACGTTCTCCCATCAAGGGAGTCCGCAAGGCAACAGCCGCGGCCATGGTCGAGTCGGCCTTCACCGCGCCGCATGTCACCGAGTGGGTGACCGTGGACGTCACAGAAACGTTGGCACTGCTCGAACGGCTTCGGGGGGACCGCGCATTTGCGGGCGCGCGGCTGACACCGCTGACGCTGATCGCCCGCGCCACGTTGTCGGCATTGCGAACCCATCCGGGAATCAATGCCTCATGGGACGGCGCGGCAGGTGAGATCGTGCAATACCGGGATGTGAACCTCGGGGTGGCGGCGGCGACTCCCCGGGGGTTGTTGGTACCGAATATCAAAGCGGCACAGTCATTGAGCATGCGTGAGCTCTGCGATGCGCTCGACGAGTTGGTGACCGAGGCCCGGGCCGGCAAGACCCAGCCGGAGGCGATGGCACGAGGCACGTTCACCATCACCAACATCGGGGTGTTCGGAGTCGACGGTGGGACACCGATCCTGAATCCCGGCGAGGCGGGCATCCTCTGCGTCGGCCAGATCGCCCGACGCCCCTGGGAACACAACGGCGAGATCGCGTTGCGCAGCCTCTGCACGCTGTCGCTGTCCTTCGACCATCGGCTCGTCGACGGCCAACTGGGCAGTCAGGTGCTCTCCCATATCGCCCGGCTTCTCGAACAGCCCTCGCTCGCACTGGCTTTCTGACCGGTACCCCCGAAAGGACATTCTCGTGGAGGACAAATCCGCTGATCTCGTGATCCTGGGAGGCGGGTCCGGCGGCTACGCGTGTGCACTGCGGGCCGCGCAACTCGGGCAGACGGTGGTGCTGATCGAGCAGGATCGGCTCGGCGGCACCTGCTTACACAAGGGCTGCATCCCCACCAAGGCCCTGCTGCACGCCGCGGAGATCGCCGACAATGTCCGCGACAGCGCCCGATTCGGAGTGAGCTCACAGCTGACGGGAATCGACATCGACGGTGTGCACGGCTACAAGAACGAGGTCGTCGACAAGCTCTACAAAGGCCTGCAGGGCCTGGTGAAGTCGCGCAAGATCGAACTCGTCTCCGCCGCCGGCACCCTGACCGCACCGAACGTCGTCGAAGCCGGCGGCACCCGCTACACCGGCCGGCAGGTGGTGCTGGCCACCGGCGCGAAGTCCAAGACCGTTCCCGGCGTGCCGATCGGGGGCCGGGTCGTCACCTCGGATCAGGCGCTGGAACTCAGCTATGTCCCGAGCCGGGTCATCGTGCTGGGCGGGGGCGTCATCGGCGTCGAATTTGCCAGCCTGTGGCGGTCTTTCGGGACTGAGGTCACCGTCGTCGAGGCGCTGCCGCGGCTCGTGCCCAACGAGGACACGTTTGTGTCCTCCCAACTCGAGCGCGCCTTCGGCCGTCGACAGATCAACGTCCGCACCGGCACCGCCGTCACCGACGTCACTGCCGATGCCGAACAGGTGACCGTCACCCTGGACTCCGGTGAAGAGCTGACCGCCGATGTGCTTCTGGTCGCGGTGGGCCGCGCACCCAACACCGCCGGTCTCGGCCTCGAGGAGGTGGGTGTCCGGCTGGAGCGCGGCGGATTCATCAGCGTCGATGACAACCTGCAGACGAACCTCGAGAACGTGTACGCCGTCGGTGACGTGGTTGCCGGACTCCAACTGGCACACCGGGGATTCCAGCAGGGCCTGTTCGTGGCCGAGCACATCGCCGGGCTGGCGCCGCGCCGCGTCGCGGAATCCACCATCCCGCGAGTCACCTACTGCGAACCCGAGATCGCCTCGGTCGGGCTCACCGAGTCGGCTGCCCGCGAGAAGTACGGCGACATCGACACCGTGACATACGATCTCGCCGGAAACGGAAAATCCCAGATCCTGCGCGCCCAGGGCGCGGTGAAACTGGTGAAGGCCGGCGGGCGCGGTACCCCCGGAGCTGTGGTGGGAGTGCACCTGGTCGGATCCCGGGTGGGCGAACTGATCGGCGAAGCCCAGCTGATCTGCGGCTGGGAGGCGACAGCCGAAGATGTTGCCCCGCTTGTCCATGCGCACCCCACCCAGCACGAGGCCCTCGGTGAGGCACACCTCGTGCTGGCGGGGAAACCGCTACACGCGCACGGCTGAACTCAGCTCTGGGCGGCCCGCACCTTCGCCTGGTGCAGCAGCGCCAGCACATCGGCGGTGGTCGTGAAGTCCATGCACTTGTCGGTCACGGATTGGCCGTAGACGAGATCGGGCCCCACGGGTTGGGCGCCGGCGACCAGGAAGCTCTCCAGCATCAACCCGTTGATGTGCTGGTCGCCGTCGGCGATCCGGGCTGCCAGTTCACGTGCCACCTCGGCTTGGCGCACATGGTCTTTGCCCGAGTTCGCGTGCGAGCAGTCGACCATCACCTGTGCCGGCAATCCCGCGGCCGCCGCCGAGGCGACAGCCGCCGCCACGGAATCGCGATCATGATTCGGCCCCGACGAACCGCCGCGCAGGATCACATGACAGTCGGAGTTACCGGCCGTCTCGACCACCGAACCCCGCCCCTGTCCGTCGATACCGAAGAAGACGTGCTGCGCCGCAGCGGCTTTGATGCCATCGATGGCCGGCTGGATGTCGCCGTCGGTAGCGTTCTTGAACCCGACGGGCATCGACAGACCCGAAGCCAGCTGCCGGTGGACCTGGGATTCGGTGGTGCGGGCGCCGATCGCACCCCAGGCAACGACATCGGCGATGTAGTGAGGGCTGATCGGTTCCAGGAACTCGCATCCCACCGCCAATCCCAGCTCGGTGATGTCGAGCAGCAGTGCGCGGGCGGTCCGTAGGCCGCGTTCGACGTCGTAGCTGCCGTCCATACCGGGATCGTTGATGAGTCCCTTCCACCCGACGGTGGTGCGGGGCTTCTCGAAGTAGACGCGCATGACGATCTTGAGGCGGTCGGAGAACTCCTGCGCCAGTGGGGCCAGTCGGCGCGCGTAGTCGAGCGCGGCCTCGGTGTCGTGGACCGAGCACGGCCCCACCACCACGAGCAGCCGGTCGTCGTGGCCGGCGAGGATGCTCGCGATCTCGTCGCGGTCGCGCTGGACACGTGCTGCGGACTCCGGTGGCAGCGAGAACTCGGAACGGATCTGCTCGGGTGTGCTGACCGCTTTGAACGAGACGATCCGCCGGTCCGCCGTTTTGGTGATGTCGGTACCGGTGAGGTCGATGTCGCTATCGGTGAGGGTCACGGTTGCTTCCTGTTGTGGTGAACAGGGCCCCTACGTTGTCCGGCGCCCTGAAATGACAAAAGCAGCGACCGAATCGGTCACTGCTCGGGCTCCGGGTGGCGGTGGCGCAGTTCAGTGCGCTCTATCCAAGGCTCCACCCGGAGCCCAGATAAAGCGCCAATAGCTGCGCGCGCCGATGATCACGTCGGCCAGCATAGCCTGCCGCAAGCCGGGCAGCACACAGACCCATAATCGACAGCTATGACGGTGGATCTGGACGGCCTGGTGCATCTGGTCCTCGCCGCCGGATCCACCACGGTGTTGATCGACGGGCGGTCGGGGGCGGGTAAATCCACGCTGGCCGATCACCTGCAACAGTGCTGGGATTCCAGCACTGTGGTGCGCCTCGACGACATCTACCCCGGCTGGGACGGGTTGGCCTGGGCTGCGGCCCACGTCCATACCGCGCTGCTGCAGCCGCGCGCCGCGGGTCACCCCGGGCGGTGGCAGCAGTGGGACTGGGTGACGGGCACTCCCGCCGGGTGGCGGACCGTGGCTCCCGGGGCGCGGCTGATCCTGGAAGGTGTCGGTGCGCTGGCCGCCGGCAATCGCCCGCTGGCGGATATCGGGATCTGGGTCGACGCCCCCGATGACGTGCGCAAACATCAGGCCATGCAGCGCGACGGCGACACCTTCCGCCCGCACTGGGAGCGCTGGGCCGCTCAGGAGGAGCTCCTCATGGCCAGTGACGGCCCCCGGGAGGCCGCCGACTACCTAGCGACGGACACCGGACCCGGGCGAGCCTGGGCCTTCGTGCCCAACCACCCGGCCTAGCGTGGCCACCCCACCTGCTAGCTTGGACGCGAACACACACGGGAGTGCACACCGAGTGCGCTGAGAGGACGGCTGACCGGCTGTCGACCGTACGAACCTGACCGGGTAATGCCGGCGTAGGGAGAAGCACGTGAATTCCGCCCGTCCTGTGCTGCGCTGGCGCGTTGTCGACATCGTGGTCGCGAGTGTGCTGGCGGTGGCCGCCGGTCTGGTTTTCGTCCTGTGGAACGTGGCCTCCAATCCGGTGACCGCCCCGTTGAGCGCCCTGTTGCCGGGGCTGCAGGCACTGGCCGGTGGGGGTTGGCTCTTTGCCGGTGTGCTGACCGCGCTGGTCATCCGTAAACCGGGTGCGGCCCTCTACGGCGAGATGGTGGCCGCATCGGTGTCGGCGCTTGTCGGTAATCAGTGGGGCGTGCTGACCATCGAGTCCGGTCTGGTCCAGGGCCTGGGCGCCGAGCTGGTGTTTGCGGTGTTCCTGTACCGCCGGTGGAACCTGCCCGTTGCCGCTCTCGCCGGAGCGGCCGCAGGGCTGGCGCTGGCCATCAACGACCTGATCCTCTGGTATCCGGGTGCGGCGACGGCCTTCGCCGTGATCTACATCGGGTGCGCGGTGGTCTCCGGCGCCGTCATCGCCGGGGTGCTGTCCTGGTTTGTGGTCCGGGCGCTGGCGAAGACCGGTGCGCTCAGCCGATTCGCCTCGGGCCGGATCGCGAGTCCCACCCCTCGATGAGGCCGGCGTCAGCATCTGCGCCCGGCGGCGCCGAGGTGCTCGCCCGTGGCTGGGGCTGGCAGCATTCCGGCCAGAACCATTGGGCGCTCAGCGATCTCGATCTGGTGATCGAACCGGGCCAGCGGGTGCTCCTGCTCGGACCGTCCGGGTCGGGAAAGTCCACCCTGCTGCAAGGTCTTGCCGGACTGCTCGGCGGTTCCGAGGAGGGACAGGAGTCGGGAAGCCTGCTCGTCGACGGCGCCCCACCCGCGCAACGACGGGCCCGCATCGGAATGGTTCTCCAGGATCCGGACTCGCAGGTGATCCTGTCCCGGGTCGGCGACGACGTGGCGTTCGGGATGGAGAACTTCGGCGTCCCCCGCGAGAAGATCTGGCCGCGAGTCCAGGAGGCGTTGCGGTCCGTGGGTTTGGACTTGCCGAACAACCACGACACGGCACAGCTTTCGGGCGGACAGAAGCAGCGGCTGGCGCTGGCCGGGGTGCTGGCCATGAGCCCCGGGCTGATCCTGTTGGACGAACCCACCGCAAATCTCGATCCGGCCGGGGTCCTCGAGGTGCGCGACGCCGTGACCGCGGCGGCACAGCAGACCGGTGCCACGCTGGTGATCGTCGAGCATCGCACCAAGGTGTGGCTGCCGGTCATCGATCGGGTGGTTGTGCTGGGCGCCGAGGGGAGCATCGTCGCCGACGGGCAGGCGGAGCAGACGGTTCGCCAGGAGAGTGAACACCTGGCCCGATCAGGTATCTGGGTGCCCGACGCCCCCGTCCCCCACGTCGATCGCCATCGGCCCGCGGCCACCGCACCACTGTTGACGGCCACCGATCTGTCGGTGGGGTATCGGTTCGGTCCGGCGTTGGGCGGCGACCTCGACTTCACCATCGACGGGGGCCGCATCACCGCGGTCACCGGCCCCAACGGCTCCGGCAAGTCGACGCTGGCATTGACCCTCGGGGGGCTGCTGCCGCCTCGGGACGGCACCTTGGACGCAGAACCCGGTCTGGCACCGTCTCCCAAGAATCGCCGGCCGGACCGGTGGCGATCCAAAGAGCTACTCACCCGTATCGGCAGCGTTTTCCAGGATCCGGAACATCAATTCCTCGCCGCCACGGTCCGCGACGAGATCGCTCTGGGCCCGAGGGCCCTCAAACAGAGCCAGGCCCAGATCGATTCGCTGGTGGATACCTTGCTTGACCGGCTGCGGCTCACCCACCTCGCGGATCGCAGCCCGTACACCCTGTCCGGCGGCGAGAAGCGCCGGCTGTCGGTGGCGACCGTCCTGACAACACGGCCCGCCGTCGTCGTTCTCGATGAACCCACCTTCGGTCAGGATCTTCGCACCTGGACCGAACTCGTCGGCCTGCTCGCCGAAATCGCCGACGACGGAACCGCTGTCGTGGCGGTCACCCACGATGCCGAGTTCGTCGACCTCCTCGCCGACCACCGGATCGAGCTTCGATGAGATCGGTCGGCATCAACCCCGTCGCGAAGCTGATGACGGCAGGCGTGATCGCGTTCGCCCTGGTTCTCAGCGTCGACTGGGTCTCGGCACTCACCGCGTTGTTGCTGGAGATCCCGCTGTTCGTGGCGCTCGGAGTTCGGCTGCGGCCCTTCCTGGTTCGTGGCGCACTGATCGCTGTTGCTGCCGCGCTGACCGCTGTGACCAACCTTCTCTACGGCGAGTCCCGCGGCACCGTCCACTGGCATTTCCTGCTGATCAATGTCAGCGACGGCTCGATCGAACTGGCCGTGGCCATGTTCCTCCGTGTCCTGGCCATCGCGTTGCCCTCGGTGGTGCTGTTCCTCGATGTGCAACCGACAGAGCTGGCAGACGGGCTGGGCCAGGTCCTGCGCCTGCCGGCCCGGTTTGTCATCGGAGCTCTGGCCGGGTTACGACTCGTCGGCCTGCTGCGCCAGGACTGGCAGTACCTGGGCTATGCCCGCCGGGCCCGGGGCGTCGCCGACCACGGCCGGCTGCGCCGGGTCCTCGGTCAGGCGTTTGCCCTGCTGGTTTTTGCGCTACGTCGTGGGTCCAAGCTCGCCACCGCGATGGAGGCCCGGGGATTCGGGGCTTTTCCCAGCCGAACCTGGGCGCGGACTTCGACTTTCGGATGGCGCGAGCTGGCCCTCATCGCCGCCGGTGTCGGTATCGCGGGGGCGGCTGTCGCGGTGTCGATCAGCGTTGGCAGCTGGGCGTTCATCGGAAGTCGTTGAGCTGCGGCGACCTTCACGGCTGGGCGGTGAGATGTGTTACCACTGCGTGACAACGGCATCGTCGATTTGTATCGTTGACGGCGGGTCACCCGAAAACGGGTGATCGCGGACGAGGGAGCAGTACCCGCCTACGACAAGACTGACTCACTTGGAGAGTGATTGTCGTGGCGTGGCTTGTACTCGTTCTGGCCGGAGTTTTCGAAGCCGTGTGGGCTGTTGCGCTCGGCGCATCCGACGGCTTGCGCCGTCGAGGTCCGGTGATCGTCTATTTCGTGGCGCTTGTCGTCAGCCTCGCCGGGCTCGCCTACGCCATGACCACCCTGCCCACCGGCACCGCCTATGCGGTCTGGGTGGGTATCGGCGCGTCGTTGACGGTGCTGTGGAGTGTCTTCCGGGGCACCGAGCAGTTGACCGCGGTCAAGGGACTGATGCTGGTACTGCTGATCGGCAGCGTCGTCGGTTTGAAGTTGGTGAGCTGACCGTGGCCTGGATAGTCCTCATCCTGAGTGCGGTGTTCGAGGCCGTGTGGGCGACCGCGCTGGGATACACCCAGGGCTTGAGCATGGTGGTGCCCACCGTGGTGTTTGTCGTGACGTTCGCCATCAGCATGGTCGGTTTGGCATATGCGGCCAAACGCATTCCCATCGGCACCGCTTACGCCGTGTGGAGCGGCCTCGGAGCCGCCCTCACGGTGGCCTACGCAATCCTGACCGGCGATGAGGTTGCCTCGGTGTGGAGGATCGTCTTCCTGACCGGGATCGTGGCCGGCACCGTCGGCCTCAAGCTGGCGTCCGACAAGGCGCCGACTCGCTCCCCGCTACCGCCGCGTCGCTGACCCACTGACGCCCCGGCCGGGGCACATCACCTGGGAAAGGGACGGACTCAGTGTCGCCTGAGACATAGAATTCGGCCGAATAGTGTCTTTTTGAACATTGAATACTGCCTTCCGCTGTGACGACACTCATAGGCATGCCCCGTGAGTTCCGCTCTCACCTCAAGGAAGGACAGCACTCATGACCCAGGTCGCCGATGACGTCGCCACCGCCGCGGTGGGACAGCGCGCCATCATCAATCCCGCCACCGGCGCGGTGATCGACACCGTTCCCGAAGGGGGCGCCGCTGCCGTCGACGCAGCCGTCGCCACCGCGAAGGCAGCCTTCGAAACCGGTCCATGGCCGGCGATGACCCGCAGCGAACGGGCCCGGACGCTGCTGCGCATCGCCGACGCCATCGAAGCCGACGCCGAGCGGCTGTACACCCTCGAAGCACTCAACAACGGGCGCCCGATCACCGAGACCCGCGCCCAGCTGTCGCGGGTACCGGAATGGTTTCGCTACAACGCCGGCCTGCTGGCGGCACAACGCCCCGCCGTCCTGCCCTCTGACGGCCCACACCTGATCTACCAGCAGCGACTGCCGCTGGGGGTGTGCGGCATCATCACCCCGTTCAACCATCCCCTGCTGATCCTGGGTCGCAGCGTGTCCGCGGCGCTCGCCAACGGCAACACCGTCGTGGTCAAGCCCTCCGAGCTGACTCCGCTGACCACCCTCGCGCTGGCCGACATCATGGCCGGCGCCGGGCTGCCCAGTGGCGTCCTCAACGTGGTCACCGGAGCCCGGGAGGCCGGCGCCCGACTCACCGATCACCCCGACATCGCCAAGATCACCCTCACCGGCAGCACCGAGGCGGGGCGATCGGCCGCGCTGGCAACCGCCGCCCGATTCGCCCGGGTCACCACCGAACTCGGCGGCAAGACCCCGGTGGTGGTGTTCGATGACGTCGACCCGGTGGCGGCAGCCGAAGGGGCCGCCTTCGCCGCGTTTGTCGCCGCCGGTCAGTCGTGTGTCGCCGGCTCCCGGTTCCTGGTGCAGCGGGGCGTCTACGACGCCTTCGTCGCCGCCCTGTCGATGCGCGCCCGCGCCATCCGGATCGGTGACCCCACCGCACCCGACACCCAGATGGGCCCCCTGATCAGCGCCCGACAACGCGACAAGGTGCGTGACCTGATCAACGTCGGGGTTGCCGAAGGGGCCCGGCTCATCGCCGGTGGCGGTGTGCCCGAGCTGCCGGATGCTTTGCAGGACGGCTTCTTTCTGCAGCCGACGGTGTTGGCGGATGCCTCCATCGACATGACCGTGGCCCTCGAGGAAATCTTTGGACCGGTCGCCGTCGTCCTGCCGTTCGACGACGAAGAGGACGCCATTCGGAAGGCCAACGACAACCGCTACGGCCTCGGTGCCGGGGTATGGACCCTCGACATCGGCCGCGCACACCGCGTCGCCGGTCGCATCGTCGCCGGCATGGTCTGGATCAACGACCACCATCGGCTCGAACCGTCGCTGCCCTGGGGCGGGGTCAAGGAATCCGGCACCGGCAAGGACGCCGGGGCGGAATCGTTCGACGACTTCTCCTGGATCAAGACCATCGTGGTGCGGACCGCCGTCGATCCCGTCGACTGGTACGGCGGCCGCGAGCAGGGACGGCTGAACTGATGAACGCCGCACCGAACACCGGGTGGCGCACCGAGATCACCCGAATCCAGTGGCTGGTGCTGGCCGGCACCACGCTGGGTTGGGGACTGGACGGCTTCGCCGCCAGCCTCTACATCCTGGTGCTGGGCCCCACCATGGGAGAACTGCTGCCCAACAGCGGAATCGACGTCGACTCCGCGGCCATCGGTTACTACGGCGGACTGACGGTAGCGCTGTTCCTGCTCGGCTGGGCCGTCGGCGGCATCCTGTTCGGCATGCTGGCCGACTACTTCGGCCGCACCAAGGTGCTGTCCGTGGGAATCCTCACCTATGCCGTCTTCAGCGCGCTGGCCGCTTTCTCTGAAACCTGGTGGCAGCTGGGCCTGTTGCGTTTCATCGCGGGCGTCGGCTCAGGGGTGGAGGCGCCGGTGGGCGCGGCTCTGATCGCCGAAACCTGGCGCAACCGTTACCGCGCCCGGGCCGGCGGCATCATGATGGCGGGCTACGCCGGCGGCTTCTTCGCCGCGGCTTTGGCCTACGCGCTGCTGGGGCAGTACGGCTGGCGGCCGATGCTGCTGCTGGCCGGACTGCCCGCACTGCTGGTGTGGTTCATCCGCCGCTATGTCCCCGAGCCACCGGAGGTCGAAGCCGTCATGGCGGCCCGCCGCAACCGGAAACGCGACGGCGCCATCAACTCTGGAGACCGGTTTGTGCTCCGCCGACTGTTTGCACCCCCACTGCTGCACCCGATGCTGGTCTGCACCACGCTGGCCACCGGCGCGCTGATCGCGTTCTGGAGTGTCAGCACCTGGTACCCGCAGATCATTCGTGGTCTGAGCGCCCTGGAGGGTCTGCCGCGCGAGATGGCCGATCACCGGGTGGCGATGGCGGCGATGGCATTCAACGCCGGCGGCATCATCGGCTACGCGTCCTGGGGATTCCTGGCCGACGCGATCGGACGCCGTAAGTGTTTCATGGTGAGCTTCGCGGTGTCGGCGACCTCGGTTGCCTGGGCGTTCCCCTTCGAGCGCAGCTACACCGAGCTGCTGATCGCCATGCCGTTCCTCGGTTTTGGTCTCTTCGGAGCATTGTCGGGGACCTTCATCTACGGCCCCGAGTTGTTCCCGCCCAGTGTGCGTGCCACCGCATTGGCCACATGCAACAGTTTCGGCCGGTTCGTGACGGCACTGGGCCCGCTCACCGCCGGCGCCATCGCCACCTCGTGGTTCGGCGGCAATCTCGGGCTGGCCACCGCCTCGGTCGCCGCGCTGGGCCTGGTCGCGGTGATCGGACTCGCTTTCGCCCGCGAGACCCGAGGACAACCACTGCCTGCCGACCCCATCACGGAATCAACCACCGCTCCCCACAACGAGAAGAGCCCGTCGTGAGCGTTTACAGCCAAGCCTCCGCCATCGTCATCGGCGGTTCGATCGGGGGCCTCACCACCGCGCTGCTGCTGCGCGACCTCGGCTTCACCGTGGACGTCTACGAGCGGACGCCGACCGCACTCGACGGTCGGGGCAGCGGAATCGTCCTGCAACCAGACACCGTTCGCTGGTTCACCGAACGCAGCAGCCAGAGCCTCGACGACCTGAGCACCTCCACCAACTTCGTCCAGTACCTGGACCGCACCGGCGAAGTGGTGTTCCGGGAGCAGTGCACCTGGACCTACACGTCGTGGGGCACCTTCTACCGGGCCTTGCTCGCAGATTTCGGCGACGAGCACTACCACTACGGCGAGTACGCCTGCGGTTTCGAGCAGACCGACTCCGGCGCGACCATCCGTTTTGTCAGCGGCACCACTGCCACCGCCGATCTGGTGGTGTTCGCCGATGGCGTCACCTCGGTGGCCCGCGAACGCTTCGACGCGGCAGCTAGTCTGCGCTACGCCGGTTACATCGGCTGGCGCGGCACGGTGGCCCTGCGTGAACTCAGCACCACGGCTCGCGACGTCCTGACCGATGCCATCACCTATGACGTCATCCCGCACTCCCACATCACCATGTATCCGATCCCCGGTGAGGGCAGCCTCGCGCTGGACGACAGACTGATGAACTACGTCTGGTATCGCAACGTGCCGGCCGGGCCGGATCTCACCGAAATGCTGATCGACAAGCGGGGATTCCCGGGCACGGTATCCGTACATCCCGGGCAGGTCCAGGACCGCTACGTCGCCGAGATGAAAGCGGACGCAGCGGCACTGCTGGCCCCCGCAGTGGCCGAGGTGGTCACCGCCACCGCGCAGCCCTATCTGCAGGTCCTCTCCGATGTTCGCGCCACCCGGATGGCTCACGGTCGAGTGGCCCTGATCGGTGATGCCGCCTGCGCGTCGCGGCCACACGCGGCGGCCGGTACCGCAAAAGCCGCCGCCGACGGCTGGGCATTGGCAGCGGCTCTCGACGAGGCCGGTGGGGACATCGCCGCGGCTCTGACCAAATGGGAACCGGCCCAACTGCAGCTGAGCGACTCTCTGCTGCGCCGGGTCGTCGCAATGGGCGAACGCTCCCAATTCCACAACACCTGGACACCGGGTGATCCGGACCTGCGATTCGGCCTGTACGGACCCGGCAACTAACCCGAAAGGAAAAACCATGACCGACAACAACTTCCTGACAGATCTCCCGCTGGCGGGCGATCTGGTCGCCACCGACTTCGAGGGCTGGCCGGACTGGCTCAAGAGCGAGTTCACCGAACACGCACTCGACGGCGAAGTCGGCTCCCGGCTGCTCAGCGAGAACTCCCGGGTCCGAGTGTGGGAGATCCGGCTCGCCCCCGGCGAACGCTGGCACGCGCATCGCCATGTCCTGGACTACTTCTGGACCGCGGTCAACGCCGGGCGCAGTCGTCAGCACACCCACGACGGCACCGTCCGCGAGGTGTCCTACCAGGCCGGCGAGACCCGGCACTTCCATTTCGGTCCCGGGGAGTACCTGCTGCACGATATCGAGAACATCGGCGACACCGAACTGGTCTTCTCCACCGTCGAACACCTCGACAGCAACAACGCCCCGCTCCCCCTGGGCCGGAGCTGACCGTGGCCCACCTGTTCACTCCACTGACCCTGCGCGCGGTGACTTTTGCGCACCGAGCCTGGATGTCACCGATGATGCAGTTCTCCGGCGTGCCGTCCGGGTCTCAGGAGGGCTCTCCCACCGACTGGCACCTGCAGCACCTGGGCTCGCGCGCCGTGGCCGGCGCGGCACTGGTGATGGTGGAGGCCACCGCCGTCGCCCCGGTGGGACGCAGCAGCGTCTACGACCTCGGCCTGTGGAGTGAGCAGCAGGCCAACGGCTTTCGCCGGATCATCGAATGTGTGACCGCCGCGGGCTCGGTGCCGGGAATCCAATTGGTGCACGCCGGCCGTAAAGGCTCCACCGGACGACCGTGGGACGACGCGGACGGGGTCCGCTGGCCCACCGTCGGCCCCAGCGTGGAGCCGTTCGGCCGGCTCCCCGCACCGGACGCCTTGACCCTCTCCGAGATCGCCGAGATCGTCGAAGCTTTTGCCGCGTCGACCCGCCGCGCCGCCGCGGCCGGATTCCAGGTGCTCGAACTGCACGGCGCACACGGCTATCTCATCCACCAGTTCCTGTCGCCGTACTCGAACACCCGTACCGACCACTACGGCGGCACATTGGAGAACCGCCTCAGGTTTGCCCTCGAAGTTGTTGCCGCCGTGCGACACAACTGGCCGGCCGAGCTTCCGCTGTTCTTCCGGGCGTCGGCCACCGACTGGCTCGGCGGTGACACCGACGACAAGCGGCCGGGGTGGACGGTCGCCGACACCGTGGTGCTGGCACAGCGGCTCAAGGCTCTCGGCGTGGACCTGATGGATGTCTCGACCGGCGGTTCGGCACCGGATGCCCAGATTCCGGTGGGCCCCGGCTATCAGGTTCCGTTTGCCGCCCGGATTCGCAAAGAGGTCGAGATCCCCACCAGTGCAGTAGGTCTGATCACCGAGGCAAGCCAAGCCGACGACCTCATCGCCGGAGAACAGGCCGATGCGGTGTTCCTGGGCCGGGCGCTCCTGCGCAACCCGGCCTGGATCCGGCAGGCCGCCGACCAGCTGGGCGCCACCCTCGGTTACCCACCGCAGTACAGTCGCGCGTTCGGCTAGCGCGAGGTTTCGCAGGTCAGGCCGGGGGGTGGCGCTCGGCAACCGCCAGTTGCAGCTCCAGCAACAGCCGGTCGGCCTGGTCCGCGAGACTGATTCCGAGGAGTTCCTCCACCCGGCGCAGTCGGTAGCGCAACGTGTTGGGGTGGACGTTGACGGCCGCCGCGGCTTGTCGCACATCACCGTGTGCCTGCAGGTAGGCATGCACACTTGCCCGCAACCATGCGCCGTGATCACTGTCGTAGTCCTCGAGCGCCTGCAGTCTCGGGTCGGTGAGCTCGGGGTGCCGCCCGATGAGTTCGAGGATCTCCCCCAGCAGCACCCTGGTGAGCGACTCGGCCAGGGTGCTCACCCGGTCTTCCGGGAAGGTGATCGCCGTGGCGTCCAGAACTCGGTCCACCTCGGCGCGTGCCACGGCGACCCGGGCCAGATCCGCCAGCGGAGAGACGATCGCCGCCCGCACCACCAGCGAGCGTTTCTTCTCGAGTTGGTCGACGAACTGGCGCGCCCAGGTGGCCACTCCGTGCGGTGTCCGGTACTGCGGGAACAACACGTAGGCCCGGCCACCGATGATCGTTGTCACCGCATCGTGACGAAATGAACTGGCGTGCAGCCTGAGTAAGCTGCCGAGGGCGGCAAGATCCCCCTCGCCTCCGGCGTCGCCATGCTGCAGGGCAAACCCCACCACAGCGGACGGCCCGTGGGAGTCGATGTCCAATGCTGCAGCGACGGTGGGGATGTCGACTCCCCCGCCGTACGCGCCGAAGAGCCGCTGGACCAACACACCTTCGGTGGTGGGTGCGTGTATCGCCCGTGAGATCAGCCGCGCGGCCACCGCCGAGGCACCGCGGAGCACCTCGGCCGCATCGGGATGCAATGTTGTCGCCCCCTGCTGCAACCAGATCGAGCCGAGGAGCCCGCGAGCCGAAGACGGGGCCCGTTGCGCCCGGATCCCGACCACCAACCGACGGCGGATCCCAAGCTCGTCGTGGGCGGGCACATCGACAACATCGCCGGTTTCCCGGATCCGGTCGAACACCCCCCACTTCTGCAGCACTCGCAGATATTCATGCGGCCCTTCCCTTCCCAGGATGGACAGCATCCGCAGTTCGTCGGCCGAGTCGTCGGACGCGGAGTAGGCCAGCACCTTGGACTGCGCGTCCTCGATGGACACCATGCCGCCGGCGTTGACGGCCACCGCCTGGGCGAGATCGAAGAGATCGGTGTCGGCACGGAGCAGCCCGGCGTCGTCGGCGGGGCTGCCGGTGGACCGTTGGGCACGCGACAGGATGTGCAGCACCAGGCCGAACACGTGATCCCAGCGGGCTTTCGGGTGCACCGCGGCCAACGCGACGCCGGCCCGCCGTGCGGCCACTCGCACGCCGCCGGACTCGGCGACCTTGGTCATCACCGCGGCGGGGCGCTGGCGGGCGTTGCGGTCGGCTACCCCGTCCAGCCACCGGATGGTCTCGGTTTCCGAGACTCCGACCAGCACATACACATCGGGTAGCGGGGTCGGCGGCGTCACCTCGGCCGCCAGGTCGACGGCGTCCACCAGTGCGGCCGACCCCACCGGAACGACATCACCGGCCGGTGCCTCGACGAGCTCGACCACCGCCGTGTCCAGGGCGGTCATCAGCTCGCGCAGCGTCAGTCGCCCCGGAACCTGGACACCCTCGGCTTCGGAGTTGTCATCGACACCGTGATCGCCGAAGTCGCTCACTTGGCGAACTGTACAACGAACTAAACCTGCGTTTGTGCGATTGGCTGATTGATCACCGGGTCGGTGGGTGTTGACTGGCGATCACCCGGTTCGCGGCGCGCTGGCCGCCTGAATGTCCGAGGAGTCGTTCACATGGACGCCATCACCACCACACCGACCCCGGTCAACGAGCCCGTGGGCACCTTCGCTCCGGGCAGTCCCGAGCGCAGCCGGTTGCAGACCAAGCTCGTCGAGCTCGCCGACAATCCGACCGAGATCCACCATGTCATCGGTGGCGAGCACCGCCGCAGCGCGGGAGCCTTGGTCAACGTGCTGCAGCCGCACCGGCACGCAGCCGTCCTGGGAACCTTCACCAACGCTGGCCACGAGGATGTCGCCGCAGCCATCGACGCCGCCACGGCCGCCGCGCCGCAGTGGCGCGATCTCCCCTTCGATGAGCGCGCCGCCGTGTTCCTCCGGGCCGCCGATCTCCTGTCCGGACCCTGGCGCGAAACCCTCTCTGCGGCAACGATGCTCGGCCAGTCGAAAACTGCCTATCAGGCCGAGATCGACGCCGCCTGCGAGTTGATCGACTTCTGGCGGTTCAATGTCCATTTCGCCCGCCAGATCATGGCCGATCAGCCGATCTCCAGTCCTGGTGTCTGGAACAAGGTCGAGTACCGCCCCCTCGAGGGCTTCGTCTACGCGATCACCCCGTTCAACTTCACCGCCATCGCCGGCAACCTGCCCACCGCCCCGGCCCTGATGGGCAACACCGTCATCTGGAAACCCTCAGAGACACAGGCCGTTGCGGCCTACTGGACCATGCTGCTGCTCGAGGCCGCCGGTCTGCCGCCCGGTGTTGTCAACCTGGTGTACGGCGCCGGCGCCGCGGTGTCGAAGACGGTGCTGGCCGATTCCGGGCTCGCCGGTATCCACTTCACCGGCTCCACCGCGACTTTCCAGCAGCTGTGGCAGCAGGTCGGCGACCGGATCGGTTCCTACCGCAGTTATCCCCGCTTGGTCGGGGAGACCGGCGGTAAGGATTTTGTCCTCGCCCACTCCTCGGCCGATCCCGAAGTGCTGACCACGGCACTGATCCGCGGTGCTTTCGACTACCAGGGACAGAAGTGCTCGGCAGCCTCACGGGCCTTCATTCCCGCTTCGGTGTGGGCCCGGATGGGCGACGATCTGATCGAGAAGACACATGCGCTGAACTACGGTGACGTCACTGATTTCAGCAATTTCGGCGGCGCCGTCATCGACAAGAAATCATTCGACCGCAACACCGCGGCGATCGCCCGCGCCAAGTCCACCGCCGGCCTCACCGTCGCCGTCGGCGGTCGCTCCGACGACAGCGTGGGCTACTTCGTCGACCCCACACTGCTACTCGGCGACGACCCGGGTGATGACGCGTTCCGCACCGAGTACTTCGGCCCCATCCTGGCCGTCCACGTCTACGACGACTCCCGCCCCTCGGCATACGACGACATCCTGACCGTCGTCGATGGCGGCTCGGATTACGCATTGACCGGGTCTGTCATCGCCGATGACCGAGCGGCGATCGACAAGGCCACCAACGCACTTCGCTTCACCGCAGGAAACTTCTACATCAATGACAAGCCCACCGGCGCCGTCGTCGGGCAGCAGCCGTTCGGCGGGGCGCGGGCCTCGGGCACCAACGACAAGGCGGGTTCAGCCCAGAATCTGCTGCGCTGGGCCTCTGCCCGCACCATCAAGGAGACCTTCGTGCCGCCCACCGACCACCGCTACCCGCACCAGCTCGAAGAGAACTGACATGGCATTCTCTGCGGTCCTGCGCCCGGCGCTGCTGGCGGCAGGCCGTTCGCCACGGATGGCGCGCACCGTCGCGAGAGTGCCGGTGACCAAACATGTCGTCGACCGGTTTGTCGCCGGTGAAACCGAGGCCGACGCCGTGGCCGTAGCCCGGCGACTCCTGGACGACGGCCGGGACATCACCATCGACTACCTAGGCGAGGACACCACCGACGTCGCCCAGGCCAATGACACCGTGCGGCACTACCTGGCGTTGCTGCCCGCACTGTCCCAGCTCACCGAGCAGACGCCTGAGCGGCGCAGAGTCGAAGTGTCACTGAAACTCTCGGCACTGGGTCAGGCACTGCCCCGGGACGGTCACCAGATCGCGGTCGACAACGCCCGCACCATCTGCCGAGCAGCGGAGTCCTCCGGAGCGTGGGTGACCGTCGATGCCGAGGATCACACCACCACCGACTCCACGCTCGCGATCGTCAACGAACTGCGCGCCGAATTTCCCACACTCGGCACGGTGCTGCAGGCGTACCTGCACCGCACCGAAGGCGACTGTCGAGACCTCTCGGGACCCGGTTCCCGGATCCGGCTCTGCAAGGGCGCTTACCGGGAACCGGTTTCGGTGGCCTACCAGAACAAGCGCGATGTCGACGGCTCCTATCTTCGATGCCTACGAATCTTGATGGAAGGCACCGGGTACCCGATGGTCGCCACACACGATCCGAGCATGATCGAAGCGGCGCTACGATCGGCCGGGGACGCCGGCCGTTCGGCAGAGAAGTTCGAGCTGCAGATGCTCTACGGGATCCGTGATGTCGAACAGCGCCGCCTCGTCGGGACCGGCCACCAGCTGCGGGTCTATCTGCCGTACGGACAGCAGTGGTACGGCTACTTCATGCGCCGCCTCGCCGAGCGGCCGGCCAACCTCATGTTCTTCCTGCGCTCACTGTCATCGGCGAAGTGAAATCAGCGGCCCGGCGGAACTCACTGGGGTTGACACCGCGGACGCGCTTGAATGCGGCGCTGAACCCAAAGGGGTCCGAATAGCCTACGCTGCGGGCGATCTCGGCGATGGTCGCCGTGTCCTGTTCGACCAGCAGATCAGCGGCCAACGTCATCCGCCAGTGGGTGAGATACGTCAACGGCGGCTCTCCGACCAGATCGGCAAAACGTTTGGCCAGCGTCGACCTCGACACACCGATGCGCTGGGCCAGCGAGGCCACCGTCCAGGGTGCGGTCGGGTCCGCGTGCAGCAGCCGTAGTGCGTCACCGGCGACCGGGTCCCGCTGGGCCGACCACCAGGCAGGCGGCTGCCCGCCGGGCCGGTCGAACCATTCTCGCAGCGTGCAGACCAGCATCCAGTCCAGCAGCCGGTCGAGCACCACCTGTTGGCCCGGAACATCCATGGACAGCTCGCCGGCCAGGTGAGCCACCACCGCGTCGCCCGTTCCGCCCGCGGCCACTCGCAGGACAACCGGCAGGGCGTCCAGCAGCCGGCGGCTGATCTCGCCACGAACCGGGTACGCCCCGACGATCAATGTCGTCTGGCTGTCGTCGGTGGCGGCGGTGTCGCTCCACCCGAGACGGTGCCGGGTCCCGCCGTGTTCGGGTGTTGCGCAGAACTCCCCGCACGCGATCGGGGCGGCCGCGGTACCCGGTTCGTCGACGAAGGTGAACGTCGCGGGCCCCCGAACCAGCACCGTGTCATACGGCAGCAACCGTTCGGGCGCGCACCCGTCGGGCACGATCCACCCGCCACCACCCAGGACGGTGCACAGCGTCAGCGGGGCCCCGTCGACAAAGTGCAGCGACCAGGGGGCGGTCAGGGTCGAACTGCCGAACAGCGAACCGTGGGCCCGCACCCCACGGCAGAGGTCTCCGAACACATCCACCCCCTCGAGGCTAGACGATCAGACAGGTATTCCGGCTTTTCACCCATGGAACTGTCCAGCAGATGCCACTTCAATCGACAGCATGACCATGAATACGACACTTGTCCTCGGCGGCTCCGGCAAGACCGGCCGCCGGATCGCCGCCCGGTTGCGACTCCGCGGCGCACCCGTGCGCGCGGCATCGCGATCCAGCAGGACCCCCTTCGACTGGTCCCAACCCGACGGCTGGGACGCCGCGCTGCGCGACGTTGCCGGCGTCTACATCGTGGCGCCCCGCGAACCGGGGCCGGCGCACGACTTCGTGGCCCGCGCCGAAGCCGCCGGGGTCCGGCAACTGGTATTGCTCTCCGGGCGCGGTGCGGACTCCTGGGGAGAGTCGGCGTTCGGATTGGACATGCGTGCCGCCGAAACCGCGGTGCAGAACTCGTCGCTGGAGTGGACCATCCTGCGGCCCAACAACTTCGATCAGAACTTCGACGAGGATGTTTTTCACGCCCCACTGCTGGCCGGTGAGCTGGCGTTGCCGAGCTCGGCTCCGGAACCGTTCATCGACATCGAAGACGTCGCCGATGTCGCCGCGACGGTGCTCACCGAACCGGGGCGCCACGGCGGGCACATCTACGAACTGTCGGGACCGCGTGCGATCACCTTCGCCGAAGCTGTCGAGCTGATCTCCCGGGCCGCGGGATCACCCATCGTCTACAAGCAGATCTCGGCCGCAGAGTATGTCGAGATGCTGGCCGAGCAGGGGGTCGACGAGGACGACGCGCATCATGTCGCGGAGATGTTCGCGCTCATGGAACAAGGCCTGATCAACTCCCCGAGCAGCGGTGTCGCCGAGGTCTTGGGCCGGGATCCGCGCACCTTCGAGGACTATGTGCTGCGGACCGCAGCGGCCGGGGCGTGGTCACGGTGACACTCACCCCCGACGACCTCGAATTCCTCCGGCGCCCGCTGTTCGGATTCTTGACCGTGGCGGCCGGTCCGACACCACCGCAACCCCGGCCGGTGTGGTTCGAAGCCACCACCGACGGCACGATTGCGCTCTTCACCGGTCCGGACACCGTGAAGGTACGTCAGCTGCAGAAGGATCCGCGCGCTTCGCTGGTGGTGTCCGCGCCGGTCTCCGAGCGGGAACGGTGGGTGTCGGTGGCGGGTCGCGTGGCCATCGAAGCAGATGGCGGACGGGAGCTCATGCAGCGTCTGTCCGCCCAATACTGGGATCTCGCGGACCCGGTGCGGGCGAACGATCTCGCTGCGATGCTGGCCCAGGACTGGGTTCGGCTGGTCATCCACCCGGAGAAGGTGGGCCGGTACTCGGGGTGAAACTGCAGTGGCAGGGGGCTGCGGTGGGATATGACTGAGCGATGGCCTGTCCCACCGCATTCCGCTATCCCCCCACCCCCAGCCGGCGCACCCGCCTGCAGAGTGTGGTGAAACGAGCCACCGGAGTCGGTATTTTCCCGTCTCCCGCCGTCGCCCGGGCATTCAGCGAAGGGCTCAGCGAGGGTGACCCGGTGGCGGAGCGGTTTGTCGCGGAGACCTACCACGGGGAGCTCGGCGCCAGAAAAGCCCGCGATCTGGTCGAGCGGGCTCAGCGAGATGGTATCGACAACGTGCCCGAGGCCCCGGCTTCGATGAAAGCCCTGTTCGAGGAGTTCGAGGAGCTTCCCGCCTGGGTGGACCCGATCCTCGTCGAAGAGGGTGCCGCGGTGTGGCGTCGCTGGGCGTACGCGCTGGGAGCACTCGGCAACGCCGGCACCAACGACACCTACACCGAAGGCTGGCTCGCCGTTCCGCTGTCGCTGTCCGGGGGTTACGCCGGCCAACGGGCCCTGCACCGTTACCTCGAGACCTCACGCTGGTGGATCGAGGTCAGCCGTCCCGGCGCCATCCTCACCCCGGGTTCTGCCGGGCGCAACATCTCGCTGCACGTGCGGATCATGCACGTCAGCGTCCGCGACCGGGTCAAGCAACACCCGGAATGGGATGCATCGCGCTGGGGGTTGCCCATCAGCCAGTCGGCGATGTTGCTGACCCTGCTCGGCGGCAGCATCGCACCGGCGTTCGGGCTGTTCCTGCTCGGGCATGTGACCTCGCCCGCCGAGATGCGGGCGGTGCTGCATTTCAACCGCTACTGCGGCCACCTCGTCGGGGTGCGATGTGACGGCTACTTCCCCACGACCATCGCCGACGCGTGGCGCATCCTGTTCATGGCCGACTCGGCACGCAGCTACGACAGCGCAGGCAGTGGCGCCGAACTGGTCGAATCTTTTGTGCCGGCCTTTGCGCCGGCACCGGCGCAGCGCGGCTTGCAGCGACTACGTGCCGAATACCACTATCGGCTCCAGGCAGGTTTTCTGGGCCTGTACATGCTGCCGTGGAACCGCCGGCGCTATCGGCTGCCGTCGGCGCTGCCGGGAATCGTCTTGCTGATGCTGCGCTTTCCGGTGATCGCGGCACTGGAGCTGGCGCGGCGGGTTTCTCCCGGGGTGGACCGGCGATGGCAGCGGTCGAATCTGCGACGCTGGGAGAGCTGGCTGCAATGGCAGTCCGCAGGCAAGGCAGCGGAATTCGAGGCCGCGACGCCGCTGCGCCGCTGAGACGGCGCAGCGGCGGCCTGGGTGTGGGCCACACCGGCCCAACGTTGACACCGGTTGCGGCTCAGATGAACTGAGCCGCCCAGGGGTTCACACCCGAGCTCCCAGGTGGGCGGCCAGGAAGCGCGTGATCGCATGCCACATCGCGATCACGTTCTCCGGGTTCACCGCCCCGGGGCCTTCGTTCTCCTGGATCAAGTACTCCACATCCACTCCACGAGCACGCAGCGCATCGACCATGTTGTCGGACTCCCCCTGCACCACCCGCACATCGTTGGCACCCTGGATCACCATCAGCGGCGTGCGAATCTGGTCGACCTTCGTGATCGGTGAGCGGGCCAACATGTCGGCCAGCTGTTCGGGGTCGTCGGGGTCACCGACGTACAGGTGCCAGTTGTTGGCCAGATGCGGCCGGGCCACCGCGGGGATGTGTCACAAAGTGACATCCGGGTCAA
This sequence comes from Mycobacterium sp., assembly GCF_049647605.1. Lineage (GTDB taxonomy): Bacteria > Actinomycetota > Actinomycetes > Mycobacteriales > Mycobacteriaceae > Mycobacterium. Next base: position 56,409 of record NZ_JBARXZ010000046.1, on the reverse strand, counting down.
GTGTTGGCGGCAAAACGCCCCGGCGGACTACCAGCTCAGCCGTGAAGCGTCCAAACCCGCAGCGCGGCGCCGGGCGGCACTCACAGTTCCGCGACCCGCCCGCCGTCGACCCGCCAGGTGCGATCCAGCCGGACGTTCTCCAACATCCGGCGGTCATGGGTCACCAGCAGCAATGTGCCGTCGTAGGTTTCCAGGGCCTGTTCGAGCTGTTCGATGGCCGGGAGGTCCAGGTGGTTGGTCGGCTCGTCGAGAACCAGCACATTGGTGCCGCGCGCCTGTAGCAACGCCAGGCCCGCGCGGGTCCGCTCCCCGGGCGAAAGTTCCTCCACCGGCCGCTCCACGTGGTCGGCGCCCAACCCGAACTTGGCCAGAAGTGTTCGCACGTCGGCGGTGGACCACGTCGGGACCCGCTGTTCGAAACGATCCACGAGCCGTCCCGCTCCGGAGAACTCGTCACGAGCCTGATCGATCTCACCGATCGCGACGTTGGCACCCAGACTTGCTCGCCCCTGCTCGGGTGAGCAACGTCCGAGCAGCAGCCGCAACAAGGTCGACTTCCCGGCGCCGTTGGGGCCGGTGATCCCGATCCGCTCACCGGCATCGACCTGTAGCGAGACCGGCCCGAGCACATAATTCCCTTGGCGCACAACGGCATTGTCCAGAGTCGCCACCACCGAACTCGACCTCGGCGCCGCCCCGATGGTGAACTGGAGCGCCCATTCTTTGCGGGGCTCCTCGACTTCCTCGAGTCGGGCGATGCGGCTCTCCATCTGGCGAACCTTCTGCGCTTGCTTCTCGCTGGACTCGCTGGCTGCACGCCGGCGAATCTTGTCGTTGTCAGGCGACTTACGCATCGCGTTGCGCACCCCCTGGCTGGACCATTCCCGCTGGGTGCGGGCACGGGCCACCAGGTCGGCCTTCTTGTCCGCGAACTCCTCATACTGCTCGCGGCGATGCCGACGACCGACCTCACGCTCGTCCAGATAGCTTTCGTAGCCGCCACCGAAGACGGTGGTGGTGTTCTGCGCCAGATCCAGTTCGAGCACACGAGTCACGCTGCGGGCGAGGAACTCTCGATCGTGGCTGACCAGTACCACCCCTCCCCGGAGATCCTGGACAAAACGCTCCAACCGGTCGAGCCCGTCAAGGTCCAGATCATTGGTGGGTTCGTCCAGCAGGACGATGTCGAATCGCGACAGCACCAGCGCCGCCAAACCCACCCGAGCGGCCTGGCCGCCGGACAGGGCGGTCATCGGGGTCGACTCGGGCCGCACCGCCTCGGAGTCGAGACCGAGGTCGGCCAGTACCGCGGGCAACCGTTCGTCGAGATCTGCCGCCCCGGAGGCAAGCCAGTGGTCCAGCGCGGCGGAATAGGCATCGGTGTCGGCAGGACTCGGGTCGGCCAACGCCAGCGCCGCGGCCTCCATGGCCTCTGTGGCGGCGGCGCATCCCGTTCGGCGCGCGATGTAGGCGGCGACGGTCTCCCCGGGGACCCGTTCGTGTTCCTGCGGCAACCAGCCGACAAACGCATCCGCGGGTGCCACACTGACCGTGCCGTCGAGCGGCTCGAGCGCCCCGGCCAGGATCCGCAGGAAGGTGCTCTTACCGGCGCCGTTGGCGCCGACGACGCCTACCACGTCACCTGGTGCGACGGTGAGGTCGAGGCCCTCGAAGAGGGTGCGGTGGGCGAATCCGCCGGCCACATTCTTCGCGACAAGCGTTGCGGTCATGCAGCCATCGTTGCACCATCACAACCGATGTCCACGTGCAGGTGCGAACAGGTTCAGCTAGGACCCCGAAGTGGTCGACACGGCTACCACGGCTCCCACGGAGAAGGCGATTCCACGATCCGGCACGGCACCGGGCACATTCGACTCCGCCGATTCCAGGCGGGCGGTTCCGCAGATGTGCAGCGTTGCCCCCGTCGTGAAGTCGACGAACAACAGGGCGGACTCGTCATCGACCGCAAGATTGCCGAGACTGTTGAACATGTTGTTACCCGGGAAATCCGGCCACCACAACCGACTGCGGGAATCGACCCGGACAAATCCGGGCGGCCCGCCACGATGTGATGCGTCACTGCCCCGGATGGGATGGGTGGTTCCGAGAAAGAAGGTATCGGCGGTACTGATCAACAACTCGTCGGCCGACGTCAAGGTCGGTGACTCGCGACGTCCCACCGCCGGCGTCCCCGCCGGCCTGGTGGCGTCGGGGTGGCGACGGTGGATGTACTGCGGACAGTTGGCATAGGCCTGATCAGCCGCGATCTCGAGTCCCGTGGCGTCGACCTTGACGAGGTGGCCGTTGACCCGGAGTCTGCGTCGCGCGGCAAAGTCGACAACCACCAGACCCACGTCCTGACCGGGTGCCAAGTCATGAAGGGGATCTCCCTGCCGGGGCAGCTTCGCAACCCTCAACACGTCGGTGCCGCCCTGGAGGAACCCCGGCGGCGCGGCCAGTGGTGACGTCCACAGCACACCTGCGCGATCGTGTGCGGTCAGCGCCGCAAAGGTCTGTGCCGCAAGAAATCTCGCGGCCCCGCCAGAGAGGTCGGCGGGCCTGAGCATCCCCTCCAGACGCTGGGCCTGCGGCTGCACTCCCGCGGCGCGTTGGACCCTCAGTTCTCCTTCGTGGAAACCCCAGCCTTTGTCAGATTCCTCGAGTCCCATCGCACGCGTCCTCTCGACCAGGCGACCGCAACAGCTGGTTGTTGTCCAGTCGGCGTGAACAGGAACGCGATCAGAGCAGTCTGCATTCCCGCGCCCACGTCAGCCGAGCACGCGTGCAAGTTGGTATCTGCACACCGAGACGACACCGGAGCGGTGCCCGACGCCCGTGGCTTCCCCACCCAAGGTGGGGCGTCGTCACGGACCCTTCGGCGGATGTCCGATCCGGCAGTTCGCTGTAGCTTGGCGATTCACGCGAAACGCCCACTGCGAGCCGAAGGCTGAACTGACGGATATGACTGCGATTCAATTAAATAGCGCCCGGACGGCGGTCGTCACCGGAGCCAGCTCAGGTAACGGCCGGGCTGTGGCGCTTCGGCTCGCCGCCGAAGGCTGCCGCGTGGTGTGCGCGGACCTGCGCCCCGAGGCGCTGGCGGGAGGCTACGAGCAGGAGGCCGACGTGCCGACCCACGAGCTCATCGAGAGGTCCGGTGGGCAAGCGAATTTCGCCACGTGCGACGTGACAAGCGCCACCCAGGTCGCAGATCTGGTCGCAACGACGGTGGCCACCTATGGCCGACTGGACGTCATGGTCAACAATGCCGGGATCACTGCGAGCATCGGCAACACCATCGAGGAGTCGGAGGCCGACTTCGACCGAACCATGGCGGTGAACCTCAAAGGGGTGTGGCTGGGCGCAAAATATGCCATCACACAACAAAGCAAGCAAGATCTGGTGGACGGGTGCCGCGGCAAGGTGGTCAACATCGCATCGATCGGAGGTCTGGTCGGTCTCGAGAAGGAACCCGCATACTGCGCATCCAAGGGCGGCGTCGTCAACCTGACACGGCAACTCGCAATCGACTTCGCGCCCAGCCGGATCAACGTCTCTGCGGTGTAGGTCTCGGTGAGGCGCCGCCGGATATCGTGGGCGGCGCGTTCCACAGCCCATTTCATCAGTGCCGGAGAGGCTTCCGAGGCCGTCACCATATCGATCACCGCCTCGATCCGCTGCGTCACAGGATGCAGGATCGGTACGCCATGACACGCGAGCCGAGAAAATCCCTCCAGAAAGTGATCGTGCCGACCGACAAAAATCCCGGCGCGCGTCTCGAGGGGCGTGGACAGGGCATTGGTGCCTGAATACGCCTCGGAGAACACCGCACCTTCGATGGCACCGACACGATCCATGTCACGCAGCAGGGAATCGACACCGAAGCTTCGGGCCACCAGCACCCCGCTTCGATCGGCAAGCATCACCCCCGAATCGAAACCCGCGATCTGCCGGGCGAACTCGGAGATCACCGGTGTAGCGGCCGCCATCAACCTGCTCGATCGGTCTACCGCCGGGCAAATCCGACCAGATCACGATCCTGCGAAGCACTTTCGCCGGTGCCGGGGGCGCCGATGCACTTCTCGCCGGCAGGTCAGGCGCGCTCGGGTCCTGGAGCAAGGGGCGCGTCACCCTGCTCGGCGATTCCGCCTCCTGCAACGCAACTTTCGGCGGAGCAGGAACCAGCCTGGACCTCATCGGCGCTTATGTCCTCGCCGGAGAGCTGGCCGTCTCTGGCAGCAGCGACGCCGCGCTGACTCGCTACCAGCCTGCGTTAGAAGCCAGGTCGATGGCGTACTGGTTGACGAAGGTGCCCGCGCTCGGTGCACCTCGGCAGGCGCCGTCGGACTCGCCGGGACGTTTGACCCAGAGGAAGGCGTCGACTTGAGGGTTGCCGGTGGCCGTGGTCGGCGCGACACCCAGAGCGCGGCCACTGGGGTTGCACCAGTACAGCGGGTCCCCCTCGACGGGGCCGGCGCCGTTGCGCGAGGTGTCGATGACAAAGGGCTTTCCGCCCGTCATCCCTGAGATCGTGTTGCCGTATCCGACCGATTCCTCGGTGGTGAAGAAGTTCGCGGTGTTGAGGCTGAAGCCGCGCGCCTTGCTGACACCGACCTGGTTCAGCCTGTTGGCCATCACATCGGCGGCCACCCAGCGCGGATGACCGGCATCGACGTACACCGCCGTGCCGGGATTGCGGGTCAGCGTGTCGACGGCGTAGCCGATCAGGTCGTAGCGTTCCTGCTGCTGGGCGGGCGACAGACAGTCGGCCATGGCCAGTGCGTCCGGTTCGAGGATGACCGCGGCTCGTCCACCACCGATGGCGGCGGCGACCCCGTCGATCCAGTTCCGATAGGAGTCAGCCGACCCGAAACCGCCCGCGGCGTAACTCCCGCAGTCGCGATTGGTGATCCCGTAGAGCGCCAGAATCGGGATGGTGCCGGCAGCCTGGGCGTCGGCGATGTACTTGGCGTCCACGGCGGGAGTGGAGAGGTGATCCATCCAGTACGCCGTCGGCGTGTTGACGACGGCGGCCAGCTGGGGGTTCGGATCGCCCTGGGCGGCGCGGGTCCCCTTCGAGTTGGGATTGACGTAGAACGGCAGCCCGTCCAGTGGGTTGGCCTCATTGACCAGGCCGATCTTCGGCACCGGGCCGGTTTCGGCGGGAACGGTGAAGGCAGCGACGGCCGCAACCGTCATGAAGGGGGCGATCCACCGCGCGACTGCTCCAGCAGCTGAGGACATCACGCCCAAAACCTAGTGTGGCTACGCAACGAGCGCCAGTTGTTGCGCCAACGACGACGTCAGGGCCGGGCGCTCGTTCTTGACGTGAGCGAGGCCGGCGCGGTTGCGACTGCTGTTTTCAGCGCAACGCTGGACATCAGCCCATCGAGCCAATACGCTCAGCTAAAGGTTGGTTACTCAACCTTTAGATCTCCCGACCGGGCCGGTGGTGCATCGACCGAGATGCGTGAACCACCCGCGACGATGCCGTCGCCCCGGTCGATCCCGTGTGCGGTGTTGCAGATATTACGTTGCCCTCCAACATGATTGGGGTCAACGATGCAACGTTGCCGCAACCCCGGCAAGGCTTAGTGTTACAGCTCACACCATCGAACGGAGCTCGCTGATGAGTCGCGACAATCATCCCAGACACACCGGTGTCGAAGCGCATCAGGAGTCAGCGGTATATCTGCAGAAACGGCAGCTCAAGAGGGGCAGTGCGGGCTGGATCCTGCTGGCTGGCCTCGGAGTCAGCTATGTCGTCTCCGGTGATTACTCGGGCTGGAACTTCGGCCTCGCCCAGGGCGGCTTCGGCGGATTGGCCATCGCCGCCGTGGTGATCGCCGGGATGTACCTCGCCCTGGTACTCGGTATGGCCGAAATGTCGTCGGCGCTGCCTGCTGCCGGCGGCGGCTACACCTTCGCCCGCCGGGCGTTGGGCCCGTGGGGCGGTTTTGCCACCGGCACCGCGATCCTCATCGAATACGCGATCGCCCCCGCCGCCATCGCCACCTTCATCGGCGCCTACGTCGAATCGCTGGGCCTGTTCGGGATCACCGACGGCTGGTGGGTCTATCTCGCCGCCTACGCACTGTTCATCGGCATTCACCTGTCCGGGGTCGGTGAGGCGCTCAAGGTGATGTTCGTGATCACCGCGATCGCGCTGGTCGGCCTGGTGGTCTTCGCGATCGCCGCCATCGGGCACTTCGACCTGGCCAATCTCACCAACATCGCCGTCACCGATGCCGCCGGAGCTTCGGAGTGGCTGCCCTTCGGCGTGTTGGGCATCTGGGCTGCCATCCCGTTTGCGATCTGGTTCTTCCTGGCCATCGAGGGAGTGCCGCTTGCCGCGGAGGAAACCGCCAACCCGGAGCGCAATGTTCCGCGGGGCATCATCGCGGGAATGGCCGTGCTGCTGGTGACCTGCGTGACGGTCCTGGTGCTGACCACCGGCGCGGGCGGCGCGACCGCCATGTCCGAATCCGGAAATCCGCTGGTGGAGGCGCTCGGCGACAGCTCGTGGGCCAAGGTGGTCAACTACATCGGTCTGGCCGGCCTGATCGCCAGCTTCTTCTCCATCATCTACGCCTACTCGCGCCAGCTGTTTGCGCTGTCCCGGGCCGGATACCTGCCGACCGCACTGTCGGTGACCAACTCACGCAAGGCACCCACGCTGGCACTGATCGTGCCGGGCGTCATCGGTTTTTTGCTGTCGCTGACGGGCCAGGGCGCCCTGCTGCTGAACATGGCGGTGTTCGGGGCAGCGTTGAGCTACGTGCTGATGATGGTCAGCCATATCGTGCTGCGTCGGCGCGAGCCCGATATGCCCCGGCCGTACCGCACGCCCGGCGGCGTCTTCACCACCGGCTTCGCCCTGGTGATCGCGGTCCTGGCGGTCATCGCGACCTTCCTGGTCGACAGTTTCGCGGCGCTGTGCTGCCTGATCGTGTTCGCCGCCTTCATGGCCTATTTCGGGATGTACAGCCGGCACAAGCTGGTCGCCAACTCCCCCGACGAGGAATTCGCCGCCCTGGCCGCCGCCGAGGATGAGTTGAGATGACCTATTCCCAGCAGGTATCCGGGCACAACTATCAGTTCGGCGGGCTCGTCGAAGTGATGGCAAAGGCGACCCCCTTGAGGTCCGGCGATGAACTCGCCGGCTGCGCGGCCGGCTCCGATGCCGAACGGGCCGCTGCGGCATGGGTTCTCGCCGATCTTCCGCTGTCGACGTTCCTCGACGAGATGGTGGTGCCCTACGAGACCGACGATGTCACGCGACTGATCATCGACACCCACGACCGGCAAGCGTTCTCCGCCGTCTCGCATCTGACGGTGGGCGGGTTCCGCGACTGGCTGCTCGACACGGCGTCCTATCCGCACAGTGCCGAGCAGATCGCCGCGGTCGCGCCGGGTCTGACACCGGAGATGGTTGCCGCGGTGTCGAAGATCATGCGCAATCAGGATCTGATCGCGGTGGCGGCGGCCACCACCGTGAGCGCCGCGTTCCGGACCTCGATCGGCATACCGGGGACACTCGCGACGCGGCTGCAGCCCAACCACCCCACCGACGATCCGCGCGGGATCGCCGCGGCGACGCTCGACGGTCTGTTGATGGGTTGCGGCGACGCGGTGATCGGGATCAACCCGGCGACCGATTCACCGCAGGCCACTTCGGATCTGCTGCACCTGCTCGACGAGATCAGGCAGCGCTTCGACATCCCGATGCAGTCGTGTGTGCTCACCCACGTGACCACGACGATGGAGCTGATCGAGCGCGGCGCCCCGGTTGATCTGGTGTTCCAGTCGATCGCCGGAACTCAAGGCGCCAACACCAGTTTTGGCGTCACCCTGCCGATGCTGACCGAAGCCAACGAGGCCGGCCGGGCGCTGCGTCGAGGCACCGTCGGAGACAACGTGATGTATCTGGAGACCGGGCAGGGTTCGGCATTGTCATCCGGTGCGCACCTCGGCGTCGGCGGAAAACCAGTGGATCAGCAGACACTCGAGACCAGGGCATACGCGGTGGCGCGGGCGCTGGACCCGTTGTTGGTCAACACCGTCGTGGGTTTCATCGGGCCGGAGTATCTCTACGACGGCAAACAGATCATCCGGGCGGGGCTGGAGGATCACTTCTGTGGCAAGCTGCTGGGCCTGCCGATGGGCGTCGACGTCTGCTACACCAACCATGCCGAGGCCGACCAGGACGACATGGACACCCTGCTGACTCTGCTCGGGGTGGCAGGGGCGGCGTTTGTCATCACCGTGCCCGGCGCCGATGACGTCATGCTGGGTTACCAGAGCCTGTCGTTCCACGATGCGTTGTATGTGCGAAAAGCGCTGCGACTGCGGCCCGCACCCGAATTCGAGGCATGGCTGACCCGGCTGGGCATGGCCGACGGTGACGGGCGGGTGCTGCCGATCGATCCGGCAGCTTCTCCCCTGCTCGGATTGGCGGCCGGCTGATGAGCGCCGAGGACCGATCACCTGCCGAGGATGTGTGGGCGCCGTTGCGCCGCACCACTGCGGCGCGCATCGGGCTCGGCCGCACCGGTAACTCGTTACCGTCGCACCGGGTCCTCGAATTCAAGGCGGCGCATTCGGCTGCACGCGACGCGGTGCACGTCCCGTTGGATTCCGAAGCGTTCACCGCGGAGATCGAGACGCTGAACCTCGGTGCGCCACTGCATGTCCGGAGTCGCGCCGCGGACCGCAGCGAATACCTGCGGCGGCCCGACCTCGGACGCACCCCAGCGGATCTCGACGAACTGACTGCGGCGGCATCGGGTGCCGACATCGGCATCGTGCTGGCCGACGGTCTGTCGCCGCGGGCCCTGACCGAGCACGGAACCGGGCTGCTGGCGGCACTGGCGGCCGAGTTCGAGGGCCGCTATCAGCTGGCACAGCCGGTGATCGCGACGCAGGCGCGGGTGGCCCTCGGCGATCACATCGGGGCGGCGCTGGGCGTCACCACGCTCATCATGGTGATCGGCGAACGGCCGGGGTTGTCGGTCGCCGACAGTCTGGGGATCTACCTGACGCACCTGCCCAGACCCGGCCGCACCGACGCTGACCGGAACTGCATCTCCAACATCCACCCGCCAGGTGGTCTGGACTATGTGTCCGCGGCCCGCATCACCGCCGCGCTGGTGGCGGGGGCTCGCCGGCTCGGTCGGTCCGGTGTTGAACTCAAGGACACCTCCCGCGCGGAACTCGCGGGAGGTGTCGACCAGATGGTCACCTAGCGGACCGGCGACCGCGTTGTCTCACAGCAGCTAGCGTGACGCGCGATCACCCTGGAACTTGCCGACGATCCACAACAGGATCACCGACCCGAGGATCGCGGTGAACAGCGTGAACCACCAGCCTCCGCCGGCGGTGTCGACAAAGAAGCTCAAGAGGAACCCGCCGATGAGCGCACCGACGATGCCGATGACGATGTTCATCAGGATGCCTGCGCCGCCCCCTTTCACGAGCTTGCCGGCGATCCACCCGGCAAGCGCACCGATGATGATGTAGCCAATCCAGCCGACGCTGGTGGTCATTGTCGAACGTGCCAGCACGTCGGCGGCCGTCAGCATTTCCATCTCGAATCTCCTGAGTCAGTAGTCGAAGTCGCGGCACTGGCTGCCGTATGCAGTCACAGGTACCGCAGTAGCCAGAAATTCAAACCTGTCGCCCCGAACGTCTGCGTCGGGAATAACCGCGGGGCCCGATTTGTTGAGCCCGCCATGACCGAGAATGCCGAGTTGAGCCCCACCGAGTGGGTCCGCGAGCAGACCAAACGCATCCTGGAGCAGGGCACCACCGACGGAGTAGAGGTCCTGGATCGGCCTGTTGTGCTGTTCACGACCACCGGTGCGAAGTCGGGCAAGCAACGCTATGTGCCGCTGATGCGTGTCGAGGAGAACGGCCGTTACGCCATGGTCGCGTCCAAGGGCGGCGACCCCAAGCATCCGTCGTGGTACTGGAACGTACAGTCCAACCCGTCGGTCACCGTTCAGGACGGCGACAAGGTCACCACCGGGACCGCACGCGAGCTCGACGGCGCAGAGCGTGACCACTGGTGGAAGCTGGCCGTCGCGGCGTACCCGCCGTATGCCGAGTACCAGACCAAGACCGATCGGCAGATCCCGGTCTTTGTGATCGAGTAGCGGCGTGATCGAGTAGCGGCGCTCAGTCCCGCTCGGCGATCTCGGCGAGCCGGTCGAGCGACCCGGCCAGGGCGGCACTGGTGGTCGATTGGGCGCGCTTCATCCGCGCCTGGTCGGTCAACTGCGACCAGTCATAGGTGTGGGTGACCCGGGTGCGATCGTCGCCGAGTGGCTCCAGTTCCCACCGCCAGAGATGCCCTGGTGGGGGGCTGTCCGGCTCTGCGGGTCGCCACGCGATGCGGTGCCCCTCCTCGAATTCGACGACGTGGTTGTGTCGCTGTGCACCGGTGGTGAGCGTCGTGACAAAAACCTCCCCGGCGGCGCGGATCCGCTGTCCCGGCGCAGCCTCGGCCAGGTTGTTGTTGCCATCCCAGTCCGGTTGCCGCGCCGGATCGGCGATCAGCTCGAAGATCGCCGCGGCGGGGGCGAAGACATCACGGCTGGCGCTGACGATGCGGCCGAAATCGGTCATGGGGAGACCCTACGAGGCCCGCCGCCGCGCTGCCAGGTGTTTTGGAGCGGAATCGGCCAGGTTGCCCCAGGACCGCTTCAGCAGGCACCCCACGGCTGGAGGGCCACGCCGGCGGCGCGTTAGGGTGCTTTGGTCAGCCTCAGCGAACAGGCCGATAGAAAAGTTGAGCCGAATTCATGACTGCAGCATCAGAGGCGTCGCCGCTCGAGTCGCGGGTGGGTCACTACTACGAGATGGCCGACAGCTATCTGGTCGGCCGCGAGAAGGTACGCGAGTACGCCCGGGCCGTGCAGGACTACCACCCCGCGCACTGGGATGTTGCCGCGGCCGCTGAGCTGGGTTACTCGGGCCTGGTGGCGCCGTTGACGTTCACCTCGGTCCCCGGCATGACGTGCAACCGTCGCATGTTCGAAGAGGTTGTCGTCGGTTATGACACCTACCTGCAGACCGAAGAGGTGTTCGAGCAGCACCGCCCGATCGTTGCCGGCGACGAGCTGCGCATCGACGTCGAGCTGACGGCGGTCCGCCGGATTGCCGGCCGCGACCTGATCACGGTGACAAACACCTTCACCGACCTCAACGGCGAGCGGGTGCACACTCTGCACACCACCGTTGTCGGTGTCACCGCCGAGGACCTCAATCCGGCGACCATGACGGCTGTGCACAAGGCGATGATGCACGACGTCAACATCATGGCCATCGGCGAATCGGAGTATCACAAGACGGTGCGCCCGGCGGGTGAGGTCCGGATCGCCGAAGTCGACGCCACCCGTCCCCTGGGGACGCCGTCCTTCGAGGACGTCAAGGTCGGCGACGAGTTGTCGGTACACCACACCCGGCTGTCTCGCGGCGACCTGGTGAACTACGCCGGGGTGGCCGGTGATGCCAACCCGATCCACTGGGACGAGAGCATCGCCAAACTGGCCGGGCTGCCCGACGTGATTGCCCACGGCATGCTCACCATGGGACTGGGCGCCGGCTTTGCCTCCGCCTGGTCGGGAGACCCGGGTGCCGTCACCCGATATGCGGTGCGGCTGTCGCAGCCCGCGATCGTGCCGGCCACCGAAGGTTGCGATATCGAATTCAGTGGCAAGATCAAGTCTCTGGACGCGGCAACGCGCACCGGTGTTGTCCTGGTCGCCGCGAAGTCGGAAGGCCGCAAGATCTTCGGTCTGGCGACCTTGAACGTGCGCTTCCGCTGATCGGAGAGGGCGCGCCCCGCGATCACTGCGTGAACGCGCGCGAGTATCTGCAGCCGTCCCGCTCGGCCCAGGCGGCAACACCGCGGATCACCGGACCGAAGGTGATCCGTTCCGGTAGCCGATCATCGGTGCCGATGCGGAATGTCGATGGCCCGACCTGCACCAGGTCGATATCCTCGCCGGGCGCTTCGACACCGCTGGCCGCGATGAGCACCAGCCCACCGGCCCGAAGCACCACCCGGAAGTTGGTGAACCACGGTGAATACGAGCGGTAGTGACCACACAATGCCGTCAGCCCTTCGGCCTGGTCGGCGGGCTCGACAGCGATGGAGCCGTCTCGGGTGAGCACTTCCGGCCCCCAGATCCAGCGCCCATCCTCGAACGTGAGGGCGTAGCGCCTCAGCAGCGGTAACGTCGTCACCGCGCGACTCCCCCACGTACGCACCAGCGGCGCCTGGTCGCCGCCGCCGGACACCATCAGCCGAACAAGATCTCCGCGACGGGCAGCTATCGAGACGTGCACCGACGTGGACGGCTCCGTCGACCCGAATTCAGCCTCGGTAGAGGAGAATTCGCCGATACACCCCGACTCGTCCACCAGATGTGCATCCCACCAACCCGGGTCGGTTCGATCTGTGTCGACCCGACCCGGAGTGCTCAGCTCTGCCGCGACGCCACGCGCCATCGCCTCGGCGACGGGAGTGTCACCGTTGGCGTTCGTCACCACGCACACCGCCAGACCATCATCGAGATCGGCCCACAGGAACGATGCGTAACCGACCATCCCGCCACCGTGTGTCAGGACAACACGACCGTTGATCTCTTCGACGTTGACGCCGAGCCCGTACCGGCTGATATCGCTGGTAGGAACACCGTGCAGCGCGAGCACGTCTTCACCCTCGGGGGCGAGCGTGGACAACATGGTTTCGAAGGCCGCCATGCTCACAATCCTGTTGTGGCCCAAGGTGCCCCGCCCCAACAGCATGCGGGCGAACCGGCCGAGGTCGGACGCCGTGGCCGCGATGTTGCCGTCGGCACCGGCAACCTCCAACCAGGGGGCGTTCACCAAGGGGTCTCCCGGGACCCACGGCCGGTCGTCGTGCAGCGGCTGGTGACCACGTGCCAGCGCCGCATAATCGTCGTGCGTCACCCGAGACACCGTGTCGGCCATGCCGAGTGGGAGCAGGATGTGCTGCTGCACCAGGGTGGTCAGCGGCTGCCCCGCCACGTTTGCGGCCACCAACCCGAGCAGGATGAAACCCAGGTTCGAATAGTGGAAGAAACTGCCCGGCGGGGCCGACGACGGTTGTCCCGCATAGACACTGGCCTGCCCGATCTCGTCGGGCAGCGCGTCCACGCTCGCGACGAGTCCCGCAGTGTGGTTGAGCAGCCGTCCGATCGTGATCCCTTCGGCGTGCATCGGCTCGGGAAGCCAGTCGAGGACCCTCGCGACCGGCCAGTCCAGTCCGACCAGCCCCTGCTCGGCGAGCTGCAGGATCGTGATTGCCGTGAAGATCTTGCTGATGGAACCGATCTCGAAGAGATGATGCGGCTCGACAGGATCGCCCGCCCGCAGGTCCGCTCGGCCGAACACGTGGGAGAACACCTCGCCGTGCCGGTCGACGGCAACAACGGCGCCACCGGGTACCGCCCACTGCTCGGCGATCGCAGTAACGACCGCGCGCGCTGAATCGCTCATTCGCCGCCAATCAGCTGCTCACGTCGAAGCAAGTCGTCGAATGTCTCGCGGCGGACCGCAACCCGGGACACACCGTCGCGGCAGAACACCACCGGCGGGCGCAGGGCGGTGTTGTAGTTGTTCGACATCGTGTAGCAGTAGGCGCCCGTCACCGGGACCGTGACCAGATCCCCGACTCGGGGGGCGACCACCTCCACCTGCTCGGCGATCCGGTCACCAGATTCGCAGTGCCTGCCAACGATGTCAACGGTCTCGACAGGTCCACTGCGGTCGATGATTGCGGGCTGGAACGCCTGCCCGTACAGCGAGACCTCCAGGTTGTCGCCCATCCCGCCGTCGATGGCCACGTGGGTGCGCACCCCACGCTTGACGGTGACAACGCGGTAAGCGGTGATTCCATTGCGCGCCACCATCGAACGCCCAGGTTCCACCAACAACTCGACGTCGTTGCCGAGCTTGCGGTGCACCGCCGAGACCAACCGGTCGGCGTAGTCGTCGATCGAGGGTGCAGTGTCGGCGCTGACATACCGCACCCCCAGGCCGCCACCGAAGTCGTATACCCCGAAGCGCTCGAATTCCGCGAGCGCGGTCACCGCGGCCTCGAACTGCCCCAGGTCGAGCAATTGAGATCCCACGTGGGCGTGCAGGCCCCGCAGATCCAGCAGGGGCTCGCTGCGGATCTCCCGGATGACGTCTTCGACCTGATCCGGCGGGATCCCGAACTTGGACGCATCGTGTCCGGTCATCATCGCCGCGTGTGTCTTGGCCTCCAGTGACGGACTCACCCGCAGGAGGACGGGCACCGGCGCCGTCGCAATCCGAGCGATCCGTTCGACGTCGTCGAGGTTGTCGATGACGATGTAACGGACCCGCGCATCCACCGCCGTCCGCACGTCCTCGTCGGTCTTGGCGTTGCCGTGGAAGACCGTTCGGCTGGGATCCGCACCGCCGGCGACGGCCAGGCGTAGTTCCCCCGCCGCCGCGGCGTCGGTACCGCACCCCTCCTGCGCCAACACTCCGATGATGGACGCCGACGGGAAGCTCTTCGATGCGAACAACACGAGCGACCGGGGGTGACGGCTGGCGAATGCTTCGACATAGGTGCGCGCCGTGCGTCGCAGCGCCCCCTCGTCGATGAGATATGCAGGGGTACCGTGCTGTTCGGCCAGCTTGGCTACTCGGCATCCACCGATGAGCAGACTCTGGTCGGAATCCAGCGTCGTCCCTTCGGGATACAGCGACAGATCGAGATCGGACGGGGTCCGCGATGTTGTCAAGGCGGTGTGCTCCGGTGGACTCGTAGGGATCATCGGGCTTGTCTCGCTTGCTGTGCTCGGCAGGCCTCGTCGTGACGGACGAAGCGTTGTGCCCACTCCTCAGCACGGAGGGAGTCGGGTGCGATGACGTCGGGTTGTCGGTCGGCTGCGGTCTCGGTGTCGGACCACCCCAGCGAGGTACGCCCGGCGAGCAGTGCGGCGCCGACCGCCGAGTGGTCACGCTCGTGCCGATCGAAGTGCACGGCACGGCCGGTGGCATCCGCGAGGTCGCGCCTGAAGATCTCGGCGGCCGCGCCCGAGCCACTCATCAGGATTGGTCCGGGCGAACCACTCATCAGGATCGGTCCGGGCGAATCAGCTGCCGGTGATGCTTCCTCGAGTGCCTCGATGCACCGACGGGACTCGAGCACGATCCCCGCGATCAACCCGCGCGCGAGGTCGGCAGGCGTGGTGCCCAGCGTCAATCCTTCGATCGCACCGACAAGCCGAGAGTCCCAGAGGGCGCCCTGCTCACCAGGTGAGAAGTACGGCAGGATCAGCGGGGCCGATGCCAGGGGTGCGGTAGCCGCGAGATCGGCCAGTGCGGACGATCCTCCCGGGATTCCGAGTAGCCGGGCCATCCAATCCACCGCCGAACCCGTCGCGAGCAGGTCCATCTCCAGCCCGAAGCCGTCGTCGGCCATGGGGGTGACCAGGAAGCGCCCGGCGTCGTCGGTGTGCACGGTCGGTGACCAGCCGAGGATGACGTTGCTGGTTCCCGCGATATAGGCGACTGCACCCGGGCTGCGCACCCCGAGCCCGTACGCTCCGAGAACGGAGTCAGCCGCCCCGACCAGCACCGGGATGCCGGGTGGGCAGCCCCATTCGGATGCGAGTTCGGCACGCAGCGGCCGGTATTCGTGCGAGGCCACGATGTCCGGGACATGTGTCACCGACGCTGCCGCCAGCATGCCGGCATCCCAGGTGCGGTCGTACAGGTCGTAGGCGCCGTACCCGGAGGCGGTGCTCGGGTCTGTCAGCAGTTCCCCGGTCAGCACCCAGAACAGGTAATCCTTGGCGCCGGCGACGGTCGACTCCGCGGGCAGTCCGAGACCCACCCGTCGCGCGTGCATCGCCAGCAGGTAGCGGCCGTCGAACTGCTGCCCGGTGCGTCGGTAGAGGGTGGCCGGGCCGATGGCCGCCGCGATGCGGTCGCCATCGGCCTCGGCTCGGCCGTCCTTCCAGGTGATCGCCGGGCCGATGGGGCGACCCTCACGATCAAGGCTGACCAGCGTCGGCAGCATCGCCGAGAGTGCGATGCTGCGCCAGCCGGCCGGCTCGGTCTGCGCCGCAAGCTCTGCCAGTGCCCGGTGACAGGCCCCGATCCAATCTCGGGGGTCCTGTTCGGCGGCACCGGGTTCAGGTTGTGCAGTCGGATACTCCACCCGCGCCCGGGCCACACACCGGCCGTCGGCCCGCACCGCGACCGCTTTGAGGCTGCTGGTCCCGAGGTCGATTCCGATCGCCAGGAACCCATTGTCACTCACCGGCTTTGGCCTCCCTCAACACTTTGACGGACGGCTAGAACTCACGTGCCACCACACTGAGCGCAGCCTCGGCCGCGTTCAGCGTCTCGTCGATGTCGGCATCGGTGTGCACCAGTGAGACGAAGAGGTTCTCGAACTGCAGCGGGTGGAACAGTACGCCTCGTACCACCATCTCCTGGTACCAACGGGTGAACACATCCTCGCGAGCATTGGCCGCCGCCTCGCGCCAGTTCCTGATCGGGCGATCGGTGAACCACAACTGGAACACCGTGCCGATGCCCTCGACGTAGGCGTCGATACCCTTGTCTTCGGCCAGGGATTTGAGCCCGCGGCCGAGTCGGTCGCCCAGCGCGCGTTGCCGTTCATACAGCCCCGGCGTGGCCAGGACGTCCATGGTCGCCGAGACCGAAGCGCACTGAACGACGTTGGCGTTGTAGGTGCCGGAGTGCGAGTAGGTCCCGTCGGCGACCAGCTTCATCGCCTCCGTCGTACCGGCGACCGCCGCCACGGGAAAGCCTCCGCCGATGCCCTTGGCGTAGGTGGTGAGGTCCGGACGGATTCCGAACCATTCCTGGGCGCCGCCGCGAGCAAACCGGAAGCCGGTGATGACCTCGTCGAAGATCAGCATCGCGCCGTACTTGGTGGTCTGCTCGCGCAACAGCTCCAGATACCCGGGCTCGGGCAGGATGCAGCCGGTGTTGAAGACGGCGGGCTCGGTCAGCACCGCGGCCACTTCTTCACCGCGCTCCTCCATGAGTTTGACGAAGCTCTCGGGATCGTTCCAAGTGAGAACCACCAATGTGCTCTCGAGTTCGGCGGGCACCCCGGGCCCCATGGCCACCGGACGCGGCCGGTCAGCCGGGCCGGCGAGCTTCGGATCCACGTGGTTGGACCAGTACACCGTGTCCTGCCAGCCGTGATAGTGGCCTTCGAAGCGCACGATGAGCCGGCGGCCGGTGGTTGCGCGGGCCAGGCGGACAGCGGTTCCCACCGCCTCGGAACCCGAGTTGGTGAACCGGACCTGCTCCACACCGGGGACGGCGGCAACAACTTTCTCGGCCGCCTCGATCTCGAGTTCATATGGCAGGCCGAAGCAGGTGCCGTACTCGGAGATCGCGTCGGTGACGGCCTTGGTCACCTCGGGGTGGCGGTGGCCCAGGATCATCGGGCCCAGGCCGAGCAGGTAGTCGATGTACTCGTTGCCATCGACATCCCGCAGCCGCGATCCCTGGCCCTCGGCCATGAAGAGCGGGTAGGGCTTCCAGCCGTTGCGCGGCAGGCGGGCGGTGCTCCCGGCGCCGCCGGGAATGGTTCGGCGTGCCCGGTCGTAGAGGGCCTTGGTGGCCGTGGTCCGCTCGGCGTAAGCGGTGTCGAACGTCGTCATGGACATGCTCTTCCTCTAGATGAACTGACCAACGCAGTTGCACTTATTATACTAAGTATGTTGTCAACGCTGAATTATGGCGCCTCTGGCGCCAGCAACTCGATGAGAGCCCGCACCGGCGTGCCGGTGGGGCCGGCAGGCCACGGGTAGGCGGCATCCTCGAGAAAAGCCGCCGACCCGTTGTCGATGTGCACCCAGGGCACGTCACCGACAAAAGTGCGCAGGTAAGTGGCCGCCAACTGGCCCGAATCCGGAACGCCGACAGGCGCATTGGCGACATCGGCCACCCGTGACGCGAGCCGCGACAGATAGGAGTGGTGCAAGGGCAACGCCCAACCCCGGTCGAAGGCGCGCTCACCGGCAGCGGTGAGTTCCGAGGTCAGCGCATCCGAGGTCCCCCAGCAGCCCCAGAATGCGTGCCCGACACCTCCGGAGTCCGTCAGTGTGCCCACATCGATGATGCGGCAGGGATGTTGGGCGGCGAGCCACCCGAGCGCGTCGGCAAGCACCAACCGGCCCTCGGAGTCGGTGTCGAGGACTTCCGTGGTGCGCCCACCGGGATGCCTCACCACGTCACCCGGCCGGAGCGCCCGGCCGCCAGGCATGTTCTCCGCCACGGGCAGGATCGCGGTGACGGGACCTGTGGTACCGAGCGCTGCCGCGCCGATCACCGCGGCGGCCACAGAGGCAGCCGCGGCCATATCCGACTTCATCCAGCTGAGCTCGCCGAGATCCCGCTTGAGGTTCACCCCACCGGAGTCGAACGTTATCCCCTTGCCCGCCAACGCCGTCCACGGCCCATCACCGGATACCTGCAACACCACCACCAGGGGAGCCTCGGCGCTTCCGGCTCCGACTCCGAGCGTGCCGCCGAAATCCCGCTGAGCCAAGAGCGAGGCGTCCCATGTTTCGACCACCACCGAACCGCCGGCCAACTCACGGGCAAAGTCGGCGATCTCACTGGCAAACTCTCTGGGCCGCAATGCATTCGGTGGCGTTTCTGTCAGCTGGCGCACCCACGCCGTCGCCCGCGCCACCGTGGCCGCCCGGGCCAGCGTCACGTCGGTGCCCGCGGCACCGTCCACGACGAGCGTCACACTTGTGGGATCCGCCGCGGTGTCCGGACGCCGATACCGCCACGAACCGATCGCGTGCCCCTGCGCCACGGCGCCGAGGGCAGCACGGTCCTCGAGCGCCAGCGTCGAGACGACGGCGCCCCGCGCACCCGAACTCACCGCCGCCTCGAAGAGCGGCGCCGAACCCACAATGCTTGCGCCCAGGCCCACCAACGTCACCCGCAGCGCGCCCGAGGAGCCCGGTATCAGCACGGTTGCGCGCGCGCCGGGTTCACCGTCGAAGCCGGGGTCGGCGGCGGCAAACGCGGCACAGTCGATGCCGAGTGCGGCGCCGATCAGATCGGCGCCGCGCCCGCTGCGGGCCCCGAACATCCCCACGACCACTTCGGTGGGAGCGTTACCGGACAGCACATCGCCGAGGTCATCCGGGGAGCAGCAGAACATGGCCACGTCCATCACTTGACAGGGTGAACCTCGAGCAGGGTCTGAGTCGACAGGTTGTTCACCGAGCCGACCAGCGGAGACATCTGGAACCCGGTCCAGTTCGGCGAATGCGCTTCGATCACGTTCTGGTACAGCAACACGATGTACGGGCGGTCGTCGAAGGCGATCCGCTGCATCCGATTGATGATGTCCTGACGTTCAGCGCGATCGCGGGCAATTCCCTGAGCCGCATACAGCTCGTCGTAAGCGGGGTTGCAGTAGCCGCTGTCGTTGTTGTTACCCCACTGTGCGCACGTCAGCACGCTGAGCTGAAAGTCCGGATCCACCGGCGGAATCCAGGTCCACATGGCGAGGTCGAATTCGTCGTAGGTGTTGTCGGGGCCCAGGATTGCCGCGGTCGCGGCATCGGTGTCCATCTTGCGCATCTCCAGCCGCACCCCCGCCTCGCGAAGCCCGTTCTGGATGATCTGGAACATCCGGTCACCGGCGCCGTTGATGTCGGTCGGGAAGATCACCTCGTAGGACATCGGAACGTCACCGGCGATCCGGATGCCGTCCGGTCCCTTTGCATAACCCAGGCCGTCGAAGATGGCGTTGGCCTGGGCCACGTCGTAGGGCAGCCCGGTGATCGAGTTGTCGTGCCAGCCAGTGGCCGGGGCGACGATCGTCGATCCGGACGTGGCCATGTCCAGCCAGGCGGTCCCGACCATTTCTTCCCGGTTCATCGCATACTCGAAGGCCTTGCGCACCTCAGGGTTGAGCAGCTCGGGGTGGTTCTTCTTCGGGTTGGTGTTGATGATGAAGTTGTAGAACCCCGACCCGGGCGCGGTGCCCACCTCGAAGCCCGCCTCCTTGATCGACGGAACCGCCGTGGCCGGGGTGCTCGCGCCGATCATGTCGACCTGGTCGGTGCGCAACGCGGTCACCATCGCATCGGAGTTGGCGAAGAACTGCAGTCCGAAACCGGAGATCTGCGGCTTTGTCTCGCCCCACCACTTCGGGTTCTGCGAGAACATCGCGAGCTGGTCTTTCTTGTACTCGGTGAGAGCAAACGGACCCCCCGAGACCAACGGAGCCTCGTTCTGGAAGGTCGTGATGGACTTGCCGTCACCATTCGCGTACTGCGACCACACATGCTCGGGCAAGATCGGCAATTGCTGCATCTGGGCGAGCACGTTCGAGACGGGCGCCGAATACGTCAAGGTCAAGGTGTCCCCCTCGGCGCTGGCTGAGGTCAGGCTGCGAATGAAGCCGGCGAGCTTCCCGGTCGGCCCATCCTCGAACTGACGGATCATGTTGAGCGTGAACGCCGCGTCCTGTGCCGTGAGAGGCTCACCGTCGGACCACTCGGCACCCTGCACGGTGTCGAAGGTCCACACCAGACCGTCCGGCGATGCCTCCCACTTGGTCGCGAACGAGGGTTGCAGAGACATGTCGTTGGTGTCGTACTCCGTCAGATGCGGATAGACGTACTGGTAGACGACATTGCTGTAGTCCGATGTCGACACGAATGGATTGAGCGAGTCGATAGCCACGCTCACGCCTATCCGCAAGACGCTGCTCGAAGACTTGGAACCGCATCCTGCGATCAGTCCAACGGCCACGATGCCGCTCACGATCAATGCCAGGGTTCGAAGAACGAACTTCATCTAGAGCCTTCCCTCGCTCTTTGGGGTGGTGGCGCGGTGACTGCCGAACTCGAGCCGGATGCTGCCGCGGGCGCCAGGTTTCGGCCCGGACAAACTGAGTCGACGTGCGTCGCGCCGTAACATCCCGGCTACTTTGTGTGCTTAGTATGATGACCGTCACCTAGGGCGTCAAGAGAGAAAGGGGCCTCGTGCGCGGGTACCTTTGGCAACGCTCACTCTTCGCGGCGGTCACGATCTTCATCGCACTCACCGTCAACTTCGTGCTGTTTCGCGTCCTACCGGGCGACGCGGTCAGCCAGATATCGCGCATCCCGAATGCGTCGCCCGCCATGAAGGAAGCCCTGCAGGCAGAGTTCGGACTCGACAAGCCGATCTTCGAGCAGTACCTGCGCTATCTGCAGCAGCTCGTGCAGGGGAATCTCGGGGTGTCCTATACCAACCGACAACCCGTACTGGACAACCTGATCGAGGCATTCGGCAACACGTTGCCGATGGTTGCGACGGGTACGGTGATCGCCATCATCCTGGGCGTCGCCGTCGGCATGTTCGCCGCGCTGCGGCGCGGCTCGGCCGGCGATCATCTCTCGACCGGCCTGGCGGTGGCGTTCTATGCCTTCCCCACACAGTTCCTCGGGATGATGCTGCTGATCCTGTTTGCCGGCGTCCTACCGTCGGTCGGCATGACCGACCCCTTCGCGGTCGGGCTCTCGCCCGGCGAGCAGTTCGCGGATCTGTTGCGGCACATGATCTTACCGGTGTCCACACTCGTGTTGACCCTCTACGCCGAGAATGCCCTCATCGTCCGCTCGGCAATGCTGGAAACCCTCGGCGAGGACTACATCCTGACCGCACGGGCCAAGGGGCTGACGCGTGGGCGGATCGTATGGGCATACGCGCTGCGCAACGCCGCCCTGCCGACCATCACCCAGACCGCCCTGTCGTTGGGCACCATCGTCGGCGGATCGATCTTGGTCGAGGTGATCTTCTCCTGGCCGGGCATCGGTCGCGCCTTGTACGACGCGGTGCTGCAGCGCGACTACCCGATGTTGCAGGGCGGATTCCTCGCGATCACCATCACTGTCGTAGTGATCAACTACCTTGCCGACCTGCTGTACTTCCGGCTAGACCCGAGGATCTCACAGTGAACCCGCAGGATCACCCCGCAGTTGACGGGGCCGTAGTGCAGACCCCGAAAGAAGATCGCCGGCGCGGCGTGTGGGGAGCGCTGCGGACCGCGGTCGCCACCCCGCCGGCCATCGTCGGACTCGTCATCATCGGCCTGTTTCTCACGCTCTCGGCGTTGTCGCAGTATCTCAAGCCCTACAGCACCTCCCATCCCAGCTGCGCGGTGTTCGAGCCGCCGTCGGCTGCCCACTGGCTCGGATGCGATGACGGCGGCATCGACATGCTCAGTCTGGTGCTGCAGGGTGGGCAGATTTCGATGTTTGTCGGGTTCACCTCAGCCGTCATCGCCATCGTCATCGGTGCGATCGTCGGGGTGTTGTCCGGATACTTCGGCGGTTGGGTGGACACCGTGCTGATGCGAATCACCGACTACTTCATGGTGATACCGCAGATCGTGCTGATGATCGTGGTTGCGGCCGTGTGGGGCCCGAAGTTGAGCCATGTCATCATCGTCATCGGCTTCCTGATGTGGACCAGCACCGCACGAGTGGTCCGGGCCCAGGTGAAGACCCTGCGCGAGCGTGTCTACGTCCGGCGGGCGATGTCGATCGGCGCCGGTCACACCCGAATCATCTTCCGGCACATCCTTCCTCAACTGGGGCCGTTGCTGATCGCCAACACCGTACTGGCGATCACGCTCGCGATCTTCAACGAGACGGCGCTGGCGTTCCTCGGGCTGTCCGACCCGACGGCGGTGACCTGGGGAACCATCATGGAGCACGCCTTCGTTCGAGGCGCCATCAGCACGGGAGCATGGTGGGCGATCGTGCCCGCCGGGATCTGCGTCGCCGTGCTCATCGTGGGCTGCCACCTGGTGGGCAATTCGATCGAAGACGGACTCAATCCGCGGCTGCGGTCGTCCCATCTGTCAGCGAAGTCATGGAAGATGCGCCCGTTGGTCGGCCGCGGGAAGGACGCGCTGTGAACGGCGAGAATGCTTTGGAGATCGTCGATCTCAATGTCTGGTTCCAGCCCCGTCACCAGCGCGACGGGGAGGCCGTTCACACCGTCAAAGATCTCTCACTCGTCGTCGCACCGGGCGAGCGGGTGGGTTTGGTCGGCGAATCGGGTTGCGGAAAGACCACCACCATCCTGGCGGCGATGGGCTTGCTGCCCGCCACCGCCACCGTCGCCGGCGAGGTTCGCGTCGCTGGCAGCAACATCATCGCCTCCGGTGAGCGCGGTATCAACGCTCACCGCTGGACGGACATCGCGATGGTCTTCCAGGGCGCCATGAGCGCTTTCAACCCAGTCAAGACAGTAGGTTGGCAGATCCGTGAAGCCCTCGAGGTCCATGGGATCGCGCGCGGCAAACAAGCGGTGGCCCGTACCCGGGAGCTTCTCGATCTCGTCGGTCTGCCCGCCGACAGCGACGAGCGCTACCCCCACCAGCTCTCCGGTGGGATGAAGCAGCGGGCTGTGATCGCGATGGCACTCGCATGCGAGCCCAAGGTACTGCTTGCCGACGAACCGACAACGGCGCTTGACGTGGTGGTGCAGGATCAGGTGTTGCGCTTGCTGGTTAGGCTCTCCGGCGAACTGGGTCTGGCCCTGGTGCTCGTCACCCACGATCTCGGAGTGGTAGCCCAGGCCTGCACGCGGGCGGCGGTCATGCGTGGCGGCGAGATAGTCGAGCAGGGCACTGTGGAGGACCTGTACCGTCGCCCGGCCCACCCCTACACCCGCCAACTGTTCGAGTCGACCCCGGACCTCAACGACGTCCGGCCTGCGGACGAGCGCCCAGCACCCCCGTCGCCGCTGCTCGACGTGGCCGATCTGCGGGTGACCTACGGCGAGCTGCTGCGAAAGCCCCGCAGGCGGTGGCTCTCCCGCAGTGCAACCGCCGCCGATGCGAAATCTGCGACAGCCCCTGAGGCCGGGACAGCCGCCTCCACCGTCGGCGACGCTGTCTCCGACGTGAGCCTGCAGGTGGCCGAGGGCGAGCTGGTCGCCTTGGTCGGTCAGTCGGGCTGCGGGAAAACCACTACACTGCAGGCAATTCTCGGCATGCAGCCGGTGAGATCCGGATCCATTCAGATCGACGGTGTCGAGATCACCGGACTGACCCCGCGCGCCTGGCGACCACTGCGGCGCAACGTACAGATGATCTACCAGGATCCGTACGAGGCGCTCGACGGACGGCTGCGAGTCGAAGACACCGTGATGGAACCTCTGGACGTGCACAACATCGGAGACGGTCGCCGGGAGCGCCGTTTGCTGGTCGCCGAGGCGCTCCGCGACGTCGGGCTGGACCCCGAGGTCCTCGCAGGCCGTTATCCACACGAGCTGTCGGGCGGGCAGCGCCAACGAGTTGCGATCGCGGCCAGCCTCGTTCTGCGCCCCCGATTACTCCTTGCCGACGAGCCCGTGTCGATGCTCGACGTGTCGGTGCGTACCGGGGTCCTGGAACTCCTCGACCGGTTACGCCGCGAACACCGCATGGGAATCCTGATGATCACCCACGACCTGTCCACGGCAACTGCCTACGCCGACCGCGTGATCGTGATGCGTTCGGGGAGGGTCGTCGAGTCCGGCGAGCCGTGGCAGATCGTCAACGAACCCGCCGACCCTTACACCCGAAAGCTTCTGGCAAGTGTGCCGAGTCCCGATCCACAGCACCATCGCGTTTCCTGATCTGCGACGCGACTCACCCCGGATCGCTGGGTCCTGGGGAGGAATCGCTGGGTCCCGGGGAGGATCCGAGGGGCCGAACCGACCACGGGCCGTTGTGAACTGGTTCCATCAGGCGGGGCCCCGAGGTGCCCGAGACGTAGAACAGGAACTCCCGGGCCGGATACGTCTGCTGAAAACTGTCGAATGCCACCCCCGAGGCGTTGACGCTCACGCCACGGATGCGCACCACGTTGTCCTTCGAGGTCAGCTTCAGATGTTCGCGCTCAAGGGAATTCGGCTGGTCAACCTCGAAGACCTGCTCCACGAAATCGTCGGTGAACCCGTACCGCTCGGCGAGGAAACCGTACAGCGATTCGCCGGCTGCCAGTCGACCTTCGTCGAGCGAGGGAACCAGGCTGAGCGGCAGTACGGCGTTCTCGAGGACCTTCGGAGCGTTGCCCAGGCGGCGGAGGCGACAGATCTCCCACACTGGCTGACCGGTGTCGATGCGCAAGGTTGCCGCGTGTTTGCTACTCGGCAGACCGACCACCATGCTGACCAGCTCGGTGGCGAGTTCAACCTCGTCGCCCTGCCCTTTGAGGGTCTCCAGCAGCGCACCGGGCCGCGACGGTTCGCTGACGAGCCGTTGCGGGGCCACGAAGGTACCGACACCTTGGTGGCGCACGATTTTCCCGCTATGGGTGAGCTCATCGAGGGCCCGGCGCACCGAGATCACGCTGACACCGGCCATCTCGGCGAGTTCGGCGGTACTGGGCAGTTGGTCGCCCTCGCGCAGACCCCGGTCCTCGATCAGCGACACGACGAGGTCGTACACGTGCTGGTACCGGAGCGCTCGCCGCGCTCCAGCTTCTTTCGGTCGTGCCCGCTTGGCGTTCCCGGCGTCGGTCACAGGTCCTCCACATCGACCCGGCGGCCCATGATCTCAAGCGCCGGTTCACCATCCGAGTCACGAGCCACACGCACACGAGCCGCAGTCTGCGCGACCGAAGCGGCAGCAAATCCGCAACGAATCATGTTCATACATTGTCATACAAGGAATGAGGATTGAAATGGACGTCATCATCAGCTCTGATGTCAGCGCTGTCGCCACGGCGGCCGCAGATATGGTGACCGACCTGGTTCAACGGAAACCGAACGCCGTCCTCGGACTCGCGACGGGCTCGAGTCCGCTGGGTCTGTATGCCGAACTCGCCAAGCGCGTTGCCGCCGGGCTGGACATGAGCGCCGTATCCGGTTTTGCACTCGACGAGTACGTGGGCCTGGCGCCCAGCGATCCGCACAGTTACGCACATGTCATCCGGACCCAGGTCACCGAACCGCTGCGACTCGACCCCAGCAATGTCCACGTACCCGCGGGCATCGGTGACGACCTCGACACAGCGTGCCGCGTATTCGAGAACACCATCCGTGATGCGGGCGGGATCGACATCCAGATCCTCGGGATCGGGCGTAACGGCCACCTGGGTTTCAACGAGCCGACGTCATCACTGGTGTCCCGCACCCGGGTCGCAGCGCTGTCACGACGGACCCGACAGGACAACGCACGCTTCTTCGATTCGCCTGACGACGTGCCGATGGACTGCGTCACGCAGGGGCTGGGCACCATCATGGAGGCCCGTATGACGCTGCTGATCGCCACCGGAGCGGCAAAGGCTGATGCGATCGTGCGGGCCGCCGAGGGACCCGTGTCCGCCCGCTGCCCGGCCTCGATTCTGCAGCTCCACGAGAACGCCGTTCTGGTCATCGACGAAGAGGCGGCAACAGAGTTGAGCCTGGTCGACGACTACCGCGACGCCCAGCGCCGCAGCCCGCGGAGCCGCCCCTGCACAACAGGGCTGTCGGCGTAGACAAATCAAAATGTGATCGAGAAGAGAGTGTCCGAACACTTGGAAGTGGCTTTTGCTGGGTAGAGAGGAGAGGTGAAGAACGACACTTTGGCAGTGCGCAGCCGCGGTTCGATCTACGGTGCCCATCTCCGCTCGACCGCGACGGTCGCCATGGAGTTCATCATCGTGGCCGGCGCGCTCTGGATCCTCGCGTGGGTGGTCGGCAAGACATGGGTGATTGTCCTGCCGGTCATGCTTGCCCTGATCTTGTGCACCGTGCTGTGGCCACCCGTGCGCTGGATGCGGGGAAAGGGCTTTCCCCCGGCACTGGCGGTCGTGTCGACGCTTCTCATCGCGGTGGCAGCGATCGGTGCGGTGATCGCCGCGGTGGCGCCGGCGATCGTCGACCAATCCGCCGAGCTGGCCGAGCAAGCCACCGCAGGTGTGGTGCAGGTGCGGGATTGGATGGGTGGGCCACCACTGAACATCAGTGAGGCTCAGCTCAATTCGGCGGTCGAGGCGATCAACGACCGACTGAACTCGAGTAGCGCGCAAATCGCCTCAGGGGTGTTCTCCGGGGTGGGCGCGGCGACCTCAGCGCTGGTCACGGTGTTCGCAACCATCGTCGTCACCTTCTTCCTGCTGAAAGACGGCCCGGCTTTCCTGCCCTGGTTGCGCCGCGTGGTCGGCTCCCCCGGTGCCGCGCACGTGGCCGAAGTTCTCCAGCGGGTCTGGTCGACTCTCGGCGGATTCATCCGCACCCAGGCCGTTGTCAGCCTCGTCGACGCCGTGCTCATCGGGATCGGCTTGCTGATCGTCGGCGTGCCGTTGGCATATGCGCTGGCGATCATCACCTTCATCGGCGGTTTCATTCCGATCGTCGGCGCGTTTGTCGCCGGCGGCCTTGCCGTGCTGGTCGCGTTGGTGTCCAACGGCCCGGTCGACGCGCTCATCGTCCTGGGAATCATCCTGGTTGTCCAGCAGCTCGAGGGCAACGTGCTGCAGCCGTGGTTGCAGTCGAAGTCGATGAAACTCCACGCGGTGATCGTGCTGCTGGCAGTGACACTGGGAGCCTCGACGTTCGGCATCGTCGGGGCGTTCCTTGCGGTGCCCGTGGCCGCCGCGGTTGCCGTGATCCTGCGGTACTACGACGAGCAGGTCGGTGAGCGGGCCGGCGAGGACCAAACCGAGGACACCGACGATGACGAGCCCGCAGCCGAGGACAACCAGCCGGAAGACCAGCCGGAAGGAGACGGGCGGCCGCTGCGCGAGCCCGCCCAGTAGCTACCCGGTCACGTCAGGGCAGGCATCCAGCACCCGACGGCGTGGGGTCGCCGACCCGCTCGGGCGGATCGAGGCGCAGCGAGTCGACCAGTCGTCGATACAACTGACAGCGAGCCAGCAGTTCGTGGTGGCGACCCTGATCCACGATTCGACCGTCATCCATCACGATGATGCTGTCGGCATCGACCACCGTGGAGAGCCGATGCGCGATGGTCAGCACCGCTGCCGTGGCTGACTGCTCCTGAATGACCTGGTGCACAGCCAACTCCGAGAGACCGTCGATCTGAGCGGTGGCCTCATCCAGCAGCAGCACCTCCGGCTGCGCCAGCACGGCCCGGGCAAGTGCAATGCGTTGTCGTTGACCGCCGGAAATGGTGGTGCCGGCCACATCGGTGTCGAGTCCGAGCTCGAGTCCGTCGACGAACTCACTCAGCCGGACCCGCCGCAAGACCTCGGCGATATCACGCTCGGTCGCAACGGGATTGGCGAACACCAGATTGTCGCGCAGGGTTCCCGGCAACAGCGGGGTGTCCTGTTCGACGTATTCGATGCGGGAGCGGATCCCACTGATGCCGACGTCCGGGTAGGGGGTGCCGGCCAGCAACAGGCGACCGCTCTCGGGCTCGATGAATCCGAGGATCAGCGAAAACACCGTCGTCTTGCCCGCACCGGAAGGACCGACGATCGCGGTGTGGCCGCGCCGCGGCACCTCGAGGCTGACGTCTCGAAGCACTGCAGCTGCCCCGTCGTGGTAGCGCGCACTCACCCGGTCGAAGGCAATGGCAGGTGCCGCGAGCTCGTCACGCAGCTCCGCCGTTGCGGTGGACTGCGGTTCGACCTCGAGTGCCTGAACGTCGCGAATCCGGCCTGCAGCCGCCATTCCCGCTTGCAGCGTGGTCAGGTCGTTGCTCAGCTCCATGGTCGGACCCAGCAGACCCACCGCGTACAGCAGGAAAGCCACCAGCGTCGAGACCGTCATCTGTCCCGTCGACACCAGATAGGCGCCACCGCACACGATGACAAGTGTGGCCGCCTGGATCCCGGAGAAGGCCACGCTCCACACCAGCGCTTCGCGCCGAACCGCCCGCAGGCCGTACGTCCTCGACTCGGCGGCATGGGCCAACAAACTCTCCGCTTGGCGCTGTTCGGCGGCCGCGACCTTGACCGTCCTGATCGCGCGCAGTGTGCTCTCCAGCGCTCCACCCAGGTTGCCCAACGAATCCTGAGCCCGTTCCTGCGCTTGCGCAATTCCCGGCATCAGGACCGCGAACACCACCGCGATCAGGCATATCGCGCCGATGGTGACAACCCCGAGCAGCGGATTGAGAACAACCATCAACACCAGCGTCCCGACCAGGGTGATGCTGCCGTTCACCAGCCCGACGACACTCGACGACGCCGCCTCCCGGAGCAGCACCGAGTCGCTGGTCACGCGGGTCACCAGTTCACCGGTCGGTCGTGCCTGTAACGGGATCAACCGCGCGACGAGGAACCGTCGGATCATTCCCTGGCGCGCGTCGTAGACGACGTTCTCGGCGAGGGTGCCCAACACCACCCACTGCCACCAGCTGAACACCGTGCCGGCGACGATCAGTCCGGCGAGCAAGAGGACCGGTCCGGTCAGCCCGCCGGCACGCGCGCCGATGGAGTCCAGGACCCATCGGGTGACCAGCGGAGTGGCCAGTTCCGCTGCGGCCACTCCCAGACCCAGACACAACGCCAAGATCAGCTTGGGGGCTTGCGGACGCGCAAGGGCCCACAGGATTGCCACCCTGGACCCGAGTCCGCCCGCCGGGGGCGCAGCGTTCACCGTCGTCGACATCATGGCCATAATTAGGACACTGCTGTCCTATTTTCGTCAAATATGTTCGATTTTGACGCCATGGTGGACGATGTACTCATGACGTCGTCGACGAGGCCCTCCCGCCTTCGGGACCGAACACGCCAAACACTGCTCGGCGCCGCCATCGAGGTGCTCGGTAAGCACCCGGGTGCCTCGATGGCCGATATCGCCGCCGCTGCGGGCGTCGCCCGCAGCACGCTGCACCGCTACTTTCCCGACCGGAGCTCCCTCATGGACGGCATCGAGAGCCACGTCGAAGCCGAATACGAAGAGGCTCTCCAACACGCTCGCCCACACGAGGGCACCGGCCTGGCCGCCTACTCGAGGATCGTCGACGAACTCCTGGAACGACTCGACAGTTTGGCGTGGTGGATGCGCACCGAATACGAGGAGGTAGCAGACTTCGACTGCGAAGCGGACCGGGGAATCGTGGCCGTCGTGGCGCGCGGTCAGGACGACTCCAGCATCGACACCCAGTTCTCGGCGCAGTGGGTGGTCGCCATGACCTGGGCACTACTGGCAGAGGCGCATCAGCAGACGGGAAACGAGCAGCTGTCCCGGCGCGAGATCCGTGACATGTGCCGCAACGCGCTGCTGAAAGTCGCCGCCGGTCCGTCGCCGCAGTGATCCAGCGCCATCGGCATGGATGCCCAGCCTGTTCGGCATGTCCCGCTGGGCTCTCCGGTTCCTACAGTGCCTCCATGCGTAGTGCCGGTCCCCCTCCGAACATGCCCTCGCGCCGCCGATTTCTCGGCGGCGGAACGCTGGCCGCGGCCGCGCTCATCGTCGGCCCCTCCGTCCTGACGGCGTGCGGGTCGGGTCCCGGCTCTCAGCCGGCCTCGACGGGAGCAACGGCGCCCCCCGACGACGGCTCGCCGGCCACCGGCACGCTACGGGTGTCGAATTGGCCGTTGTACATCGCCGAGGGATTTGTCGCGGACTTCCAGCGGGCCACCGGTCTGACAGTGGCCTACACCGAGGACTACAACGACGATGAGTCGTGGTTCGCCAAGGTCAAGGAACCGCTGTCGCGCCACCAAGACATCGGCTGCGATCTGGTGATTCCCTCCGAGACCATCGCGAGTCGACTCATGGCGCTGGGGTGGGTCAACGAGATCCGAGAATCGCGCTGGCCCAACAAGGTCAACCTGCAGCCCGCACTGCTCGACAGCGCTGTCGACCCGGGCCGCAAGCGGACTGCTCCGTATATGAACGGCATGGTCGGGCTGGCGTACAACCGGGCTGCGGTCGGTCGCGACATCACCACCATCGACGACCTGTGGGATCCCCGGTTCAAGGGCAAGGTGACGCTGCTCTCGGATGCACACGACGCGCTGGGCATGATCATGCTGTCGCAGGGCAACACCCCCGAGGACCCCACCGTCGCCTCCGTGCAGAAGGCCGCCGATTTGGTGGCCGAAGAGATGGGCAAGGGACAGATTCGCCGCTTCACCGGCAACGACTACGGTGACGACCTGGCCACCGGCAACACCGTCATCGCACAGGCCTATTCCGGCGATGTGATCCAGCTGCAAGCCGACAATCCCGATCTACAGTTTGTCGTGCCGGATTCCGGTGGGACACTGACGCTTCAGTCGATGGTCATCCCCTACACCACCGAGAACCAGGCAGCCGCCGAAGAGTGGATCAACTTCGTCTACGACCGCCCGAACTACGCCAAACTCGTCGCCTTCACCCACTACCTGCCGGTGCTCTCCGACATGACCGACGAGCTGGCCAAAATCGACCCGTCGTTGGCCTCCAACCCGTTGATCAACCCGCCTCAGGAACTTCTGGACCGCCTCAAGCAGTGGAAGCCCGTCGACGATGTCCAGCAGAAGCAGTTCAACGACATCTACGCCGCGGTCACATCCGGGTGAGCCTGCCCACGAATTCGGTTGCGCTGCTGTCGGTACACGTTGTCGACGGCCATGGCGGACCACCTCTGGCGGACCGCGCGGTGATCGTGCGCGACGGCCGTATCGAGGCTGTCGTGCCGATGCCCCAGTACCGGCGAGACCCCGGGATACCCGAGGTGGACCTCGACGGCCACTACGTCATGCCGGGCCTGATCGACGCGCACGTTCATCTGTCCGGTGGGCGGGCCCAGATCGATGATCAGGAGATGGGGGTCATCGCCGAGCCCAAGCTGATGCGGGCCGTGCGGTCGGTCTACGAAGCGCAACAGCTGCTCAAGCGTGGTGTCACGACGGCGCGGGACGTGTCCTGGAACGGCCTGTACCTGAAGCGGTTGTTCTTCGAACAGGGGATTCCGGGACCGAAGGTCATCGCGTGTGGCCCCGGGCTGACCCGCACCGGCGGGCACGCCGACCTACACCAGTTCACGA
This sequence comes from Mycobacterium sp., assembly GCF_049647605.1. GTDB lineage: Bacteria > Actinomycetota > Actinomycetes > Mycobacteriales > Mycobacteriaceae > Mycobacterium. The sequence continues at coordinate 24,406 of NZ_JBARXZ010000046.1, read as the reverse complement.
CCGACTACGTTCAGTCCAACGGTGTGTGGGGCATCCTCGCCGACGGCCGTGACGAGGTGGTCAAATCGGTGCGTTACCTGCTCCGAGAGGGTGCCGACGCCATCAAGATCTTCGCCAGTGGCGGCGACAACTGGCCGCATGACCGCAACCACGATGTGCACTACTCCTTCGAGGAACTCGCCGCGTGTGTCGAGGAGGCACACCGCCAGCGCGGCACGCTCGTGATGTGTCACGCGGAAAACCGCGAGGCCATCGAGATGGCCATCGATGCCGGATGCGACACCATCGAACACGGCGAGGACATCGACGAAGCGCTGGCCGCCAAGATGGCCGCCAAGGGCACGATCCTGGTGCCGACGCTGCAGTTGATCGTCAACTGGTATCGCGACTTCGTGCCCGTCGGAGCGGCGGCGGCGCCGAAACCGCGGCCGGACGCATTCCTGTACCGGGATCACTACGACCTCCATGACGAGGCATTCGGCGATCGCTACAGTTCCCAAGCCGTACAGAGCTTCCAGACAGCCAAGGCCGCGGGGGTGAAGATTGCGCTCGGCTCCGACACCGTCTACGAGCCGCTCACCAAGTATGGCGAGTACAGCGCGCTGGAATTGCGCGCGCTGGTGGAATACGGGATGACCACGTCGGAGGCCATCACCGCCGCAACGAAGATCGGTTCCCAAGCCGTCGGGATGTCACACGTGCTGGGCACCATCGAAGCGGGCAAACTCGCCGACCTGCTGGTGCTGCGACAGGATCCGACAAACGATCCAATGGTGATCTACGACGTCGCCAACATCCATCAGACTTACTGCGACGGGCGGCTCACCGTCCAAGACGGTCAATTCGTCTGGTAGACGCCCTGGTAGCCGCAGAGCGACAGTAGGGGCAGAGTTTAGGCTCTCGGACTATGTTGGCCTCCACCGTCGAGTTCGCCCCCGGAACGGGAACGCGCGCGGAAGTGGTGTCGATCGGGCGGACAAGTCTGCACGCCCATCCGGGTGTCCTCGAGATCGTGTATGTGTTGCGCGGCGGGCTGCACGCGCAGGTCAGCTTCGAACAGTTCGACCTCGTCAGCGGCGACTTCATCGTGATCAACGAGGGCGATCCGCACCAACTCGTCGGCGGCGAGGCCAACGTCACTGCGTTGGTGCACCTGGATCTGGCGACATTCGAGCATATCGACCCGTTTGTCGGTGACGTCATCTTTGCCTGCGAGTCCTTCGACCTGGTCCGCTATCGCGGACAGGAGTCACGGCTTCGCCGCATTCTCCTGGACCTGGTTGCTGATCTGCTGAACGAGCCTGGTGTACAGCAGGATTCAATGACAGGCACCTCTCAGGATCTGGTGAGGACGCTGTGTTCCTCCTACTCGCTGGAGAACTATTACCATCGCGACCGGGAACCGACGGCGGCACAGCGTGCCCTGTTCCACACCGTGGTGCGTCATCTGAGTGCGCACGCTGTCGAACGCGACGTACTCGGACAGCTGGCGGCGCAGCTGCACTACTCGAAATCGCGGCTGTCGCATCTGGTCAAGGAGGTCTCGGGCATCAGCTTCCGCGATCTGCTGACATTCGTGCGGGTCAACCACGGTGAGCGGCTACTCCTCGACAGTGACGCCACCATGGTGGAAGTCTCTGCGGCGTGCGGCTTCTCCGACGTGAAGTACTTCACCCGGGCGTTCGCGGACTGGTTCCATCATCAGCCCGCTGAGTATCGGCGCAAACTCCGTCCGGAAATGTCGATCCCCGGCGACATCGATAGGATGACCGCGGTGGCGGCGACGCAGCTGATCGACGAGCACCGTCGAGAGCTGACGCGGACCGCGGGTGCGCCGCGGTTGAGCATCACCCCGCTGCTGCTCAAGAATGTCGGCTCGCGACTGGATCTGTACGAGTCGGTGCGCACCGCGACGCAACAAACGACGGCGCCTCCCCGACAGACCATCAAACAGCGCCATGTGAGGCATCTGGTCCCGATCGAGTTGGATCTGACCGCCATCAACAAGCGTTCGCTGCTCTACGCTCTGCAGTCGATCGACCAGAGCGACGCCACCGCGTGCCTGGTCCTGCAGTTCAGCACCCAAGCCGCGATGTGCGCAGAGTTGGCGCAGCTGCGGCGACATCTGGGCACCTGGGACACCACTGCGCCGGCCATTTGGCTGATCTACGGCGAGGTGGGTGATCGCCGGGCCGTGGACGCGGTCGTGGACTACGCTGCCGGCACGCTGGGTTTCTCCGTCCAGCCCATCCTGCGAACGTAAGCCTTTTGTTCACTCCGGCCGGATCGGCCGCCGACGATTTGTCAGGTCGATCTCCTGGCGGTCAAGTCGCCGATCGGCGCCAGGTAGCCACCCGCCGAGAGCGCTCACCCGCGAAAGAAGTTGCGCAACTGGTGATGTCATCTATACCTCGGCAAACGAGAAGGATCGGCACCTCCGCTGCCCACCTAGTTGCGCACGCTTGTGTCTACCTGCGGGACTTTCACTGTTGGCACCAACTGGTTGAGCCAGGGGTTGTTGTTGGTGCCGCTACCGTAGTAGTTGCCGGAGTCATTGTCGCGTCCGCTGTACCCGAACCCATGTTCGTCGGCCTGGGCCGGACCGGCAAACCCGATCACGGCTGCGGACAGGACGCCGGCGACCGCCCCCACCATTGCGATCTTCTTCATCGATCTCGCCTCTTCTCACTGTCGGCTCCGTCGCTGGGAGTCACTCCCGGCTACTTCATCTCAAACAGGGAGAACCGTGGATTGATTCCGCTGGATCCAGGTGCTGTGACACTGGCCGGCAAGGGGGCGGGACCTGCGGCGTCGCCGGGCATGGTCAGATTGACCGATGTGATCGAGCGCAACCCAGGAGACAACACGTGACCCCAGCACCCGATGACACGATCCTAGGACCGCAGTACAAATCCATTCCGCCCGAGGCGTGGGGGAAGAGCATCTCGGAGTTCGTGGCCGCACGGCCACGGCTGTCATCGATCTCGACGCCGGTGTTGACAATCGACCAACGCCGTTTGACAAACAACATCGCCGCCATGGCGCAGTGGACCCGGGCCCACTCGATGCTCCTGGCGCCGCACGGCAAGACGACCATGGCTCCGCAACTGTGGCAGCGGCAACTCGACTGCGGCGCGTGGGGCATCACGTTGGCCACCGTGTGGCAAGCGCAGCTGGCGCGCCGGTTCGGCATCAACCGAATCGTGCTGGCCAATGAGTTGATCTCGAAATCCGGTCTACATTGGGTGGCCGGCGAACTGGACACCCACCCTGAATTCGAATTCTATTGCTGGGCAGATTCTCTGGCCACCGTCGAGCTGATGGAGGCGGCGCTTTCGACGCTCGGTATCGACACCGCCGGCATCAGGGTGGTTGTCGAACTCGGCGCCACCAGTGGCCGCACCGGAGCCCGGAGCAAAAGTGCGGCGCTCGCCGTCGCGACGAAGGTGGCGGAGTCACCGCTGCTGACCCTGGCCGGCGTCGGCGGTTACGAGGGCGTACTGGGACACGACCGATCTGCCGAGGCCGTGGACCGGGTCAACACTTATCTACGGCATCTGACGGAGTTGTATCACGATGTCACAAGGGTTTTCGACACGAACCAGATCCTGTCCGTCGGCGGGAGCGCCTATCCCGATCTGGTGGCCACCCAGACTCGAAACGCCATTGCGGCTGGGGCTCAGGTGGTGCTGAGATCCGGTGCCTACCTGACCCACGACGACGGGTTCTACGAGGGCATCTCCCCGTTCTCCGTCCACGCCGCCGCGTCGGACTCGGTGCAGCTGACCTCGGCGATCCACGGTTGGGCGCGCGTGGTCTCGGTCCCAGAAGCTGACCTGGCGCTGCTCGACGCCGGCAAGCGGGACCTCCCGTACGACGAAGGCCTGCCCTCGGTTCAGACCGGGCCACGCGGACCTGTGAACGGCACCGTCACAGCCATGAACGACCAGCACACCTATGTGCGGAGTCACGACCTGAACATCGGCGACGTGGTGCGGCTCGGGCTTTCACACCCGTGCACCGCATTCGACAAGTGGCGGCTCATTCCGGTGATCAACGATGTCGACGCCCCGGATCCCGTGGTCGTCGATTTCATCCACACCTACTTCTGACGGTTTCCGGCCGTGCAGCAGGCTTCGATCGGCCGTCGCGGCTGCGGATCGACCGGCGGCCCGTATCCGAGGCGAAGCAGCAGCTGTGGGGCGCTGCCGCCGGCGACCTCCCCGGCCAGCCGCGACCGCAGGTGGTCAACCTCGATCGGCTGGTTCAGGAAAGACGCCGAAACACCGGCGGCGCAACAACGCAGCAGGGTGCGCTGCAATGCCTGCCCCGCGAGGAGCCACGCCAGAGGGCTGTCGGTGTCAGTGCCGATCACTGCGAGCAATGGGGATCCGTCCACAAGCGCACGATCTTTGGCTGCCTGACTCTTTCCGAGATCAAGATTACGGATCACCAGCGGTACAACATGCGAGATCAGGTCGCCGAACCCGAAACCATGGGCACGCATGCCGTCGATGTGGTGACTTGCGTTCGGGCGCAGCCACGCAGCCAGCTCCCGACGGAAGCCTTTGTCCGCCATCTGGATCGTGGTCCCATCGGCGATCAGTGCGGCTACCTGCTGACGCTGCTCGATGTCGACCGGGTACAGCCGGGCGCCGACATCCTGCGCGTCCGTGACGAGCTGTTGCACCAGAGCCTCAGGCAGGGGACGGTCGGCAAACGGCCTGCGGTTGGTACGCCGCCGTGTGATGGCGCCGAAGAATGTGTTGTCATCGACGCTCGGCGGGACGCCCGGCTCCAGCCGAAGGTTGGCGAGCAGGTCTGGATCGGCAGTGTCGGGGAACAGGTCAACACCGACATCCAGGCCGAAATGGCGGGCCGCCACCCGTAACGTCTCGAGCGCGGCGCCGCAACTGATCACCAGCTCGCGGTCGTCTGGATCGACGACCGAAAGACAACGTGATCGGTCAGCACGCACTTGCAGCCGATTGTTGTCCACCCGGAACTGCCACGGTTGAGTGTTGTGGCCCGACGGAGCCAGAACCGCGTACCTCAGCAGAAAGACAACACGTTCAGACATCGGGCCGGTGCTGGGATAGTCGGCCTCGTCGAGTTGCCACGGCCGCAGCGCCGGGTCATGGTCAACCAACGTCATCGGCGCGCCTTTCCACAGTCGAGAGCTTACGTATCTACCCGGGGTGCCCAAAGGCCAAAACGCGACGGCAGGGTTGCGACGAGTCCACAGACGACTCACCGAGTGCCCTTCTACAGTGATCGAATGGCCTTGGACAAGAGCCGCGGATGACGTCGGCGCACACCGCGGCACCGCCGACGTCGACGTGGGCGCCGCTACGATCGCCGGTCTACCGAGCACTGTGGATCGCGCAACTGGTTTCCAACCTCGGTACCTGGATGCAGACTGTCGGGGCCCAGTGGATGCTTGTCGGCGATCCTCGCGCAGCTGTTCTGGTTCCCTTGGTGCAGACCGCCACGACGCTGCCGGTGATGCTGCTGGCGCTGCCGTCAGGTGTGTTGGCCGACCTCATCGACCGACGGCGGCTGCTGATCGCGACCCAAGGCGCCATGGCGGCGGGCGTGGGGCTGCTCGCCTCGCTGACAGGTGCCGGGCTGACAACGCCGGCTGTGCTGTTGACACTGTTGTTTGTCATCGGCTGCGGGCAGGCGCTCGTCGCGCCCGCCTGGCAGGCGATTCAGCCTGATCTTGTTCCTCCTCAACAGATTCCGGCTGCAGCTGCGTTGGGCAGCATGAGTGTCAACCTGGCACGTGCCATCGGGCCCGCGATCGCCGGACTGTTGGTGTCGCTGTCGGGCCCGACCCTGGTCTTTGCGCTCAACGCGGTGTCCTTCGTCGGGATCGTGATCGTGCTCGCCTGCTGGCGCCGCGCCCCCGTCGAGCACAACTATCCTCCCGAGCGGGCCCTGGCGGCGCTGAGCGCCGGCGGCCGGTTCATCCGGAGTTCACCGATCGTACGGCGGATCCTGCTGCGGGCTGCGTTGTTCATCGCCCCCGGAAGTGCAGTGTGGGGGCTGCTACCGGTGATCGCCAAAGACCAACTGGGACTGTCGGCATCCGGCTACGGGCTCCTCTTGGGCGCTCTCGGCGCTGGTGCCGTGCTGGGCGCTTTCCTGCTGTCGCGGTTGCGGTCCCGGTACGGTCAGAACACGTTGCTGACGATGGCGGCCATGGGCTTCGCCGCTGCGACCGTCGTGCTGGCGCTGATCCCCAACTTCGTTGTCGTGTTACTGGCGCTGCTGGTGGGCGGCGCCGCCTGGTTGCTGTCGCTGTCGACGCTCAACGCCTCGATGCAGCTGAGTCTGCCGGCCTGGGTACGGGCCCGCGGATTGTCGGTGTACCAGTTGGTGTTCATGGGTGGCCAGGCGATGGGCTCGCTGGTGTGGGGATTGGTCGCCGGAGCCACCACGAGCGTCACCAGCCTGTTGATCAGCGCGGCGCTGCTGGTGGTCTGCGGGCTGTCGTCGTTGTGGTGGCCACTGCACGCCAAAACCGGTGGCCTGGACCTGACGTTGTCGTCGCATTGGCCGGAACCGAACCTGATATTCGACCCCGAGCCCCTCGACGGTCCGGTACTGGTGATCACGTCTTACCGCGTCGCCCCCGCAGATCAGGACGGCTTCTTCAGGGCGATGGACGTATTGGGCCGATCCCGCCAACGGACCGGCGCATCACAGTGGCGACTGTTCCGCAGCATCGAACACGAGTCGACGTTTGTCGAAACGTTTGTGGTGCGCTCCTGGGGTGAGCATCTGCATCAGCACTACACCCGGCAGACCGGTCAAGACCGGATCATCGAGGAGGCCGTCGAGCGATTCACCGACGGCGCTCCGGTCTCCGAGCACTATCTGGCGGTGCACCATTCACCGTGAGGCCGCAAGAACAGACCCGCTGACTGCTCAGATCAGCTGCGACAAGGTGGCATGGTGACCAGCCAGGGCCCAATCACGCGTTGGAACAACAACATTCACTACCACCGGGTGATCCTCGAGGCCATTCCGGCAGCGGCGCGCACCGCACTCGACGTCGGCACCGGTAATGGACTCCTGGCTGCCGACCTGCACAAGCTTCTGCCCGAGGTGACCGGACTCGATGCCGACGCCGACGTACTCGAATCCGCCCGCCGCGAGGATCCCGAGGTGAACTGGCTGGTCGGCGACATCATGACCTACCCCTTCGAGCCCGCCTCCTTCGACGTCGTCGCCTCCGTGGCGACGATCCACCATCTTCCTGACGTCACGCAGACCCTGACCCGCCTGGCCGAACTGGTGGCGCCGGGCGGCGTCCTGGCCGTCGTCGGCCTGGCCAGGAGTACCCGCCCCGGCGATGCGCTCTATGACCTCGCCGGCCTCGTCCAGCAGCAGAGATTCAAGCGGCGATACGGCATCTGGGAGCACTCGGCGCCGATTTTCTGGCCGCCGCCTCATAGTTACGCCGAGGCGCGTCGCGCGGCCCGCCAGGTACTTCCCGGTGCCAGATGGACCCGGCTGACGATGTGGCGCTATGCACTGATCTGGGACAAGCCGACAACTTGAGGGGGTGCTAGCACTACCTGCTCGGTCACGACAACGTCATTGTGGGCTCAACGGCGGTCCCGACATGCTTGTTTCGTCGGTCCGCCACTCGTGCTTCGTTTCGATGGACCCGGCACTCATGGGAACTACGACAGGAGCGATGGATGAGCACCGAAGTGCACGAAGATCTGGTCCTCTCGCATGCAGTTGTCACCGCGGAGGTGGAGACGTCGTTCGATGATGTCGACATTGCTCAGTGGTTGAAAACTCTTCCAACTCACGAGTATCAACGCTGCGCGCCCGGTGATCACAAAGCCGCCGGGTACACAGTCGACGACGACGGAACACCGATGTCGATCAATGTCGAGATGATCGGCACCGGCCTGGTGATCCAGCAGTATCGGTTCGAGGTTGCCGAAGCCCACTACTGCAAGATGGTGTCGTTGTCGGACATCCTCACCCCGTCGGGATGGACCACAACACAAGTCATCTGGGAACTCAGGATGGAGCGCCTCGACGGTGGCCGGTGCCGGTATACCAACACGGTGACCTCCCATCCCACCGACGACTTCCTGAAGTTCATCGCCGACAACGGACAGACCTTCAACGAAGCGGCAGCGGCTCGACAAGCGGCCTCGGGCACGCACTGCCGGGTCGAAACCCCGCTGTACGCCAGCAGCATTGCCCGCTGGGCGGCCGCACACGCGGTGAAGTGACGATTTGACCGACATACGGCGGAAGGAAGTGCAATGCCCTCAGCGATACTGTTCGACCATCCCGGTCCCCCGAATGTCCTGCATTGGTCTGCGGTGGAACCGCTGCATCCTCGCCCCGGCGAGGTTGTGGTCACGGTGGCGGCAGCTGGTGTCAACAATGCCGATCTCCTGCAGCGCCGGGGACACTACCCGGTTCCGGCGTGGGCACCGCGTCCGTTGGGATTGGAGTGCTCAGGCACCATCACCGAGGTCGGTGCCGACGTCACCGGCTGGTCACCAGGGGATCAGGTGTGCGCGCTGCTCGACGGCGGCGGCTACGCCGATGAGGTCGCCGTCCCGGCCACCCAGGTCATGCCCATCCCCGCCGGCCTCACCAGCGTGGAGGCCGCCGCCGTCCCCGAGGTCGCAGCGACGGTGTACTCCAACCTCGCCATGATCGCCGGGCTCACCCGAGGCGACAGCGTGCTGATCCACGGGGCCGGCGGCGGGATCGGCACTTTTGCCATCCAGTGGGCAACCGCGATCGGCGCCCAGGTGATCACCACCGCGGGCAGCGACGCCAAAACTCAGGCGGGTCTCGATCTGGGAGCAACGACCGCGATCAACTACCGCACCCAGGATTTTGTGGCCGCAACTCTCGCAGCGACCGACGGCCGTGGAGTCGACGCCATCCTCGATGTCGTGGGTTCGGACTACCTCGGCCGGAATCTGGAATGTCTGGCACCTGATGGACATCTGGTGATCATCGGCGGGTCGACCACTCCGGTACTGCTCGACGTCGGCCTGTTGATGTCCAAACGGGCCAGCGTGACCGCAACCATGCTGCGGGCGCGTCCCGTCGATCAGAAGGCCGACATCATCGCGGGCGTGACCCGCGACGTCCTGCCGCTGTTCGACACCGGCGCCGTCCGCGTGGTGGTCGACACGGTCGTCCCCATTGCCGAGGCTGCACGCGCCCACCAGCTCTTGGAATCCAAGGGCACCGTCGGCAAGGTCATCCTCGACAACCGGGGCAACCCTGAAACCTGAACGGCAAGAACAGAAAGCACCGGACCGGAACAGCCGCCCCCTCCGCGATGTCGCCCGACAGAGGCATCAAACGGCTCGGAGGCGAAACATGAAGATCGGCATCATCGGAGCAGGTCACATCGGCGGCACGCTGACGCGTCGGCTGCGCGAACTCGGACACGAGGTCACGGTGGCAAACTCGCGCTCCCCCGAAACCCTCACAGACCTCGTCAACGAAACCGGAGCCGGCGCGGCGTGGGCCAAAGACGCGGCAGCCGATGCCGACCTGGTCATCGTGAGTATTCCGCAGAAGAACGTTCCCGACCTCGCCGACGGAATCGTCGACGCGCGTAAACCGGGCGCCCCGGTGATCGAGACCAACAACTACTACCCACAGCAACGTGACGGTGAGATCGCCGCGATCGAGGACGGCCAGGTCGAGAGCGCGTGGGTTGCCAAGCAGATCGGCGCGCCGGTGTACAAGGTGTTCAGCTGGATCTTCTGGAAGCATCTACTCCAGCGGGGAACACCCAGCGGAACTCCGGACCGGATCGCACTTCCGATCGCCGGCGCCAACGGATCGGGTCGCGACCGGGTCCACGGGATCGTCGATGAACTCGGCTTCGAGCCGGTTGATGCCGGACCGATCTCCGAATCGTGGCGGCAACAGCCCGGGACACCGGTGTACGGCAAGGACTTCAACGCAGCCAACACCCGCAAGGCGCTCGCCGAGGCGACGCGCGACCGTACACCCGACTGGTCCGCCCGCACGGCGTGACCCGTCGGGAGCTCCATCATCGAACGACCCGGTACCTCAGGTGCGCGACACCCGGGGCCTCCAGCACGCGGACCAGCTCCAGTGTCGGCGCGCCCGGGGCGAAACCCTCGAACAAGCGCTCCCCCGCTCCCAGGATGGCAGGGCTCACCTGAAGATCGATCTCGTCGACGATTCCTGCCGCTATCGCTTGACGTGCACAACTTGCACCGCCGGCAATCGAAATGGGTCCACCTGAGGCAACGGCAGTCGCCTGCTGATATGCAGATTCGATGCCGTCGGTGACAAAGAAGAAGGTGGTCCCGCCCTTCAGCTCGATCGGCTCATGGGCGTAATGGGTCAGTACGAAGACCGGGCAGTGATAGGGCGGCTCCTCACCCCACCATCCCTGCCACGGTCTGGCGCCCCAGGCACCACGAATGGGGCCGAACATGTTGCGTCCCATTATCGTTGCCGTCATCCCGTCCATCATCTCCGCGGCAACCTGCCGGTTGACCGGGTGATCTTTCTCGGGGCCGATGTGCCACCGGTGGACCGCCTCGCCGCCCACTCCCAGCGGGTGCTCTTCGCTCTGATGCGGTCCGGCCACGTAGCCGTCGGCCGAGACGGACATCGACAGATTTGTCCTGTTCATGGTTGCCTCCGCAGGATAGGACCGATCCGATCATGACACCTGTCTGGACCTCCGCGCGTGGCAAAACTCATCGTCGAACACCGGGCCGGTGACGCTGGGGATCCGCAACGATGTCGGGCCCACCGTCTACCATTCCCCCGGGCAGACCCGTGGTTGCCGGGCAGACCGCCCACCGCACCCCTGCGCGCTTCGGCACTTGCCACCCGGCAACGAGGGATCCAGCCGGCACGGATGGATCCGACCTGCACCGATGGAAAGGACGAGCAGTGAGTTACACCGCCGCCGACATCACCGAGCTCGACGATGTCCAGCACACACGCCTGCGGCCGGCGGTGAACCTCGGTCTGGACGTGCTCAACACCGCGCTGCGCGAGCTGGTGGACAACGCAGTCGAAGAGGTCGCCGATCCCGCCCACGGTGGCTCCACCGTGACCATCACCCTGCACACCGACGGATCGGTCAGCGTCGCCGACGACGGCCGGGGCCTTCCCGTCGACTCCGACCCGGTGAACGGGAAGAACGGCATCGTCAAGACGCTGGGCACCGCGCGGGCAGGTGGGAAGTTCTCCGCGCACACCGACGCGGCCAGCACCGGCGCCGGCCTCAACGGCATCGGTGCGGCGGCCGCGGTGTTCATCTCGGCGCGGACCGACGTGACGGTGCGCCGGGCCGGGAAGACCTACCTGCAGAGCTTCGGCGGCGGCTATCCCGGGGTGTTCGAGGGTAAGGACTTCGACGCCGACGCCCCGTTCACCCGCGCTGACACGCAGAAACTGCGCGGCTCCGGTAACCGCAAACCGGACGTGCACGGCACCGAAGTGCGCATCCTGTTCGACCCGACGGTGGTTCCGGATTCCAGCGTCGACATCAACGAAGTCCTGCTACGGGCGCATGCCGCCGCCCGGATGTCGCCAGGGGTCCACCTGGTCGTCGTCGACGAGGGCTGGCCCGGCGAGGACGTCCGGCCCGAGCTGATCGAGCCGTTCAGCGGCCCCTGGGGCACCGATACCCTCCTGGACCTCATGTGCACCGCCGCCGGCACGCCGGTGCCCGGCGTGCGTGCGGTGGTGGAGGGCCGCGGCGAGTACACCACCGGGCGCGGCCCCACCCCGTTCCGGTGGTCGTTGACCGCCGGCCCCGCCGAGCCCGCCACCGTCGCCGCGTTCTGCAACACCGTGCGCACCCCCGGTGGTGGATCCCATCTGACTGCCGCCCTCAAGGGCCTGTCCGAGGCGCTGGCCGACCGCGCGTCCCGTATCCGCGACCTGGGCCTGGCCAAAGGCGAGGACGGCCCGGAAGCACAGGACTTCGTCGCGGTCACCGCGCTGGCCGTGGACACCCGGGCTCCCGATGTGGCCTGGGACTCGCAGGCCAAGACTGCGGTGTCATCGCGGTCGCTGAACGTCGCGATGGCCCCGGACGTGGCGCGCAGCGTCACCATCTGGGCGGCAAACCCGAGCAACGGCGACGCGGTATCTCTGTGGACCCGGCTGGCTCTGGAAGCTGCGCGGGCACGGCGCAGCGCCGAGGGCGCCAAGGCCCGGTCCCGGGCGGCGTCGAAAGCCAAGGGCCTGGGGACAAACCTGTCGCTTCCGCCGAAGCTGCTACCCAGCCGGGAGACCGGGCGCGGGTCCGGAGCCGAACTGTTCCTGTGCGAGGGCGATTCCGCGCTGGGCACCATCAAAGCGGCGCGTGACGCCACCTTCCAGGCGGCCTTCCCGCTGAAAGGCAAGCCGCCCAACGTCTATGGGTTCACCATCAACAAGGCCCGGGTCAAGGACGAGTTCGATTCGATCGAGCGCATCCTGGGCTGCGGTGTTCGGGACAATTGCGATCCGGAGTCGTGCCGTTACGACCGGATCCTGTTCGCCTCCGACGCCGACCCGGACGGCGGCAACATCAACTCGAGCCTCATCTCGATGTTCCTGGACTTCTACCGACCACTGGTCAAGGCGGGGATGGTCTATGTCACGCTGCCGCCGCTGTTTGTGGTCAAAGACGGCCAAGAGCGCATCTACTGCCAGGACGAGTCCGAACGCGATGCCGCGGTGGCTCAGCTGAAAGCCACCTCGAAACGCAAAGTGGAAGTGCAGCGCAACAAGGGTCTCGGCGAGATGGATGCCGATGACTTCTGGAACACCGTGCTGGATCCGCAGCGGCGCACCGTGATTCGGGTACACCTCGATGACGGGGATCCGAAGTTGCACCACACTCTGTTCGGTGGGCCGCCGGAGGGCCGGCGCACGTGGATGGCCGAGATCGCCGCCCGCGTCGACACCACTGCTCTCGACCTCAGCTAGGAAGAAGGACTGTGACCGCCACCCTGGACATTCCTGAGCAGAACCCGGATCTGGTGCTCGCCCAGAGCGCCGATGACTATTGGAACCATTACCAGCTGACCTTCGCCCTCTACAGCGTCAGCGACCGTGCGATCCCGTCCGCGTTCGACGGCCTCAAGCCCGGACAGCGGCGGCTGCTGTACCAGATGTACGACTCCAAACTACTGCCCGGCAACAAGCCGCAGAAGTCCTCGAAGGTCTGCTCGGCTGTCACCGGCAACCTGCACCCGCACGGCGGAGCGTCGATGTACGGGGCCGCCGCACTGCTGGCCGCCGAGTTCCAGCGAGTGAAAGTCATTGACGGACAAGGTGCTTTCCCGCGTATCCAGGGTGACATTCCCGCCGCCGACCGCTACACCGAGATGCGGTTGTCGGCTCCCGGGGCGGCTCTGACCGCCGAACTCGCCGATCACGCCGTCCCGATGGTCCCGACATTCGACGGAGAGTGGACCGAGCCGACGATGCTGCCGGCCCAGTGGCCGGTCCTGCTCTGCAACGGCGCGGTTGGCATCGCCGAAGGCTGGGCCACCAAGGTGCCGGCCCACAACCCCCGTGAAGTGATGGCCGCCTGCCGGGCGTTGCTCAAAACCCCGAACATGACCGATGACAGGCTGGTCAAACTCATGCCCGGTCCCGACTGGGGCTGCGGAGCCAGCGTCGTCGGCACAGCCGGCCTGCGCGAGTACATGACGACCGGCCGTGGCGCTTTCACCGTTCGCGGCACGGTATCGGTCGACGGGAAGAACGTCGTGATCACCGAGCTGCCGCCGGGAGTCGCCAGTAACACTGTGCAGGACAGGATCCGGACCCTGGTCGAGTCCGGTGAACTGTCCGGGGTGGCGGACATGTCGGATCTGACCGACCGGCGCAATGGGCTGCGCATCGTGGTCACCGCCAAACGCGGCCACAGTGCCGACACCATCCGTGAGCAACTGCTCGCCCTGACTCCGCTGGAGTCGACTTTTGCCGCCAGCCTGGTTGCACTCGATGAAGACCGGGTGCCCCGCTGGTGGTCGGTGCGCGAGCTGATCTCCGCATTCCTGCATCTGCGCGATTCAGTGGTGCTACATCGCAGCGAATACCGGCTGGAGAAGGTCACCGCGCGCCGCCACCTGGTGGCCGGCCTGATGCTGATCCACATCGACATCGACACTGCCGTCGCGATCATTCGTAACTCCGACACCGTCGATGACGCCCGCCAGGGACTGCAGGAGCGTTTTGTGATCGACGCCGAGCAGGCTGATTACGTTCTGGGGCTGCAGCTTCGGCGGTTGACCAAGCTCGATGTGATCGAACTCCAGACCGAGGCAGAGAAGCTGGACGCCGAGTTCGCGACGTTGACCGAACTGGTGTCCAATCCCGACGCACGTCGAACAGTGATCGACAAGGAACTGGTGGAGACCGCAAAACTGTTCAAAGGCCCGGAGTTCGACCGCCGTACGGTGCTGGACTTCGACGCCACCCCCACGACCTTCGGCGCCGACGAGGACGGCGCCCGGGAACGAAAGGTCAACGCCGCATGGCGCCTCGATGACCGCGGTGTGTTCTCCGACAGCCACGGCGAGCTGCTCACCTCAGGTCTGGGTTGGGCGGTGTGGACCGACGGCCGCATCAAGTTCACCACCGGCAACGGGCTGCCCTACAAGACCCGCGACATCCCGGTGGCACCGGATATCACCGGCCTGCTGCGCTCCGGGGTGCTGCCTGATGGCCACCATATGCTGCTGGTCACCCGGCGCGGCAAGGTTCTGCGGATCGACCCGGCCGCGGTGAACCCGCAGGGCGCTGCCGGTAACGGTGTCGCCGGAGTGAAGCTGGGCGCGGGCGATGAGGTCATTGCGGCATTGCCGCTCACCTGTGATAACGGCGAGGCCATTCTGTCGATCTCCGAAAAGGGCTGGAAGGTAACCGAAGTGGCCGATATCCCGGTGAAGGGCCGCGGCGGCGTCGGCGTCGGGTTCCACCCGTTTGTCAACGGCGAGGAAGCGCTGCTCTCAGCGACGGTCTCGGTCACCGGTTTTGTGCGTGGCAACAGAGCAGTGCGGGCTGAAAAACGGGCAAAGGCTTCGGTGAAGGGTTCCGGCGGCGACGTGACACCTGCCCCGTAGGGGCCGGCTCTCCGTCACATGACGGGACACAGCTGCGCTGGGTGACGGCACCGCGCCGGCGCTCGGCGGGGGCGGTTCAGCCGAGACCGAGTTTGACGGCGAGTTCGAGCACCGCTTCGGCGCGGGCCCGGGTGGGACCGACACTGCCGTCGTAGGGGCCGGTGGGCGCATCCAGCCGGGCGAGCGTGCAACGCGCCTCGTCGATCTCCAGCTGCGACGGGCTGAGCAGGCTGTTGATGGTCTCGGCGTGCTCGGGAGCCAGACACAGCCGTCCGGTCATACCGGCAGCTTTGGCCACCGCGGTTTCCCGGGCGAGGTGGCGTGTCTGTGCACGCAGAGTCGGCCCGTCGATGGGCGCGGGGAGCCCCGCGGCGCGGCTGGCGATCACCAGGCGTGCCCGGGCGTAGGCGAGCACCGTCGGGTCTTCGCTCATCCCGGTGTCTCGCCGGAAATCACCGACCCCGAAGGCGATTCGAGAACATTCGGAGGTCCGGGCAATCTCGGAAGCCGATTCCATCCCGAGCGCCGATTCGACCAGCGCCACCAGGGGTGTACCGGCAGGCAGCCGCGCGGCGGTTGCGGCGACGTCGTCGGCGGATTCAGTCTTCGCCAGCATCACGCCGATGAGACCTGGCGCCTGGGCCAGCGCATCCAGATCAGCCGACCAGGCAGATGTGCTCACGCTGTTGATCCGCACCCACCCCTGGCCCGAACCCAGCCACTCCGCCACCGACTGGCGACCAGCGACTTTCTGCGCCTCCGGCAGCCCGTCCTCGATATCTAAGACAACCGCATCAGCGCTGCCGGCGACCGCGGCGTCGTAAGCTCGGCCCCCGTTCGGGATCCCCGGCTGCAACAACCACGTCCGGGCCAGCGACCAGTGCGGCTCCCGGACTCGCTCGGTGACCTGCGATGAGACTGTCAAGACTCGGACCTTTCGCTCGGCGACTCGGTCCATCGTCCGGCGTCGACGACACCGCCACCAGATTGCGCACATATTGTTCACGCTCTGGACGGGTTCGCAGCAGCGTCAGCCGGCTTGTTGGCTCCTCTTCGACATGAGGTTGCGGAATCGTCGACTCGATCGACCCACGGAATCCCCTCGGCATCAGGTGATCTCGCGGAGAACCTCGAGCACATTGGCGATCAACGGCGAGACCTCGGAGCTGCGATAGGCCACCAACAACTCGATGGAGGCCGCGGCCGGCGACAGCGGCCGGTAGCAGACCCCGGCAATGTCCAACTCGGAGGTGGGCTCCGGCACCACCGCCACGCCGAGCCCCGCCGCCACCAGTGTCACCAGGGTGGAGGTCTCCTCCACATCATGCTGCACGCGTGGTGTGAAACCGGCCTCCTCACACAACGTCGTCAGCAGCGCACCCATTCGTGAGCGGCCATGCCCGGCGTGGCTGATGAAGTCCTCGTCCCGCAGATCGGCGGGGTCCACGGTGTCCCGGGCGGCCAGCGGATGCTCGGCGGGCAACGCGACGAGCAAGCGGTCGGTTCTGATCACCTCGGCCGCGATGCCTGGATCGAGGACCGGCGGGCGCAGCAGGGCGATGTCGATCTGGCCGGCGTGAAGCGCGATGAGCTGCGCCGGCGCCAACATCTCACCGCGCACGCTCAGGTCGACATTCGGCAGCGTCTTCCGCAACGCCCGCACCAGCTTCGGCAGCAGCGAGTAAGTGGCCGACCCGACGCAGCCGATCACCAGGCGGCCTTCGGCCCCATTGGCGATCCGGCGAGCCTGGTCACCGGCGTCGTCCACCGCGGCCAGGATCTCGACCGTTCTGGTGAGAAACGCCCGCCCGGCCGGGGTCAGCTCGACATTGCGGGTCGATCGTGTCAGCAAGGTGACACCGAGTTCGCGTTCCAGGGCCCGGATCTGCTGCGACAGGGGCGGCTGAGCCATGAGCAACCGCTCCGCGGCCCGGCCGAAGTGGAGCTCCTCAGCAACAGCGCGGAAATATCTCAGATGGCGAAGCTCCACAATTAGGACCCACTAGCTCTCAATAGAGTCGATTTAAGTATTTCACAATATCGGCCACGCTCCCTACCGTCGAGATATGGATGCCGTGATCTGCAGTCCCGTCCGCACTCCGGTTACCAGGATGGGCGGCGCGTTGTCGACGCTGACGGCCACCGATCTCGCCACAGCGACATTGCGCGCGCTGGTGGAGCGCACCGGTCTCGGCGAGGGTGACGTCGACGACGTGATCCTGGGCAACGGCTACCCCAGCGGTGAGGCGCCGGCGATCGGTCGAATTGCCGCGTTGGACGCCGGCCTCGGTATCGGTGTCCCCGGCCTCCAGATCGACCGGCGATGCGGGTCCGGCTTGCAGGCCGTGCTCTACGCCGCAGCTCAGGTGGCGACCGGGGCCGCGCGCGTGGTCGTGGCGGGCGGCGCCGAGTCGATGTCCAATGTCGAGCACTACGCACTGGGCCTGCGGACCGGCGTCCGCCAGGGCGGGATTGCACTGCAGGACCGACTGGATCGGGCTCGCGAAACAGCGGGCGGTGCCTCACATCCCATCGTCGGTGGCATGATCGAGACCGCCGAGAACCTGCGTCGCGAATACGGCATCTCCCGAGACCAGCAGGACGAGCTGTCGGTGCGGTCGCATCACCGCGCCATCGCAGCCCATGAATCGGGCCGGTTCGCCGACGAGTTGGTGCCGGTGACCGTGGCCGGCAAGCGCGGTAAACCCGCCGTCATCGTCGACCGCGACGAACACCCCCGCGGCGACATCAGCGTCGAGAAGCTCGCGGCGTTGCGACCGATCCGCGCGAAGATCGACCCCGAATCGACCGTCACCGCCGGCAATGCCTCGGGTCAGAACGACGGCGCCGCAATGTGTGTGGTGACCACCGCCGCAGACGCCGAGCGGCTGGGGTTGACCCCCATGCTGGCGCTGAGATCGTGGGCAGTCCACGGATGCGCTCCGGAGACCATGGGCCTGGGGCCCGTCGGCGCCGCCGCCGCCGCCCTCGAGCGCGCGGGACTCGGCCTCGACGACATCGACCTCATCGAACTCAACGAAGCGTTCGCCGTGCAGGTGTTGGCGGTGCTCGCCGAGTGGAAGATCGACCCCCTCGACGATCGCCTGAACCCATGTGGCTCCGGTATTTCGCTGGGACACCCGATCGGCGCCACCGGTGCCCGGATCTTGGCAACCGCCGCCTACGAAGCGCGTCGGCGTGACGCGCGCACTGTCCTGGAAACCATGTGCATCGGCGGCGGCCAAGGCCTGGCAGCCGTATTCGAGGTCCTCCGATGACCGCGGTGCCTGTCCACGCCATCGTCACCGGGCGAGCTAACGGGCCGGTGGTGGTGCTGTCGAACTCGCTCGGTTCCACCCACCGCATGTGGGACGCCCAAATCCCGGAACTCGAAGCACATTTCCGCGTGGTGCGCTATGACACCCGCGGCCACGGCAACTCACCGGTGCCCAACGGGCCCTACTCGATCGACGATCTCGCCGATGACCTGATCGCGCTGCTGGACCGGCTCGGCGTCCAGCGGGCCCATCTGGTGGGCCTGTCCCTGGGTGGAATGACCGTGATGCGGGTAGCCAGCCGCAACCCCGAACGGGTGGCGCGGCTCGCACTGCTGTGCACCAGCGCGCAACTTCCGCCGGCACAGGCCTGGACCGACCGCGCCGCGCTGGTACGCGAGCACGGCAGCCCGGCAGTGGCCGCCGCCGTCGTGCAACGGTGGTTCACCCCGAGCCACCTGGATGCCCACCCCGAGAAGGGCGGTGCTTACGCGGCCATGATCGGAGCCACCCCGGCCGAAGGCTATGCCGGCTGTTGCGAGGCGATCGCCACATTGGATCTGCGAGAAGAGCTTTCCACGATCGCCGCGCCCACCTTGGCAATCGCCGGCGCAGACGATCCGGCGACCCCGCCGGCCAAGCTCGAGGAGATCGTTGCGCGTATCCCGAACGCCACGCTGCTGAGGGTCGCGAACGCAGCCCACCTCGCCAACGTCGAACAATCCGACATCATCACCCCGGCGCTCATCGAACATCTGGAGCAACAATGACTGTGAACAAGGTCGTGCCGTCGGCAGCACATGCGGTCTCCGACATCCCCGACGGCGCCAGTCTGGCAGTCGGCGGCTTCGGGCTGGCCGGCATTCCCTGGTTCCTCATCGAGGCCCTGCTCGAGCAGGGTGCCACCGACCTGACGATCGTGAGCAACAACTGCGGGGTCGACGGCGCCGGACTGGGCCTGCTGCTGGAGGCACACCGCATCAGCCGGGTCATCGCCTCCTATGTCGGCGAGAACAAGGAGTTCGCCCGTCAGTACCTGAACGGCGAGCTGACCGTCGAGTTGACCCCGCAGGGCACGCTGGCAGAACGCCTGCGCGCCGGCGGAAGCGGCATCGGCGCGTTCTTCACCCCCACCGGCGTGGGCACCATGGTGGCCGACGGCGGCCTGCCGTGGCGCTACAACCCCGACGGCAGCGTCGCCCTGGCGTCACCGCCGAAAGAGGTCCGCACCTTCGCCGGCCGACAGATGCTGCTCGAAGAGTCCATCGTCACCGACTTCGCGCTGGTGCGCGCCGCCGTCGCCGACACGGCCGGTAACTGCGTCTTCCACGCAGCAGCACGCAATTTCAACCCTCCGGCCGCGATGTCCGGGCGACTCACCATCGTCGAGGCCGAGAAGGTGGTCGAGGTGGGCGAGCTGCATCCCGACGAGATCCACCTGTCCGGCATCTTCGTCCGTCGCGTCGTCGAACTGACACCAGTTCAGGCCTCCCGCAAGGAGATCGAGAAACGCACTACGCGGCCCCGTCCCCTGGAGGCACTTTCATGAGCTGGACCCGTGACCAGATGGCCGCCCGCGCCGCCCTGGAGTTGCATGACGGTGATTACGTCAACCTCGGCATCGGCCTGCCGACGCTGATCCCCGACCATCTGCCGGACGGCTCGAGCGTCACGCTGCATGCCGAGAACGGCATCCTCGGCGTCGGCCCCTTCCCGTACGACGACGAGGTCGATCCGGACCTGATCAACGCGGGCAAGCAAACCGTGTCGGTGGTCGCCGGGGCGTCCTATTTCGATTCGGCCACCAGTTTCGCGATGATCCGCGGCGGTCACGTCGATGTCGCGGTGCTGGGTGGCATGCAGGTGGCCGCCAACGGCGACCTGGCGAACTGGATGGTGCCCGGTTCCATGGTCAAGGGCATGGGCGGCGCGATGGATCTGGTCAGCGGCGCCGGCCGGGTGATCGTGCTGATGGACCACACCTCGAAATCCGGTGCGGCAAAACTTGTTCTCGACTGCGATCTGCCCTTGACGGGTAAGGCCGTCGTGAGCCGCGTCATCACCGACCTCGGGGTGTTCGACATCACCGGAACCGGCTTCGAGGTCGTCGAACTGGCCGACGGGGTGTCCTATGACGAGGTGGCGGCCAAGACCGGCGCCCCCATCACTGACGGACGTCAGCGGCGCAGTGCGGCCACCTCACGGTTCGAAAGCCCTCGAGCAACAAGGGTTGAGACCGCCTCCTCCTGAGGGGTCAACTGCACGTTGTCACGGGAGCCGCGAACCTGGTGCAGACCACCGGTTTTGAGCTCACCGTCACAGCGTGCGACGTAGGTCTGCGCACCCAGCGACAGATAGATCTCGCGGGCAGTGCTGATCACCCTGTCCGCTTGGCGGCGCTTCCCGGCACGGCGCAGGGTCTGCCCGAAAGCAGAATCCACCCGAGCGCTGCCGTAGCGCAGTGGTAGCCCGTTCAACAGATCCAGCACCAATTCTTCATCGCGGCAACGGATCAGTGAATGCAGGACATGGCGTTGCGGCACCAGCGCCGCGTTACGCAACGGGGTCTCGCGCAGGCTCTCCACCGCAGGAACACTTGCCGCGGCCGCCACGCAGTCCCCCGCGGCGACCAGCGCGTCCGACGAGCGAGCCAGATACTCGTCGCGCATCACCGGGTCAGCGGTCAGCCGTGCCGCATCGCGGAACGATATCGCCGCCTGGGCCCACGCCCCTTCCGCTCCCTGATCAACAGTTCGCCGACAGGAGCCGAACCGCTCGGGGAGAAAACTATTAATCGATGCCATCGATTAATAGCGCGACTATTTGTCCTTGTCATCAATGGATAAGGGTCTTACCGTCGACGTGCGGGCCGTCACACCCGCCTTTCGAACGAATGGAAATCTCATGGAACTGCGACACCTGCGGTAATTCGCCGCGGTCGCCCGGACCTGTCATTTCGGGCAGGCAGCTGAGCAGCTCCATGTCGCGCAGCCGGCACTGTCGTATGCGATCCGCCAGCTCGAAGCCGAACTCGACGTCACCCTCTTCAACCGGACCACCCGGCAGGTCTCCCTGACACCGGCCGGCGAGTTCCTGCGTACCGAAGCCGCGCGGATCCTCGCCGGCGTCGAAGATGCCGAACGCGGGGTCCGCCGCATCGCCGCGGGACGTAGTGGACTGCTACGGGTGGGTCTGACAGGTACCGCCACCTTCTCGCACCTACCCCGTATCGCCCGCGTCCTCCGCGAAGAGCTTCCCGGAGTGGCGATGGAATTCCAGTCGGATATGCTCACCCCGGCACAGTGCGATCAGCTTCGGTCGGGCTCGGTTGCTCTCGGCGTGCTGCGGCCGCCTGCCATCGGCGAGGGCATCGAGCTGCGCAGCATCGATATCGAGCCCCTGGTCCTCGTGACGTCCGCCGATCACCGACTCGCAGCAGAGCCCGTCGTCTCCATTGCGGATCTGCGAAACGAATCCTTCATCGCCTACGCCAGTCGGGATTCGGCCGTGAACGACGCGGTGTGGCGGGCCTGTAAGCGCGCCGGCTTCGTGCCCCACCGTGAACATTCCGCTCCGGGAACTGCGGTGTTGCTGGCCTTGGTGGCCGCCGGGTTCGGTGTCGCTGTGTTGCCGGCATCGGTGCGGTCGTTACCGTTGCAGGGCTTGGTGTTTCGTGGCCTGGCCGACGGCAGGAACATCGAGCTGGCGCTCGCCTGGCGGCACGGTGGCGACAACCCCGTGCTCGACGCCGTGCTCGGTGTCCTGTCAACCATCTTCGCTCCTCGGACATCGAAGAGCCCGTTAGGAGAATCGTCGTGAAAATCACTGCAGTCGACGCCATCCCGTTCACCGTCCCGTACGTCAAACCGTTGAAGTTCGCCTCGGGCCAGGTGCACAACGCTGACCACGTGCTGGTCCGGGTCCACACCGACGACGGCATCACCGGGGTGGCCGAAGCGCCACCGCGGCCGTTCACCTACGGCGAGACACAGACCGGCATCATCGCCGTGGTGGAGCAGCTGTTCGCACCGGCCCTGGTCGGCCTGACACTGACCGAACGTGAGGTCATCGGCCACCGGATGTCGCGGACCGTCGGCAACCCGACTGCCAAATCCGCTGTCGACATGGCCATTTGGGACGCACTGGGCAAGACGCTGGAACTCCCCGTGACAGGCCTGCTCGGTGGCTACACCGACCGGATGTGTGTCAGCCACATGCTGGGGTTCGACGACCCCGCAGCGATGGTCGCCGAAGCGGAGAAGATCCGGGATCTTCACGGCATCAATGTCTTCAAGGTCAAGGTCGGCCGCCGCCCGGTGACGCTGGACACCACGGTGGTGCGGGCGCTGCGGGAACACTTCGGCGACGCCGTCGAACTCTACGTCGACGGCAACCGTGGCTGGACGGCAGCGGAATCACTGCGCGCGATGCAGGAGATGGCCGACCTCGATCTGCTGTTCGCCGAAGAGTTGTGCCCGGCCGACGACGTGTTGGGACGCCGATGGTTGGTCGAGCGCCTCGAGGTGCCGTTCATCGCCGATGAATCGGTGCCCTCACCCGCCGATGTCACGCGGGAGGTGCTGGGAAGATCCGCGACTGCCGTGAGCATCAAGACCGCCCGGACCGGGTTCACCACCTCGCAGCGGGTCCATCATCTGGCCGAGGGCCTCGGACTGGAGGTGGTGATGGGTAACCAGATCGACGGGCAGATCGGCAGCGCTTGTGCTGTCACCATCGACAGCCATCCGAGCTCGCGACCGCGGCGGCATCCGGCGCCTCGGCCACCGAACGATTCCACGCCGACAAGTCTCCGTACGCTGCGGTCAAGGACACCGCTCCGGAGCGAGTCAGCCTGCTGGCCCGCGAGGTGCTGTCCGCCGTGCATGACACCATCCGCCGCCACCGCGTCAGCTATGACGAGTACAACGCCCTGAAGGCGTGGATGATCGATGTCGGCCAGACCGGCGAATGGCCGTTGTTCCTGGACGTCTGGGTCGAGCACGTCGTCGAAGATGTCGCCACCGATCACCGCACCGGAAACAAGGGCACCATCGAAGGCCCTTACTACGCACCGAATGCACCGGAGCTGGGCGCCACGGGCACCATCCCGATGCGCGACGACGAACAGGGCACCCGCCTGGTGTGGCGCGGCCGCATCACCTCGACCGACGGCACCCCGCTGCAGGGAAAGATCGAGCTGTGGCACGCCGACGACGACGGCTACTACTCCCAGTTCGCGCCGGGCATCCCGGAGTGGAACCTGCGCGGCAGCTTTTCCACCGGGCCGGACGGCGAATTCGAGATCACCACGATCCGCCCTGCGCCGTACATGATTCCCACCGACGGGGCCTGCGGCAACTCATCTCGGCAGCGGGATGGCATGCCTGGCGTCCGGCTCACCTGCACGTCAAAGTGTCGGCACCGGGCCATGAGCTGCTGACCGCACAGTTGTATTTCCCGGGGAACGCCCACAACGAGGACGACATTGCCAATGCCGTCAAACCTGAGCTGGTCCTCGATCCCGAGACCGAGGCAGACGGCTCGCAGACCGTCACCTACGGTTTTGCGCTCGATCCCGAGCGGGGCTGAGGTGCTGTTCCACGTCCACATGCAGGTCAACATCCCCACTGATCTGGATCCGCAATTCCGCGACGAGCTCGTCGGCCGGGAGAAGGCCTACTCCCAGGATCTACAGCGCAGCGGAAAATGGCCACACATCTGGCGGGTGGTGGGCGAGTACGCCAACTACTCGATCTTCGATGTCGAATCCAATGACGCCTTGCACCAGATCATTTCCAACCTGCCGCTGTTCCCCTACATGGACATTCGGGTCACTCCGTTGGCTACCCATCCCTCCGATGTGAGACAGGATCACGCTTAGCCTCGATCCGTGGACTGACCTGATGGATGTGGTTCTGAGGTGATGGCGCCGGTCGGTCGTTGTGCTGGCAGCGGGTAGCTGCTGGTCTGCCCAGCTTTTCCTGTGTGCTCCGGTAGGGCCTG
>NZ_JBARXZ010000045.1:0-17698 GCF_049647605.1 Mycobacterium sp. | reverse complement strand
GCCCGGGGCGCTGGTCAGCGGCGCCGCGCTCCTGCTGCTGCACCGGTTGCGGTCGCGGCCCCGCTGGCACCGGGCCGTCACTCTGGGCGGGGTCAGCGGCGGGCTGATCCTGGCCGGTGCGGTGTTGTCCCGGAACCCGTGGCGGTCGGTGGACGGCTATGCCGGGTTCTCGTCCGGGGTGCAGTTGCTGGCACTGATATCGGTGGCGCTGCTGGCGGCCTCCGTGGTCAGGTTCACCAACCATTCCGCCCACGAGGACCGAGGAGACACCGGGCATCGATCCGCGGACTGACCTCTGCCTCAGATGCGAAAGCGCTGTATCGCGGCATCGTCGAACTCGAAACCGAGTCCGGGAATGTCCATGAACGTCAGAGCGCCGTCGGAGAACCCTTGCCTTGTCTCGGGCGTCACGAGACGCTCGAAATTGTAGATATCCTTCTCCAAGAGAAAGTGCTCCACCGTGAAGCATCCGGGTGTCGCTGCCGAGAGCACCGCATGCAGGTTGGCATGCCAGTGGGGCGCAATCCCGACGTCGTACGACTCCGCGGTGTGAGCTACCCGCAGCCACTCGGTGACACCACCGAGCACCCCCACATCGGCCTGAACGACATCGACCGCCCGACGCTTGAACATGTCGATGAAATCCCAACGCGTCTGATGGATCTCCCCCGTTGCGATCGCGGTTTCGCTGGATAGTCGCAGCTCTGCGTGGGCAGCGACATTATCCGGCGAGAACGGCTCCTCAAACCACCACAGCCCGTGGCCAGCTGTCGCATCCTCGAACGCCCGGAGCGCGTCACGCGCCTCCGCGACACTGCGATACGCGTTGTTCGCATCGAGAGCCAGCCGGCCCGTGCCGTTCATGACACCCATCGCCGCTGCGACCCGGGCAGCGTCCTCGGCGACGGTCAGACCGCCGACCTTGATCTTGTGATCGGTGAAACCTGCACTGATGTTCGTCTCGATCTCGCGGCTGACGGCATCAGCCCAGTCCCCGTCATCGGGCCGGTAGTAGCCGCCTGAGGCGTACGCGGACACCGGGTCGAGGCTGCCACCCAGAAGGACTGCCAGGGGCGCACCGTACTTGCGTGACTTGAGATCCCACAGTGCGATGTCCACTGCGGACAACGCCCGTATGGCCGCTCCCCTTCGACCGATGAGCAGACACTCCTGGTAGAGCTGCTCCCACGCCTGGGTCACGGCCTCCGCGTCCTGACCAAGAAGCACCGGCGTGAACACTGCGTCCACAATCTCCCGCAGAACAGTTCCCCCGTTGGTTCCGGAATACGTATACCCTTGGCCCACAACACCATCGGTGTCGGTAACACGGACGATTAGGTAATCCCGGTGTCCGAGAACTCGGGTCGAGATACGTGTCGGCTTCTCGATCGGCACTTGCGTGACGATCGCCTCAACAGTCTTGATTGCTGCCATTGTTTGTTGTCCTCTGAGATCTAGGGAAGCCTGTTCCGGCAGTGACCGGGCTGCCCCACGGTCACTGCCGATGACTAGTTGTTGAACGTGAGCACGACCTTGCAGATGTCGCGGCGTGCGCCGGTCTCCGAGAGACCGCGGTGTGCGTCTTGCCAGTCGACTCGAAGGCCGATGATGGGCGCAAAATCGAGATCGGTGCGCTCGAGCAAGTGGACCGCATTCGCCATCTGCCACCGGGTCGCGAATGCGCCTTGAACGGTGATCTCGTGGCGGACCACGTACTGGGTGTTGACGCGCAATTCTTCCTGTCCGCACACTCCTGCGAGTACCACGGTTCCACCGGGCCTGGCCAGCAGGAAGGCGCTCGCAATCGAAGACTCCGAGCCTGCGATCTCCAGCACCACATCTACGCCGCGCCCCCCGGTGAGCGACTGACACCGTTCCAGCACATCCTCGGTGGACGGATCGAGCACCGCGTCAGCGCCGAGACGGTGCGCAAGCGCCCGCCGCTCCGGGATGGGATCGCTGAGGATCACCGTGCCGGCCCCGAACGCCCGAGCCGCGACGACCGCCAACTGTCCGGACGGGCCACCACCGACGATCACAATCGATTGCCCGATACTGAGCTTCCCCAGCGTGAGGAAATGCAGAGAACACGCGAGAGGTTCTGCAAGCACGGCAATCTCGGCCGGTACGGTTGGCGAGATCTTGGTAACCCGGCTGGCCGGGGCCGCGAAGCGCTCTGCCCACACGCCGTGAGCGGTGAACCCCAGATGCGTCCAACTACTGCAGAGGTTCACTTGGCCGGTCAGGCAGTTGGTACACAATCCACAGTTGAGCACCGGCTCCACAACGACGCGGTCCCCCACCGCGATGCCAACCACATCGGCCGCGATCTCGTCGACCACACCGACCGCCTCATGGCCCATTGTCACCGGAAGATGAACTGCCGGGTCGACATAAACACCGTCGTTGAGTACATGCAGGTCCGTTCCGCACACCCCGGCCGCTTCAGTTCGGATGATGACGTGTCCCGGCGCGAGAGTCGGCTCGGCCGTTTCACGCATCTCCGAATGGCCGATGGCGGTCATTTGATAAGACTTCAACGATATCCTCTGGGTAGACGGCGGGCTGAATCGAGAAACCCTGCCTTACTTGATAATTCCGATTTTCTTTCGATCGATGGTGAGCAGGACCGCGACCACGAGCACCACACCGGTGATGATCTGCTGCCAGAATGGGCTGACTCCGACGATGTTGAGGCCATTGCTCAGTACACCGATCGTGAGTCCACCGATGACGGTGCCCACGATACGTCCCACTCCGCCGGTCAGCGGTGTGCCACCGATCACCACTGCCGCGATCGCCTGCAACTCAAGACCAGAACCCTGCATGGGGTCGCCCACCCGGCTACGGGCAGCCATCATGATCCCCCCGATGATGGCAAGGAACCCACAGATCACAAACGCGACGATCTTGGTTCGGGCGACATTGATACCGGCCAGCCGCGCCACCTTCTCGGCCCCGCCGATCGCACGGAGCTCACGGCCGAAGGCGAGCTTCTCCAGCACGATGTACGCGATGACCGCGACCACGGCGGCAACGATCACAACATTCGAGACCCCGATATGACGCCCGGCGACCAGAGAGAGAAATGTGTCATCGTTGATCATGGTTGGACTGCCACCGGTGATACCGAGGATCACACCCCGCAGCGCCGTCAGCATCCCGAGAGTGACAATGAACGAGGGGATCTTTCCCAGCGCAAAAATCACGCCGTTGAGCAAGCCGATCATGAGACCGGCAAGCAGCGCGAGAGGCACTGCGACGGCGGCGCCGAACTCTGCCATGAGGATCGCCGTACTCACGGCCCCGAAGCCGGCAATCGAGCCGACGGACAGATCGATGGATCCGGCGATGATCACAAAAGTCACGCCGATCCCGATCACTATCAGGACCGCCGACTGTTCCAGCACCACACGGGCGTTGGACCAGGTCGCGAACTGCGATGACAGCGAGGCGAATACGATTATCAGGCCCGTCAGCATGAGAATCGAGAATTGATTTCGCAGCGTGGCTGCGGAGAGACCGAAACGCGCTCTCGAAGTGGGTACGGATTGCGCATCGACCGTGGATTGCGCATCAAGATTGTTTGACATTGTTCTCCTGCTCACAGCATGTGAGAAATGACATCACGTTCGACGATGCCGTCGAGCGCGTCGAAGTGGTGGCTGATTTTGCCGTTACGAAAGACCATGAGCCGGTGTGACAGACCCAGCAGTTCCCCGAGATCTTCACTGAGCAGCAGCACGCTCATTCCCTGCTCCGCAGCCTGCGCGATCGCTGCGTAGAGATGCTCGCGAGCTCCGACGTCCACCCCTCTGGTCGGATTGTCGAGTAACAACACGTGCGGCTTGATCGCCAGAAGCTTGGCGAGCACGACTTTCTGCCGGTTACCCCCGGAGAGTGAGTCGACATGTATCTCACTGCTCTCGGCCTTGATTCGCAGTTCGTGCACAAGGCCCGTCACCATCTCTCGTTCCTCGCGACGGCGCACCGGGGCGAATGACGGCCGCTGAGCGGCTAGAGCGATGTTCTCCCGCACAGAGAAGTTCCCGACCAGGCCCTCCAGGTCCCGGTCCCCAGGCAGATAGGCAACCTTGCGAGCCATCGCCTCTTTCGGGCTTCGCGGCTTGTAGGGTGCCGACTCGAGTTCGATCACTCCTGATGTCATCGGCAGATCTCCGGCGAGCACCCGTAGCAGGGCAGCCCCGCCCGAGCCGGCGAGTCCGGCGATCCCGAGTACCTCTCCCCGCCCGACCTCGAAACTCGCGTCCAAAACCCGATTATCGAGCGTCACTCGCTCTGCGGCGAGCACAGTCTTGCGCGCTGTCGGTGTTGCCTTGGTCGGGAACATCTTGTCGGCAACAGCTCGGCCGACCATCAAGCTCTCGATCTCCGCTCGATTCGTCTGGGACGTCTCCAGCGTCGCTACGTTGCTGCCGTTACGCATGATTGTCACACGATCGGTCAGTGAGAAGATCTCGTCGAAATGGTGTGACACGTAACCAATCGCCAGACCCTGCCCCACCAAGCTCCGCAACGCGTTGATGATGAGCTCTTTACCTCTCGCATCGAGCACCGCGGTGGCCTCGTCCACAAAGAGGATCGTCGGCTCCTCCGCAATCGCACGAGCAAGCTCAATGATCTTGAGCTGACCGAGATTCAGCGATCCGACGTCATCGCGAACAGAGAAGTCGGCGCCGAGCCGCTCCAGATGTTCTTGCGCCTTCCGGTTGAGGGTGCGGGTGTCGAGCAGTCCGGCCCGGCGATACTTCCAGAGCTTGGAGATGTAGACATTCTCGGCAACCGTCAACATCGGATTCACGGTTATCTCTTGGAAGATCAAGCTGACGCCGATCTCAGCAGTCTGAGTCAGCGACTTCGGTTGATAGTCCGCACCATTCAACGTGAACGTACCCGAGTCGGCGTGGTGCACTCCGACAGCCACCTTGGTGATCGTGGACTTCCCGGCACCATTTTCTCCGATGAGCCCATGGATCTCCCCGGCTCGAATCGACACCGATGCGTCGGAGAGCGCCTTGGTGGGCCCAAATGCCTTGCTGACGTTGCGCGCCGACCACACTGCGGTGTTGGCGCTCATCTAAGGGGCCAACCCCAGGTCGATGTCCTTGCTGTAGGTCAGCTCGATGACCGCGGGCGGGCCATCGGGCGTGAAGTGCCGCGAGTGTTCCTTCGCGTCATAGTCGGGCAGCCCACCCGGGTAGTCGGCGCGGAACTGCTCGATGGTCGCATTCGTGACCGGCAGCAGGCTCATGATCTGGTTGCGCTCGTCATCACCGAACCGGATCCCCTGGATCCAGTCGTAGAGCATGACGAGTCCGAATCCGCCCTCGAGCCAGTGGCCGCCGTTGTCGTAGACAACCTCGCCCCGTTCCACTGCATCGAGCACATCCGGGTTGAGGTCCATGGTGGCAATCTTGATGTCTTCGCCCGGAACCATCTCCGCCGTCTTCAATGAACTGAGCACACCGGTGGTCGGGCCGCCCGCAACCGACCAGACTCCCTGAATGTCGTTGCCGTGCCGTTGCAATAGATCGTCCATCGCATTCTGCGAATCGACCGGCGAGAAGTTTCCGACGGCGGATCCGATCAGCTCGAGATCAGGATGCTCGCTGAGATAGCGCTTGAGTCCGTCGTACCGGTTTTCCGCAACCGATGTCCCGGGCGGTCCCTGGACTGCCACGATCTTCTTCTTGCCGTCGGGTCCGGGCTTGATGCTCTGGGCGAGCGCGTCAGCCATCTGGTAGCCGGATTCAGCGTCATCCGGGCCGACAAAGCCGACGTACTGCTCATAACTTCCGCCCGGCACCTCATCTTCGGGCAGCGCGTCGACCATCACGATGGGGATACCCTCTGCCTCTGCCGATGCCAGGGCTCGCGGTCCCGTCCCGAAGAAGGGCACCGCGATGATCCCGTCCACCCCACGGGCGATCAGGTCATCGACCCCGCGCGCCAGGCGATCTCCCGAGTCGTTGGCGTCGATGTTGATCAGCTCGATGTCCAGTTGTTCGGCTGTGGTCTCCAGGAATGCCAGATAGGACTGCCAGAACTCGTTGTTGAGTGCCGGCATCACCGACCCGATGACAATTTTGTCCGATTCTTGGCTGCTGCCACACGCCGCGGCGGGTACGACCAGAACCATGGCTGCCGCGATGCCCATCAGCCGGCGACGCCACGAACGACGCCTGGACCTCTTCATCGTTGCTGTGCTCATCTGCGGGAATCCTCTCTCAAGGGGGTTACGTGATGGTTTGACTGCCTCTGCGGCGCCATCGCAAATTCGACGACCCCGAGCATCCTCGGGAGGTCAATATACATGTTGCATGTAATATGCAATCGAAGACGATCACCGTTCGGCAGCCTTTTTTCGCATTGCTACGTCAGGCACGCGAGGAGCGCCGCCCCGATGGGGATCGGGCCATCCCTACGTCCCCACCTCAGGAGCGGCATGACAAGCAACCTCGATTCACCCACGCCCGATCACGGATCGATGCGCGGCAAGTCTGTCGTGATCAGCGGTGGGGCCAGTGGAATCGGTGCGGCATGCGCCGATGTCCTCGCTGCTCGCGGCGCACAGGTCCTCATCGGCTACTACCCTGCCGACCCGTACGACCCGAGTGCCGTGGTCGACCGAATCCGAGCGGCCGGCGGCCGGGCCGAACACTGCGAACTCGACGTATCGAACGACATCTCAATCCAGTCGTTTGTCGCAACTGCGACAAGACACTTCGGCCGACTCGACTACGTCGTTGCCGCTGCGGGAATCTTGCGAAAGGCTGCGCTTTCCGAGATCGACGACCAAGAGTGGGAACGGGTCCTCTCCGTTGATCTCGGTGGCGTGCACCGCCTCTTCAGGCAGGCTGCCGCGGTCATGGAAGTCGGCGGATCTCTTGTCTCGATCTCATCGATCTCTGGCGCGATCTACGGCTGGGCACAACACGCGCATTACTGCGCCGCCAAAGCCGGCCTATTGGGCCTGACGCGAGCGACCGCGATGGAACTTGCACCGCGAGGCATCAGGGCCAACACCCTGATTCCCGGGGTGATCACCACTCCGCAGTCGCTCGATCCGCACAACTCCCTCGGGCCGGACGGCTTGGCGGAGGCAGCCAAGAGCATTCCCCTACAACGAGTCGGCATCCCCGAAGAGATCGCTCGAGTGGCCGCCTTCCTCCTCAGCGACGACGCCTCCTACATCACCGCACAGGAGATCGTCGTCGACGGAGGATTGACACGAGTACAGTCCTGAGCCCCTTGGTATTTCAGAGAGAAAGAAGCAGGTTGTGATGCACACCGCGCCTCCGTCGACCGCCCGTGTCGCAGTAGCCCAGATCGACGCCCGCAGCCACGATCTCGACTACAACGCCGCCAGGGTCACCGCAACTCTCCGCGATGCCCGCGATGCCGGCATCGATCTGGTGGTGCTGCCCGAATGCGCACTGACCGGATACCTCTACGACAGCCTCGAGGAGACCCGCGCAAATGCACTGAGCCTCACCGACGAGAGGCTCGAAGCCATTGCCGATCTTCATCGAAACACTCAGCTCCACAGCGTTATCGGCTTCCTCGAGCGAGATGGCGACGTCGTGTACAACACCGCAGCCCTATTCTCGCCGGAGGGGCTTGTCGGCACCTACCGCAAACAACACCTGCCGTTCCTGGCCGCCGACAGGTTTGTCACGCCGGGCCAGCGTGAGTGCACCCCCGTCTTCTCCACCGCCATCGGAAACGTCGGGATCATGATCTGTTTCGATCTGAGATTCCCCGAATGTGCACGAGAACTTGCCCTCCAGGGTTCCGATATCATTGCGATGCCGACGAATTGGCCGGTTGCGTCCGCGATCCTGGCAGACCTCGTCGTGCGCGTTCGAGCCCTCGAGAACCTCGTATTTCTTGCAGTCAGCGATCGCAACGACGAAGAGGCCGGCGTGTCCTTCATCGGACGGAGTCAGATAATCTCACCTCGCGGCGCGGTCCTGGTGGACGCCCGGAACGAATCCGGCCTGTTCTCAACCGAAGTCTCGCTCAGCGACGCTCGCGTAAAAGACATCATCGTGGAACCGGGCACCTTCGAACTCCCGATTTTTGCAGGTCGCAGACCGGAGCTGTACGTGACCATCACCAGCCAGTAAGCGCCAGCGCCCAACGCACCAGAGAAAGATACCGAGCAATGTGCCTTCCTTCGATCATCTCCGCGGCCGATAAGGACAAGATTGCGGCCTACGCAGCAAAATTCCGGGAAGTGAGCCGAAGTCCGTTCGGGGCAGACGACGAAATCGGGATGTTGAACCTCATCGATCCCAAACGTTCCCAAGAACTTCTGGCACGCGCTGATGTGTCACGGGCCTTCGATCTCTCTGTCGATCTGTTCATGGGCATGCCATCCTGGGTCAAAGCGGGCGACCCGCCGTTCCAACAATGGATGACCCACACGCCCAGTGGGACTGTGCTCGACGATTACCCAGGTGTTGGACCGGAACAGAACCAGCTCGTCTCCTACTCCGGCGACGCGATCTCGATGTACACCCACACCGGAACCCATATCGACACCCTGAATCACTTCGGCTACAACAAGAAGATCTGGAACGGTTTCACCGAGGTTGACCATCTGAGCTCACGGCATTGGATAAAGTGCGGTGCCGACAAGCTTCCGCCGATCATCTCTCGAGCGGTGCTCTTCGACGTTGCCGCTCTCCACGGCGTGGACGTGTTGCCCGATAACTACGGCATCGGCGCCGACGACTTGGAGAATGCGCTGCGGCACCAAGGTACCTCGTTCTACCCCGGCGACATCGCGATAATACGCACCGGACGTATGCGCCGGTGGCCCGATGCGGCGGCGTACATCGACAACAGCCCGGGATTGAACCTCGACGGTGCAACGTATCTGGCGCAGCTTGGCGCCTCGATGATCGGCGCGGACAACTCGGCGTTGGAGCAGATGCCCGCCGACGATCCGGAGAACTGGCAGGTGGTTCACACCTACCTACTCGCTGAAGCAGGCGTTCCGATTATGGAACTCGTTGATTGCGAAGCGATCTCGGCCGAGCGTGAGTTCGAGTTCGTGTTCATCGGTGCATCACTAAAGATCCGGGGCGCCACCGGTGCACCGATTCGCCCACTCGCCCTTCCCATCGCCAGTCGATGATTCCAGAAAGCACCAAGGCACAGTGACCATCTCCGAAGAGTTCAGATCCGCAATCGATGGCAACGCCACATCCTACGGCGACGACGGTTTCAGCAGTTTTCTCCGTCGGGCCTTCCTGGCGTCTGCCGGCTACGACGACGACGACCTCGATCGACCGATCATCGGGATCGCGGCGACTACCTCGGATTTCAACACCTGCCATCGGGACATGCCGCAACTCATCGAAGCGGTGAAGCGGGGCATCCTGGAAGCTGGGGGCCTGCCGATGGTGTTCCCGACGATCTCACTGGGCGAGATTCTCACCTCGCCGACCAGCATGATCTACCGCAACCTCATGGCGATGGATACCGAGGAAATGCTCTCCGCACTCCCCATCGATGGGTCAGTGCTCCTCGGCGGGTGCGACAAAACCGTTCCTGCGCAGCTCATGGCAGCCGCATCCAACGACAAACCGGTGTTGCTTGAAGTTGTCGGCCCCATGATGACCGGCGATTGGCGCGGACAGCGGCTCGGCGCCTGCACAGATTGTCGTCGCCTCTGGGCTGACTACCGTGGAGATGCACTCACCAGTTCTCAGATCAAGGAGGCCCGCAGCAATCTGGCGACCACTGCGGGGACGTGCGCAGTCATGGGGACCGCTTCGACCATGGCATGCCTGTCCGAGACCCTGGGTCTGCTGCTTCCAGGTGGCGCGACCCCTCCGGCCGCGCGAGGTGAACGACTCAATCACGGTGTGAAAACAGGTCGTCGAATCGTGGAGATGGTACGAGAGGGGCTGACGCCGGACAAGATTCTCACCCCCGCCGCGTTCGAGAATGCGCTTGCGGTACTCGCAGCGATCGGGGGATCCACCAATGCCATCGTGCATCTGCTCGCAGTGGCACGCCGCGCCGACGTTGCACTGAGTCTCGACGACTTCGAAACAGGCCCTGCCGACGTGCCCCTGCTCGTCGACTGCAAGCCGTCCGGACAGGGATACCTGGTCGACTTCGACGCCTCGGGGGGCGTTCCCGCGCTACTCAAAGAGCTTGCCCCGCACCTCAACCTCAACGCTCTGGGCGGCTCGGGTCAGCGACTCGCCGACTATCTGGCCGATATCGAAGCTCGAGAAGATTGGCAGGCGACCCTTCGGCCGCTGTCTGATCCTCTCGGCCCGGCCGGCAGCCTCGTGATTCTCCGCGGCTCCCTGGTCCCTGACGGCGCCGTGCTCAAGGTTTCCGCCGCCAGCCCCCATCTGTTCGAGCACACCGGCCCCGTCATCGTCATCGACTGGCCCCAGAGCCCGTTGGAGATTCTTGACGATCCCGAGCTCGAAGTGACGGCAGACCATGTCCTGATTCTCCGTGGGGCCGGCCCTGTCGGCGCGGGAATGCCGGAAGCCGGCGCGCTACCCATTCCGAAGAAGCTCGCCGCACAAGGTGTAAGAGATATGGTGCGCATCTCCGACGCCCGGATGAGCGGTACTTCGTACGGCACCGTCATCCTGCACGGAGAGCCCGAGGGAGCTATCCCTGGTCCACTCTCGATAGTCCGGACCGGCGATACAGTTAGACTTTCCGTCGAGAACCGATCTGTCGACTTACTGATTTCGGAAGAGGAGCTTCATCACCGACTTGCCTCTTTCGAACGACCGGAATCGTCGAACACTCGCAGAGGCTGGAAGCGTCTGTTCAACGAAACAGTGTTACCGGGCAGCGAAGGGGCGGACTTATCGTTCCTGTAGGGCTTTCGATCTGTCGTGACAGCCCAAGAGTATCGCGGGACACTTGTGCAACCAGAACAGAGTTTTCATGAGACGAATCCAACCTGAGCATCAAACATTGGTCGATCGTGTCTCCCGAGAAATACGCGACGCGATAATCCGAAAGGAACTCGTACCCGACAAGCTGTATTCGGTGTTGGCAATATCCGAGCAGCTCGGCGTCTCACGCACTCCCGTGCGTGAGGCATTGTTACAGCTCGCCGCAAACGGGGTTGTCAGATTCGAGCCGAATCGGGGCGTCCGCGTTCTGCAAGTGACGATCAAAGACCTCGAAGAAATCTACAAACTACGTTTACTACTCGAAGTTCCATGTGCATTTCAGACCGCGAGCGTGATCTCCAAGGCGGAACTATCCAAGCTGACAAAAGCGTTCTCGGCGATGCAATCGTGCGTCGCCAAAAACGATGAGGAAGCGTTCGAGAAACATGATCTCGTCTTCCACGACATCATCCTCCGGGTCGGAGGAAACGATCGGATAGTGGAGGCGGTACGGGTGACCAGGGCTCAAATGCATGCCAAGGGTCTGTCCACCACGCCGACCCGCACCCTCGACGCCATCTATCACCCACACTCGAAGATCTATGACGCCATCGTCGATCGTGATCCCGTCGCGGCGGCGTTGGCTACGCAAGAGCACCTGCTCTCGACACTGAAGATCCTGGTCGATCAATCTCAAGAAGAAAAAACAGCCTCCAGTTACGAACCTTCACTGAGCGGCTGGCTACGGGTCGTGGGTGCGGGATTGGATAGCGAGCCGTGAACCGACGATCGGTATCGACACGTTGTATCTGAACTGCCGGAACCCGTGGCGGTCGGTGGACGGCTATGCCGGGTTCTCGTCCGGGGTGCAGTTGCCGGCACTGATATCGGTGGCGCTGCCGGCGGCCTCCGTGGCCGGGTTCACCAACCATTCCGCCCACGAGGACCGAGGCGGCGCTTAGCATCGGCCAGGTGCCGCACGTGAACACCGCCCGAGGAGTCGTCGACACCGGCGACCTCGGCGTGACTCTGATGCATGAGCACGTGTTCATGATGACCACCGAGATCACCCAGAACTATCCGGACGGCTTCGGCGACGAGGCCCGCCGCGAAGCCGACGCCGTCAGCCGGCTCAACGCACTGAAGGCCCGCGGTGTCGACACCATCGTCGATCTCACGGTGATCGGGCTGGGCCGCTACATCCCGCGGATCAAGCGGATCGCCGCGGCCACCGACCTCAACATCGTGGTGGCCACCGGCCTCTACACCTACAACGACGTCCCGATGTACTTCCACTATCTGGGCCCCGGCACCGAACTCGGCGGCCCCGAGACCATGACCGACATCTTTGTCCGCGATATCACCGAAGGAATCGCAGATACCGGCATCCGCGCAGCAATCCTCAAGTGCGCCACCGACAAACCCGGCATCACCCCCGGGGTGGAGCGGGTGTTGCGGGCGGTCGCCGCCGCCCACCGCCGCACCGGTGTGCCCATCTCCACACACACCCATGCCGGGACCCGCCGCGGCTTGGAACAGCAGCGGATCTTCGCCGAAGAGGGTGTCGATCTCAGCCGGGTGGTGATCGGTCACTGCGGCGACACCACCGACCTGGATTACCTCGAGGAGATCATCGCCGCGGGTTCCTACATCGGGATGGACCGCTTCGGAGTCGATGCTTTCCTGCCGTTCGAGGACCGGGTCGACACGGTGGCCAAGATGTGCGAGCGCGGGCACGCCGACAAGATGGTGCTTTCCCACGACGCGGCTTGCTACTTCGATGCACTGCCCGAGGACATCTTGCCGTTGGCATTGCCGAACTGGCACTACCTGCACATCCACAACGACGTCATCCCGGCCCTGAAAGCGCGCGGCGTCACCGCCGACCAGATCGACATCATGCTGATCACCAACCCGCGCAAGATCTTTGACCATCAGGGCAGATACTGAGAAGCACGACGTCACGACCCATCAGCCTGCACCCGGAGGGGATCTGCCATCAGAGTCGAGGAAGCCACAGTGGACAAGTTGGAGAACGTGGTACGAGCCAGACGGTCGACCCGGCTGTTCCACGCCGACCGGCCGGTCCCGCGTCCCGACGTCATGGCCGCACTCGATCTGGCCAGAAGAGCGCCCTCGAATTCGAACTCTCAACCCTGGCATGTGGTGCTTGCCTCCGGCGCGGCTCGTCGGCGTCTGGTCGACGCGCTGGTGAACGAGTCCCGGATCCGCGAACCCGACATCACGCCGCTTCCTGCCGAGTTCGACGACAGGAGATACGAATTGGGTGAACAGCTCTACGGCAGCCTCGGGATTGCGCGCGATGACACCGAGGGCCGGCGCAACGCCGTCGACTTCAACTGGCGGTTCTACAACGCTCCGCTGGCGGGCATCGTCTGTATGAACCGAGAACTGCACCATGTCGACAGCCTCGGAGTCGGGATGTTCCTGCAGACATTTCTTCTCGGGCTCACCGCCCGGGGATTGGGCAGCTGTGTCCAGATGCTCATCGCCGGTTTCCCGCACGTCGTTCGCGAGGCGCTGTCGATCCCGGACCGCTACGAGATCTTGTGTGGACTCGCCATCGGCTATCCCGTGGAAGGTTTCCCGGCGAACCATCTCGACGTCGCACGAAAACCCCTCGACGAGAGCGTGGTGTTCGTCGACGACTAGAGCAGCCGGATCGGCGTCCCATCCAGCCAGGCCGTGATGTTCTCCACCGCCTGCGAATACGCCGTGGCGTAGCCCTTGTCGGTGACAAAACCGATGTGAGGAGTGGCAACCACATTCGGCAGCGTGCGCAGCGGGTGATCCGGCGGCAGCGGTTCGACATCGAAGACGTCCAGCGCAGCGGCGCCCAGCGCACCGGAGGCCAGCGCAGCGACCAGTGCGGTCTCGTCCACCAGCGGCCCCCGCGAGGTGTTGACCAACAGACCGCGGTGCCCCAACAGCGCCAACTCCTCGGCTCCCACAATGGCGCGGGTGCGCTCGCTGAGAACCAGATGCAGGCTGACGATGTCCGATTCGGCGAAGAGCCGCTGCTTGGTGACGGGCTCGACACCGAGCGCTTCGGCCCGTGCGGCGTCCAGATTGGTGCTCCACGCCTGTACCTTCATCCCGAAAGCCTGGCCATAGCGGGCCACCTGGATGCCGATGTGGCCGAGCCCGACAATCCCCAGGGTCCGGCCGTACAGTTCAGTGCCGACGGTCGACTGCCATCCCCCGACGCGCATCGCGTCCACTTCGGCGGGAATGTGCCGGACGGCCGCCATCAACAACGCCCAGGTGTGTTCACCGGCAGCGTGTTTCGACATGCCGGTGCCGCTGACCGGCAGCCCCCGCTCGGCGGCCGCCTCCAGATCGATGGCCGCGTTGCGGGTGCCGGTGGTCACGATGAACCGCAGGCTCGGCAGGCCGTCGAGTACCGCCCGGCTCAGGCGGGTGCGTTCCCGCATCACCACCAGCACCTCGGCGTCGGCCAGCTCGGTGATGACCTGCTGCTCATCGCCGAAGACACGGTCATACACCTGGATCTCGAAATGTTCACGCAGCGAATCGAAATCGCCGTACGACAGTGCAACACCCTGATAGTCGTTGAGGATCGCCAGCACCGGCTTCATCGCGCCACCGCCGGTTCCGGATCGTCGGTGACGGAGCTGTCCAGGGCCGGCACCGGCCGGCCACGGAGCTCCCAGCGGCGCAGCGCCTGCCGGCACGGCGACTCGACCAGCCCGTAACTGACGGCGGCCATCGCAAAACCCAGCACACACGTCAGCACCAGCACGGTCGGCATCTGCCCGTTGAAAGCGAACTCACCGATGACCGGGAACACCATGGCCAGTGCCGCCAGGTGCCACACGAACAGCCCGTAGGACCAGCGACCCAGCGTGACCATCACCCGGCTGCCCAGGAAGCGGTGCGCGGTGTCGGGTCGATCCAGCGCCAGCGGGGCCAGCAGCGCGGCCGCCAGCACCGCGCCCATCGCCGTCTTGAGAGCGAACTGGGCCGAGGTGCCCGGAACCAACCCCTCGGGACCCGCCGCCGGTGAGGACGCGACCAGGAAAGCCACCAGGGCGATCACCGCCATCAGCAGTCTCCGCCGGGCCAACCGGTGGATCACCCCCACCGGGCTGACCGTCAGTTCGGCGATCAGCATGCCGGCGGCAAACCAGGACAGGAACGCCGGCGGCCAGTTCAGCGGATTCAGCCCGTCGGGAGTGACATCGGCCGCCGCGACCGCCCACGCCCATCCCCAACTGGCCACCGCCACCCCGGCGATCACCGGGATCCGGGCCCGCACTGGCAGCCGTCGCGCCAACCACGCCAACAACGGCAACGCCAGATAGAAGCTGACTTCGACGGACAGGCTCCACATCTGGGTCAGTCCCGCGGTCAGTGTCAGCGGCACATAGATCTGAGTGAGCGTGAGGTTGGCCCACCAGACCGTGAAACTGGCGCCCATGGCGTCCGGCATCAGCAGCAGGATCACCACGACGGCCACCAGATAGCCGGGCATGATCCGCACGAGGCGCGACCGCAGATAGTGGCCGGTCGGCGGGGTGTGCCGCAGCCCACGCACCGCGGCGGCGTGACCGCGCCACAACAGGAATCCCGACAGGGCGAAGAACAGGGCCACCGCCAGGTCGAACCTGCCCAGCAGCCGGCCGTCGACACCGGTGGTGTGCCCGGTCTGGAATGCGACGTGGGTGACAACAACACCGATGGCAGCGCAGGCTCGCATACCCTCGACTGCGGGCAGAAAGCTCCGTGTGCCGCCTACTCCGTGATCAACCATCCAGTCCAGTGTGCAGGTCTGATCTCGGCGCAGGATCGGGTACCCGCCCGGTGAACCGATCTGCGTTGGACCGCCGACGTGGTGTCTGCTGTTAGGGTCAACTGGGTTTTCTCAAGCCGCGGTGCAATGAAAGGGAGGTACGCACAACGTGAACCGAGCAGTCATGTTGCGTATCGCTGCGTGCGGCATCTTGGGTCTCGGTGCAGCCCTGCTGATCGCCGCCCTGCTGCTGTCCACGTACACCGCAGGCAAGATCGAGCGGATTCCGCTGACCATCGACGCCTCGCTGGTCAGCGACGGCACCGGCACAGCCCTGGATCCCGCGTCCCTGCTCGGCGAACGGTTTGTCGTCGACCGGGATGTACCCGTGGTGTCGCAGCAGCAGGTGTCCGTCGAATCGCCGTCCAACGCCGATGTGGTGACCCTCCAGGTCGGCACCACGGTCCGGCGCGCCGACAAGCAGCAGGACAACGGACTGCTGCTGGCGATGGTCGACACGGTGACGCTGAACCGCGACACTGCGATGGCGGTGTCCGATGACACCCATCCGGGTGGTTCCATCCAGAAGCCACGCACCATCGAGGACACCAAACCGCCCACCAACGTTGCGCTCCCCCACGACGGGCTGTCCTACCGCTTCCCGTTCAACACGGAGAAGAAGACCTACCCGTACTTCGATCCGATCGCCCAGCGCGCATTCGACGCCAACTACGAGGGCGAAGAAGACGTCAACGGGTTGACGACCTACCGCTTCACCCAGAACGTCGGCTACGACGCCGACGGCAACCTGGTGGAACCGCTGCGGTACGCCTCGCTCTACGACAACGACGAGGACGGCGAGGTCACCGCCCGCGCCGAGCTGTGGGGCCTGGAGGGCGATCCGGAAGAGCCGATCACGATGGTCCGCTACTACGCCGCCCAGCGCACCTTCTGGGTGGACCCGGTGTCCGGCACCATCGTCAAGGCCGAGGAACACGCCAACCACTACTACTCCCGCGACGAGCTGCGGCCCGAGGTGACGTTCGCCGATTTCACGGTGACCTCCACCGAGGAGACCGTCGAATCGCAGGTCGCCGCGGCCCGCGATGAACGGGACCGGATCGGTCTGTGGTCGCGGGTACTGCCCATCACCTTCACGGCGGCCGGGCTGATCGCCCTGGTCGGCGGCGCCCTGCTGGGTTCGTTCAGCCTGCGCGCCGAGGCGGCGCTCCTCGATTCCGGTGACGCGGCCGACGGCGGATTCTTCTCCGGGCTCGGCGGCCGCCGTGCCGAGGACACCGGACCGATGCCTGCCGCCGAAGCCGAGACCGAAAAGCTGCCGGCACAACGACCAGACCTGCACCCCGATCCAGGTCCGCCCGACCGTCGTTAGGCGGGTCGTCGTCACTCGGGGGGCCGTCAGCCGGGCTGCTGTTCCGGGGTATGCCCTGGTACTGAGCCTGCTGATCACGGCGCCGCTGCTGGGATCTGGCTATCTGCTGCTTCGCGACGCGGTCTCGACCCCCCGCTCGTTCCTGTCCGATGCCGCTCTCGGGCTGTCCGAAGCCGCGCCGCGGGCGTTGCCGCAGGATTTTGCCCTGGCGCTGGCTTCGTCGCTGATCGACGGCGGCGTCGTGGTGAAGGCCCTGCTGCTCACCGGGTTGTGGGCGGCCGGATGGGGCGCGGCACGCCTGGTGTCATCGGTACTCCCACAGGCCGGGCTGGCCGGACAATTTGTCGCCGCAACCCTGGCGCTGTGGAATCCCTATGTCGCCGAGCGCCTGTTGCAGGGGCACTGGAGCCTGCTGGTGGGCTACGGCGCGCTGCCGTGGGTGGCGCATACCGTGCTCGCACTGCGTGCCGGGGAACCCGGGTGGCCGTGGCTTGTGTGCAGGCTGGCCTTCTGGCTGGCGCTGGCCGGGCTGACACCCACCGGGCTGCTGCTGGCGGCCGTGGTCGCGATGGTCTGCACGGCCGCGCCGGGCGAGCGGCCCCGCTGGCTGGTCGGCGGGATCTC